>NZ_JBXWNI010000015.1:0-83084 GCF_059610285.1 Ruegeria sp. YTSA072 | reverse complement strand
GGGATGGAGCAGCCCGGTAGCTCGTCAGGCTCATAACCTGAAGGTCGTAGGTTCAAATCCTACTCCCGCAACCAACGATATTTGCGAAACCGCCTCAGCCACATCGGCTACGGCGGTTTTTGCTTTTTTACCAGTTGCTAAGGCTTGCTCCAAGAGACTTTCCTGCCGCCCGTCAACCCGTCAACCCAGCTTATGCTGTCAGCGCGCGCACGTAGCGGACTTCTTTAGCAATTACCACCAACGGAAACTTTGAGCTCATATACGATATTAGGACCCGGTATCGAGTACGTCACTTTGTCCCGCGGCCTGGACGCAGCCAGGATTTCCACGAATGACCGGAACTGGTGAAAGCGACCCTTTCGGCTCGGAGTTGCTCGATGCCTGGTCTGAATGGCCGCTCCTCCTACCTCAGCAGTCATCTGAGCAAATTGGTTGGATGGCCGCTTCGAGCCCAAAGCGGAATTGCTTTGCCACGAACATTGGCAGCTAAAGAAACGCAAGTAACTAACTCCGCGGATATGAAGGTGACCGTTTGCTGAATGCGCGACAGGTATTTGAGCATTACCTTTTTAGTTGTGCGTGTATGCCTGTACCTGTGCTTTCTATTCATTAAGGCTTTTCAAAATCTGACGAATGGGCTGACAGAAGCAACCCACCGAGCTAACTTCATTGCAAAGAGGAGGGGTGAATGGGAAGACGTCTCACGACGGTATTGGCCGCCGACATTGTGGGCTATTCCGCGCTGATGGATCAGGACCGTACTGGCACAGTCGCTGCATTAAAGACCTTCCGCGAGGACACGTTTCTCCCGATCGTGGAAGATACCAATGGTTCACTGATCAAAAGCATGGGCGACGGCTGGATCGTCGAGTTTCAATCACCATCTGAAGCAGCAGCTTGCGCGATTGCAGTTCAGTCCGCCCACAAACCTGACCACATCAAACTGCGCATCGGGGTTCACACAGGGGAAGTGGTAACCGATGGCGATGACATTTTCGGCGACGGCATCAATGTTGCGGCGCGTCTGGAGGCTCTCGCGAAGCCGGGACAAGTGCTCTTTTCAGATATGTCACATAACAGCCTTGACCGTAACGATGCGGGATTATTCGACGGCGGAGAGCAAACCGAACTGAAAAACATCACGCGGCATGTTGGAATCTGGTGTTGGCCAAAGGGTACGAAAGCCAATCTCGCGATCAAAGCGGATGTGAGGCCGGGAATCGCAGTGCTCCCATTCGACAATATGTCGGGTGATCCGGAGCAGGAGTTCTTTGCCGATGGCATAACGGAAGACATCATAACTGAGCTATCTCGGTTTCGTTGGTTGATGGTCGTCGCACGAAACTCTTCTTTTGCTTATAAGGGGAAAAGCACGGACATCCGCGACGTGGGCCGCGACTTAGGGGTTCGGTATGTACTGGAAGGCTCCGTTCGGCGTTCCGGGCAGCGCGTCCGCATCACGGGACAGCTCATAGATACCGAAAATGGGAGCCATTTGTGGGCGGACCGCTTTGACGGTGTGCTCGACGACATCTTTGATCTTCAAGATCAAGTCACCGAAGACGTAGTTACAGCTATTGAACCATCGGTGCGGCACGCTGAAACAAATCGTGCGCGTGCAAAACCCACCAAGGACTTACAGGCATACGAGCTCTACCTCCGAGCTTTATCACATTTCCACTTGCTGACTGACCAAGACAACAAAGAGGCAATACGACTGACAAAACTGGCTTTGGATCGAGATCCGGAATACGCCTCCGCAGCGGGCTTGCTAGCATGGCTTCATATCCAACGTCTTGTGCAAGGTTTGGAACCTGTAGATCAGGGACCCAAGTCAGCTGTCGCGGCCGCAGAGCAGGTGCTGCGGAGCGATCGCGCGGACGGCATTGCAAAGGCTTATGCCGCGCATTCAATCTCTATGCTGGCACAAGACCTGTCCCGCGCGCGGACAGCCTTTAAGGAAGCATTGTCGGAAAATCCCAACGCGGCGACGGTCCACATGCTCGCTGCTGCAAATCTTTATTTGCTGAATCGCCCTGACAAGGCGCTGGAACATGCAGTCCGGTCTGTCGAACTCAGCCCGGGTGATCCATTGCGGCACGCCGCTTTCATGGGACAGGGTGCCGCCTTGTTTCACTTGGGACGTTATGAGGAAGCCGCGCAGGCCTGTCGCGAAGCCTTGTCTGTGCGTGCAACCTTCCTGATGAGCCACCTGATGCTGATTGCGTCGCTCGCTGAGCTCGATGACATAGATGCGGCAAAAACAGCGGCTGTCAAATTGAACGAAATCGCTCCGAATGCGGCTTCGATAACCGAGACAACACGTTTACCATTATTCTCTATTCCAACCTGCGCTGATCGCTGGCGCAGCGGGTGGAAAAAAGCAGGGTTGCAAGTGTGAAGGCAAACGGCCCCCCCCGGTTCCGACAACCATGCATTCGGTAAAGAATATTTCGCCTTTGTCTTGAAAATCAGTCGCTGACCAAAACTCTGCCTGGCTGGCCCTCCTCATGGACACGGAACACCAAAATGGTTGCCCCTTCGTCCCCTGAGCGAGCGGTGTGCACTTTTTTCAACGGAACGACGCCTACGTCACCTGAAAAAGCTTCTTGTTCGCCTTCGCCGTCTAGGATGAGGGTGACGCTGCCCTGCAGAATGTAGGCAAATTCTTCACCGGGATGCCAATGCATTGGTAAAGTGAGGTTTGGTGGTAGGGCAACATAGCTCACGACAACCTCCAAGCCCTCAGTGTTTTTGAGCGACTCGGTTAGCAAGTCCTGAATAAGCGGTTTTTGCAAAGTCGCTGGATCCCGCACATCGTGTTACATAGCCGCTGCGGCACCAGTCACGACAATCAAAAAAGCAAATATGATTGGTTTCCACATCTAATCCCCTCCTACTTTTAGAAGATGATGGCATTGGGACCTTTTCGAAATCAATGCTGGTGTGCACGCGGTTAACTGCGGCGTTCCAAATTGTTGTGTCAAAGGCTGTTCCAGGGTCCGCAAAGTTCGCGGAGCGCTTCTTAGTGGACGGTGCGGCGAGTGGCGGCTTAGTCCGCAACCCGGTCATAGCCGTGCTTTCTGCCAGTGTCTGCTCTGGGTCAAAGCAGCCGTTGACGCTGCGACCTGTTTATAGGTCCAGAGCCTAGGGTCGGCAGCGAGCCCAACCCACACGTCGATTTCATGCTGCGCGCACTTGCAGCGAAAGAATTGCAGTGTGTGCGGCGCGGGATACCGCTGTGTGGCGGAAAAACCAGCCACTGATGGTTGGAGCAGAGATGACGGATGGGGCAATTCACAAGTCACGGATCAAACAGCACTTGTATGAAACAGCTCCAAGATCCGCTTTAGCGTTTGCTCAAATGGATTGTGGTGGTGCAACCTAAACGGATGTCGGTGACTCATAAATGGTCACAAGTGTTTAATTGGGGCGGAAAGCAATGAAAGAATTAGGTTTTTCGGAACATCTCGACCTTCCATGCGGTGTGCGGTTGAAAAGCCGCTTCTCGCGAAGTGCCATGACCGAAGCGCTCGCAGATGTTCATGATGCTCCAACCGAAGGCCATCAGACTCTCTATAAGCGTTGGTCCAATGGTGGCATGGCCATGCAAGTAACGGGCAATGTCATGGTCGACAAACGATACCTTGAGCGGCCCGGAAATGTCGTTGTTGAAGACGAGGGCATATTAGACTCTCCGCGAGAATGGGCGACCGCCGCGAAATCCGGTGGCAGCCAAATTTGGATGCAAATCAGCCATCCGGGACGCCAATGTCCTATTGTAGTGAATACACGGCCATTGTCCCCGTCCGCAGAAAAGCTGCGCATTCTAGGCCTGTTCGGAAAGCCGAGGGCAATGAGTTCAGAAGATATTCTGGATGCGATCCAGCGCTATGCCAAGACCGCCGCGATAGCGAAGAAAGCAGGATTTGATGGCGTGCAGCTACATGCCGCGCACGGGTATCTCGTCAGTCAATTCCTGTCGCCTATCACCAACCGTCGCACGGACGAATGGGGCGGATCGCTTGAAAACCGGGCGAGGTTTTTGAGGACGACTTACAAAGCGACGCGCGCCGCCGTGGGCAAGGACTATCCTATTGCAGTCAAGTTGAACTCTGCAGATTTCCAGAAAGTTGGATTTACAATTGAAGATAGCTGCCAAGTTGCGCGTTGGCTCGAACACGACGGCATCGATCTCATAGAATTGTCCGGCGGAACCTACGAACAGATGTAAGCGTTGCATCTGCCCCCCTAAATCACCCCTGATCACGCTTTTGCTCACATGACATACTGCCCCAAAAGAGAGGCAGCAGCTATGGGGCAATTCCCACAGTCATTCGAAGTCTACGGTTTCACCATCGAAGTCCACGCAGGCGGGCGCCGTGTCTGGCCGCCCAGCTTCAAGCGGTTTGTAAAAAACAAACTTGATCTGGGTGAACTGACTGTCGGTGACATCATGGCGAATTGCAACGTTTCCCAATCCCTGGTTTATAAATGGAGGTCAGACGTGAAATCTTCACGGGTCAGAAGCACCGCCCGGAACGAAGAACGGGTCTTTTCAGAAGTACTGATTGCCGAAGAAACACCTCCAAAAAGCTATCCGAAGACCGATGATCGCATTCTTCTCACGGGCCAGGAAAGCTCCATATCTTTTCCCGTCAACTATCCGGTAGACGATCTGGTTAAGATCATGCTCGCGGTTGAGGGTTGCGTATGATTTCCCCAGCCGGCAACTTCAAATTCTACGTCGCCACCAGGGCGGTTGATTTTCGAAAGGGAATGGATGGCCTTGCCGCGATCGTCATGAATGAATTCGATCTCGATCCATTCAGTGGCGCGATCTTCATCTTCCGTTCGAAACGCGCGGACCGGCTGAAACTCATCGTTTGGGATGGGACTGGCCTTGTGCTGGTCTACAAGCGGATCGAGGGAAAGGGATTTGAATGGCCCCGCGTGAGTGACGGGGTGATGACGATGACCAAATCGCAGTTTGAGGCCCTTTTCGAAGGGCTCGACTGGAAGCGCGTGATTGCACGCGGTACCCGGCACCCGGTCGCGGTTTGACGCCGTTCCCAACGAAGAAATTACGTCTTGTCAGATTTCGTCAGCGCCAACATTCCGGAATCCGTCTTGGGGACACCGCGCATACAGTGGAACTGGAACCAGAATATTAGCGCCAGCGCGCACTAACCGGGCGGTCACCAACAAATTGTTGAACTTTCTGTTCCAGAATGAGTTGACTCGGGTCAAAAAGCGTCCAAACTTTATTCATCAAAACCCCTCATCTGACACCCGGCATACGGGGCTACTGATCGGGTGAGCAAGCTACCAAGGGACACCTATGTGTCCCTTTGTTCATCTCTTAAACGGCGCAAGAAGTAAGCCCAGCTTGGGCAATTGCAGCGGGTCGTAGCAATAGGTGAGCTTGGTAGGGTATTATAGTTCAGGGTTCGGCCGAAATCTGTCTATTGCTGCCAGAGAGCATCTCAACAACCGTCATCAATATTGTCTTTGGACTTTAGCGACGGATCGCCCTTTGCAGAGAACACAGGCCTCCGGCAATTTTGAGATTTTCAACACAATGGCCACCAACTTGCCGTTCGCCGCGTTTGCAGCACCAAGCACCACGATTGGAAGCAACGCGCAGGAAGCGGACCTTAAATCAGAGATGCAGTATTTTGGAGCCTTGAACAGCTGCTATGCAGACAAAGTGTGAATTCGCTGCGCCCGCCCCAACGGCAGCAATCCGCACCTTGCGTCTGCAGCGAAAAGCAGCACGGTTGGAAGTCTGCCAATCGCTGCAAGTGGTCGGCTGTTCCGAAAGTTCAATGACGACACGCAATTGTTATCCGACCAGACAGGTTAACCTTTCTTCCGCCTGCGCCGTCCTGCCAGAACACCCGATTCAAGGATGATGCTGGAGACAAGGTGTTCGCGCCGATAGGCCATAATATGCACGCCTGAGACGCCCACAATCTCGCGCAGTTGCTGGATCAGCTCGATGCATATTTTCTTGCCCTCATCCGAAGGGTTTTGCGCCACCTCCAACCGGTCGATGATGGCATCGGGGATGTGAATGCCCGGCACGTTGCTGCGCATCCACCGCGCCGCCTTGGCCGAGGCGAGAGGGCCGACCCCGGCGATGACAAACACGCGCTTGTCCATGCCGGCATCACGCACCCGCTCCATGAATGCCTCAAAGAGGGGAATGTCAAAAATATAGTTGGTCTGGATGAAATCGGCCCCGGCCTCGACCTTTTTGGTCAGGCGGTCCGCACGCCACTCATAAGGTGGGATGCACGGGTTTTCTGCCGCCCCGAGGAACAGCTGCGGTGGGCTGGACAGTTTTCGTCCCGACAGAAACACACCTTCGTCGCGCATTGTGCGCAGGGTACGCAACAGGTTGAGGCTATCAAAATCGAACACCGGTTTCGCGCCGGGCTGATCGCCCACGCCCACGCCATCGCCCGTCAAGCACAGCACGTTACTGACACCTAGCGCGGCAGCACCCAAGACATCGCCCTGAATGGCAATACGGTTCCGGTCGCGGCAGGAAATCTGGTAAACCGGGGAATAGCTCGCGCGGGTCAGCAGAGCGCAGATGCCGATGGAGGACATATGGCAATTGGCCCCCGATGCGTCTGTAGCATTGATCGCATCTGCGACCTCTCCCAAGGGCTGAGCCGCATCAAAAACATCCGCCGCATTGGCGCTGTCGGGCGGGTTCAATTCAGCCGTCACTGCAAAGCGGCCCGAGCGCAAAACACGCTCAAGCCGACTGTGAGAGACATGACCCTCAGGCGGCTTGGCATAGGGCAGCAGGGTGTTTTCGATGGGTGAGGTATCGCTCTTGTGTCGCGCCTCGAGGTCGTGGCCTTGGGTGGCTCGTCTGCCAGTGGAGCCGAGCTTGGTTCCTGCAATCGTGCCTCTGGAAAGGCGTCAGCAACGGTCATGCGGGCCGCATCCCGTTTTTCGCGGTTCAATGTCGCCTTTTCGCGGCTGACGCGCAACCATGAGGAAGAGCCTTGCAGACTGCGATCAACAGGTGGCAAAACCTCCCTGATCTTCGCGGCCCCGTCTTTCATGCGGCTGGCCCCGTCCCAGCCTAGCGCCCAAATGCATTTCATTTCAGGCTTCACCTCGCAATACCCTCCCTGCCGCACCCCGCCACAGGGGCCATTGCGCAGCTGTTTGGGGCAGTTCATCGGACAGGACATGCCGGTTGAGGATAACACGCATTGGCCGCACATTTTGCAATCGAAAAGAAGTGTCTTCACTCCCTTTTCGATAAGGGCAATCGGGCGCTCAACACGGTTGTAGCCAATTTTTGCGAAAAGGGGTTCCAGCGCCACCATGACCTGCTCGACACGCTTGTAGATCCATTCAAATGCGCGTGCGTGGCGGGTGGCAAAAAGTCGGACACGGTACATAGAATTGTTCCTTGTGGAGGCTTGACCTTAGCACGGGTCGACGACTCTCTATACGTAATGTAGCGCTTACATATCACTGCCGCCCAATCCCACCCGACGCAAAGCACACTGACCCGGTAACTGACATTGGTTCCGAGTGCAGCATTCGTTACATGGGCTCAGACCGGTCATCCGACAGTTTCGGCAGGTCTTGGGGACAGTTCAGACGCCAGCAACGACTGCGATGCGGACAAAACCGCCATTGGAAACCCGCCGCTAATCGTGCTTAGTATCCGCATGGAAATCGTTGATGAAGCTATCAGTGCTGTACGTGAGATTCTTCCTTTGCCGGTTGATGTATTTCCTTCCACAAGTGAGATTTGGCTGACTGTTTACCTCGAAGGGAATTGCGATTCTTACCGGCATGCGAGGCCGAAACTGGTTACTCTCGGCTGGCTAAACCTTGATCAGAAAGTTGAATTTTCGGGTTTCGTGTACGCAAAAAAAGAGGTGGACAATATTCCCTCTGTCATTTGTGAGCATTTGACCAGCATCTTACGGGTATGTGTTGAATGTAAGTTAGGCTTCAGTTTGATCGACGCCGATACATCGTTTGATCCCGAAAAAACGACTTTTGAGAATCTCTACAAGCCGACGTCGTAGTTTTGCAGTTTTTGGGCTGATTGGGCTCACTGCTGCAATTCTCTGCTGTGGGCATAGGCTGGCAGTAAGAGCCCAAACCTTCATTCAGGTCGGCTCTGAGCCCAATTTCTGACGACAACTTCGCAGTCATTTCTGCCGCGGCACCGCCACTTTTGTAGCCCATCTGCGCTTGCATATATTTCCGAGATATACGCACGAAATTTCGACCCGTTCTTGAGGCTATGAAGGGCAAATTTGTACTGCTGCCAGGGCCAATCGACGTTCCCAAGTGGCAACTCTGGCCTAGTCTTTCCGAGAAATTTCCATGGTCGCGTTGCAAGCTGCCATCCCCTCACCAATTCAGGCGGGTCCAACCAGACCAGCGCATCAGCTTGACTGACCGCTTGAGACAAAAGGCTAGGGCCGCCCTCAAGTATCCATGCTTCTTTTTCGATCTCCAGTGCCAGAGCCGCAACTATCTCCGGTCGGGAGCGCTGCTGCCATTCTTTGCGAAGTTTGATCGCGTCGAAGGAAACCACGGGGATCTCTGGTCGGGCTGAAGACAACACCGAAGCAAAATGGCTTTTCCCGACACCATTGGCTCCGGTGACAATGATTTTCCGCATTCAAGCCTCAATGCTATGGTGCTGCGCTCTGCAACCTAACGACAGCCTTTTTAGATGCCAACGACAGCTTTGTCAGCTTACCAGACGAATGCATGTGCAGAGTTCAAATGGCTTAGCAAAGGCAAGTCAGGGCTCTTACCACCAATCATGAAATCCGCAGAGAACGATGGCTTAGAGCCCTTAGTACCTTGAAATCTCGCCACACGCATTTAGAATGAAAGGTGAACATTTGTAATTCGAGATACTATGCGGCAAATCATCCGAAGTGAGATAAATCGAATAAACCCCTTAGATGAAGTTGAAACCACCCATATCTCCGATACGCTTAATTGGATCGACACGGGCGCAAATTTGTTTCGAATAGCGAAGCCTGCTACTCCGCCTCGCCACCTCGTATCCTATTTTTTGCTGATTGATGGAGATCATGTACTTCTGGTCGATCACATTAACGCCGAGCTTTGGTTGCCTACTGGTGGTCATGTCGATCTCGATGAAAATCCACGAGAAACGGTGAAGCGCGAGGCATTTGAAGAGCTTGGTATCGAAGCCAATTTTTTGTATCCATCGCCAATCTTCTTGACCGTTACAGAAACCGTCGGTCTTACTTCTGGGCATACTGATGTGTCGCTTTGGTACGTCCTCCGTGGAGATCGAAGGGAACAACTGAACTTCGACGGCTCAGAATTTCGGGAAGTTCGATGGTTCCATCGCAACCATGTGCCGTTTGGCCGTTCTGATCCGCACATGGAACGGTTTCTGTCGAAATTGGATTTACAGTGAATTGTAACTAAGTCCGCTCACCTGTCTTTGCCACCTGGCGATGGACGTCCGGAATCTGCGCTTCGCGACTTGCTGCACTCGCGATAGACCGAAGCGTGATCAAAGGCGGCTTTGGGCTCTTGTCACCAGCAGGTACCTACCGCAGAGAAGTCCTTCAGAGAGCCCGAGTGAGCTGATGCGGCACTCTTAATCAATGTCCGCAAGGGTTGACCTTTCCCGCTATTCAATCATGAAGTGCGATGTCCACCTGCAACATTTTCAGTGCTCGGGCCTCCCGCTGATTTCTATTTGAAGGGTTTTATTAAATGAACGACGCATCACTGGTGCCGACGATCGAAACCGAGCGCCTTCTTCTTCGTGGCCATCAAGTAAGTGACTTTCATGACAGCGCATCAATGTGGGCTGACAAAGAGGTTGTTGCACACATATCCGGAGTGCCGTCGACACAGGAGAAATCTTGGTCTCGGCTACTGCGCTATGCCGGTCACTGGCAACACTTGGGCTTTGGGTATTGGGTCGTTCAATCCAAAGCCGACGGTGATTTCCTAGGCGAGGTTGGCCTTGCGGACTATCATCGTGATACGGAGCCAACATTGGACGGAAGACCAGAAGCCGGGTGGGTGCTCAGAACCTACGCTCATGGAAAAGGCTACGCAACCGAAGCGGTTACTGCGATGATGCATTGGGCTGATACGACTCTACCCTGCACGCATACCTCGGCGATGTTCGATCCTGCATATTCGGCCTCAATCAATGTTGCAAAAAAGGTCGGTTTCGCGAATGAAGTTTTGGGCCGCTATGGAGATCAAGAAGCACTGTTTATGGAGAGATCTCGACAATAGTTGGCTTCTGCGTTCATGTCGTGCTGCGCTAGCAAAATCAGTCGAGCTAGCGGAGGTCCGCAAGGGGCTCCTACCTCCTATCGATGCCCACCGCAGAGAATGGCGGCAGTGAGCCCAAAACTACCAATGCTGCAGTTCGCACGAATGTCTGCTCTTACCCCGAGAAGTGCGGTTTCCGCCCCGCGTGAGACCCCACAAAGCAGCGCGGTTGATTTCGTATTCACCTCTGAAACAGGCATCGAAGACTGTGCGAGAAAAGCATCAAACTACCCGGCACGCTTCCATCAACGATGGTCAGTAGTGTGAGAAACATCTTCAGCTCGCTAACGTTACCTAGACGATGGGCAATACCTAATGGACTCTCCAAATCGTTCCGGCATACGCCCCGGGTGCGCCCAATGCGTCCGTGCACAGAAAGCTCTAGTCTGAATAGATGCCTTTGAAGAGCAGGGCACGCTCGGATTTTGTCGGTAAGAGCTCTGGGTTGATTTCGAATGGCAGCATGATGTACTGCGTTAGGAAGCCGTAATTCGCCTCCAGTGCGGATTGGAATACTGCGCCCAATTTGTCTGTTCGATGGGTCGAAATCACAAGATGAGGTTCAGCGCCGAGCAGTGCGTGATAGAGAGTAGAATTCTGCCCTTCTTCATTGGTTTTAATGACGGCTTGAGCATCAAGCCAAAGACGGGGCTCCATACGACGGCTGGGGATCATGCCGATGCCGTCGAAATAGGTTTCGTCTTTCGCAAGCTGCGCTTCTGCCTGTCGGACGAGCGCTATTTGAGCGCTGTTATCATGGCTCAGATAATGTACATTCCGAACGGTGCTCTGCACAGCGATCACTATCAGGATGCCAACCGTAATCGAGGTCCATCTTTCCGACTGTCGAATAAGATCGGTCGTCGCCACGGCACCGTAGATCGCCAGAAAGGGCAGGGCCATGGTGAACACGTATGGCCAAGTCTGATTGTGAAAGAAGACTAATACAGTAAGCAAAACCGTGTAGATAAGGAATATACGTGCAGCACTGTCGCGTTTGAGGAAATGTTTGGCAGACAAGAAAAGTCCCAACACAACCAAACCATATTGCAACGTGTTACGCAAAATCGTCTGCCAGATATATACGTCAAGCCCTTCGTAGTAGCTACCGCCGTTGAGTGCGAGTTCGGCGGGCCCCAGGAAGAGTACCTCTAGAACCTGCGGCATCGCTGACCCGCCGAGCAGGGCGCTGTAGAGCGCGATGGCAAAAGCCCAGCCCAGAACAAGCAGGCCTGCGCGTTTGACTGCACGGGCGAAGGACATCATGCAGATTGCGTCAACCACGGTTGCTGCGCCCAAGGCGAAGTTGAAATAGACCGATTTCTGCGTCGTTACGAACGCAAGCCCGCTGAGCAGACCCGCAATGAGAAGGGTTTTGGCGCGGTCAGTTTCGTATCGGACGATGACCAACACAGCCATCGCCGCAAACAACGTGGCAAGCGGTTCGGATCGGAGGCGAAACCCCCGCTCGATGAAATTGCTGAAGCTGAGCAAGAGCGCTACGGCCAGGATAGCGGTGATGCGCTCGTAACCCAAAGCGCGGGCGCTTTTGTAGATGCACCAGGTCAGCGCCAATGCCAGGCCTGCCGTGGTCAGTCGGCCCGTCATCAGCATCGAGGTGGCGTCCCAGCCAATCAGATGAGAAAGTTCAAAAAATACTGCGTAGCCGACCGCTTTCTTGGGCCAAATTGTCTCGAACGTGCCGTTGAACAGATATGCCGGTTGGGTGAAGTGCCAAAACTCATCCATCACAAAGCGGGTATTGACCGCCAGCACAAGCAGGATGGCGATTTTTGCCAGTACGAAAACCCTGATCGCCAACGACAGCCTTTGTTCCTGGCTAAGTGCAGACGGCTTTGTGTGAGCGAGTGCAGTCATACCTTGTGCCCTATTTCACGACTTTGAATGCGTGGTTCTGTGACCAAGGTTTGATCGATTGTTCCGCGGCGATTGCGTCTGGTCCAAAAACCGAAGTGATCAGTTCGCGCTGCTCGTCCATGGCCATATAGGCCACGTTCTTGTCGCCACCAATGTGAACATCTGCAATGTAACAGGCCGCATGAATTGGCGTTTTTCTTCTCAGCCAGTCTTTGAACACGAGAATACCGCCCGGCATCAACAGCTTTTTTGCGGCTTCCAGGATGTCCGTGCGGATTGGACCCGGGACGTGGTGCATAACATCGTTGATTACAACTAGGTCGAACTGCCCGGCGCATTCTTCGGCAAGGTCCTGAGCGTCAATCTGACGAAATTCTGCACGGTCTCCGTCAAACATACGTCCTAAATGCGGGATAATATCGATGCCCAGATAGGAAGCATGAGGGAAATCCCGGCGTAAACGCTCTGCCAAGGCTCCTTCGCCGCACCCGATTTCACAGATAGCTGTTGGATCTGCCCAACCCTGAATACAGTCCGTCAGGTTCTCCAAGTCAATGAAAACACGGCGGTATAGCTCCGAGACTTGCCTCTCATAGGGGCCAAAAGCACGCCGTACACTTGCTCCAATTGAACCCATTTCATGTTCCTCGTTTCAGTCCCAATTTCAGTCGGGGCACCAGTCTGTTCAAAAGCTGGGTGGTCATGAGAAAATCGCGCCATTCGAGCGGTCCAAGTAAGAAAAACGAACGAAGGGCGGAACCAACACCATGCAGGCTGCGATGATGCAAGCTTGCCAAACAAACGTTGAGCGCGTTGGCCGCTTCTGCGCGCTTGCGAGCACGTGTCGCCAACCGTTCCGGGAGATGCGCCAGATGACGGTCGAGAGGTATCTCCAATTGGCGTTTGAATGATTGCAAGTCTTGCGATCCAGTCATGGTCAGGGATTCTGAATGAATCCGAAACGCCGAAGCATGTTCGGGGTCCCAGGCCAGACCGTTCTGCGCGAGGCTCAGCCATAGATCCCAATCTGCCGTGTACCAAAGTTCCTCATCAAGGCCGCCCTTGCGCAGAGCAGCGTCGCGCCGGAACATGACCGCAGGTAGCGCCAAGGTGTTTTGCACAATAAGGTGCGAAAGCGCTTCTTCGGAAGTTAGGATACACCTCGCGTCACCAAAAGGCGGGCACATCTTTCCCACAATTTTCCCTTGGGTGTCGACGAGACCGGCACCATGCACCCAGATGTCGACGTCTTGAAAAAAAGTACTTATCTCTTTCAGAAGTGCTGCACGCTTCGGCAACCAAATATCGTCCTGGTGCAGCATTGTGACGAGCGGCGCGCGTGCCTCATGCAGGCCGATATTTGAATTCTCTGTCCACGAACTGCCACCGGGATTGTCGATGATCCGGATCGGAAGGCGGTTCTGCGCCGCCCGAAGAATCTCGCGGCTGCCATCGGTTGAACCTTGATCCACGGCGACAATCTCAAGCCCGTCGCATTGTCCAGCAATGGATGACAGGGCGGTATGTAGCGTCGCTCTACCGTTAAAGATAGGCATGATCACTGATAGCCACGGCCGCGTCACGGAGCACTCCGCTTTTGCAGTTGGAGACCGGAGAGCAAGAGCGGCACAACCAAAAAAAATCCCAGGGTCGAGACGACCCGTAAGGCCAAGGCGGCTTCGACCGCTTGATCGAACGGCACGCCTTCGCGTACGAGCACGCCCGCCCAGGTCACTTCCACTACCCCCAATCCACCTGGAAAGACGGGCAGCGACATAAGAAACAACACCAAGGGATAGGCAATCAGAAGCGGTAGGACGTCAACGCCCGCGATGACGCTTAGCAGCAAGACATTCAACGCGGCAAGGACGGCATATCCAAGAAGGCTCAGCGCGGTGACCGATATCAAGATGCGGTCCGGCAGCTGTGCTGTTCTTTCGAAGCCTGTCCGCAAGCGGGCGGCGGCTTGAGACAAAAGTGACGTCCCCTGATCCGCGATACTCGCCAGCAGCTTCGACGCCAACTGAATGCCAACTCTAACGAAGACAACCATGGAGGCCAATATGAGCATCGCGGCTATGGCATCAATCACCCAGCCAGCCGTTGGCACCAGAAACAAAAAACTCAAAACTGCCGCGCTAACGAGAACGAGAAGCTGAAATGTTTGCTCCAATGCTGATGTGCCCAAAGACCGCAATACCGGGATATCAAATCGCGATGCAAACCAGGCGCGAATGACTGGGGTGCAAAGTTGGATCGGCAGAATTTGCCCAACAATGGCGGCCGATGTTGTCGCCGCCGTCGCATGCTGCAGAGAAATGGTTTCGCCCTGATGGGAAACGGCCTTAAGCAACACTCTCCAGCGCACCGCCGCCATGATGACGATTGTGGCTTGGAGAAAGGCGATGACACCATAGGCCCAAATGGGAATGCGGGCACACAAAGATACAAAACTAGCGAAAGACGCGCCGCTACCCAAAAAAAGGACAATCATCCCAAGAATCGCGCCAACCGTGATGGACAACGCCATCCAGACCCGGCTCCGCTTCGTGTCAGCCCGTTCTACAATGTTTACCCCCTTTATCATGTGACCCGCCCGCGTTGATCAAACATCGATAGCAAATAGATGCCGGGAGCGGTTGCCAGAAACTACCGATAGCAGGAAACCGGCAAAGAACACCTGTGCGCCGACCACGCACATCGTTCCGGCTGCGATCATCGACCGCATGGCGCTGAGGCCCGCATAGTCCGACGCGATCCACCCGAACGTGATGGTGCTGATCCAGGTCAAGCCGCCCACGATCAGACCCAAGCCAGCCAAGAGCCAGTATTCCAGGCGCGACGCGTTGAGAAAAACCAGAGCGCGTTTGCTGGGGCGCCGAATAAGCTCTTTGTAATTGTAAAGCTTTGCAAAAAGACCCATCACTATCGTCTGCACTGAGATGATAATTGCAGCACTGGCCATGACAGCCCAGTGGCTGCCAAAGAAAAACCCACCGATCTGCACTAGCTCTTCACCGCCTACAACAATCAGAGCGGTCATTATGACAAGCCCTAGCAGGCCGAGTACGATGCCCGGTCCCATGAAAAGCCAGCTCGGGCTCAACAACAACATGTAGATGAGGTGCCGCATCCCATCGCGCCAAGGATTCAGATGCGGTGGACGGCCGCGTTCATCGGGGGACAGGGTGACCGGCACTTCTGCAATCTTGTAATCCAGCAGGACCGATTTCAGAAGCATTTCGGAGGCAAACTCCATTCCTGACGAGGACAGGTTGAGACGCTCTAACGCGGGCGCGGTCAAAGCACGTAAGCCACAATGGGCATCGCCAATATCGGTTTTGAAAAGAACACGTAGAATACCTGAAAGCGCTGGATTGCCGATGTACCGGTTCTTCCAAGGCATTGCGCCGGATTTTATACCACCGCGAAATCGGTTGCCCATGCACAGATCGGCACCTTTCAACAATTCCTCAATCATCGGAACCGCTTCGACGAAATCATAAGAGCAATCACTATCGCCCATCACCAGGTATTGCGATTTCGCTGCGCCAAACCCGGTGATCAAGGCCGCACCATAGCCGCGTTCTGTCACATGCACGACCCGCGCACCGGCACGATTGGCGATGTCTTGACTGCCATCATCGCTGCCATTGTCAGCAACGATCACCTCCCCGGAAAGACCAAATTTTTCTTTGATCCCTGTCAGAGCTTCTTGCGCGCGCAGAATGCACTTCTCCAGGGTTGCGGCCTCGTTGAGACACGGCAAGACAAAGGCAACAGAAATGGTTTCGCTCTTCATGAGCCCCTCGTTCGCCACAAAGCTAAGTTTCGAAACAGTTCGTTTCCGATACAGCGGGTTTTTGTGTCGAGATTAGGGCGCGCATCGTACTGTTTTAAGAATTGAACGCTGAGGATTTGTGATTGCTTCAGACACCCTTTGTATAAAAGACATGCGTTACGCTTCATTGTTGGCTCCGCCAGTACATAATAGATATAGCAGTGACCACCGACGGTTCATCCAAATTCGCAAGCGAATCTGATCTCTGCTCCTAAAAACCCCGCGCGGCTTCCTCAAGGGAAGTAGAAACCGCTGGCATTGTCCACTCTGCCTCAAAAACGGTGGACCTGCGAAGTCGCGGCAAGAGATCAAAGAAATAGGCTGTGGCGACACCTCAGCAAAGAATTAGTACGCGAGTCCTATGGGGCTTTGCATGTCGCCGTCACCACGCCCCGTCCAATTGGTGGCTGCTAGTAGTCGCCTTAGGCGGTGGATACCGTAGCAGATAAATGCGACTGCTTTAGACTAATCGACAAAGTGCACCGAAGCAGTCATTCGATCACTTCGGCAAGACGACCGCTTTGTCCGCATGGCAGACATTCATCGCAGATACAGCGAAGGTCCACTTTGAGCCCAAAGTGGTCATTGAGAACCGGCACATTTTTTAAATGATCTCAAAAAAACCTTTGTGAAACGTAGGTATTTGAAACCGCAGCTCACATTCACCTGGAAGGCTTGAGAGCAGAAAAAAGGGACACCGGTGAAAGCGGATTGGCAGCTCAACACTGCAATCAATATATTTCAATATTTTTATCTGATTATGTGAATCCTTGACGATCTGGTAGTCAATTGCCTGTGCTGTTTGCAAAAGCAGCCCGACTACTCGACTCATGATTTTTGAGGAATGGAAAATGCCTACTTTAAAAAACCGCCTTGCAATCGTCGTCTCAAGCCTCGCGTTCATTTTTGTTTTTGCGAGTACTGCGACCGCAAAATTTACTGCTGAAGATGCTGCGAAACTAGACACGGAAGCGGAAGCCACATTAGCTCAATTCAAGGCCGATACAAAAGGCGCTGACGAAGTACTGGCGAGCGCTAAGGGCGTTTTGGTGTGTCCAAACATCACGAAAGCTGGCCTTGGCTTTGGCGCCGAAGGAGGTCGATGCGTGCTGGTATCTGGCGCTGATGAAAAGCTTTATTACAACACCTTCGGCGTCAAAGGTGGTTTCATCGCAGGAATTCAATCCCATTCGATGATCTTGGCATTGAACACAAACGAAGCGCTGGCAAAGTTCACCAGCAATGACCGCGAGTGGGAATTGGGCGTGGATGCATCGGTGGCCGTGGCCAAAATTGGTGCTGGCGGTGATTTGGACACCACCAACCTTAAAAGCGATATCGTATCCTTCATTTTTGGTCAGAAGGGTTTAATGGCTGATGTGAGTTGGAAGGGGTCGCGTTTCAAAAAACTGGAAATCGAATAGTGGGTTGTTTTCCAAAAATGAAGTTTCGCGGAAGTATTCTTAACTGGATGTTCCGCGAAGCATCTTCGGTGAAAGTGGGTCCGAGAAGTTCCGCTTCGAGCCCGTAGCGGCCATTGCTCAACCTCGGGCTAACTTACGCTCGTCGGCAAGGAGGCAGAGGCCATTGTATGACCTCTGCCTCATCACTTCATCTATTGAAGAACTTAGCAACTGAGCCTCCCCAACTGAACTGGTCCACCGTTATGCTTAGGAAACGGAGGACCACGAATGGCAAACAAGCGACCGAAGCCCGAAGAGATTGTCTCGAAGTTACGGCAGGTTGAAGTTCTGATGGGGCAAGGCATGTCCCGTCTTGATGCGATCAGGCAGATTGGCGTTGTTGAACAAACCTATTATCGCTGGCGCAAAACGTTTACTTGGCTGTATCCGCAACTGCAATCTTAGCCACTCTGATCATCAAGCGTAACTTCCTGACCAAAGTATGCGTGCGTCTAAACCGACTATTTAACAGAAATCTCTAAAGTAAGCCGCGATTAAGGTTGGGCTCGATACCAGTCTTGCGGACCAATCTGTCGTTCAACCGCCGACTAGTGCCAGCGGTTGAAGATTTGTACGCAGTGCCTAAGCGGTAAGCTGTGCGGCGGCCGACTTTCGTGGGTAGGGATCTCCTTGTTTATAAGATCCCGCCGCGGTGAACAGAACATCGGTAGATGAGTTCAAACCGGTCTCGGCAGAGTCTTGCAACACGCCGATAATGAAGCCGATGCTCACCACTTGCATGGCCGTTGCATTGTCGATGCCAAACAAGCTGGCGGCCATTGGGATCAGCAACAGTGATCCTCCTGCTACGCCCGAAGCCCCGGTGGCAGCAATCGAGGCAATGATGCTCAGGAACACTGCCGAGACGAAATCAACCTGAATACCCATTGTATGGACGGTTGCCAGCGTCATGACAGTAATGGTTATCGCAGCGCCAGCCATGTTGATTGTCGCTCCGATTGGAATGGTGACCGAGTAAGTCTCTTCATCCAAATCCATACGTCGGCAAAGTTCCATGTTCACAGGAATATTGGCCGCCGAACTGCGCATGAAGAAAGCGGTAATCCCGGACTCTTTAAGGCATGTGAAAACCAGCGGATATGGGTTTTTGCGGATGCGCAGGAACACGATCAGTGGGTTCACAACCAGCGCCATGAAAATCATGCAGCCAAGCAGCAACGCCAGAAGTTGGCCATAACTTGCAAGTGTTTCAATGCCGGTCTCGGCAATCGTCGAAGCCACGATACCAAAGATGCCGATTGGAGCCACTCGGATTATCGCTGCGACGATCTTGGTAATCGCGCCGTCCAGGTCCGACATCAAGGTCTTGGTCGAGTCGCTGGCGTGACGGAAAACAAGCCCCAGGCCAACGGCCCAGGCGAGAATGCCGATATAGTTAGCGGTTGCCAGAGCATTCACCGGATTGTCCACGATTTTCAGCAGGATATTTTTGACCACCTCAGCTAAACCGTCCGGAGCATCCAAAAGCTCGGGCGTACCTGTCAAATGCAGAGTAACCGGAAACATGTAGCTGGCTGCAACCGCAACCAGTGCAGCAGCGAAGGTTCCGACTATATACAAAAGCACCACGGGGCCCATACGCGCCTCGCTGCCTTTTTTGTGGTTTGTGATCGCAGCGCAAACCAGGATCAGCACCAGAACTGGTGCAACATCTTTCAATGCATCGACGAAGAAGTCGCCAAGCAGGCCGACCGCTGACCCGGCAGTAGGCCAAAGGGTTGCAAGCAGAACACCGGCGGCAAGACCGATGGTGATTTGAGTAACCAGGCTACCACGCAGAAGAAAATTCATGGGGACCATCCTGTTTGAATAGGGACCTCACGGGCGAAACTCACGCCCGCGCTGGCACGGTTGAAGTTCAAGGGCTGGTGGCTATTTGGAGGTCATAGCGCAGAATTAAACGCCTCTAGGCGGCCTAGGTCTTTGTTGCGCTTCTCTGAAGCAGTTGTTTTTGCGATTAAAACTGAATGATTTGCTGATGCATTACAAAGGCTTACATTACGTCAAGTTGCTCACACAATTCACTCAAATATAAATGTTTATTAATGAATTTCCCAAATTGCTTGTACTCCAAATCGGCTTCTGCCTTGCCCTTACGGTCAAATGGCGGGCCTGTAACTGGATTGGCAATGATGGTGTGATTAAGTCTCTTTTGGAACCGCGCAAACCCTTCGTTGACTGCCATAAGTCTTAGCAAAGAAAGCGCGCCGAAAACGTCCGCTTTGGGCTCGAAGCGGTCATCTGACTGTTTCTGTCGGATGTCCGTTTGCCAGCGCGAAGCGGACGATAGTGCATAAGTGCAACAGTCTCGACACATGTCACGCGACTAAGAAGAACCTGGGCAAGAATGTGAATTGCGCCTATGCGGTACTGCAGAGCAGAGACTGCAAACATCGTTGGTATCCTGCTCCCGCAACCAGCGTCAGATAATACAGAATAGCCCGTTTAGACAACAATTGACCCACTGGATCAATTGCTTAACGTCCTCACCTCGTCAGGCTCATAACCCGCAACGTCGAAGACACAAATCATCCCGCAACCACCATGATCGAACAAGCCGCCGCAGGCCGGCTTTGTTCATTCTGGGCTAGGCCAATCATCGCCGCCAGTGCACCTTCCAACTCGATCTGAACGCCTTCCTGTTCATGCTGAACTGACACCCGCTCGATCAAGCCGCGGATGAGTTCCAAAGCCCCTGTGCGGATCGCCGGATCAGCTTGCGCCTGCGCAAGATCGTCTACCTTGGTGTGATAGAGTTCGGACAAGTTCAGGTGTAAGCTGTCGGTCCCAAGACGCCGGACGACGTCATAACCGTAGCTGTTGCCGCCGCCGGAACGCCCAACTTCGATCCGCCCACGAAGACCACGCCAGGTTTTGTCGGCCAGATATTTGAGGAACAGTCGGTTCATGGTGCCATTAAGCCCTACGTGTAATTCGCTGATCTCGCCTTCGGCCAGTGTCACGATGCCAACACCTGCAAAGCTCAGCCATTTGAAGATCGCAGTGATATCCGCCTGAACTCGGCTCAACCGGTCCATGGATGCGTCGAATGTTATCGATGACATCCTGAGTAGTGTCGTTGCGGCCTCAAACTTCCCGAGGAGCCGGGGAAGAAGGTCTGCGTCTTCTGGAGTCGATGTGAAATAAGTCGAAAGCGAGCCTAACGCCTTCCGGAGTTTTTGGGGGCCAACGGAACCCCTTTTGGCTTTCCGCAAAAGTTGCTTGAGGTGCCTTTGACCTCGTTCAATCGCTTGCGAGCGTCGGACCTCAGTCAGATTGATTGCGATGTCGTCGTCGTTATTGGGGCAGTTCCCAAGAAGCATTGAGAGTTCGCGTACGAGCTTAGTTGGCAAGTCAAACTGTTCAGCCAAGCGTCCATGACATCGAGCATTTGGTCCCATCCATGTGCGGATAAATGGAATAGTCACCTTCAGTACCTGCGACGTCGCGATTGCCCTTCAGATCCCTGTCCGCGTTAGCGCTCATGCTATTCTCCGTTTGGCACACTCTATGGTCGGGCGACACGTCCGAAAGCCGATGTTTTTGTAGTCAACACTGTTTGCTGGAAAAACGTACCGGGTGACACGAAGTGACTCCTCGAAACGTCGCACTCAAACAATAGAACCTAAACCGTTCAATTTGTGTGCCGGCTAGTGCTTGATGGTCCTTTGGGTTTTTAACGCTTTTGCGTTACGGGACTGCGACTCGCAAAGTAGCGGAAATTTACGCGTGCTGAACGAACGGTTGCTTTGGCCGCCAGAACAGGCGTTGCTCCTATTTGCAGAGAACGCCAGCGATGAGCCCAATATGTCAGATTCTGCGCGGCGTATGAATGACCGCTTCGCGCATCACATCGCTTTTGCGATCGCTCGACCAACATCGGGCTTCTAACGGGATAAGGCTACGCCATCCACAGTGATCCTGTGCATGAGGCGCCGGAATCCGTGATAATCGTTAATCGCCTTGTGCCAGGTGGCGCGATTGTCCCACATGGTGATGTCGCCTTCCTGCCAACGGACACGGGCCTGAAATTCGGGCTGTCTGCAATGCTCATAGATCATATTGAGGACGGCCGCGGATTCGTCGATCGTCAGGCCTTCAATGTGTGTGGTGAAGACAGGGTTTACGAACAATCCACGGCGCCCGCTGAGCGGATGTGTGATGACGACAGGATGGCGCGCATCTTGCGTTGCCGCCTCGGCATTAGCCAATCTTCCGCTTTTGGCCGCTTCGCTATCCAACGTGGTCTCGCCAAAGACGTGCCGGGACGAGTGCATGGCCGTCAACCCATCAAGAAACCGGCGCATGGAATCTGACAGCGCCTCATAGGCCGCGCCCATCGAAACGAAAAGCGTATCACCGCCGTAGGGGGGCATTTCGATGGCATGCAGGATTGATCCCATCGCCGGGACCTGGTCGTAGGAATGATCGGTGTGCCAGCCTTCGCCCACCGCTTCTTTCTGGTCCTTTTCCTTCAGGACCGTTGCAATTTCAGGGTGCCCGTCGACAGGTTTGAAAAAGCGGTTCACGTTGATCGGACCGAAGCGGCGCGCGAAGTCGAGGTGGTCTTCCGGGGCAATGTTTTGCCCTCTGAGAACAATGACGGAATATTTGGCGAAGGCTGCCTGGATTTCTGCAAACTGTGCACCGTCTCTTACGTCGGCTCTGAAAACTTCTGCCCCCAAGCTGCCTGTCAAAGGTCTGATGTCCATCGGTTCTCTCCCTGTTTTCTAGCGAGAAGAGTAGGACATTGCTTAAGATCGGAAAAACTGAATTAATCTGGCTCAAAGGATGATTTTACTGATGGTTCGGTTTTCACTACGTCAACTTGCCTTTTTGTCGGAAATCGCCCGTTGCGGTGGTATCGCGCCTGCGGCGCGAAAACTGAACGTCTCCGCTCCGGCGATCTCCTCGGCGCTTGATAAACTCGAAGAGGTCACTGGCTTGACCCTGTTTGATCGTTTTCCCGCACGGGGTATGCGGCTGACCAGTGCAGGTGTGGAGTTCCTTGCCGATGCAGAAGCTTTGCTAACGCGGGCGAAGGCCCTGGAGCGACGTGCCGCCGAAATGGCCAAGGGGGAAACCGGAACGATCCGAATCGGAACACACTACGCCATTGCCCAACGGATCGTGTTGCCCGCGGTTCTGACGTTCCGCAACCACTATGCCCGTGTACGTATCGAAGTCGTGGAGGATGATTTTCCAAGCCTCGTTGCTGCACTTGATGCTGGAGAGGTCGATGCGCTTGTTGTTTTTAATCAGGGCTTTGATAATACGCGCTTCGATGTCGAAATCCTGAAGGCGTTGCCGCCCTTGGTTTTGCTGCCCGCATCGCACCCTTTGGCAAAGGCAGACAGCGTGAAGCTCGAGGCCCTGTCCGACATTCCCTACATTTCCGTATCGCGCGCTGGTCCCGGCCCCAGCTATATTGACTTGTTACGGGCTGCTGGTCTTGATCCGGAGGTGCCGCTGACCTCGCAATCGCGCGAAATGGTTCAAGCATATGTGGGAAAGGGATTGGGCTTTACTCTTGTTGGCTTCCCGCCTGGCCGGAATCTGACGATTGAAGGCGATGCTGTCGTCACGCGTCCGCTCGCACAAGAGATTGGCCAGTTCGAGGTCACCATTGCTCTGGCAAGGGCCGTGCAACAAACGGATCCGGTAACAGCATTTCTGGATATGTGCCGGGCCCAGATTTGAACAACTGTGTCACGCCCTTTTCTGAAAGTGGACCTTTGCGCATTTAAAAGAAAGGCGGATTTGTCCGCCTTGAGGCCTTTCCAATTCGTCTGAATACGTTCATTCAAGCTACGCACACTCGAACTTCAGCACGGCCACCCCTCATGCCTATTCCCACTCCCCAAGCCGTCGTCTTCGATATGGACGGCCTGTTGCTCGACACCGAGCGGGTATACTTCGAAGGCTTCCGTACCACGCTTGACGCACTCGGATTGCCGCAAGACGACGACCTGTTCCGGCGGCTAGTCGGCACGAACCGTGCACTGGGACGCCGACTTTTAACCGAAGGGCTAGCGGGACGCGTCAATCTGGAAGAATTTGACGCCGTCTGGGACAGCGAAATCACGCAACGGCTGGCGGATTGCATCCCTGTCAAACCGGGTGCGCGCGCGATGGCAGAACACCTGCGCGAGCGGGATATACCTTACATCATCGCCACCAGCACCCAGACGGAAAAGGCCCATCTGCATCTCGAGCGAGCGGGTCTCGGCGCACTTTTTCGCAACGTAGTAGGCGGCGATCAGGTCGCTGCCAGCAAGCCCGCGCCAGATATCTACCTACATGCCACCGCACGTCTGGGTCACGACCCGTCAAACTGCGTTGCGTTCGAGGATTCGCCCAACGGCGTCCGCGCGGCCCACGCGGCGGGCCTCATAACGGTGCAGGTCCCCGATATCGTCGCCCCCGACGCCGAACTGCGTGCGCTCGGGCATCACATCGCCAGCAACATCATCGTCGGCGCCCACGCGGTTGGTCTGATGGTAGTTCCGGAATAAAAGCTTAACTTCGCACAAATGCAGGAAAAGCGCAGATTGTCCGCGAAGCGGTCACTCGCGATATTCAGGCGAACGTCAGCTTCGAGCCAAACTTACCGATGTTGGGCTTAACACGAATGTCGCCGTACTTTCGCAAGGCTTCCAATTCGAGGTCCAACCTCAGTTGCTTATCGCCATTTCGATTGCAGGATTCAAAGGGTGTGACATGAAACGACGCCTCATTGCTTTCCTACCGAGAACATAATTTAGCATTCCAGCCTTTGTAAGCCCTCTCCAAAAAACAATTACGTGCCGTTCATGTTGAGATTGGCAACGTCCGCTTTTTCCGCTTCCTGTGAATTCGCCAACCAAACCTCGAAGGTCTGCAATCGACCCGAATGCTGCGCTGGTTACAAAGGTCTGCAACGGGCTCACTGCCACCCGATGCCGGTGCAGCGCGATCGAGGGTGACGGCAGTTTGAAACCCGCCGTAGGATTTGCGGGCTATACTTCTGATACTTGTCTGTGTTTGTCGATGCGCCGACATTCCCGCTTCGTCAGTCAGCTTTCGGGCAGCGCGCCGCGAAAGATGAAGGGGAGCCCAAAGTAACGGATGCTGCAACATACATGAATGCCGGATTTTGGTCACACAGTAGCCAAACACAAAAATTGGTTTTCAGATCATAAGGTCTATAGTGATCTATTATGTTCTGTCCCTGCTTCATCTATTCAAAAGGAAAGGGGGTTTGCCTTCACACCATCCAACATCCTCAACACTTCTGCCTTCCATCCCGCTTTGGTCTGTAATGCCAATTGGGACGGTGGTCGGTGGTTTGGTTCGAGGATGGCATACTCATATCTGAGCGGTTTCGTGAAGGGTAAGAAAACCACTTTGCCATTCGAGAAGTTAAGCTCACGCTCAGTCGCAACTGTCAACGGATCAACGATGCTGCAACACTGTCCTGAACTCACAAAGGGGATTAATGGCAGAAAGTACTGGCAAGTTACCGTTGGGTTGTATTCAGCGGCAACATTTTCAAACTCCTGCCGGATTTTTCGTTGAAACGGGTGTGAAGGATGCAGGCCGCCCATTGGCATTCTATCCAGCTCCGATAAGGTCAAGCTTTGGCGCGATGAAAGCGGATGATCGCGATCAATAGCACAGAAGCAATCAGCCCGGATAAGTTCAGCGGAATACTGGGGCTCTTTGCCGGCTGAATGCTCGAAGTCAGCAAAGCCGAAGTCGATATTTTGCGTCCCCGCAAGCTCCATAATCTGCGGTGAACTGCGTGTCGAGAGCGTGATGCGAATATCGGGGTTTTCACCAACTGATTGGCTTATGAAACGTGGGAACAAAAAGGCAGATGGACCCGGCATCGTTGCAATATTCAAGCTTCCGGCATGCCCTTTGATGAGTCCTTCCATCGTGCTGGAGATTGTCGCCAGGCGGTCCAAAATACCCGTAGTTTCGGCCAAGAGATAGTGCGCCTCGGGGACTGGCACTAAACGTCTTCCCTTACGTTCGAATAGCGTCAGGCCCAATGTCTTTTCAAGGTTTTTCAATGCCAAGCTAATCGCAGGCTGCGTGCGATTCAGTTTCTTGGCAGTTTGAGAGATGGAGCCGGTCTCCATCACCTCACGAAATACGGTTAGCTGAGTTAGGTTCATATTTTTAAATATAAACAAAACTTTAGTTTAGTGAAGTATAACAAATTTGTATTTATGCAGTTTGTCTCTACGCTTGCGGGATCGAAGTTTGGGAAAACCAAAACCGAAATTCCAACAAGGGAGATGATAATGAAATTTGTGAAATGCTTGACTGGTCTTGCATTGGCGGGCGCGCTGGCAGCACCCGCGCTGGCGCAGGACCCAACGTTCTTCCGTATTGGCACTGGTGGCGCTGGCGGAACCTATTTCCCCATCGGTGGCACCATTGCAAATGGAATCTCCGCCCCTCCGGGATCGCGCCCGTGTGAAGAAGGCGGCCAGTGCGGTGTCCCGGGCCTGATCGCGATCGCGCAATCCACCACCGCTTCGGTCTTCAACAATGCCGCTGTGCAGAATGGAGAACTTGAGGCCGGGCTGGCTGCAGCCGACGTCACCCGTTCGATGTATCTGGGTGAAGGTAAGTTCGAAGGCAAACCCCATCCCAAACTGCGCATCGTAGCCAATCTGTTCCCAGAAGACCTGCATCTGGTGCTTCCGGCCGGCTCGACGATTAACGATCTGAGTGACCTGGAAGGCAAGCGTGTTGGTATTGCTCAGGCTGGTTCTGGCACGCAGGTAGCCGTTTTGCAGATGCTGGATGCTTGGGGTGTCAACCGTGACAACATGGATGAGGCCGAGTTGAACAACAGTCAGAGTGCCGAACGTCTGGCCGATGGTCAGCTTGACGCCTATTTCTATGCCGCAGGCTGGCCGGTTGCTGCGATGGTGCAGCTATCTTCGACCAAAGGTATGAACCTGCACTCTTTCTCCGACGAAGATCTGGGCAAGATCAACGAGATCATTCCAGCCTATATCCCTTCTTCCATTCCAGGTGGCGTTTATGAAGGCATCGACGGCGAAACCAAGACCCCTGCGGTCAGCGCGATGCTGGTTGTGTCGTCGGACCTGTCTGACGACCTGGTCTATGAGCTGACCAAGGCGATGTGGAACGACAACACCCGCAAGCTGCTGGATAACGGTCATGCCAAGGGCAAGCAGATCACCCCTGATACCGCTCTGGATGGTGTCGAAGCACTGGGCGTTCCGCTGCATCCGGGTGCTGAGAAGTTCTACAAAGAAGCCGGGCTTCTTCAGTAACCTGATCTCATCTCAACTCATCGTCCGGTGCCCCTATTTGGGGCACCGCACACTCTAAATGCGCGAAATCAGGGGGCCATCATGTCCACGACTAAGAATCTTGATGACCACGAACTCACAGCCGAAGAATTAGCGGCTATCGAAGAACAGTTCGACGAGGGTGCTGCCGTCCGGCAGGTTACGCCGACAACTGGCAAGGTCCTGCGCGTTGTGGCCCTGATCTTTGCATTCTATGAATTCTTCACGGCCGGTTTTGGCCTGCCGGCCGATCACTGGCACATGGGGATCTATCTGGCACTGCTGTTCATTCTGGTCTACGCGACCATTCCGATTATCGGCGCCAAAAGCCTCTATGCTCTTAAGGTCAGCCGGTTCCGGATCGGCAACATCCCTCTTTACGATCTGGTCTTCATGGCCCTTGGGATCATCGCGGCGCTGTACGTGGGCGTCGCCTGGCGTGGCATTACGTTTCTTGGGATTGAGGAACAGACCTTCCGAATGGGTAACCCCAACAGTTATGACGTGATTTTGGGTGTGATCATCATCCTGCTGGTGCTGGACATCGCACGCCGCACGCTTGGTTGGGTTCTGCCGCTGATCATCTGCGTATTTATCTCATACGCTTTGCTTGGGCCGTATTTCCCCGGATTGTTGCAGCATCCTGGCGTGAACTTCAAAACCTTCGTTTCGTCGATGTACTTTCCGCAGGAGGGCATCTACGGCGTCACGTTGTGGGTCGTCTCGACAATCGTTTTCCACTTTGTGCTGTTTGGCGTGATCGCGCAACGCACTGGGTTGGGGCAACTTTTCATCGATAACGCCACCATTTTGGCGGGCCGCTATACTGGCGGTCCGGCAAAAGTGTCGGTGGTATCCTCGGCCTTCTTCGGCACGATCTCGGGTTCTTCGGTGGCCAACACCGTATCAACCGGCGCGCTGACAATTCCCAACATGAAGCGCCTTGGATACCCCGGCCATTTTGCGGGTGGGGTCGAGGCTGCTTCCTCGGCGGGTGGTCAGATCACCCCGCCGATCATGGGTGCCGCTGCCTTTATCATGGCAGAGTTTCTTGAGGTTCCCTACACCACCATCGTTATTGCTGCGATTTTCCCAGCACTCCTGCACTATGTTGGCGTCTTTGCTGTTGTGCACCTGATGGCACGCAAGCTGAATCTCAAAGGTCTGACCAAAGAGCAACTGCCGCAGCTCAAAGCCGTCTGGGCCGAAGGCTGGGCCAACATAGTTCCCCTGATCGGCCTGCTAGTAGTTCTGTTCACGGGTTACACGCCCTTCATGTCGGCCTTCTGCGGCATATCACTTGCTGTAATCGCGGGAATGTCGCGCTTGAGGCAACCTCCGACACTGATCTACGCGGCAGCGTTCCTCAGCTTTGTACTGTGGAAGTTCTCAGACGGCGGCTTTGACCTGACCATGACAACAATCCTGTGCGGATTGACGGTGGTCGCAACATTGAACCCTCAGAAACGCATCGAAGTGCCCGAGATGCTGCAGGCGGTAGAATTGGGTGTGAAATACTCGCTAGCCGTGGGTGCCGCCGCTGCTGCGGTTGGTATCGTGGTAGGCGTGATCAACACCACTGGCATCGGGTTCCGTATCGGATTCATGGTTACGCAGGGCGCAGGCAACCTGGCATCGGATCTGTACAACATGATCTCGTTCGGCAGCTTCCAGTTCTTTGCGATGGAAGACTTACAATTGTTCATCTCATTGGTGTTCATCGCCGTCGTCTGTATCCTGATGGGCGCGGGCATTCCGACCACCGCGCTGTATATCATGCTGGTGTCAGTGGCGCAGCCTGCGCTGGCGCAACTGGGTGTTCCACCCATCGCCAGCCACCTTTTCGTGCTCTACTATGGTGTGGTGTCCGAGATTACACCACCGGTCTGTACTTCAGCCTATGCCGCGGCTGCCATTGCGAACTCGAACCCGTTCCGAACTGGTCTTTCTGCCTTCACCCTTGGATTGGGCAAAGTGATTGCGCCCATGGCCTTTGTCTATGCGCCGGTCCTGCTGTTCGTGTCGTCAACCGGGTTCAACCTATGGGAATTCACCTATACCGCGACCAGTTGCATCGCCGGGGTTATTGCCCTGTCGGCGGCTGTGGTTGGGTATTGGTTGAGTCCGCTGAATATCGCATCGCGTATTCTGTTGGCCATCGCTGGGATCATCTTTGTCGCGCCTAGTCTGACGGCAGATCTGATCGCGCTGGCTGTGGCCTCGCCGGTCATCGTCACCCAACTAATCGCCCGCAATCGCAGTCACTCACCGGCCTGAATCGATGACAGAACAAGTGACTATCATCGGCGCAGGGATCGTCGGTATTTGTTGCGCTTTGTCGCTACAGGAGCGCGGCATTCCGGTTCGGCTGATTGACCGCGGTCAACCAGGGCAGGAAACCTCTTTCGGGAATGCAGGTGTAGTGTCGCCGTGGTCAATCATTCCGCAAGCGATGCCGGGCATATGGAAATCACTGCCCCAGATGCTACTGGACCCCAAAAGCGCGCTTTCGGTCAGAACCAGTTACTGGCCAAAAATGATCCCCTGGGGCCTGCGGTTTTTGGGAAACTCCGGCGAAAGGTCGGTGCGTGAAATCTCGGACGCGATGGAGCTTTTGTGCCGCCCTTCTATCGACCTGTATCGTCGTCATCTTCAAGGCACCGGGCACGAAAACCTGATCACTGACAGCTACTATATTCACGCTTTTCGCCACCGGAAGCAGGCTGATCTGAATGGGCTTGGATATCTGATCCGCCAGGAAAAAGGAGGCGATCTGGAGCTTGTCGATGGTGCCGAGTTGCGCGGCCTGGAACCTGCACTGTCAGAGGAATTCAAAGCCGCGATCGTGATCAAAGGTCAGGCACGCGTAACCTCACCAGGACGTGTGGGGGCGGTACTGGCTGAAAAAGCGCGCTCGCAAGGCGCCGAAATAGTACAAACCGAAGTCACCAAACTGACACCGGCTGAAGATGGTGGTTGGCAGATTACAACCTCGCAGGGCACGTTGCGTGTCGCCAGCATCATCCTCGCGGCCGGTGTGTGGTCCGCCGACCTGCTGAAACCACTGGGGATGCCTGTGCCGCTTGTGGCCGAGCGGGGTTACCACGTCGAATTCCCTAAGCCCTCGGCCCAATTGAACAATTCTGTCATGGATGTAGACGCAAAGGTGGTCGCAAGTTCAATGCAGGACGGTCTGAGAGTCGCTGGCACGGCTGAATTTGGTAGCGTCGACGCGCCCGCTGATCCTCGCAAGAAAAAAATCCTGACCGAACAAGCCAAGGCCATGGTGCCAGGCCTCAATACAGGCGAGGCACAATTTTGGATGGGTCGACGCCCGTCCTTTCCGGACAGTTTGCCGGCGATCGGACCAGTTAACGGGCGGGAAGGGCTCTATACCGCGTTCGGGCATTCTCACTATGGGCTGATGATGGCCCCAAAGACCGGCGAGCTTGTGGCCGATCTGGTTTCCGGTTGCAGCCCAAACATCGATCTGGCCCCGTTTTCTCTGGCCCGGTTTTAATGTTTCAAATCAGAAGGATCCGATGACTATGCCAATCTACAACGGTGGTCAGAACATTTGCGGGGCGTCAATTGGTGTTCTGTGCCTTGAAAGCTATTTTCCAAAACCACCGGGCCATATCAAGAACCCTTCCAGCCTGCCATTTCCGGTTCTGTATGAGATGATCGACGGTGTGACGGTACCAACCTTGCTGAACAACCCTTCGCCCGAGTTACTGGCACCGTTCATCGAAGGCGCCAAGCGGCTTGAGGCTGAAGGCGTGCGCGCCATAACTGGCAGTTGCGGCTTTCTAGCCTTGTTTCAAAAAGAATTGGCTGCTGCGGTTTCAGTGCCTGTCTTTGCCTCCAGCCTAATCCAGGTGCCGCTGGCCTTTCACATGACCGGTGCCAACGCGCCAGTGGGCGTGCTAACCGCGGATGCATCCGCATTGACGCCCCGGCATTTCGAAGGTGTCGGTGCATCAGGTGTTCCTGTGGCCGTGAAGGGATTGGAAGATAGCACAGAATTCGCCGAAGTGATCTTGCGGAACACGCGGACCCGGATGGACACGGACCTGATCGAGACCGAGGTCATGGATGCGGCCCGTACTCTGGTTCTTGAAGCTCCGGACATTCGGTCGTTGGTTTTGGAATGCACGGATCTGCCGCCTTACGCATCGCGGCTTCAGGAAGAACTACAGCTTCCTGTCTTTGACCTGACCACATTGGCGCAAATGGCGCACGCTGTGACGACCCGGGTGCCATACTTGGGACTGATGCCGTGGCAGCGCTGACCGTGCCAAAACAGTCAATGAAAGAGAAATAGAATGGACCCTGGCCGGGAACTCAGGATATCTGAGGCCTTGCGACATTGCTTTGGTCCATAGGAGTGTTGAGTGTCCGTTGACCTGTCCATCCTGATGATTGCCATCTGCCTTGGCGCAATGCTGCAAGTCGGAGTTGGTATCGGGTTCAGCATCATCGCGGGACCGCCCATGATGATTTTGCTTGGCACGTCGACAGCGGTTCCCGTTTTGCTTTTGCTGAACACGTTTGTATCAGTGGTAGCGACCGACCGGCATGTTCTGAAAAACAACCGTCAACTAATCCGCTCCGCGGTCATTGGATGCTGTGTCGGAGTTGCCGCCGGCCTTGTTGTGTATCCTTTTTTGAGCGAAGCCTTTGTTCTTGCCCTGACGGCGTGTCTATTGCTGATCGGGTTGATTACGACCTTGCTCCCCTTGCGGGGATCCATTGGCAACGCTGGGTTTTCAGTCGTTACAGGACTGTCTGGGCTTGCGACTGTTTGGGCGGCGACACCGGGCCCTCTTATGGTGTTCGGTTTGATAGCTAAAGGCCGTTCCGCCAAAGAAGTAGCGAAACTGGTTCAACCGATAGCGTTGGTGGCATACGGCATAGCTTTTTTGTTGCACAATTTGTCCGAAGCCCAAGCAATCTCATATGAACCGCAGTTAATAGGGTTCGTTGCGATCACTCTGATCGGCAGCATAATTGGTCGTGCAGCAGGCCCTTATTTGCCACAGCCGATCGTCATCGCAGTGATCCGCGTGGTATCCTTGATTGCCTGCTGCGTTCTGTTCCATCGGGCTTTTTCAATGGCTTAACCTTAAAGGTCACAAGATGACACGAAACAACAATCTGCACAGGTTTCCACGTGCCACACTTATGTCGGGTCCAACCCCTTTGGAGCGTTTGGACAACTTGTCGGCAGAACTGGATATCGACCTTTGGCTGAAACGTGATGATCTGAATGGGCTTAGTTTTGGTGGCAACAAAACACGGCAGCTAGAATTCTATCTCGGAGATGCGCGTCAGCAGGGTGCTGATACCATACTGATCACCGGCGCCGTTCAATCCAATTTCGTTCGGTCTGCGGCCGCTGCCGCAGCCAAACTGGGCATGCAATCCGTGCTTCAGTTGGAAGAGCGTGTCCCTGACATGGGGGCGGAGTACTATTCGTCCGGGAATGTGCTGCTGGCACAAATCCTTGGTGCCGAGCATATGGGTTACCCTGAAGGTGAAGACGAAGCGGGAGCCGACGCAGCGCTGCATGCGCGCGCAGTTGAATTGAAAGCCAAAGGTCACAAACCGTACGTTATTCATCTGGGGCTGGGCCATCCGCCCTTGGGTGCCCTGGGCTACGTCGTGGCCGGACAGGAATTGTATCAGCAGATGCCGGACTTCGACGCGGTCGTCGTCCCCTCGGGTAGCGGTGCCACACATGGCGGACTGCTGACCGGTCTGGCGTTAGAAGAAAGCACTGCCTCGGTGTTTGGGATTTGCGTGCGCAGAGATCGTGAAAAGCAGCAGGCCCGAATGAAGGTCGTTTTGCAGAAGCTTGCGGACTTGCTGGATATCGACGCAGGACTTCTACAGGACAAGATCGATGTTTTCGACGAAGCCTTGCCGCCGGGTTATGGCAAAGTGAATGCAATAACGCGCGCTGCATTAGAAAAGATGGCCCGGACGGAAGGGGTTTTCCTTGACCCTGTTTATTCTGCGAAAACGTTCGCTGGTTTGCTGAACCTGGTCGAAAGTGGGAAGATCAAGTCAGGTGAGAAAGTCGTTCTACTGCACACGGGTGGGTTGCCCGCACTTTTTGGTTATCAAAAAGAGCTAGTAGGCAACCCGGCTTGAGCTGTTCAAAGCACAAATCCGGATCAGAACCCTACTTGGCTGTACTTTTGGTACTCAAACGATTTTTTTAGCCCGTTCCGGCTCGATTTGCGAACACGCAAGGTCAGCTTTGGTTCGCGAGCTGCAACTGAGTTCTACGCTGGGAACGGCAGGATTGTCCGCTCCCCGATTGTTGGCCCGAGCCGCAGCGAAGAGGCGGTTTGGAATTAGCCGAATTTTACACCGATGAATGACCGCAATCGGGAAATTCTCTGCGACACAACATATAGCGTGCCGCTCCCGCGAGGAGTTTCTGCGTTAGCAAAAGCGGCGTGAGCAAAAGGCGGCTGTGTCCGCATCTCGGAAATCACCTTGCTTGGATTCTATGGTCCGCTTTGGGCTGTCTGCGGCCCTCCGGCGCAAGCGGGCCAATGGCGAAAAAATCCGCAAGACATCTTCAGCGCTTTTCAACGCGGGGTCAGCCATCCGTCCCAATGCGGTCATTAATTCAAACAGCCAGGGCATGCGTAAAGTTGGCCTGTTAAATTATTAGTTCCGCCGACGTTTGGGAAAGGCCAAATCCTGCTCCCGCAACCAGTGCTGTCAAACAAGCCACAGGGCGGCTTTCGTGGTTCGGGGGTCTTCTCAACACAAGCAATCCCCGCCAGTTCGCCGAAGAGCTCTATGGCTAGATGCAACGCTTACGGTCGTTCGACGCAGTCGGACCTATATCGCTCCAAGAGTTGAGATGCAGAAATTCGGGGGCTCCTGATCGCTCCTCAATTTTTCGAAATGCAACCGTTAAGGCTGCGCCTTCGTTTGACATAACCAATCTTATTGTCACGATTTCGAATTACAATTTCAAAAGAACAGGATCTTTAGCAGTGCTTCGAGTGGATCTGCCTTCCCTACTACTACATCACGTGAAGGCGATGGGAAAAAGCGGTTCCCGTAAGACCAACAATCAGCCCAAACGCGTCGTTTTTTTGGTAAGTTTGACGACACAGCGAAGATACCGTGATCTGAGTCTGATGTGACGACGGAGGAGATTTAGAACTTTTTCAACAACTCTGCCGTCGGCCATGCATCCGCAGGCAGCCCCAGCCTGGCTTGTTCCGCCTGAACAGCTGCGCGCGTTCCCGCACCAAGGATGCCGTCGATCTTGCCCACGTTATGCCCACGCGCTTGTAACTTTGTCTGCAACTGCTTCATCTGCGCGCCCGACAGGCCTTGTGGCGGGGAACCTGCGTCATAGATTTGGCCGCCCTCCAACCGCGTACCGAAATAGGCGGCGGTCAGGACATAAACAAAGCTCTGGTTCCATTCGAAATAGACGTCAAAGTTTGGGTAGGCCAAAAATGCAGGGCCGTTGCGACCCTGTGGCAGGATCAGCGACGCGGGCAGATTGGCCAGAGATCCGCTGCGCGCTTGAACGCCCATCGCCTGCCACTCAGATACGGACCGCGACTTGCCGGGGCCAGACAAGGACCAGTCCATCTGGGCGGGAACAGTTACCTCCTGCAGCCAGGGTTCACCCGGACGCCAGCCCAGATGAGACAGCATCTTGCCGCCCGACATCAGCGCATCCGGGGCTGAGGTTTTTAGCGAGACCTTGCCGTCGCCATCCCCGTCCACGCCATTTTCCAGAATGTCGCGGGGCAACATCTGTACCATACCGATCTCACCTGCCCAGGCACCAGTTGTGCGGTTGGGGTCAAAATCCCCTTGGCTGTAGAGCTCGATGGCTGCAAAAACCTGTGGTCGGAACAGCTCGGGACGGCGGCAGTCATGCGCCAGAGTGACCAGAGCGTTGCGGGTGTTGAAGTCACCTTGTACCGCGCCATAGTCGGTCTCGAACGCCCAGAATGCCAGCAGTACACCGCGCGACACGCCATATTCCCGCTCAATCCGGTCAAACACCGCATCGTATTTGCGAGACATGGATTTGCCGCGATCTATCCGGTTCTGCGAGATCAGGCGGCGGGAAAAATCGATGAACGGTATTTGGAATACGCCTTGCGCCCGATCCGCCTTTAGAACCGCGCTGTCCTGCTGAACACCTTTGAAAAAGCTGTTCACTGTGGATTTGTCGAACCCTTGCTGAACGGCCTCGGCCTTCAGACCCTTCACGAAGGAAGTGAACCCGCCGCCGCATTGGGCCAGGGCGGGAGGGGCAAACAGGGTGGCGGCAATGATGCCGGAGAGAAAACGCATTTTTAGGTCCCTCAGAAAATGAAGTTTGCCCCAACCCACACCGACACGAGCCCCAGCGCAAGCCCCCAAACCCGCCAAAGCATGTCACATGCGCGGAAAACCTCCGGCGCGCCTATGTCATGTCGCGCATCCCCGTTGACCCAGGCCAGATCGCGGACCTGACCATCATAGCTGCGTGGCCCGGCAAGGGCGACGTTCAGAGCGCGCGCCATGGCAGCTTCGGGCCAGCCGGCGTTGGGAGAGATATGGCGGCGCGCATCCGCGACCATTTCGGGCCAACGCGCCCATTGGCCGGACAATGCCACGATCATTACGCAGGTCATTCGGGCGGGGATGAGGTTCAACACATCGTCCAGACGCGCCGCGGCCCAGCCGAAGTCGCGGTACTTTTCCGACCGGTAGCCGATCATGCTATCGGCAGTGTTGACCGCCTTGTAGATCAGCAACCCCGGCAGGCCCGCGACCAGAAACCAGAAGGAGGGCGCAATTACTCCGTCGCTGAGATTTTCGGCAGCGCTCTCAATCGAAGATCGCGCGACCTGCGCCTCGGTCATGTCCCGCGTATCGCGTGAAACGATCATGGCGACTTTGGCGCGGCCCTCGGTTAAGGAGGAGCGAAGCCCGTCACCAACATCGCGGACATGGGTCACCAGTGACTTCTGTGCCAGCAGAATTGCGGCAAGGATGATTTCGATCACCGGCCCAAACAAGGTCAGCGTGCGGCCCAGAATCAATGCGCCAAAGATCAGCATCACCACGACAGCCACGCCTTTCAGGCGTCTATTCGTTCCGTGGTTCAGGCGCTGGTCCAGCCAGCCGATGACAGTGCCGATCATCACTGCCGGATGACGAATGCGCGACCAGATCCAATCTGGCTCTCCAAGCGCCGCGTCCAGACACATGGCGCAAACCAGCAGAAAAGCTGTGCTCACAACGCGGCCTCAAGCTGACGCCACCCGTCTGCCGGCGGCAAGCCAAGGCGCAGATAGGTGTTTGAGTAGGGGAATATGCGGCTCCAGATATGGGCGCGGGCCAGCTTGGCCTGCCAAGCGGCGGCATCGTCGACGTCATAAAGGCGGAACAATGTTGTGCCGCCGACCAGTTTTGCCCCCTTGCCGGTCATGATCCGGTCTAGCTGTTCTGTCGCTGCCGCCAACTGCTGACGGTTTGCTTTGGCCCAGTCCGTGTCCCGCAGCGCCCGTTCCCCGATCCGAAGGGCAGGGCCAGAGACAGACCACGGCCCGGTCAGATCGTTCAGCTTTGAGATCAGGTCAGGGCGGCCAATCGCAAATCCCAGTCGTAGCCCGGCCAAACCCCAGAACTTGCCGAAACTTTTCAACACGATCACACCGGGCCGCTTGGCCAAATGAATTAGGGATGCGTCAGGGCAAACGTCACAAAAACTCTCATCAATCACGGTCAGGGGAGCATCGGCGTCCTCTACGGTCCAGATACGTCCATCCGGATTATTCGGGTGCACAAGGACGCGCGCCTCGGCTGGAACGTTCGATTGAACTGTCCAACCCTGCGCGGCGAAAGCTGCCGCGTGTTCGTTGTAGGTGGGGGCTGTGATCTGAACCCGACCCGTCGCAGCAAGCGCAGGCATGCGGGCGATTACTGCTGATGCGCCGGGCGCGGGCAGAATCGCGGCACCATCTGGAACAGACCAGAACTGGCGTGCTGCGGCAGACAGCCGTTCAAACGCACCGTGATCCGGCAGCGCGGCCCAATCCGACGGGGTCAGTCCCGACACCGGATACGGGTGTGGGTTGATGCCGGTGGACAGGTCCAGCCAATTGTCGCGTGCCCCGCCGAACCGGGCGATAGCGCCGTCCAGCCCGCCGCCATGGTCGCGCACGGCACGGGGGTTCAAATCTGCGTTTGGGCTTGCCATCGGTGTTCTCGTCGGAATTGCGTGTTTCCGGTGCTTCAAGCGGATTTTTGCCGCTTACACAAGCAAATCCGCGTGATCGGCCCGGTTGACCGGCACCGTTAACACTTTGTTAAGGAATAAGCGTGATCACAAACCACGGGGGTCGGCACCGCACACTCTACCAAGTGCCGAGGTTGTTGCAAATGAATGTACTGATTGTTGAGAGTAACCCCGACCTTGGTCGGGTCTGGAAAAGACATCTGGAACGGCAAGGCGCCGAAGTGACGCTTGTTGCCGGGCAAGAGGCTGCGATCCTTGCGTTGTATGGCACGGAATTCGATATCATCGTGTTGGATCTGGTGCTGGAAAATGGCAGTGCGTTGGCAGTGGCTGATTTCGCCAGCTATCGCCGCCCCGAGGCGCGAGTGATCTTTGTTACCAACACCACCTTTTTTTCAGACGGTTCGATCTTTGCCCACAGTCCAAACGCGTGCGCTTATGTGCAAAGCGGCACGCCGCCAGAAGATCTGGCGGCGATGGTTGAACATTACGCGGCGGGCCGCTGACCACGCCCGTGCGGTTCCATGTAGTCCAAAACCGGGTTGGTCGGGATGATCCGATGCGGATTGATGCTTTCGTGGCTATAGTGATAGTGGCGCACGATGTGATGCATGTTCACCGTCGAAGCGACGCCCGGCCATTGATACAACTCGCGAGTATAAGCCCAAAGATTCGGATAATCGATCAGCCGCCGCCGATTGCATTTGAAATGCAGATGATAGACGGGATCGAACCGGATCAGCGTCGTGAACAACCGCCAGTCAGCCTCAGTCAGGCGATCCCCCATCAGATAACGGTTTGAAGCCAAACGATCCTCTAACCAGTCGAGCGTTTCAAACAGCGGGTCCACGGCGGCGTCATAAGCTTGTTGGCTGGTGGCAAAACCGGATTTGTAGACGCCGTTGTTGACGTTGGAATAGATGCGCGCATTCACCTCTTCGATCTCATCGCGCATCGCTTCGGGCCAATAATCGTCGGTGTTGCCGGTGATCCCGTCAAAGGCTGAATTGAACATGCGGATTATTTCCGAGCTTTCGTTCGAAACGATCGTCTGCTGTTTCTTGTCCCACAGGATCGGCACTGTGACACGGCCCGAATATGTCGGGTCGGCCTTGGTGTAAATCTGGTGGGCAAAGCCCAGGCCGTACAGTGTGTCCCCGGTCGCCCCATGGTCATCAGTCTCGAAGGTCCAGCCTTTGTCCAGCATGTCGGGGTGTACCACCGAGACTGAGACGTGCTTGTTCAAACCTTTCAGTTCCCTGAAGATCAGAGTGCGGTGCGCCCATGGACAGGCCAGACTAACATAGAGGTGGTACCGGTCGGTTTCAGCGTTGAAGCCACGCTTGCCCGATGGTCCGGCGCTGCCATCTGCCGTCAGCCAGTTGCGGAACTGCGCGGCGCTGCGTTTGAACGCGCCGCCAGTAGATTTGGTGTCATACCAAGTGTCGTGCCATTTACCGTCGACCAACAGGCCCATCTCATGCCCTCCGAAAAGCGATTTAGCCAAACATAGGCGGTCGCAAGTGCCGTTCCTATGCGAGGACGCGCGCAATCTGCCTGCGCACACGCACAAGTTGGATTGGGATTTCTGTGCAACAAATTGATTTCTCGGCGCTGACTGTGACCGGGTTCACTGGATTTTTACAATTTGCGCCTCACAATAGAGTACTCTGTTGGGGGAAATTTTTATGAGTACGTATGTTTCAAAGGAAATTACTGCCGAATTGGATGCGGCCCGAATCGCCGGTTTGAAGAAAACCAGCCGCCTGCGTGTCGAAATTGGCGACAATTCCTATAAAATTCTTCGATTGTGGAAAGATGGCTTTACGGTTGAAGCTGAAACCACGCCGCGACTGCGCGGGCTCGTCGACATCTATGATGGCGCCAACCACCTGTACCAATGTCTGATCATCGCGGATGAGGATGAAGCAGGCGAAATGCGATACGAATTCAAGCGCAGCACGGCCGCTGCCGACAAGGCTCCGCTGGATTTCTACCGCGCGCCGGACGCGCCGATTGCGTTACTTGGGCACAAGGATTGAGGGCAGGGCCAACGACATCGCCGTTGGCTGCCTCGTTCACTGCAAATCAGCAAATGCATGCTTTAGCCGGGCGCATGCCTCTTCGACCCGTGCACGCTGTGTGGCCAGGTTAAACCGTTCGAAGGTCTCACCCCCTGCGCCGAAACCGGGGCCTGAGGACGTTGCGATTTTGGCATCTTCGCGCAGGCGGCGGACAAACTCTTCATGGGGCATGCCGGTTCCTGAGAATTCTACCCAAGCCAGATAAGTAGCCTGCAACGGCATGGACCACAGACCAGGGATCTCGGCGATTGCTGCGTCAAAGACTTGGCAGTTGCCCGCCAGATGCGCGACCTGTTGGTCAACCCATGCCGCACCCTCGGGCGAATAGGCGGCAGTTATCATCGCCACGCCCAAAGCGCTGGGATCATAGTCCAACGTCTGAATGCGGTGCCGCATGCCCGCGCGCAGTTTGGGGTCCGGAATGATCATGTTACCGGTTCGCTGACCAGCGATGTTAAATGTCTTGGACGCCGCGGTCAGCGTCACGGTCCACGGCCGCGCATCCGGCGCGGCGACATCCATTGGCACAAACGTATTGCCGGGATAGACCAGATCGTGGTGGATCTCATCCGACACCAAAATCAACCCATTGCGATCGGCGAATGCGGCCACGGTGCGCAGTTCATCCGGTGTCCACACCCGGCCCGAAGGGTTTTGCGGCGAACACCACAGCAACAGCTTTTCCGACCCGTCCAGACGCGATTGGGCGTCGTCCAAATCCAAGCCATAGGTTTTGCCTTGTCGCGCCAGCGGACATTCCACCACACGGCGACCTGATTTGTTCACCTTGTGAGCAAACTCATGGTAGACAGGGCTGAAGATGACGACGCCGTCGCCCGGTTCGCTCCAGACATCTAGACACAAGGCGATGGCATTGCCCAACCCTTGCGAGGTCAGCACCCAATCGGTGTCGATGTCCCAGCTATGGCGGTTCTTCATCCACCACTGAATCGATGCCAGATATTCCGGGTGAATCCACGAATACCCAAAGACCCCATGGTCAGCCGTTTTTCGAACCGCATCAATTACGCAAGGCGCTGTTGGGTAATCGGAATCTGCCGTCCACATGGCCAGCCCGTCCTGCGGGGGCACACCGTAGATTTGCTCCATCTTATCCCATTTTGAACTGTTGGTTCCCCGGCGGTCGATCAGGTCGTTGAAAGTCATGTCTGCTCCATCTGTCCGGACGAAAGCTAGCTACAATTCCAGCGGGTGCAAGGGGGGCGTTGCGGTGCAGTGCGGGATGGCCTAAATCAACCCCATGAAACGTAATATCCTGATCCATCCCGACCCCCGCCTGAAAAAGGTCTGCGCGCCTGTGGCAGATATCAGCGACGAGCTGCGCAAGCTGGCAGACGACATGCTGGAGACGATGTATGACGCGCCTGGCGTTGGTCTGGCCGCGCCTCAGATCGGCGTGCTGGATCGGTTGATCGTGTTGGACTGCATTAAGGAAGAGGGCGAAGCCCCGCGTCCGTTGATCATGTTCAACCCCGAGGTTATCGCCTCGTCCGATGAGACCAATGTCTACGAAGAAGGCTGCTTGTCGATCCCCGAGCAATTCGCCGAAGTCACGCGCCCCAAAGTGGTTGATGTCACGTGGATTGACCAGGATGGGAACTTGCAACAGGAAACATTCGACGGCCTGTGGGCGACCTGTGTTCAGCATGAGATCGACCATTTGAACGGCAAGCTGTTCATCGACTATCTCAAGCCGCTGAAACGGCAGATGATCACGCGGAAGATGCAAAAACTAAAGCGCGAGCAGGCCCGCGCATGACCGCTCGCACCTGCCTGCCATGGCCCGATAAACGCCTGCGCACCAAGGCGGAGGACGTCGCCGAGATCACCGATGAAATCCGAGCCATCTGGGACGACATGATCGACACGATGGAAGCTATGCCCGGTGTTGGCCTTGCCGCGCCGCAGATCGGTGTCATGTTGCGGCTGGCTGTGGTGGACGGCTCGGTCGAACGCGGTAAGGCTGTGCGTTTGGCGAACCCAGAAATCCTGCACAGCTCAATCGAATTGCGCGAACATGATGAGGCCAGCCCGAACCTGCCCGGTGTTTCGGCCAAGGTGAAGCGCCCGCGCGCGGTGACGGTCAAGTTTCTGAACGAACAGGGCATGGTGGATCGCCGCGACTTTGTAGGGATCGAGGCCACAAGCGTACAGCACCAGATCGACCATCTGAACGGGAAGATGTATTTCGACCGGCTCAGCAAGATCAAACGGGACATGCTGCTGCGCAAAGCTAAAAAGCTGGGGTAGAGATGCGCGTTGTATTCATGGGTACGCCCGATTTTTCGGTTCCGGTGCTGGATGCGCTAGTCGAAGCGGGGCATGACATCGTGTCCGTGTACTGCCAGCCGCCGCGCCCGGCCGGTCGCGGCAAAAAAGACCGTCCGACTCCGGTTCATGCACGGGCCGAGGCGCTGGGGCTCACTGTCCGCCATCCGACGTCTCTGAAATTGGCCGAAGAACAGGATGCCTTTGCTGCACTGAATGCAGATGTGGCTGTGGTGGTCGCTTATGGTTTGATCCTGCCGCAGCCTATTCTGGACGCGCCTGCCCAGGGATGTCTGAATATCCACGCCAGCCTGTTGCCGCGTTGGCGCGGGGCGGCCCCGATCCATCGGGCCATCATGTCCGGTGATGCGCAAACCGGTATCTGCATCATGCAGATGGAGGCCGGGTTGGACACAGGCCCGGTTCTTATGCGCGAAGCAACCGATATCGGGATCGAGGAAACCACCGACCAGTTGCATGACCGCCTGTCGATAATGGGCGCAAAACTGATTGCCGAAGCTTTGCGCGATCTGCCGCATCTGACGCCCGAGCCGCAGCCCGAGGTCGGTGTCACCTATGCCGCCAAGATCGACAAATCAGAGGCACGGATTGACTGGTCGCGGCCCGCAACTGAGGTTGATCGGCAGATCCGCGCTCTGTCCCCATTCCCCGGTGCCTGGATCGAGATTGACGGAGACCGCGTGAAACTACTGGCGTCGCGTCTGGCCGAGGGGCAGGGCGTACCCGGCGAAGCTCTGGACGATGCCTTGACAATAGCTTGCGGCGAGGGTGCCGTTGATCTGTTGCGCCTGCAACGGGCGGGCAAAGGCGCACAGGATAAGGAAACCTTTCTGCGGGGCTGGCCTGTGGCCAAAGGAAGCCGGATTTAGAAGGAATAACAGACTTGTACATGACTTTGATGGGGACGGTGTTAATCGCAGCCGTCGTTGGAAGCCTCGCGGAAAAAACCGGGTTTACCCGAAACGGTTATCTGCAATCTATCATCATTTGTATCGGCGGTGCCTTTCTATTTTTCTTTGCTCAGATCATGTTTGGCAGGATGTTCGGGTTTAACCTTGCTTTTGGGTCCCCGGGATTGAACGCTATTGTATCATCCGTCGGCGCGCTGATCATCGTGCCGACCCATTGGAGGAAGTGACATGCCTGTCATCGCCCTGATCGTTATCGGAGCCGCCGCAGGGTTCCTGGCCACCCGTTTAATGCGGATCGAGGCCAACATCCCCACAACCATGTTGATTGGCATCGTTGGTGCACTGGTTGGCGGATTTCTGTTGCGGGCTTTGATCACCGTGGCAGGATGGTTGTCCGGTTTTGTGGGTGCCGTTCTGGGGGCTCTGCTGGTGATCTGGATCTGGCAGACCTATCTACGACGTTGAGCGTGGCTACCGCTCGTCGCAAATCACTGTTGATCCCAACGATTTCGAATTGCGCGTCGCCATATTGAAGCGATTGGCTTCCTCTGCTGACATCCAGTGCATTTCGTCCTCGGACGCTGCATCAAGCGTGAACCAATAAAAGGCCGGGTCGACACCAATATCATTGAAGTAGTTGAGATAGCGATCGTGCTCGGGGTGGTTTTCGGGCAGGTTGGCAGCCACATATCCGCCGCCGCCCCAGCTATGAACCCCGACACATGCGCCAGGTTCCAGAGTGCGACGATTGCCTGCCAGGAACAGATCGGTGCCACCAGAGGCGACCAAGCCGTTTGAGGGCACCACAGTATCGAACCCTTCGTCCCGAACAACGCGGCTGAAAACGACATTTGCATCATCATCGACCGAGCCTTCGATGTTCTGCAGTACAAGTGTCTTGATCTCGGGATTGGCCGCAGTGATTTCTTCAAAAGCGCTGAGTGTCGTGTGATCAATAGCCCCCGAAGCAACGATTTCGTCGCCCTGTACAACGAAGCTGACCGCGTCGTATCGCTCTGCACACGCACCCAGAAGAGCTAGTGAGGCGACAAAAACGGGGAAAGTGAATTTCATTTCAGTTCTCACTTCTGCGGCACAGGAAATGCAGATCGAACATTTTGCACCCATTTATTGCCGCGGCGGGCGCGCCTTGTAAACCGGAAGCCGCCAGCCAAACACCAATGATCCCGCCCGCAATGACCAGCAGATCAACGCACATGCGGCCAGTGTGGCCAGCTCGTCGAAACCAAGTCGGGTCGCGATCACAGCGGCAAAAGCCCCGGCAAACGCGCAAGAGACATAGAGCTCACCCTGTTTCAGAACCAGTGGCACTTCGTTGCAGACGACGTCCCGCATTAAGCCGCCAAGGCAGCCAGTTGTGACGCCCATCAGCACAACAATGACACCGGATTGGTTCAGCGACAAGGCTGCGCCAGCACCTGCTGCCGCGGCAATCGACAGAGCGAAACTGTCCAGCCAGACCAGCAAGTTGTATCGGCTTTCCACCAAATGGGCGGTGAAAAACACCACCACAGCGGCCGCTGTGGCGATCAGGATATAGTCCGGTTGACCGACCCAGAACACCGGGTGCCGGTCCAGCAGCAGGTCGCGGACGGTTCCGCCGCCCAAAGCAGTCAGGCAGGCCATAAAGGCAAAACCCACCAAATCCAGCTGTGCCCGGCTAGCCAACAATGCACCCGTCAGGGCAAAAACCAGAACTGAGGCATAGTCGAGCAGTGCCAGACCGCTCACGTTTGCGCCTTTTTGGGTTTGAACGGGGCCATGCCCGCGCGGGCCAGCTCGTCGGCTTTTTCGTTTTCGGGATGGCCAGCATGGCCCTTGACCCATTCCCAGGTCACGTCATGGCGCGCCTGCGCCTCGTCCAGTCGCTGCCACAGATCGACATTCTTGACCGGCTTCTTGTTCGAGGTTTTCCAGCCGTTGCGCTTCCAGCCGAAAATCCAGCCGGTGACGCCATTCTTCACATAGGCGCTGTCGGTTACCACGGTGATCTTCGAGGCCCGCTCCAGCGTTTCCAGCGCGCTGATCGCTGCCAGCAATTCCATGCGATTGTTGGTGGTTTCAGCCTCGCCGCCGTTCAGCTCGCGTTCTTTCAGGACTTTTTCGCCGTCCATCGCGCGCATCAGCACGCCCCAGCCCCCGGGGCCAGGATTGCCCGAACAGGCACCATCAGTATAGGCAAACAACTCAGGCATGGGCGATCACCAGAATAAAGCCGTCATAAGACCCGGCCAGACCTTTGCCCACTCCGGTTGTAATCCGGTCAATTGTGAACGCTGCCTCGGCCAGCGCCTCTTCGATCTCGGTCTGTGAGAAATAGGTGTAATAGCGATCAATGTCGTCACGGTGTTCACCGGTTCCCAGTTTCAGACCAAGGAAAAAGATACCCTCAGGCTTGAGTGCCCGGTGGATGGCCGCCAAATGGCGCGGGAAATCCTTGCGCGGCGCATGCAGCAGCGAAAAGCTGGCATAGATGCCGTCAAACGTGGCCGTTACGGTCACATCGTCAAATGTACCGACATGCGCATCTACACCATTTTCGCGGGCGTGTTCCACAAAGGCCGGCGTCGCATCCAATGCCCGAACCCGCAGCCCCTCACGCATGAAGAACATACTGTCCGCCCCGGGGCCTGAGCCGAGATCCAGCACATAGCCGCCCGGCGCAACCGCTTCGGCAAAGGCCATGCGGGCCTCGATCTGTTCGGGCGGCAATGGGACGCTCAGATACTCGGCAACACGCGTGGTGTAGGCATCAATTGTCTTGCGATCGGTCACAGGTACACTCCTACGGCAAGGCATATCAGGACGATGACTGTCAGCAGAACGCGCAGCCTTAGCCACCATGTTGGGGTCAGCCGCCAATATGCAAATATCGCATCCAACATCAGCAAACCGGCGAAGCCATACATCAGGTTGATGCCCGCCTCGACAGGTCCACCGCCGGTCATGAAAAACGCCCAAAGCGCGGGGAGGACTGACAGCACATAGCATGTCGCTGCCTTGCTGCCCGAGGTCTTGGTGGCGAACCCCCACAGAACACCGGACATAAAACTTAAGATCACCGAGCCGTAGAACAGTTGAATATACGGTCCGACGAACCGCGACCCAAACTCTTGCCTGCCCCAATCCTGCAAATCGCCGTTCAAGGAGGTCAGCGCGCCCCAAATGAACGGGATCAACCCCGCCAGCGCCAGAACCAACGGCGCCCTGGGGACGCCTCTCATGCGGTTTGCCTCAGGACGCGGGGCACTTTGAATTCGACATTTTCAACGGCGGTTTCGACCAGTTCAACCGTCACGTCATAGTGGGTGTCGAAAGCGTCAATCACCTCATTCACCAGCACTTCGGGTGCTGACGCGCCTGCGGTAATGGCGATGGTTGAGATGCCTTCCAGCGCCCGCCAGTCGATATCGTGGGCGCGCTGCACCAATTGCGCATAGTTGCACCCGGCGCGCGCAGCAACCTCGACCAGCCGACGTGAGTTCGACGAGTTCGGTGCGCCTACAACCAGCAAAGCATCCGATTTCGGAGCCACGGCCTTAACAGCCTCTTGCCGGTTCGTGGTGGCGTAGCAAATGTCCTCTTTATGCGGGCCAACGATGGCCGGGAACCGGGCTTCGAGGGCCGCGATAATGTCCTTGGTGTCATCCACTGAAAGCGTAGTCTGGGTGACAAATGCCAGCTTTTCCGGATTGCGCACCTGAACCGAGGCCACGTCATCAACGGTTTCAACCAGCAGCACTTCGCCGTCAGGCAATTGGCCCATGGTGCCGATGGTTTCTGGATGGCCCTTGTGCCCGATCATGATCATCTGCAACCCGGCCTCGGCATGGCGCTGCGCCTCGACATGGACCTTGGAGACCAGCGGGCAGGTGGCATCGACGTAGATCATTTCCCGCTGGGCCGCCGACGCGGGAACGGATTTCGGTACGCCATGCGCTGAAAAGATAACGGGTCGGTCGTTAGGACACTCGTCCAGCTCTTCGACAAAAACGGCCCCCTTGGCGCGCAGACCATCTACGACGAATTTGTTGTGCACAATCTCATGCCGCACATAGACCGGGGCACCCCATTTCTGCAGCGCCATTTCAACGATCTTGATCGCCCGGTCGACACCGGCGCAGAACCCGCGTGGTGCGGCAAGGTAAAGGGTAAGGGGCGGCTTGGTCATGTCTTGGTCTCCATAGGCCACAGGTAAGTCTTTTCCCGGCTATGGTCCAGACAGGACATTGTCATTGATCTGACATGAATCACTGCTAGCCAGCAGGTGTTTCAGTACCTGCTTTTAGTTAAAGAAGCGCGGCCAGGTTGGTACAGCCTGACCGCGCTAATTTCTTCCCCCGGGCTTGGTGAGTGGCCGGGTCTTACTGTCCACCCGCAGCAACGCTGCGTGGCTCCATGGGCATTTCACGCGGAGGTCGCCCGATCACGTCGCGCAGGTCTTCAAGTTCGATGAAGTTGTCAGCCTGGCGGCGCAGCTCGTCCGAGATCATCGGCGGCTGGCTGCGGATGGTCGAAACCACCGAAACGCGCACGCCCTGACGTTGCAAGCTGGCAATCAGCGGGCGGAAATCCCCATCGCCCGAGAACAACACGATATGATCGACACGTGGTGCCAGTTCCATGGCGTCGACCGTCAGTTCGATATCCATGTTACCTTTGACTTTCCGACGCCCCATGCTGTCGGTGTATTCCTTCGCCGGTTTTGTCACCATGGTGAAGCCGTTGTAATGCAGCCAGTCAACCAAGGGGCGGATCGGGGAATACTCGTCGTTTTCCAATAGCGCCGTATAGTAAAAAGCCCGAAGCATCTTGCCGCGGCGCATAAACTCCTGGCGCAGCAATTTGTAGTCGATGTCAAACCCCAGTGCTTTTGCGGCCGCATAAAGATTCGAGCCGTCGATGAACAGCGCTAGCCGTTCGTCTTTATAGAACATAAATAGGTCCTTCCGGTACAATACAGGACGCCGTGGTGTTACGTGAGTGGGTATTTGGAAATATGCGGCGCGCTGATCTTCTATAATTAGGCCATTTCGGTCGTATCGCAAGCATGCAATTCGCCGAATATAGTGAATGGAACGTACAAATCTATGTCAAAAGCGGTTATTGCGCTGGGCGCAAATCTCAAATTGAGAGGTATTGGCCCCAAGGTGACACTTCAAAGCGCACTTGACGCGATGTTGCGTCAAGGAGTGGTGATTCGTGCCGTCAGCCGTTTTTTTGAGACCCCGTGCTTCCCGGCAGGTGCCGGGCCCGACTATATTAACGCGGCTGCAGTGATCGAAACGGACAGGACACCAGCCGATTTGTTGCACCTGCTTCACCAGATTGAGCATCAGTTTGGCCGCGAAAGGGTGCAGCGATGGGGTATGCGAACGCTGGATCTTGATCTGGTGTGCTATGATGATTTGGTTCTGCCGGATCGCACCGTATATGACAGCTGGCTGACCCTGCCAGCACAGGAACAGACGCAAAAGGCGCCGGACCGACTGATTATTCCACATCCGCGTCTGCAGGATCGTGCTTTTGTACTTGTTCCGATGGCGGACGTAGCCCCGGATTGGCGGCATCCTGTACTGGGCCGGACGGTAACCGAAATGCTGGCAGACCTGCCCGCGGCGGATATTGCAAAGGTCACGGCTGTGTGAACGGTGCATTTGCAGCATTTCTTGCTTGTCAAGGCAGGGATTCGCCCTTAGATAAACCTCTTCCTGACATGGATTCAGTAACGGAGAGCGCCCCATGGCCCGCGTGACGGTTGAAGATTGCGTAGACAAGGTTCCTAACCGGTTTGAACTGGTGATGCTTGCCGCCCATCGCGCGCGCGAGATTTCTGCCGGCGGCCCGATCACCGTCGACCGTGACAATGACAAGAATCCCGTCGTGTCGCTGCGCGAGATTGCGGACGAAACTCAAAGCGCGGATGAACTGCGCGAGCGCCTGATCGAGGCCAACCAGACCCAGATTGAGGTCGACGAGCCGGAAGAAGATCAGATGGCTCTGCTGATGGGTGCGGAGTCGGACAAACCTGCCGATGACGATATGTCGGAAGAGAAGCTGCTGCGCGCTCTGATGGAGGCTCAAGGCCAGGGGTAATCCCCAAAGATAAAGGTGCGGACCGGATGATTTCTGCAGACGACCTGATTGCGCTGGTCCGCAACTACAACCCCAAGACTAATGCTGACCGCATCGCCCGAGCATATGAGTTCGGAAAGCAGATGCATGACGGTCAGTTTCGCCATTCAGGCGAACCCTATTTCACGCATCCTGTTGCCGTGGCCGCCATCCTGACCGAACAGCGTCTTGATGATGCGACGATCATTACGGCGTTGCTGCATGACACGATCGAAGACACCAAGGCCAATTATGGCAAAGTGTCCGAACTGTTCGGGGAAGAGGTTGCCAAGCTGGTCGATGGCGTCACCAAGCTGACCAATCTGCAGCTGTCCAGCCGCGAGACCAAACAGGCCGAGAATTTCCGCAAGCTGTTCATGGCCATGTCCAAGGATCTGCGGGTTATTCTGGTCAAGCTCGCTGACCGTCTGCACAACATGCGCACTATCAAGGCAATGCGCCCGGAAAAGCAGGTGCAGAAGGCACGCGAGACGATGGATATTTATGCGCCGCTCGCGGGTCGCATGGGTATGCAGTGGATGCGCGAAGAGCTTGAGGATCTTGCTTTCCGCGTTCTGAATTCCGAAGGTCGCCAGTCGATCATTCGCCGCTTTATCACCTTGCAACGTGAAACCGGCGACGTGATTCACCGGATCACCGGCGACATGCGGCACGAGCTGGAAAAGGCGGGCATCGAAGCCGAAGTGTTTGGTCGCGCCAAAAAGCCGTATTCGATCTGGCGTAAGATGCAGGAAAAGGATCAGGGCTTTTCGCGCCTGTCCGACATCTACGGTTTTCGCATCATTACCCGGTCCGAGGAAGATTGTTACCGGACGCTGGGTGCGATCCACCAGCGCTGGCGCGCGGTGCCGGGTCGGTTCAAGGATTACATCAGTCAGCCGAAATCGAACGGATATCGCTCGATCCACACAACAGTTTCCGGCCGCGACGGGAAACGGGTCGAGGTTCAGATCCGCACCCGTCAGATGCATGATGTGGCAGAAACCGGCGTTGCAGCGCATTGGTCGTACCGCGACGGTGTCCGCTCGGAAAACCCTTTTGCCGTTGATCCGGCCAAGTGGATTGCGAACCTTACTGAACAGTTCGACAGTGAGGAAGATCACGAAGATTTCCTCGAAGCGGTCAAGTTGGAAATGTACTCGGACCAGGTGTTTTGCTTCACGCCCAAGGGTGATGTTGTCAAGCTGCCGCGCGGGGCAACGCCGATTGATTTCGCCTATGCGATCCATACCCGCATTGGCCATGCCTGCGTTGGCGCCAAGGTGGACGGCATCCGTGTGCCACTGTGGACGCGGATCAAGAATGGTCAGTCGGTGGATGTAATTACCGCTGACGGTCAGACGCCTCAGGTAACGTGGCTTGAGATTGCAGTGACCGGCAAGGCCCGGACCGCCATTCGGCGTGCGCTGCGCGAGGTCGACCGCGAGCGGTTCATCAAGCTGGGCAAGGAACTTGCGCGTTCCGGTTTCGAACATGTCGGTCGAAAGGCTACCGATAAGGCGCTAGATACCGCTGCGAAACACCTGCGCCTGAAGGATCGTCATGAATTGTTGGCGCGTCTCGGCAGTGCGGAATTGACGGCCCATGACGTTGTCAGCGCGGTCTACCCGGAACTGACACAGGATGAAGGGGACGCCATTTCCCCACGCCGCGCGGTGATCGGCCTTGAGGCCGGCCAAAAATTTGACCGCGCCCCCTGTTGCCAGCCTTTGCCGGGCGAACGCATCGTCGGCATAACCTATCGCGGCAAAGGTGTTGTCGTGCATGCGATCGACTGCGACCGCCTGTCCGAATTCGAAAGCGAACCTGATCGCTGGGTCGATTTGCACTGGCACTCAGGAACGCACCCGGCTGTCTATGGTGCGACGCTGGATATGACCATTGGTAACGATGCCGGTGTTCTGGGACGCATTTGCACGTTGATCGGCGAGAAAAAGGCCAATATCTCGAACCTCGAATTCGTCGACCGCAAACCGGATTTTTACCGCTTGCTGATCAATGTCGAACTGCGTGACCTGGAGCAGCTGCATTCGCTCATGCTGATGCTCGAGGCCGAAAGCGACGTGGCGGCAGTGGAACGGTATCGGGACAGGGCAAAAACCGCAGTTGCGGCTGGCTGAGAAGGGGTGATCAGGAGTGGTATTTAAGCGCCGAGACCGACGCTCGCCTGTCCAGATCGCGTCTGAATTCGTCTATCCCCGTGGTGGATGGACGCGGGCCTTTCACTACGTCAAGCATCGTGTTCGTAGGCTGCCGGATTCCCCCGAGCGCATTGCGCGTGGCATCGGTGCAGGCGTCTTTGCCTCATTCACTCCGTTCTACGGATTGCATTTTCTTGTTGCTGCCGTGGTGGCGCGCCTGCTGAACGGCAATATTCTGGCGGCTCTGAGTGGAACATTCTTCGGCAACCCACTCACCTATGTGCCAATCGGCGTGGTTTGCCTGCAGACCGGGCATTTCCTGCTGGGAACCAAATTCCACAAGGGTGATACACATGGGCTGATGGGCAAGTTCACAGATGCAATGGGTGATCTGAAGAACAATTTTATTGCCATGTTCACCGACCGTGTCGCGGACTGGCATGGGCTCAGCATCTTCTATAACGAAGTGTTCTTTCCCTACATGATTGGCGGCGTTCTTCCGGGCATTCTGGCGGGTGTAATCTGCTCCTATCTCAGTTTGCCGCTGATCCGCACCTATCAGCAACGCCGTCGCGACAAGATCAAGGCAAAGTTTGACGAAATCAAACGCTTGGCCGAAACAAAGCCTGCCGTTCCATTGATGAATGCCCTAGGTTCAGATCAGGGCCTTAAGAAGGATTCGAGCGATGTCTGACAACCACCTGCGTCTTGGCGTGAATATCGACCACGTGGCCACGGTTCGCAACGCGCGGGGCGGGGCCTATCCTGATCCGCTGCGTGCCGCCAAGTTGGCAGAAGAGGCTGGGGCTGACGGGATTACCGCGCATCTGCGCGAAGACCGTCGCCATATCTCGGACGCCGATATCGATGGCCTGATGGAGGTTCTGTCGGTGCCGTTGAACTTTGAGATGGCTGCGACGCCCGAGATGCAGAAAATTGCTTTGCGCCATAAGCCGCATGCCGTTTGCATCGTCCCTGAAAAGCGCGAAGAACGCACCACCGAAGGCGGGCTGGAGGTCGCGCGCGAGGAAAACAAGCTGGCTCATTTTATCGCGCCGCTGCGTGATGCCGGGTGTCGTGTGTCGATCTTTATCGCTGCTGATCAGCGCCAGATCGAGGCCGCGCACCGTATCGGCGCCGAAGTGATCGAGCTGCACACCGGTGCATATTGCGATGCCATGGCCGAAGGCCACGCGGACAAGGCCAACAGTGAGTTGGAAGCCCTGCGCGAAATGTCTGCTTTTGCCCATTCATTGGGCCTTGAGGTCCACGCGGGCCACGGCCTGACCTATGACACCGTACAACTAATTGCGGCGTTCCCAGAAGTGCGCGAGCTGAATATCGGCCATTTCCTTATTGGCGAGGCCATCTTTCGCGGCCTCACACCTGCCATGGCCGAGATGCGGCGTCTAATGGATGAGGCGCGCGGATGATCACACCCGGATTTGTTGCGATCTGGTTTGCCTGGTTGATGGCCGGTGGCTCTCCGGGGCCTGCAACAATGGGGATTGCCGGAACGGCAATGAACGAAGGTCGCCGCGCCGGTCTGGTGTTTGCCTTTGGAATTTGTGCAGGCTCTGCAGCGTGGGGTATTGCCGCGGCGTTGGGCCTATCAGCAATCATGCTGGCCAATGTTTGGGTATTCGAGGTCATCCGCTATATAGGGGTGGCCTACCTGGGCTGGCTGGCGATCAAGGCGCTGCGCCGGGCGGTGACATCTGATGAGGTTGCTATGGGCAACCCTGTCACCGGCTCTTTTCGCACAATCTTTGCCAAGGGCGCGGCCATTCACCTGACAAATCCCAAGGCGATTCTGAGTTGGGGGTCCATCTATGCCATCGTCGCCCCGAATGATGCCAGCCTTTCGATGTTGCTGGGCTATTTCGCCATGCTTTACGCCGGATCGTTGTTGATCTTCATCGGCTACGCCTTCCTCTTTTCCTCCGAGCGTATGGTGCAGGCCTACCGCCGTGCTCGCCGGTGGTTCGACTTCGCCTTTGCCGGGTTCTTTGGGGTCGCGAGTTACAAGATTTTGACTGTGCGGCTGTCATGATACTCGGCATCGGCACAGATCTTGCAAATATCGACCGCATTCAGGGCACACTCGACCGGTTTGGCGACCGGTTTCGCAATCGTGTCTTCACCGAAATCGAACAGAGCAAAGCGGAACGTCGCGCAGATGTTGCTGGAACATACGCCAAACGCTGGGCCGCGAAAGAGGCTTGCTCTAAGGCGCTGGGCACCGGTCTTGCCATGGGCATCGCGTGGAAGGACATGTCGGTCACCAATCTACGCACCGGTCAGCCTGTGATGCATGTCACCGGGTGGGCGGCAGATCGACTGAAAGAGATGACGCCCGAAGGGTGTGAGGCCATCATCCACGTCACCCTGACCGACGATCACCCCTGGGCACAGGCATTCGTGGTGATCGAGGCGCGTCCGCTTCACGATGGCCCCGCGCAGCCTTGACTTGCCCTTAACTGACCCGCATGTAGCACCCCAACGAATAAACGACCGGAGAGCAGTATGGCCGAGGAAGCCAAAACAGGTAACGCCGTTTGGGAGACGATCAAAACCATCGTCTATGCCTTGCTGATCGCGGGCGTCTTCCGCACGATCCTGTTTCAGCCGTTCTGGATTCCGTCGGGCTCGATGAAGCCCACCTTGTTGATCGGGGATTTCCTGTTCGTCAACAAAATGTCTTACGGTTATTCTTACGCGTCCTGTCCCAGCCTGATCATCCCAAGCGTCGGTTTGAATGTTGACGCCGAAGACCTCTGCGGCTGGATGCAAAGCGATGAAAACACCCGTATCTGGGGTAGTGACCCCGAACGCGGTGACGTCATTGTTTTCCGCCACCCGGTCAGCGGTCGTGATTATATCAAACGTCTGATTGGTCTGCCCGGGGACCGCATTCAGGTGCGGGACGGTCAGATCATTCTGAACGGTGCGCCCGTACAACAAGAACCTGATGGCGTATTCACCGAAGTCGCCGAACCACAAGGTTCGCAAGGTTTGCGCCCACGCTGCGAAAACGGTCCTGTCGGCTTTGGCGGTGTCTGCGAAAAATCGCGTATGATCGAAACACTGCCAAACGGTGTGTCCTACGAAGTGCTGAACATCGGCAACCAGGCGGCTGACAATACCGGCATCTACACGGTTCCCGAAGGGCATTACTTCTTCATGGGGGACAACCGCGACAACTCCAGCGACAGCCGCGTGCCGCAATCTGCAGGTGGCGTAGGCTATGTGCCTTACGAAGACCTGATCGGGCGGGCTGATCGCATCCTCTTCTCATCCGCTGGCCGGTCGATGCTGTTCTTCTGGACATGGCGCGGGGATCGCTTCTTCAAGGCGGTCAATTGAAGCTTTCGACCGAGATAAAGGCGTTCCAGCAGCGTCTGGGGTACGAATTCTCGAACCCTGAACTGCTGGTGCGCGCACTGACCCATGGATCGGTCTCGTCCTCGACACGACCCGACAATCAGCGGTTGGAGTTTCTGGGCGATCGGGTTCTGGGTCTTGTCATGGCCACCGCCTTGCTGGAGGCCGACAAAAAAGCATCCGAAGGGCAGTTGGCCCCTCGGTTCAACGCGTTGGTCCGCAAAGAGGCCTGCGCTGATGTGGCCCGGCAGATCGATCTTGGCGTGGTGCTGAAACTGGGCCGGTCCGAGATGCTGTCAGGTGGGCGCCGCAAACAGGCCTTGCTGGGTGATGCGATGGAGGCTGTAATCGCCGCAATCTATCGCGATGCCGGTTTCGAGGCTGCGCGCGACGTCATTCTGCGACTGTGGGGGGATCGCGTCCACAACGTTGAAGCGGATGCGCGCGACGCCAAAACCTCGCTGCAGGAATGGGCGCAGGCGCGTGGGCAAAAACCGCCGGCTTACGTCGAGGTCAAACGTAGCGGCCCGGATCACGCCCCGGTGTTTACCATTGCGGCTCGGTTGCAGGACGGAACCGAAGCGCAGGCAACGGCAGGGTCGAAACGTCAGGCTGAACAAGCCGCCGCAAAGGCGCTGCTGGATCAGTTGAAATAGCAACCCTCGACAGCCCGAACATGTCACAATTCTCAATCTAACTTGAGGCCTATGGCGGACCTCGGGTCGCGGGCGTATCTGAACATCATCCGCTTTGGCGCATGTCTAAGAACAAGCGAGCAAAGCGAAACAGATACAATGATTTGAGGCATTCAAATGCAAAGCGCAAAACTGACCACAGTGAATATCGGCTTTTTGTTCATCGCCGGTTTTATCGCCACGATCGCCTTCGATTTCTGGGGGCAGGTTGTCAGCCCCGGCATCGGCTGGGCCAATCTTTCACCGGAAGGGCTGGCCCAGAGCCTGTTGTCCAGTCTCGGCCTGCCCAGCAATGCGTTTCTGGGCTTTTTCGTGCATTTCTATCTTGTGGGCCTGATAGCCTATCCGCTGGGGTGGTTTCTGATCTTCAAACCGGTATGGGTTAAGGTACTTGGCCCCGTTCATATGTTTGTGGCCTCGGCTATTTACGGGTTTGGTCTCTGGGTTTTTGCTTTGGGTGGTATCACGACCTTGTCCGGTCTGCCGACCTTCTTGAACTTCTCGGCGATCACTTGGGTCGCACTAATCGGGCATGTTCTTTACGGGATCGTCATGGTTGCCGTCTTGCGCTTGATTGATCGCCAGAACGCATGAAATGCCTGGGGGGCGTCTAGCACGCCCCTCAGACCACCCGGATAAATCCAGTCAGCCCGGTCTTTTGGTGCTCGATGACATGACAGTGAAATGCCCAGTCGCCCGGGTTATCGGCGACCAGCGCGATCTCGGCCACCTCGTCCTTCAGCAGCAGCATCGTGTCGGTCATCAGGGGCGGCAATTTGCGCAGGTTCGACCGTAGCGGAACAAAGGCCAGCCCGTGCAGGTGGATCGGGTGCAGGTTCGGGGATTCATTTCGCAGTCGCAAGACATAGGTTTTGCCCATTTCCAACGTTGCGAGCGGACCGACACCCTTTGCCGCGTCACCGGGCCAGGGCTTGCGGTTGATCGACCAGAAGTTATACCCCAGCGAGCCGCAGAATCCATTGTTGGGCTGACCTCCCTCAGGGGTCCAACCAAAAACAAACTCGTGCAGTTCGGCGTTGGTCAGATCGGGTTTGGAGACTGGGTTTAAAGGCAGGGGGCGCAATTCTTGCAGGTCCCGTGCCACCGATGATCCAATCGAGCGCAGCTGCGCCATGGGTCTGTGTGGCTGACCGGGCAGTTTGGCCATCAGCGCAACGCTGCGCCCGTCGTCGCCGGGCATTGCAACCGCAAAATCCACGCGCTGACCTGGTCCCATCAGAAGTGGCTCATCTGCGCTGGGCATCGGGATGTTAATCTCAAGCGGATGGCCATCCCACGCGATAATCCGTGCATCGCCGCCCTCAAGATGCAGTTTGTAGATACGCGTTGTGTCCGTATTTACGACTCGCAGTCGCACCAGGCTGCCTGCGGCATGATCGTAGACAGCACCCTGCACCCAGTTGGCGGTGTGGACATTGCCAAAGGTCCCGGCCCGTGCAGCGCCGCGCTGGGTATAGGCCGGCAGGAACGCGCCATCTTCATCCAAACGAAAGTCGCGCAAGTTGATCACCTGTTCGCTGTCAAATCCGGGGTCTTGGGGTTCTGTAATCACCATGACGCCCGTCAAACCGTGGGCCATCTGCTCCATCGTCATGCAATGTGGATGATACCAATAGGTGCCTGCATCGGGCGGAGTGAATTCATAGTTAAAGACCTCACCTTCACCCAATGGCATTTGGGTCAGGTAAGGTACTCCGTCCATGTTGTTCGCGATCCGCATCCCATGCCAGTGCATTGCCGTGTATTCCGACAGCGTATTGCGCACGGGTAACCGCATCACTTCCCCTTGCTTGCCATACAATACCGGCGGCGGTGCGTTAGGGGACAGGCTGACCATTCCGGTCGTCACCTTATTCCGCAAGGCAAAGCTTGCTGGTTGAATGGTTAACTCCGGCGTCCCCTGCGCCAACCCGAAACCGCCCAGACCCAGCGCGCCGGCAGCGGCCCCGCTGCCCAAAAGAAACTCGCGACGTTTCATGTCTTGCCTCATTTTCCGATGGTTGCCTGGCTGGATTTGGCGCGGCTTGGAATAGGCGTGCCACCGATTTTGCATGACCGCAATGCGACAAATCCCTCTGGCCCGCGCGGCCTTTCTGCTATAGGGGTGCGCACTTGCAACCAGGAACGCCAGACACATGACCACACGCGCCGGATTTATCGCCCTGATCGGAGAGCCCAACGCAGGAAAATCCACCCTGCTGAACCGTATGGTCGGGGCCAAGGTTTCGATCGTGACGCATAAGGTTCAGACGACCCGTACCCGCATTCGCGGTGTGGCAATGGAAGGCGATGCGCAGCTGGTCTTTGTAGACACACCCGGCCTGTTCAAACCGCGTCGTCGTTTGGATCGCGCCATGGTTGCCGCGGCCTGGGGCGGGGCGGCGGATGCAGATGTCGTCGTTCTGATGATCGAGGCGCATCGCGGCATCACCGAAGGTGTCGAGCGTATCCTCGAAGGTCTGGAAGAGATCGGGCAGGGCCGAAAGGTTGCGCTGGCGATCAACAAGATCGACAAGGTCCAGTCCGAGGCGCTGCTGGCCCTGACAAGCGACCTGAACGCACGCTACCCCTTTTCCGAAACCTTCATGATTTCCGCGGAAAAGGGCTATGGCGTTGACGATCTGCGAAAATGGCTGGCTGCGGAACTACCCGAAAGCCCTTGGCTGTATCCCGAGGATCAGATCGCCGATCTGCCCCTGCGCATGATCGCGGCTGAGATGACGCGCGAGAAACTGACACTGCGCCTGCATCAGGAGTTGCCCTATCAACTGACGGTCGAGACCGAAAACTGGGAAGAGCGCAAAGACGGCTCTGCCAAGATCGACCAGATCATCTATGTCATGCGCGACGGTCACAAGGGCATAGTGCTGGGCAAAAAGGGCGAGACGATCAAGGCGGTCAGCCAAGCCGCGCGCGCCGAACTGGAAGAGTTCCTGGACCGCAAGATACATCTGTTCCTGCAGGTCAAAGTGCGCCCGAACTGGCTGGAGGAATCCGAGCGTTACTCTGAAATGGGTCTGGATTTCAAAGACGGTAATGCATGACTCGCCTAACGGCTGATTTTTGGGTCCACGCCTATTTGGCGCGGTTACGGTTTCAGGAAATCCCTGCTTTTGTCGTGGCACATGGCGACGACACAGCGGGCGCGGTGTTGGTCAAACTAAACACCTTGGATGGGCAAGCGGCCGCATTTCAGCGCAGCTTTGATCTGATGAGCGGTGAGCGCAAATGGGTCGAGCTTTCCTCCGGTGCCGAGACAGAGGTCGACGACGCCATCACCCGGCAACGCAGCTTTGACCCTGACCTTTGGGTGATCGAGGTTGAAGACCGACAAGGGCGTCATCTGCTGGGCGAAGAGGGATTGGACTAGCACGCAGTTCAACGGGTCTTGGTCGCTCGGACCAAAACGTCTATTTTACCCGCACTCTGTCGGCGAGGATCGCCGCACCGTTTGAATAGATAATAGGTGTATGTATGGCCGAAACACTCGCTGAAAAGCTTGAAAATTCAGAACTTGGTCATTGGATGCATCGGTTTGAAGGCTTCATGGTCTTCATTGGCATTGTCGGCCCTTTTGCCACGCTGCCGCAGTTGATCAAGCTGTACTTCACGCATTCACAACATGCGACCGGCCAGTCTCTGCTGTCATGGTCGCTCTTTGCTGTGCTGTCATTCTTATGGTTCGCCTACGGGCTGGTGGTCGGCAAGCTGCCTATTTACGTGGGCAACGGTATCTCGATGGTGCTGAATGTCCTGATGGTTCTGGGTATCCTGATTCACGCTGGTTTAACGTTTTGACCAGCCGCCACGATCCGGCGCCAAGACGTCACCAGCCGCTGCTTTTAAGTGTGATGTTGTGCCCGGTGGTGGTCAATGTTTCACCGGCGAATTGCTTTACGTTGGGTGCGAAGGCCTGAAAATAGGGTTGCGACTGCACATGAGCCAATGTCTCGGCGCTGTCCCAGCGGCCCCAGTGAACCCGGGACTTTCCGTCATCAGCGACCGCAACCTGATAAGTGAATTTTCCGGCCGCCTCGGGGTCGGCGTTGATTGCCTCGATAAATGTGCGGATGGTGGCCTGCCATTCGGCTTCGTTGCCATCGAAGGAATATGTAATGGTTATGCCTCGCATCGTGACCTCCTGTTTAACTATGTTGTTAAATAAAGGGTGGCAACCCCGCGTTGTCAAGGAAACGAGGTTGGTAACATATTGACCATAGATGGGAGTTACAGCGCAATCTCAGGTCTTTTCTGGCGGCCATCGTTTCGGTGGTGAGCAAAAGCCAGTACGCAGGGTTTGTCTTCGACTTCGCTGTCACACTCTACAATTCAGTTCCCTTCAATCATTTGATCGTGTCCGACAGAATGCTATCTGAGAATGTGTCCTTGCCCCTATCGAGTTGAAAAAAGATGAAAACCTTCACTTTGGCCTGCTGTTCAACGATCCTTGTCTTGGGCATGGTGACTTCGCCCACCTTTGCGCAGCAGAGGTTGGGGTGGGTTTATCAAATCGATGGGTTGGCCGCTTATCAAAGCAACGCGGACCTGAGTGAAGGCGGGGAGTTCTCGGCCAGTCGCGCGTTTTTGCGAACAACCGCTTTGTATAATCTGAATGGTGGAACCTCGGTTGGGCTGTCAGCAAGCATCGGCAGGTTCGATTACAACTTTAGTCAGGCGGATAACCAACCGTGGGAGGACATCCGCGACATCAGAATCTCTGTTCCACTTCGATTTCGTGCCGGCAATACTGCAAGCGTTTTCGTGTCACCGCAGGTCCGCTGGGACTACCAGAGCGGCGCTGATGCGGCGGACGGCAGAACTTATGGTGTCTTTGCTGGTATTGCCTGGAAGTTAAGCGAGAGCCTGACCATCGGCCCTGCGTTTGGAGCGTTTTCGCAGTTCGAAGACGATGATATCGATTTTTTTCCGGCGCTTCTGGTGGATTGGGATATCAATGACCGTTGGAACCTGAATACCGGCTCGGGGATTGGCGCAACGCAGGGGCCGGGGTTGACACTCAGCTATGCGCTGAATGACACGATGACCCTCGGCCTTTCTGCTCGCTCTGAGCGCATTCGGTTCCGGCTTGACGAGGAAGGGCTGGCCCCAAACGGGATAGGTGAGGACAAAAGTATTCCAGTGGTGGTTTCCTTTGGCTACAATCCCAATCCCGGCATTTCGCTGAACGTTTTCGCAGGTGCTGAATTGGATGGGCGCCTTACACTGGATGATGCGAACGGCACGGAACTCAGCCGCCAAAACTATGAAACCGCGCCGTTGGTTGGGGTGGCCTTCAGGGCCCGGTTCTAATTCCAAAGACCAGTTGGATGCCTGCGCCCTTGCGGATGTTTCCGCCTTGCGGTCTGTTACAAACCGGGGGCGAGCCTGAGACGAAAGGAGCCTGATTTGGACTGGCGCGATCACGGCATCCTTCTGACGTCTCGTCGGCATGGCGAAACGGCGGCGATTATCGAGGTCTTCACCGAAGGCCACGGTCGTCATGCAGGCGTCGTACGCGGCGGCACCAGCCGCAAGATCGCCCCGATCCTGCAACCCGGTGCGCAGCTTGATGTTTTGTGGCGGGCGCGGTTGGAAGAACATCTTGGCGCTTTTCAGGTTGAACCTTTGCGTTCACGCGCAGCAGCGGCATTTTCGGGTCGGATGGCGTTGGCAGGATTGAACGCGTCCGTTGCGCTGTTGTCCTTTTGCCTGCCCGAGCGTGAACCGCATCCAGCGATCTACAAACAGACCGAACAGTTGTTGGATCTGCTGGGGCAGGACGAAATCTGGCCGCTAGCTTACCTGCGCTGGGAATTGGCGTTGCTTGAAGAACTGGGCTTTGGCCTGGACCTGTCGGCCTGTGCTGTGACAGGGGCGGCGGATGGGTTGGTCTATGTCTCCCCCAAGACTGGTCGAGCCGTTAGCGCCGATGGTGCTGGCGAATGGGCGGATAAGCTGTTGCCCCTGCCACCCTGTTTGCGCGGTGAGGGGCAAGCGCCGGACGCTGAGATTGCCGCAGGGTTGAAAACCACCGGTTACTTTCTGGAACACCATCTAGCCCCGTCCCTGGGGCATAACCCCTTGCCGGATGCGCGGGCAAGATTTGTGGATCAGTTCACTCGGCGGCTTTGAACACCATTTCGTGCCCGTCATCATTGCGCAGTATCAACAGGTCGCCGGATACTTCGGACTGCGTCATCGCAATCAGCGCAGCGAAATAGAACCCTTCGGCCTCAAGCCCGGCACAGGCCGCGCGTGTTGCCGTCAGGTCCAAAATCTCGAACCAGGGGTAGGGCGCGTTCAGGGTGCCGCTATAGCTGTTGCAAGGGGCGTTCCCCGCAATCTTGCCCTCTTCGGGGAACCGCAACATGGCGCTGGCCTGGAAAGGCTGTCCGTCGATTTCCTGCAGCACCCAAGTCTGGTCCGCGGCGCCGTAGGCGGCAACAGATTCGTCCCTGTCGCATTGAAACAGGCCAATCAAAGGCAGTGTCAGGATCAGACGCATCATTCGGGTGTCTTACTTTCTTACTGGTGCCGAGGGAACCGGCGAAGCCAGATTAGTAGGGGATCTCACCGCTGATAAGTTCTTCGCGAACGTCCAGGCGTGGCCTCCAGTTGTATCTGGTGTCCTCGCTTACCTGATCCCAGAATAACGCACCGCTGTTGCGCCATGGGTCAAGGATGATGCCATCTTTCATCGTGTCTCCTTTGGCGCTGATAGCGGCAGAATGGTGGATGATCCGAAAGGCGGTTGGGGGCGACGTAGCCCAGTGCACGTCCAAAGTTCGGAAGTTTTCCTGCTGCAGGCGGCGGGTCATGGCCTGCGCCCAGTCGTTGCACAATCCCTTTTCCCGGAACCCGTTGATGACCTTGGCGTTATGGATAATCGCCGGGTCTGTGACGTTCCAATCCCGCTTCAGTTGCTGCGAATAGGTGTAGGCGATGGTGGCGGCCTTTTGTGCCTCGGCAGGATCGACTTGGGGTCCAAGGTTTTCGATCGCCAGTGCCAGCTCGTCTACCTCGGTGTAGCCCGCCACAGGCTGGGTTGTGGCGCATCCGCCCAGTATCAGGGCTGCAACGGTCGCCCAAAGCGCAAAAAATAGTCGGGTCATTCTGTCATCACCATCCTTGGGCCCGGTTTGGGTCGCAGCGTGCCCTAAAGGGGTTTCAACAAAAAGCAAAGGGGGAAGTTTTTTCGATTGAGGATCAGAAAGGTCTCTATCCTGTCACAGATCAGGCGGCATGAATTTCAAACTGGGGTACGGAGTAAAGAAAATGACCCGGCACAAGGCCGGGTCTAGTTGGGGAAACGGGATGCCTAATTCCGGTTAGCCCAGCAAACGCCGTGCAATAACCTGTGCCTGAATTTCGGCAGCCCCTTCAAAAATATTTAGAATGCGCGCGTCACACAGAACGCGGCTGATCTTGTATTCCAGCGCAAAACCGTTTCCGCCATGGATCTGCAGACCGTTATCCGCCGCAGCCCAGGCCACACGGGCACCAAGCAGCTTGGCCATGCCGGCCTCAAGGTCGCAGCGATGACCGTGGTCTTTTTCCCAGGCTGAGAAATATGTCAGCTGACGTGCGATCATGATTTCGACCGCCATCATGGCCAGTTTGCCGGACACACGGGGGAAGTTGATCAGCGACTTGCCGAACTGTTTGCGGTCCTGCGCGTATTGCATCGCGATATCCAGCGCGCTTTGGGCCACACCAATGGCGCGGGCAGCGGTTTGAATGCGCGCGCTTTCGAAGGTTTCCATCAGCTGTTTAAAGCCTTTGCCTTCTTCACCGCCCAAAAGGTTCTCGCCCTTGACCTTGAAGCCGTCAAAGCCCAGCTCGTATTCCTTCATTCCGCGATAACCCAGAACTTCGATCTCACCGCCGGTCATGCCGGGCGTGGGGAAGGGGTTCTCGTCTGTGCCCGGGGTCTTTTCCGCAAGGAACATGGACAAACCGCGGTGATCGGTGGTGTCCGGGTTGGTCCGGGCCAGCAGGGTCATCACATGGGTACGTGCCGCGTGGGTGATCCAGGTTTTGTTGCCGGTGATCTCATAGTCACCGTCCGCGTTCTTGACCGCACGTGCACGCAGGCTGCCCAGATCCGAGCCAGTGTTTGGTTCGGTGAAAACGGCTGTCGGCAGAATTTCGGCGCTGGCCAGTTTAGGCAACCAATTGGCTTTTTGTTCATCGGTGCCGCCCGCGATGATCAGCTCGGCCGCGATCTCGGAGCGTGTACCAAGAGAGCCCACGCCGATATAACCGCGCGACAATTCCTCGGACACGACGCACATCGAGGCTTTGGACAAGCCGAAGCCGCCAAATTCTTCGGGGATGGTCAGGCCAAAGACACCCATTTCCGCCAGTTCCTCGATGACTTCCATCGGGATCAGTTCGTCTTTGAGGTGCCAGTCATGAGCGTGGGGCTCGACCTTTTCGACCGCATAGCGGCGGAACTGGTCACGGATCATCTCAAGCTCTTCGTCCAGACCCGAGGCACCGAACATGGTGGCACCTGCCTGATCTTCCATCAGCTTGACCAGACGGCTGCGGGCGGCCTGAGAATTGGCCTGCGCCATCAACGTTTGAATTTCGGGGATCTGAAAACCGGAAAGCGCGTCCCAGCCAAGACCCATGTCCTGCAGGCGCACGACTTCGCCCTGGTTCATCGGAATGCCGCCCGCAACCTGGTGCAGGTATTCGCCAAAGGCGATTTGGAGCAGCAACTGTTCGATTTCACCGAACTTGCCTTCGGCCTCCAGCGCCTCGGCCCAGCGTTGCATCTGTTTCAGGGACTGAGAATATGTGGCCAGCCATGACAAGCCATGGGCGGCAGTTTGATTGGCTTCGATCAAGGCACCGGATACACGGCCATCAGCGGAAACCATACCGCGCACCGACTCACGCGCACGCTCAAACACTGTTTCAACGGCGGGTGCGGCCGCACGGGTCAGCCTCAGAAGATCGGGCAAAATCGCAGGTGTCGTCATCTGGGTCATATCCTGTCCGTCATGGGCCATGAATCGTGTCCTTTTCTCGTGTCGTCTGGTCATATCATGCTGCACGTGCAGCGCAACAAAAATACGTATTACGTTGCGAAAAAGTTCTAATATTTCTCGAGCGTTTTTGCAGTGCAGCGCCCGTCAGGAATGATATCAGGGGGCCATGACATTGTTTTCTTTACTACCTCCACAGGATCTTCTGCTGGCTCTGAGCGTTGCGTTTCTGGCTGGGTGGGTCAAAGGCATCGTCGGTTTCGCCATGCCGATGGTTATGGTTTCAGGGTTGAGTGTCTTTCTACCGCCCGAGCTGGCCATCGCGGGCCTGATCCTTCCGACACTGGTAACTAATGTCTTTCAGGCTTTGGGACAGGGTGTTTCCGCGGCCGTGTCGTCGGTCAGGGAGTTTCGTATATTTCTGATTGTGGGCTTGGTGTTCCTTCTGGCCGGAGCCAAGCTGGTCACTTTGGTGCCGACATCGACCTTCCTGTTGATGATCGGCGTTCCAGTCACGTTCTTTGCCTTGATCCAGGTCCTGGGTGTAAAACTGTTGCTGAAAGAACCATCGGCCCGTGTTGAAGTTCTCATAGGGGCCGTCGCAGGATTTGTCGGTGGTATGTCTGGTATTTGGGGGCCGCCAACGGTGGCGTACCTGACGGCCCTGAACACACCGAAAGCCGTGCAAATGCAGGTGCAGGGGGTCATCTATGGGCTGGGCGCAATTGCCCTGATGGTCGCCCATATGGGATCAGGTATCCTGCGGGCCGACACCGCGCCGTTTTCGGCTGCCCTGATCGTTCCGGCGGTGATCGGGATGTGGGTGGGCATGCAGTTGCAATCGAGAATCGATCAGGCGTTGTTTCGAAAAGTGACTTTGGTTGTGTTGTTGGCCGCTGGGTTGAACTTGCTGCGCCGCGGTCTGATGGGTTAAGTTCTGCGGTCCATAAACCGAAACGCGAAGTAAAGCCCCAGCATCAGGAAAAACAGCCCCGAGATATCGCCGATCAGAAAGGCGATGTACTCTACCCCTGCGCTGCCAAAACTCATGTTTGTCATAGCGGATGCCAGGAACGACGTGATCACGCCGACACCCATGACGCACAACCAGCAGGGTTTGCGATCGGGTCTGGGGAACAAGTCCCAACCTGCCCACTTGAGCAAGTAGAACACGGTGGGAACCGTTGTGACCGCGATGACAATTGCCAACAAGCGGCTGGGTAAAAAGACATCCGCGCCCCCCAGGAATGCAAAGACTGCAAAGACGCCCGGCAACAATGCGAAAATCGCGCGCCACCCTAACAGCCACGCCGCCAGGACCCGAACCCCGTGAGGTAGGAACAGCAGGCTGGCCCGGCTTGGATATTCCGGAAAGAACACGTTTTGCAGCGGCATCAAGACCTCGAAAGTGAGGAATGAAGCAACTATGTAAGCCAGTGAGGCGAAGAAAGTGTCAGAGGCCCATCTGCGCACGATGATTAGCCATCAACACGCAGGTTGGCGGTGTCACCTGGGCGCATGTACGATATACCGCCCCCGGTTGGCGTTGCCGCTTTGGGACAGATAGCCTTTTTGGACCAGCGATTTCAGCGCACGGAAAAATGTCGGGCGCGAGACGCTTTGAACAAGGGTATGCTCGATCAAACCGAACGTACGGACTTCCTGATCGGCTTTCGACAATTCTTCAGCCGCGTAGTAAATGTCACGCTCAACCGGAGAGAGTTGTTCCAGCCCAAGCGTCCGTTCCATACTCTGCATCAATTTGCGAAGTTCGGTCAGTTTCGAGATTTCTGTCATTTGTTTACCTGTCGTTTTCCCTGTCGCCTTTCGCGCTAAAGCGAAAGTTAGAATCTCGCCGAAACTGAATTTTTTCAGCACGTCTCATGTTGACACCCATCCCCGATGGATTACACTAGATATCTGATTAGGTTGCTCAAATCGCGAATGTGAGTGCGCGCTCATTGAGTGTCCCCAAGGTCTTTTTACTTCCCGCCCGGTGCGAAAGCGCCGGGCTTTTACGTCATAATGACACAGTGGAGTACTGCAATCTGCTGCAGCGGGCAATGAATTTGTATATGCAAGGTGCATTATACAACCACAAAAAGATTACCGCGAAGTTACTCGTCTGTGGGAAGAGGAAGGGGGCGAAAACCGCCCCCTTTGATATCAACCGATTGCGACGGCTTTGATGTCATCGTCAATAAAGGGCAGATACTGCTCGAAGTTCTCGGCAAACATCTGCACCAGTTTTTCAGCCTGCTTGTCAAATGCTGCCTGATCATCCCAAGTGCGGCGCGGGTCCAGCAGAACTTCGGCAACGCCGGGAACCGAGACCGGGACGTCAAAGCCGAAATTCGCATCCTTGCGGAACTCTGCGTCGCGCAACGAACCTTCCAGCGCCGCGGTCAGCAGTGCGCGGGTTGCGCGGATCGGCATCCGGCTGCCAACGCCATAGGCGCCGCCGGTCCAGCCAGTGTTCACCAACCAGCAAGTTGCACCGTGTTGAGCGATCTTGTCTCGAAGCAGGTTGCCGTATTCTTCCGGGCGGCGCGGCATGAAGGGTGCGCCAAAGCAGGTCGAGAATGTCGGCTGAGGCTCGGTGACGCCACGCTCGGTTCCTGCGACTTTCGACGTGAAGCCAGATAGGAAGTGATACATCGCTTGTGCTGGTGTCAGTCGCGCGATCGGAGGCAGAACACCAAATGCATCACAGGTCAGCATGATGATGTTCTTGGGGTGCCCACCCAGCGCGCTGCTCGAGGCGTTCGAGATATACTCCAGCGGATAGGCGCAGCGCATGTTGGCGGTCAGCGAGTCATCCTCGAAATCCAGTTCCTTGGTTTCGGGGTCGAAGACCATGTTCTCGATCACAGTGCCGAATTTGCTGGTGGTCGCGTAGATCTCCGGCTCGGCTTCGGCGTTCAGATTGATGGTCTTGGCATAGCAACCGCCTTCGAAGTTGAAGGTGCCGCGATCCGACCAGCCATGCTCGTCATCGCCGATCAACGTGCGGGCAGGGTCTGCCGACAGGGTGGTCTTGCCGGTGCCGGACAGGCCAAAGAACACGGCGGTGTCGACCGGGTTGCCAACGGCGTGATTGGCCGAACAATGCATCGGCATCACGCCTTTTTCAGGCAGCATGTAGTTCAGCAGGGTGAAAACCGATTTCTTGTTCTCGCCCGCGTATTCCGTACCGCCGATCAGGATCATCTTGCGGTCGAAGTTCAGCGCAATCACGGTCTCGCTGTGGCAGCCATGCTTGGCCGGGTCGGCCAGGAAGCTAGGGCAGTTGATGACGGTGAAATCTGCAATGAACTCTTCCAGGTCTTCGCGATCCGGACGGCGCAGCAAGTGGCGGATAAACAGGTTGTGCCATGCCAGTTCGGTGACCATGCGCACATTGATCGAATAGGCGGGATCGGCGCCGCCGACGAGATCCTGCACGAAATAATCACGGCCCTTCATATGTTCGAGCATATCGACATACAGCGCGTCAAAACCTTCGGGGGTCATCGCGGCGTTGTTTTCCCACCAGATGGTATCCGCAACACTGTCGGTTTTGACGACGTGTTTGTCCTTGGGCGAACGACCGGTGAATTTGCCGGTGGTAACCAGGAAGGCTCCGCCATTGCCAAGAGTGCCTTCGCCGCGCTTCAGCGCCTCTTCGATCAGCGCCGGTTCCATGAAGTTGTAATAGACATTGCCCAGACCCTCGATGCCCTGATCTTCGAGGCGGAATTGCGGGTTAACCCGTCCAGATGTCATGCGTTTCTTCTCCTGTGGCGGCGCGCCGGCAGTTGGGCCGGGGGCGCTCTTGGGGCAGTATACCGGGAAAAACCGGCGGATGCGCGGGTCTTAACATGGTCGTTTGGGGCATGAACAGGACGGTTTGGCGCAGTTAGCGCAACCAAGTCAAAGTTTAGCGCCACCACTAATTTCCCGCCAGAAAACAAGGCGCTTTTACGCGCATTAACGGCTTTTTTGCCGCATCTGTGTGACAACAATCGCACGAATCGCAGATACGGATTGATTCGCTGCCATAAAAACGACAAAGATGCCCTACTAATAAGAGAATTATTGCGTGAGTGAGCAGGAATAGGGGTTAACCCGATGTCGAAGATTGCATTGGTGGACGACGACAGGAATATTCTGACGTCCGTATCCATGACGCTCGAAGCCGAAGGGTTCGAGGTTGAGACTTATAATGATGGGCAGGCAGCGCTGGACGCTTTCAACAAGAAACTGCCCGATATGGCTGTTCTGGACATAAAGATGCCGCGGATGGACGGGATGGACCTGTTGCAGCGGCTGCGGCAGAAAACCCAGATGCCGGTGATTTTCCTTACATCCAAGGATGACGAAATTGACGAGGTTCTCGGCCTGCGCATGGGCGCGGACGATTACGTCAAGAAACCTTTTTCTCAGCGTCTATTGGTTGAACGCATCCGCGCGCTGCTGCGCCGGCAAGAGGCGACAACTGACGATGTGACGACCGCCAACACAGGTGACGCCAAGGTAATGGAGCGCGGCGATCTTCGGATGGATCCCCTGCGCCATGCGGTCAGCTGGAAGGGCTCGGACGTATCTTTGACCGTAACCGAATTCCTTTTGTTGCAAGCGTTGGCTCAGCGTCCGGGCTTTGTCAAAAGCCGCGATCAGCTGATGGATGTGGCTTATGACGATCAGGTCTATGTTGACGATCGTACGATCGACAGTCACATCAAGCGACTGCGCAAGAAAATGCGCGCGGCAGATTCCGAGTTTTCGGCGATCGAAACACTGTACGGAATTGGGTACAGGTACAACGAAGAATAGGCGTGGCCATATACTAGGGGTAACCGGGTCTCGTGCGCGATACAGAAGAAACCAGCGAATTGCGGGACGGTGATGTCGTTCTGGGGGATGACTGGGTCATCCCGCAGGATCCCGAGTCAGCCGAACTTCGGCACGCGCGCCGCCGCCGTGGCCTGTTCGCAATGCGTGGCTCGCCGCTGGCGCGCAAAATCATTACGCTAAACCTGATCGCCTTGGTGATCCTGGTCACCGGGTTGTTGTATCTAGACGATTCCCGTGATGAACAGGTTCAACAGACCGCGCGCAATTTGATCGGGGATGCGCAGCTGGTCAGCAACGTGTTTGAAGCACAGCTGCGTCAGACAGCATCCGGCCTGTCGCGGGATGCCAGCATACTGGACGTAAAGGACACGCTGGAAGGCCTCACACTGCCCCAAGGGGGCGAAGTCTTTGTTTATGACGCGAGGGGAACTCTGATTGGATGGGCGCGTGGCGCGGCGTCCGAGCAGGCGCTGTTGGCATCCGAGTCCGAGATTCAAACCGGCAGTACTTTGATCAGCGACGCGTTGAACGCCGTGTGGACGGGATTGTCACGCGTTTTCACTGCCACAGAACCCAGCGAAGCGCCTACACTGGCGCAACGGGTTCAGACCATAGTTCCCGGCGCGCTACAGGGGCAGATGCAGGTGCAGGCCGTCAAGGATGATTTTGGCGAAACGGTTATCGTTGCAGCCGCCCCGATCCTGCAGGATGGCGTCGCGGTAGGGGCCGTTGCCATGGCCGGTCCATCCGGAGAGATTGACGCCCTCGCCCGTCGCGAGCAGGAGCGCATCCTTCAGATGTTTGTTGTCGCGCTTCTCGTGTCGATCGGGCTTAGCCTTGTTCTCGCGTCAACCATCGCAAACCCGTTGGCGGATCTTGCGGCGGCCGCCGAACTGGGTAAGGACCGGGGTGCCGGAGTGAACCCTGGCCGTATCCGCATCCCCGACCTGACCGCGCGTCCGGATGAAATCGGTCTGCTCAGTCGCGCGCTGCGAGGTATGGTCACCGCGCTTTATAACCGAATTGACGCGAACGAACAGTTCGCCGCTGATGTCGCGCATGAGATCAAGAACCCCCTGGCCAGCCTTCAGTCTGCCGTGGGAACGTTGCGAATGGTCAAACGCGATGACCAACGTGAAAAACTGATGGGTGTGATCGAACATGATGTTCGCCGTCTGGACCGTTTGGTCAGCGATATCTCGAACGCGTCCCGCCTGGATGCCGAACTGGTCAAGGAAGAAGAACAGCCGTTTGATCTGGTGAAGCTGGTTGGCAATATCAGCCAGTATCTGGGTGAAGATGCACGGGCCAAGGGGATCGACTATATAACCGATCTGCCGGATAACCCGATTATAATCAACGGGCTGGAGGCGCGACTGGCGCAGGTCTTTGTCAACCTGATCACCAATGCCACCTCGTTTTGCGAGGAAAGCGATGCGATCCGTGTCTGGGTCCGGCGGCGCGAAAACAGGGTGCTGGTCGTGGTCGAAGACACAGGCCCCGGTATTCCGGAACAGGCCCTGACCAAGGTCTTCAAAAGGTTCTATTCCGAGCGTCCCGCCGAGCACTTTGGAAACAACTCGGGCCTGGGGCTGGCAATCTCAAAGCAGATTGTCGAAGCACATGGTGGTGTGATCTGGGCCGAAAACATCCGGCCAACCGATGCCGATATCACCTCGGACCCGCTAGGCGCGCGCTTTGTAGTTGGCTTGCCCGTGTAAATCATGAGCCCCCCGTCAATCTACGATCTGGAGAAACAGGACAGTGCCATACTCCACGCCAGCTGCGTGGCTGTTGGCGGGCGCGGCCTGCTAGTTGTTGGCGCGTCAGGAGCGGGAAAATCCGCGCTGGTTTTGCAGATGATGGCTCTGGGCGCGGAACTTGTCGGTGATGATCGCGTGGCTTTACTTAATAGCGGCGGTAAAGTGACTGCTGATGCGGCCCCAAATATCCGCGGCGTTATTGAGGCCCGCGGTATCGGATTGTTGCGCGCGTCACCCGTAGGACCAGTAAGCTTACTCTATGTGTTGGATTTGGACCAGCGGGAAGAAGCACGTTTGCCAGATCCGATCTCGATCCGAGCCCTTAGGCAAACTGTGCCCTTGCTTCGCGGGCGCGGCGTCCCCAACTTGGCTTCAGCATTGATGCAACTGATGAAAATGGGGCGTGTGAACCCGGAATGGCCCAGCAAGTGAAACTACAGCGCCGGATCGTTTTGATCACCGGCCCTTCGGGTGCTGGGCGGACAACGGCGAACCGTGTTCTTGAAGATTTGGGTTTCGAAGCCATCGACAATTTGCCGATGGGCCTTTTGATGCGCTTGTTGGACGGTCCGGAAAACGATCGGCCAATGGCGTTGGGTATCGATGCCCGAAATCGCAATTTCTCGACCATCGGGTTCATTGATCTTGTTATGCGGCTGCGGCGGACCGAGCAGGTCGAGCTGACGGTTCTCTATTTGGATTGCCAAAACGAAGTGCTCCTGCGGCGGTTTTCGGAAACCCGAAGGCGCCATCCGGTTGCGGCCGATGCAGGTCCTGAAGCCGGTGTATTGCAGGAAAAAGAGCTGTTGGCCCCGATCCGAGAAATTGCGGACATTCTAATCGACACCAGCCAGATTAACGTTCACCAGCTACGCAAGGAGGTCGAGCATTGGTTCGCTCCGGAAGGCGGTCGACATCTGGCGGTGTCTATCGAGTCTTTTTCGTACAAACGCGGCTTGCCGCACGGGTTGGATATGGTTTTCGACTGCAGGTTTCTGGCGAACCCTTACTGGCGTCCGGAATTGCGAGCCGAAGATGGTCGAAACCAAGACGTGGCGCGCTATGTACAGTCTGACGCGAATTACGCGCCGTTTTTTGACCGCGTTGTCGATCTGCTGAAGTTGTTGCTTCCGGCCTACCGCGCCGAAGGCAAAGCGCATCTCTCGGTGGCCTTCGGGTGTACCGGCGGGCAACACAGATCGGTCGCAACTGCAGAAGCGGTCGCAAAGGCCCTTGCACAGGAAGGGCAGCAAGTGGCAATTAGGCACCGCGAAATGGAACGTCGATCGTTGAATGAGAGGCTGGATTGATCGGGATCGTACTCGTAGCACATGGCGGGCTGGCTCAGGAATATCTGGCCGCAATGCAGCATGTTGTCGGAAATCAACCGGGCCTGGCCGCAATCTCGATTGAGGCTGACCACGACCGGGAAGCCAAGCAGTCAGAAATCTGCACCGCCGCTGACGGTGTCGATGTCGGCGACGGTGTGGTTGTCGTTACGGATCTATTCGGCGGCAGCCCGTCGAATCTAAGTCTGAAGGCCTGTGCGCCGCAGGATCGGCGTATTCTTTACGGTGCAAATCTGCCTATGCTGATTAAATTGGCCAAAAGTCGCCACCTGCCGATCGGGGATGCGGTCCGGCGGGCGATGGAGGCTGGACGCAAATATATCAATGCCCAAAACGTGACGTTAGATTAAGACCGGATTGATTAAGAATGACCAATCGAAGCTTGAAAATAATCAATGAAAAAGGCCTGCACGCCCGCGCCTCGGCTAAGCTGGTCGAAGTAGTTGAGGGGTTTGACGCGCAGGCAGAGGTGTCCAAAGACGGACTTTCTGCATCAGGGGACAGCATCATGGGTCTTTTGATGTTGGCAGCGTCTCGCGGAACGACTATTGACGTCGAGACGTCCGGACCGGATGCTGAGGCGTTGGCGGATGCATTGGAAACCCTTGTGAACGGAAAGTTCGGGGAAGGGTTCTAATCCTGCCAGTCGCGATACGAAGAACGGGAAAACCAGGAATTGGCGCAAACGACGCACGAGACCAAGACAGGCCCGGTGGTGGACGGGACGGAAGATCAGGGCGAAATCTATGATCGTAGAACCCTGACCTATGCGAATTCCTTCGACGATGCTTGGACGTCTACAGCTATCCGCGCCATCGAATGGTGTACGGGTAAGCTAACCATTCTGCGGATGGTCAATAAGTTCGAAAAAAAGAACGAATACTATCGTGGTCAAAGGTTCTGGGGCGGTGCGCTTGAGGTCATGGGAATCAACCTGACTACGCCGCAGGACCAATATGCAAATATCCCGAAAGAAGGGCCTGTAATCGTCGTGGCCAATCACCCGCATGGCATGGTCGACGGTATGATACTGGCCGAATTGATCGGGCAGGTTCGCAATGACTACCGCATCCTGACCCGCTCGGTCCTAACCGGACTGGATGAGGCCGCGACCTCGTTCATGATCCCGGTTCCTTTTCCACACGACCCCGAAGCGCAAGCCAAAATGCTTGAGATGCGTGGCAAGGCGATGGAACACCTGAAGGAAGGTGGCGTGGTTGCGCTGTTCCCGTCGGGTGTGGTGATGTCCTCGGACGACTGGTTCGGTCCTGCGCAAGAGCAGGAATGGAATGTGTTTACCGCCAAGATGATCCGCCGATCCGGCGCGCAGGTGGTTCCGATTTTCTTTCCGGGCAGCAATTCACGCGCCTATCAGATTGCCAACAAGCTGTCGCCGATCCTAAGACAGGGGCTGCTGCTGCATGAAATCGTACGCTCTTGCAACAAGCCGCAATCTCCGGTGATCGGCGAGCCGATTTCGGACGAGGATATGAAGCTGCTGGAAAGTGATCCGCGCGGTTTCATGGCGTGGCTCAGAAAACGCACAATGGCGCTTGGTAAATCACGCGATTCCTGATCCGCTCTTCATTTGGCTCATAATATCCCGGGCGAGGGGGGTGGCCCCCTTTAGCGCGTTGGAACCGGAGTTTCACCTCTGTAGTCATAAAACCCGCGTTCGGTCTTGCGGCCAAGCCAGCCGGCTTCGACGTATTTTGTCAGAAGTGGGCAGGGCCGATACTTGGTGTCTGCCAACCCGTCGTGCAACACGTTCATAATCGCCAGACATGTGTCCAGCCCAATGAAATCAGCCAGTTCCAGCGGACCCATTGGATGGTTTGCGCCTAGCCGCATCGATTGATCAATCGACTGCACGCTGCCGACCCCTTCGTAGAGAGTATATACGGCCTCATTGATCATCGGCATCAGGATGCGATTCACGATGAAGGCCGGGAAGTCTTCCGCGCTAGCTGCGGTTTTGCCAAGCCGGTCCACAACCGCTTTACACGATTTGAACGTATCTTCATCCGTGGCAATCCCCCGGATCAGCTCGACCAACTGCATCACGGGCACCGGGTTCATAAAGTGGAACCCCATGAAGCGTTCCGGACGATCCGTTCGGCTGGCCAGGCGGGTAATCGAGATTGAGGACGTGTTGGATGTCAGAATCGTATGGGGCAGAAGATGCGGCTGCAGGTCTTCGAAAATCGCCTGTTTGATTGCTTCCCGCTCGGTCGCGGCTTCGATCACCAGATCGGTCTGACCCAACTGGGGCAGCTCCAAGGTTGTGTTGATTCGGCTCAGTGTGGCTTGCATCATTTCGTCCGAGATTTTGCCTTTTGATGCCTGTCGGGCCAGATTGCCTTCAATCGTCGCCACGGCGCTGTCCAACGCGTCCTGCGAGACATCGTTCAGCAGAACGTCATACTCTGCCAGCGCCAGAACATGAGCAATGCCATTGCCCATCTGACCTGCGCCAATCACTCCGACCGATTTTACATCCATGTTCAGGTGCCTTTGTGTCTCGGGATACGGCGACAGTATCGACAGATCGGGGCGGGCGGCAAGGGGATCCGACAGTTCGATTTTGCTTCAAATGCGCACATTAGGATTTTCTCAAGACTTGCGGCTGCACGATGGCAATCGGGTGAAATATGGGTGAGTGATATGAGCTATCATCAAACAGGCTCGGGGGGACCCGGGCATGAGGTTTGCCAATATGAAGGATCGCGGCTGTGGTTTCGCGGTGCTCGGCGTGTTCTGGATCAACCTTACGCAGCTTGCGTTGGCGGTGATGAGACATTTGGGCGATTCGTCGACCGGCCATTCTCAGCAATTCTCGAAGACCGGCTTGAAAGACGCGTTCTGAACTTTGGATGCCTGTTCAGCGGCGTTGACGCGTTGTGCGATGACATGGGGGTGCGCGATTTGCTAAGAGGCGCAGATCTGTGCGTCATGCAGGCGCCAGGGCTTCTTGGGCAGTCCAATCGTTTTTATCGCGTTCATTCCAGGCGCAACGACCGGTTTTTGGCGCCAACGAAGGACTTGATCAGCCTGTATCCCGAAATTGACTTCACCGAGGTTCATTTCGTGCGCCACCTGATGACCTGCCTGCAAAAGGCTCGCGACGCGCGCATCGAAGTTGTTCTGGACGAACTGCGTCGAAACTGGGTTCGGAAGATCGGTGAATTTTTGCAAGGCCTGGAAACCCCGGTGATCCTCTTGCGGCTGCAGGTCCTTCGAGGAGAGCAGGGCGCGCATCACATTGACTTCGCTGATGTCGACGTAACGGATCAGATGATCCTGTTCGTTGGCAAATCCTGCACGGATATCGTCGACGTCAAAACCCGTGTGTGCGGCCAGTCTGACGAGATTGAGGACATGTTGTTCGGTACACTGCAACATCCAATGGCAGAGCACATGATTGGCCCAGCTGCCCATCGGGCGATTGCGGTAGCTTTGATGGGGCCAATACGCAATCTGCATTAATAAAAAGGCCCACCTTTAAGCGGGCCTTTCCAAATTTCGCGATGAAAAAGCTAAGCCAGCGGTTAGCCGAGTTTCTCGGTCAGTTCTGGCACGGCCTGGAACAGGTCTGCAACCAGCCCGAAATCCGCAACCTGGAAGATCGGCGCTTCTTCGTCTTTGTTGATCGCAACGATGACTTTCGAGTCCTTCATACCAGCCAAGTGCTGAATCGCGCCCGAAATGCCGATCGCGACATAAAGGTCGGGTGCAACAACCTTGCCGGTTTGACCGACCTGCCAGTCGTTCGGTGCATAGCCCGAGTCCACGGCGGCGCGCGATGCGCCAACAGCGGCGCCCAGCTTGTCAGCCAGACCTTCGATCAGTTTGAAGTCCTCTTCAGAGCCGACACCACGGCCGCCCGAGACAACAACGCCAGCCGAAGTCAGTTCCGGACGGTCGCTCGCGGCAACTTTGTCCTCGACCCACGAAGACAGCCCCGGGTTTTCGCCGACCGAGATGGTCTCGACTGCGGCCGAGCCGCCTTCGCCAGCCGCGTCAAAGGACGCGGTACGGAAGGTGACGACTTTCTTGGCGTCGTTCGATTTCACGGTTTGGATCGCGTTACCCGCGTAGATCGGACGCTCAAAAGTCGAGCCGTCAACCACGCCGGATGCATCCGAGATCACCATCGCGTCCAGCAGGGCTGCAACGCGCGGCATCACGTTCTTGGCGTCGGTGGTGGCAGGAGCAACGATGTGCTCGTAGCCATCAGCCAAACCGACGATCAGGGCCGCGGTCGATTCAGCCAGGCGGTGACCCAGCGACGCGTCTTCGGCAACCAGTACCTTGGACACACCGTCGATTTTGGCGGCGGCCTCACCGGCAGCAGCGGCAGAACCGCCCGCGGCCAGAACGGTGATGTCACCCAGTGCCTTTGCGGCAGTGACAGCCTTGGCGGTGGCGTCCATCGCCAGTTCGCCGTTGTTGACTTCTGCGAGAAGAAGAACAGCCATTACACAGCCCCCGCTTCTTTGAGTTTCTCGACCAGCTCATCAACCGATCCGACGACGATACCTGCGGCACGTGCCGGAGGCTCTTCGGTTTTGACGATTTCCAGACGCGGCGTGACATCGACGCCGTAATCGGCGGCGGTTTTCTCGTCCAGCGGCTTTTTCTTCGCCTTCATGATGTTCGGCAGAGACGCATAGCGCGGCTCGTTCAGGCGCAGGTCAACAGTGACGATGGTCGGCATCTTGACGCTGATGGTCTGCAGGCCGCCGTCAACTTCACGGGTGATCTTGGCGCTGTCGCCTTCGATGTCCAGCTCGGATGCGAAGGTGCCTTGCGACCAGCCCAGCAGGGCCGACAGCATCTGACCGGTAGCGTTCATGTCGTTGTCGATCGCTTGCTTACCAGCCAAAACGATGCCGGGTTGCTCTTCCTCGACCACTTTGGCCAGGATCTTGGCAACGGCCAGCGGTTCGATGTCTTGATGGACGTCATCGGCGGCAACAACCAGGATGGCGCGGTCAGCGCCCATGGCCAGTGCGGTGCGCAGGGTTTCCTGCGATTGCTTGACGCCAATCGAAACCGCAACGATTTCGTCAGCCTTGCCTGCTTCTTTCAGGCGAATCGCTTCTTCCACAGCGATTTCGTCGAACGGGTTCATCGACATTTTGACATTGGCGAGATCAACACCGCTACCGTCCGCTTTCACGCGAACTTTCACATTATAGTCAATCACGCGTTTGACAGGCACGAGTACCTTCATTTTGCGCTTGCTCCTCACAAAAAACGGTAAGCCGCGAAGCGACTCCACCAATGCTCTCGGGGGACTGAATAGCGTCTCAGTTCACGCTGCAACAGGGCAAAATCGTCACGTCATGAACTTGAGACGTCGCGTTTCATGTATTTTGACGCAACGGCGTGAAATTTTGTTGCTTTGGTGGCCGGTGCCAGAGCTTTGGGCCCCACCCGTTTGGCTGGGGTTTTGCTTTGTTGGTCGCTGCAGGGTTCGCCGGATCCCGCGCCAACTTCAGCGGTTTGCGCCCGGAACCCACAAAACGTCCGCAGTGCCGTCTTCGTTGGCGCAGCGGGCGGCAACAAAAAACCAGTCGCTCAGACGATTGAGGTATTTCACTGAGACTGCGTTCACGGGCTCCATGTTGGTCAATTCGACCGCAAGGCGTTCGGCGCGGCGGGATACGGTTCTGCAGACATGCAGATTCGCTGCCAGACGCGACCCGCCGGGCAAGATGAAGCTGCGCAGCGGCTCTAGAGTTTCGTTCATCACGTCAATCTCCGCCTCCAACCGATCGATCTGAGATGCAACGATGCGCAGGGGCGGGTAGTCCGCCTCGGCGTCTTTTTCCATGTCGGGGCGACAGAAATCTGCGCCCAGATCGAACAGGTCGTTTTGAATGCGTGCCAGGGCGGCATCGACGTCGCCTTCCGCCTCGGTCCGAGCAACGCCAACAAAAGCGTTCAGTTCGTCAACGGTCCCATACGCGGCCACGCGACCAGAATACTTGGCGACCCGTTCGCCGTTGCCCAGCGCAGTTTTTCCATCATCGCCGGTGCGGGTGTAAATCTTGTTCAGAACGACCATTTATTGAGTTCCTTGTCCGCGCAGGTAGACGTAGAGCACGATCAGCACCACAGCAATGAACTGGAACAGGATGCGAAGGCGCATCATCTTGTTGCTTTTCATCGCAGCAGCTTTGCCGCTTTTGCCGAAATTGGAGATGCCGATCGCCAGCACGACGACGACCGCCGCCATGGCCAACAGCAAAATGACCATCAAAAGGTCCATAAGCACACCGTCCGCGTTTCTTGTTTCGTTTGGCTATCATCTAGCCTCATGTACCTGAAAAGCGAACGGGTAATTTCGCCTCAGACGTCCGACAGAATGCGGTCGATGGTGCGGGTGGGCAAAAGACGGCGCAGATATCCGGCGATATAGGTTGGCGTAGTGACATAGTAGCGCGCGCGAGGCCTTTTTGATTCGACCGCGTGGGCCAGCTTTTCTGTCACCGCAGATGCAGGCAGTTCGAACCGGTCCGGCCCCGACGATTCGTACAATCTTTTCAACAGCGAAGACTCATACCTTTCCCGCAGGGCTGAGTTTTCCCAATTGATGAAACGTTCAAAGAAAGGGATCGAATTTTCGCGGATTTTCGATGTGATCGGGCCGGGTTCGATCAGGATCGCTTTGATGTCGGTGTCGGCCAGTTCAAGGCGCATCGTGTCGGTCAAACCCTCAATGGCATATTTCGTGGCGACATAGGCACCGCGCCATGGGATGGCCAGCAGACCCAGTACGGACGAATTCTGAACGATTCGCCCGTGCCCCTGCGCGCGCATGACCGGAATCACCAGCCGGGTGAGTTCATGCCAGCCAAAGAAATTGGCCTCAAATATCACGCGGAGCCCTTCGGTCGGCAGATCTTCAACTGCGCCGGGCAAGCCGTGCGCTCCGTTGTTGAACAGCGCATCCAGCGTGCCTCCGGTAGCCTCAAGCACTTCGGTCAGGCCCGAGGCGATACTTGCGGCGTCGGTATAGTCGATGCGCGGGCTTTCAAAGCCTTGCGCGCGCAGCCGGTCGCAATCACGCTGCTGGCGGCAGGACGCAAAGACACGCCAGCCGCGCGCACGCATACCGTGTGCCGCGTCCAGACCGATGCCGGATGAGCAGCCGGTGATAAGAATGGTTTTCTGCATGATCTTCCTGACCTTCAATTCAGGCCAAAGCTATTGCGAGGTGTGGGTCAGGACAATGACGGTGCAGCGTCAGTTTTGAATTTTTCGAACCAGTGAGGCGGAAATCCAACCGACCTGTTGCGCGGGCAACACGCGCAGGCGCAGCCAGCCGGTTCCGGAATCGCTCAGTACTTCGACCTTTTGTCCGATGGCCGCTTTGCCGACAATTGGGTATATGGTGCCCGGTCCATCGCGCATGTTCACCCGCGTTCCCGAGATTTCGCGGATGTCTTTTTCAGGTTCGGGAATCGCCGCGGCCTCTGATGTTTCCGGCAGGGGCGCATCATCGGTCTGACGCAATCCCGCCACGCCGTCTTCCAGCGAAGCAAGCGTGATGTTTGCGCTCTGATCATCGAACACCGAGATGCCGGACAGAGACTGAAGGCTGGCTGGTTCGGCCACGATCTGCACGATCTCTTCGGGTTCAGGTTGGGGTTGTGCACGCACCGTTGGGGCCCGTACGGCCACATTGGTCACAAGTTCTTCAACCCGGGCGGGTGCTACTGCCGCAGGCTGGGATGCAGAAGCAACGCGTACGGGTTGATCGCTCCGCAAGCCGCGCGGTTCGAAATCTGGTCCGCCGCTCACAACGTAAAAACACCAGCCAAGTGCGGTGAAAGTCAAAATAATAAGGCGCGTCATGGCGCATCCCCCAGGTCAATCGTTAGGTACAAGAAATTGGCAGCAGTCTAATGAAGACAGCCTACCATATTTCGCGGTCCGAGTCGAAAACTGGGGGAATTCCGGGACTTGTCTCCCCCTGTTGCAAAAAGCGCGACTTGTCCCCAGCAAAATCTAAGCTGATTGCTTTACCAGCGCGCGCTTGCGGCGTATCACATCATATATGAACGATACGATCGACGACCCCAATATGGAGGCCCCCGACAATGGGGGCGAGATAGCTGAACCGCTGCGCCGCGCGATTGGCGAACGCTATCTGACCTATGCGCTGTCCACCATCATGCACCGGGCATTGCCCGATGCGCGCGATGGGCTGAAGCCTGTGCACAGGCGAATCCTCTATGCGATGCGCGAGCTTCGACTCAGCGCAACGGGCGGGTTCCGTAAATCCGCGAAGATTTCCGGCGACGTGATGGGTAACTATCACCCGCATGGCGATGCCGCGATCTACGATGCGATGGCGCGTCTGGCGCAGGATTTCAACGTTCGCTACCCGCTGGTCGACGGGCAGGGTAACTTTGGCAATATCGACGGTGATAACCCGGCGGCCTCACGTTACACAGAGGCGCGGATGACCATCGTGGCCGAAGCGTTGCTTGAAGGGCTGAACGAAGACGCCGTCGATTTCCGCGACAACTATGATGGCACGCTGTCCGAGCCGGTCGTACTGCCGGCGCAGTTTCCGAACCTGCTGGCCAATGGGTCCAGCGGGATCGCGGTGGGCATGGCAACGAACATCCCACCGCACAATATTGCCGAGCTGTGTGATGCCTGTCTGCGTCTGATCAAGGTGCCGGATGCCCGCGATGATACGTTGCTGAACTATGTGCCGGGTCCGGACTTCCCGACCGGTGGCATTATCGTCGAGCCCCCAGAGAATATTGCGCAGGCTTATCGAACCGGGCGTGGGTCTTTCCGTCTGCGGTGCAAATACGAGGTCGAAGATCTGGGCCGCGGCCAGTGGCAGATCATTGTCACCGAGATCCCTTATCAAGTTCAGAAATCCAAACTGATCGAAAAGATCGCGGAACTGATCCAGACCAAGAAAATCCCGATCCTTGCCGACGTACGCGACGAATCCGCAGATGACATCCGCCTGATCCTCGAACCGCGCTCCAAGAACGTGGACCCTGAGGTTTTGATGGGCATGCTCTACCGCAGCTCGGACTTTGAGGTTCGATTCAGCCTGAACATGAACGTGCTGATCGACGGGGTGACGCCCAAGGTCTGCTCGATGAAGGAAGTGCTGCGCGCTTTCCTTGATCACCGGCAAGAGGTGCTGCTGCGCCGTTCGCGTCACCGCATGGCGAAGATCGACCACCGGTTGGAGGTGTTGGAAGGCTTTATCGTCGCTTTCCTGAACCTGGATCGTGTGATCGACATCATCCGCTACGACGACGACCCCAAAGCCGCGTTGATGCGCGAGGATTGGGGCATCGACCATATCCGCGCCACCAGCGAGGCGGACTATGTGTCGCCCAAGCCGGGCGAGGGCGAATTGTCTGAGGTTCAGGTCGATGCGATCCTCAACATGCGCCTGCGCAGCTTGCGCCGGTTGGAAGAGATGGAACTGGTTCGCGAACGTGACGCATTGATGTTGGAACGCGCCAATCTCGAAGACCTGCTGGCCGACCCGGCCCTGCAATGGGCCAAAATCGCCGAGCAGTTGAAAGCGACCAAGAAGACCTTTGGCAAAGACTATGAAGGTGGTGCGCGCCGAACCCAATTCGCCGAAGCCGGGCAGGTTGAAGAAGTGCCGCTTGAGGCAATGATCGACAAAGAACCGATCACGGTTGTCTGCTCTCAGATGGGCTGGATTCGCGCCATGACGGGTCACATCGACCTGAAGCGCGAGCTAAAGTTCAAGGACGGCGACGGCCCGCGTTTCATATTCCACGCTGAGACGACTGACCGCTTGCTGGTGTTTGCCTCGAACGGACGATTCTACACGCTCAGCGCCGCCAATCTGCCGGGTGGGCGCGGTATGGGCGAACCGCTGCGCCTGATGGTCGACCTGCCGAATGAGGCACAGATCATCGACATCCTGATCCACAAACCAGGGCGCAAGCTGTTGGTGGCGTCAGACGCGGGTAACGGTTTCATGGTGCCCGAAGATGACGTGTTGGCCCAGACCCGCAACGGTAAGCAGGTGCTGAACGTCAAAGCCGATGAGACGGCGATGATCTGTAAGCCCGTTTCGGGCGATCACGTCGCGGTTGTGTCGCAGAACGGCAAGTTCTTGGTGTTCCCAGTGGAAGAGCTGCCCGAAATGGGTCGCGGTAAGGGCGTACGCCTGCAAAAATACAATATGGCGCGCGGCCGACAGGGGACACTGGAACTGGATGGTGGCCTGTCCGACATCACGACCTTCAACTGGGAAGAGGGGCTGAGGTGGTCCATGGGCGGTGACAAGACCCGGCACGAGGCGGACATGTCACAGTGGCTGGCCAAACGGGCCAGCGTTGGGAAAAAAGCGCCTTATGGTTTCCCGCGCGACTATAAATTTTCGTGAGTAAGCGCGCAGGCAAGTGGATTTCTGCCGATACGGCTTGGCACAAGCCGTATCGTTGCGCTAGATCAAAGAAAAACAGGCATATCGAGACGAGAACATGTTGCGAGCTTTGACCCTGATTACCGGACTGGCCCTGATGGGCGCGTGTACGCAGACACAGGTTTACGAAGAGCCTGAGTCGCTGGGCGAATTCAAATTGCGCGTGAATTATGCCTTTGCTGAAAAGGCCCGGAAGGGGCCAGTGTCACGGGAAGCGACGCCCAAAGAGTGGGAAGACGCCATTCAGAACGCCGTCAATATTCGGCTTGGCAGGTATGAGGGTGCCCAGGAATACGACATAGGAATCAGTCTTGAGGGGTTTATGTTGGCCCCTCCGGGTGTGCCGGTGATCTACAATCCCAAAAGCACGGCAATCGTTCTGGTGAATGTTTACGACGTGCGCAAAAAAGAGTTTCTGGCTAAAGGCAAACAGTTCCAGGTTCTTGAAGACACGACTGGTGAAAGCGCACTTACAGGATCCGGGCATACCCGCACCAGAGAAGAGCAAATGGACGGTTTGGCCCTCAAGGTTGCCGATCGTGTCGAGGAATGGCTGGCCGAGGAACATAAGGACAACGGCTGGTTCGACAAGCGTCCCGACTTGATCCAGCCGTTGGAACCCGTCGAGGTCACCCAAAATCCGGCGTCTTAACCAGCTTTTCACGCAGGATGTGCTTGATTTTCTCCTTTGAACCCAATATCTCGCGCGCGCAGATGTAACCACGGGACCACGGGTCCCCCCAATCGCAAAAGGGCGCCTGAGGAATGGCAAAGGAAAAGTTTGAGCGTAATAAGCCGCACGTCAACATCGGCACGATTGGCCACGTTGACCACGGCAAGAC
>NZ_JBXWNI010000014.1:0-99843 GCF_059610285.1 Ruegeria sp. YTSA072 | reverse complement strand
GATGCCCACCGTCTCTCCGATGCGTCCGGCCGTCTCTCCGACCCGTCAGCGCCGCCTCAGCAGCGCCGGTGAAGGGGGTTCTAAGTATAACCGCATAAGTCCGCAAGCAGAAAATTCGATAAACTTGCAAAAAACCGAAAAATCCAATTTTATTACGTAAAATCAATAATTTATACGCTAATGGCCATTCCAATAAAAGCGGTCGTCAGAGCAACCGGCAGCGAATCTGGAGCTTTAGACAGAGTTACTCACAGACTCGACAGCGAGTCAGGCGGAATCGGCCGGGCGAAACCGAGTCAGCAGGCCGGAAACCGGAATGCGCAGCAGAATCAGGCTAACGATCAGAGACAGGTAGACCAGCGGTTCGATCTGAAATCCCTTGGCAAGCATAACATAGTGCAGCCCGCCCAGAATCGCGGCGGGAAAGACAAGCCTCTGCAGGATGCGCCAACGGGGCCCCAATTTGCGCAGGGACAGGTTGTTTGACGTTACCGCCAGCGGGATCATCAGGATAAACGCTGCCATGCCGACTGTAATATAGGGACGCTTCAAGATATCCGCCCAGATCTGACTGGGCAGCTGCACGTCCAGCACCAGCCACACCAAAAGATGCAGGCTGACATAGGCAAAGGTCAGCACGCCCAGCGCCCGGCGAAACTTGAGCAGGTTCAGCCCAAAGAATCGCCGCAGCGGCGATATTGCCAACACGACGATCAACAGCTGAAGCGCAAGTTCGCCATACCGGTGTTCCAATGCCTCAATCGGATCCACGCCCAGACCGCCGGTCAGCCCCTGGTAAAACAGCCAAGGGGCCGGAAGCGCCCCCAGCAAGTAGACCAGCCACACCGGAATGCGGCGCAATATCTGATTCAGCGTCTGCATGGTCTTAGTAGAATTCCTTCAGATCCATACCGTCGTAAAGTCCGGCGACCTCTTCTTCGTATCCATTGAACATCAGCGTCGGGATACGCTTAGCAAAGAGACCGCCGCCAATCTGACGTTCCGAGGCCTGTGACCAGCGTGGGTGATCCACGTTGGGGTTCACGTTACTATAGAAACCATACTCGCGCGGAGCGGACATGTTCCAACTGGTGGGCGGTTCAACATCCGAAACGGTGATGCGAACAATAGACTTGATAGACTTGAAACCGTATTTCCACGGCACCACCAGACGCAGAGGCGCGCCATTCTGGTTGGGAATGGGTTTGTCATAGATGCCGGTCGCCATGATGGTCAGTGGGTGCATCGCCTCGTCCAGGCGCAAACCTTCCCGGTAGGGCCATTCGAGGATCGGAAATTGAACGCCCGGCATCTCATCGGGACGGTATGCTGTTTCAAACGCCACGTACTTGGCGCCTTCCTGCACACCAGCCATATTCAGCAGATCAGCCAGTTCAAACCCGTTCCACGGGACCACCATCGACCAAGCCTCAACACACCGGAATCTGTAGATGCGCTCTTCAACCGTCATCTCGGACATGATGTCTTTGATATCATAGTCACCCGGTTTGTCGACCAAACCGTCGATTGTGACGCTCCAGGGCTCGGTCACCAGAGTATGCGCGTATTTCGCGGGATCGTCCTTGCGAGTGCCGAACTCATAAAAGTTATTGTACGAGGTGATCTCTTCCCAGGTGTTGGGTTCCAGAACTTCCTGTGCCGCCGCCGGTCTGGCTAGCCCCGCCAATCCTACACCTGCCAGGCCGGCCATCACCTGCCGCCGGTTCAAGAACGCCGCCTGTGGCGTGACGTCGGCATGTGTCAGTGTATTGGTCCAGCGATGCGCCATTTAAGTCTCCTTGGTAAGCTAGCCTGAGATTCCAGTTAATCCGCTGATACCACACCGCCAAGGCAACATGCGTCACGATTGGGAGAAGAGACTGTAACGTTTCACGCCAAGTCCATACCAATCCACCTCAGACATCCCCGAGGGTGAATTGCGCCAAAACCGTTAGCACCTGTCACGCCAAGTTGAACTCGCAACGCCCAATTCAGGCGGAATACCCGGACCTTCAATCTTTACAACTGCTTCACGCAACTTGCAGTCTTGTTGCCAGGATTGGCCAACAGGCCCTTAGATCCGCTGTCCACCCGATTGTCGGGCAAGACTAAAGGGAGAAGACGAATGTGTGACATCTGCGTGATGAACGCGGTCAAAGACCGCATGCTTTCAAGAAGAGGATTCTTCAAAGCTGCCGCTGCCTCTGGTGTGGCTGTTGCCGCAACTGGCACCAGCGCATCGTTCGCCCTTGCCGCTGGTGAGGGTAAGGTCGAGGATATGACCCATACGATCAGCGCCGATTTCCCAACCTATTTTGGCGAACCAGGGTATGCGTCCGAACAGGTTTTCAATTTTGGCGAACACGGCTTTAACCTGCAGCGCCTGACAGTCAATGAACACACGGGCACACATATCGACGCGCCGCTGCACTTTTCAGCGGACGGTGCCTCGGTGGATGAAATCCCGGTTTCTGATCTTGTCGCGCCGCTATGCGTTGTCGACATCGCGGCCCGGGCCGCCGAGGATGCTGATACGCTGCTAACCCCGGATGATCTGAAGGCGTGGATGTCTGCCAACGGCGATATTCCTGATGGCGCTTGCGTGGCCTTGTATTCCGGTTGGGCCGCCAAAGCCGACAGCGACGCCTATCGCGGTTTCGACGGTCAGGCACAACATTACCCCGGCTTCCACCCCGAAGCCGCAATGATGTTGATCGAAGAGACCGGCGCGCGCTCCATTGCATCAGACACGCTGTCTCTTGACCACGGCATCTCAACCGACTTCGCCACCCATTATGCATGGCTGCCCACGGGGCGTTTCGGGATCGAGAATATCGCCGGTCTGGATCGTGTGCCGGCCGCTGGCGCGACGTTGGTGATTGGCGCGCCTAAGCATGCTGGTGGCACCGGGGGACCTGCGCGCATTTTTGCAATGGTTTGAACGAAGTGGCCCGCCTGCTGGCGGGCCTTATCTCCAAAAGACTGGCGACTTTGACCGGATAATCTGAACTCTGCCAATTGGTAGGGTATTCAGCTACGTTATCATACAGACAATTGAAGCGAGCTTTTTATGTTTTATGTTCCGCAAAGTGCCATTCCCGGGCTAAGCCGCACCGCCCTTGGGGTTTGCGCTTTTTGCGCCTTGGTAAACCGTAACCCAACATACCGACGCGTATTCTACGACCCATTTGCCGAGCAGCTGTTTCGCAACGGTTCTACCGAGGGACCCGAGGTCCTGGACCAAGCTACCGACTGGGAAACCGTACTCAAGTTCGCCGATGACCGGTCAGTGGCACGTCGCCTCGTCGCGTCGGTTCTTTGGCGTAAGACTTTCATGCAAAACCGCGCGCTTACTGCAATCAAGAATGGTGCGCGTCAGATCGTAGTACTTGGCGCGGGCCTAGATACGCTGGGTCTGAGGTTGTCCAACAGTCACAGCCACATTCCAGTTTTCGAGGTCGACCGCCCCGAGACCATCGAAGCCAAGCGGTCTTTGGTCAGTTCAAATTTTGGCGTTCCACCAAACGTTCGATATACGGCGGTTGATTTCTCTCGTGAGACAACGCTCGATAAGTTGCAGTCTCTCGGTTACGACCATGAACTGGGCACGGTCTTTATTGCTGAGGTTTCGCTGGAATATGTAGCACCGCCCGAAGTTGCAGATGTCTACACAATGGTCCGGTCGAATGGTGCAAATGAAACGCGATTTCTGACGACATACGCGTCAACCGCCGCAGCATCGCAAGCGCAAAAGGAAGTCGACAGTATCGGAAATGCGGTGGCCGGGGTCGGTGAACCCTTTCGTTTCAACATCTCTCCCAGTGAGGTCAGCGCCTACGCGTCTGAACAAGGGTTTTCTGTGCTCGAGCACATATTTGGACGCAGCGGGACCGAAAAATACTTGAGCGAATTGGGGCTGGGTCCAGAGACGATGGATTTCCCTATGGATTCTTTGGACGCCTCATCTTTCTCACTTGTTCAACTGCGACCCGCTTGAACAAGTTGCTTTTGACGTGACTTAAAAAAGAAGGCCCGCCGGTGTGGCGGGCCTTTGTTTGGTTTAATGCACTACGGCATCATCCGGACGTGGCCGCTCTGATGTACCCAGCCGGTCGCCGATAATCAGACCGTCTGAGCCTGCGGTCACAGGGACGGTCTCACCATCCTTGATCTCACCGGCAAGCAGAGCCTCGGCCAGCGGGTTTTGCAAGGCACGCTGGATAACGCGTTTCAGCGGGCGTGCACCGAAGACCGGGTCATAGCCCTCGTCGGCAAGCCATTCCTTGGCGCCGCCGTCCAAGACCAGCTCGATCTTGCGGGCGGCCAGACGTTTCTGCAGACGAGCCATCTGGATATCGACAATACCATCCATATCGGCCCGTTTTAGGCGATCAAAGATGATCGTTTCGTCCAGACGGTTCAGGAACTCAGGCCGGAAATGCGCCCGGACCGCGTCCATTACGTCACGCTTGGCCTGCGCACTGTCGGCACCTTCTGGCAACTGGCTGAGCGCCTGAGACCCAAGGTTCGACGTCAGGATGATCAGCGTCTGCTTGAAGTCCACGGTACGGCCCTGACCATCGGTCAGAACGCCATCATCCAGAACCTGCAACAGCACGTTGAACACATCCGGGTGCGCCTTTTCGACCTCGTCAAACAGCACGACCTGATAGGGCCTGCGCCGCACGGCTTCGGTCAGCACGCCGCCTTCGTCATAGCCGACATAGCCCGGAGGGGCGCCAATCAGACGGGCAACCGCGTGTTTTTCCATGAACTCGGACATATCGATACGCACCATCGCGTTGTCGTCGTCGAACAGGAAGTTCGCCACGGCTTTGGTCAGCTCGGTCTTACCTACACCCGTGGGCCCGAGGAACAGGAACGAGCCCAGCGGGCGGCCTTCGTCGTTCAGGCCCGCACGCGCACGACGTACAGCATTGGCCACAGCAGTGACCGCCGCATCCTGACCGATCACGCGCGAATGCAGATCGTCTTCCATCCGCAGCAGCTTCTCGCGCTCACCTTCCAGCATTTTCGAGGTCGGAATACCGGTCCAGCGTTCGACAACGCTAGCGATCTGTTCCGGACGCACCGTTTCCTCGGCCATCATCTGGCTGCTTTCGGCATTTTCGGCTTCGGTCAGCTTTTTCTCAAGCTCTGGGATGACGCCATAAGACAGCTCACCCGCTTTGGCGAGGTTGCCTTCACGCTTGGCAATCTCGAGATCAGCGCGCGCCTTGTCGAGTTGCTCTTTCAGATCGCGCGCGCCAGCAAGCTTGTCGCGTTCAGCCTGCCACTGGGCGGTCATCTCGGCAGATTTCTCCTGCAGATCGGCCAGATCCTTTTGCAAGGTTTCCAGACGGTCCTTGGAGGCCGCATCATCTTCGAGCTTCAGCGCCTGTTCCTCGATCTGCATCTGCAGAATCTGACGATCCAGTTGATCGAGTTCCTCTGGCTTGCTGTCCACTTCCATCCGCAAGCGAGCCGACGCTTCATCGACTAAGTCGATGGCCTTGTCGGGCAGGAAGCGATCAGTGATGTAGCGATGCGACAGGGTCGCTGCCGACACCAAAGCCGAGTCTGAGATACGCACACCGTGGTGTAGCTCGTACTTTTCCTTGATGCCGCGCAGGATGCTGATCGTGTCCTCGACAGTCGGCTCCTGCACCACAACCGGCTGGAACCGGCGTGCAAGGGCCGCGTCTTTTTCCACGTATTTGCGGTACTCATCCAGCGTGGTCGCGCCGATACAATGCAGCTCACCCCGGGCAAGCGCAGGCTTGATCAAGTTGGCGGCGTCCATCGCGCCATCGGATTTCCCGGCACCGACCAGCGTGTGCATCTCGTCGATGAACAGGATGATTTCACCGGCGGCCTCGGTGACCTCGGTCAGAACGGCCTTGAGGCGTTCTTCGAACTCACCGCGATATTTCGCACCGGCGATCAGCGCACCCATATCGAGCGCAAGCAGCTTTTTATCTTTCAACGACTCCGGCACGTCACCGTTGATGATGCGCAGGGCCATGCCCTCGGCAATCGCGGTTTTACCCACGCCGGGCTCCCCGATCAGAACCGGGTTGTTCTTGGTGCGACGCGACAGAACCTGCATCGAGCGGCGGATTTCTTCATCGCGCCCGATGATCGGATCGATCTTGCCCTCAGCTGCGGCTTCGGTCAGGTCACGCGCGTATTTCTTGAGCGCGTCATAGCCTTCTTCCGCCGATGCGGTGTCAGCCGTGCGACCTTTGCGGATGTCATTGATCGCTTCATTCAGCTTTTGCGCAGATACGGCACCTGCTTCCAACGCCTCTTTGGCCTTGGATTTCACCATGCACAGGGCCATCAGAACGCGTTCAACCGGCACAAAGCTGTCGCCTGCCTTGGTGGCAATCTTTTCAGCTTCGGCAAAAACCTTGGCGGTCTGACCATCCATGTAAATCTGGCTCGCATCACCGCTGACCTTCGGAATCTTAGACAGCGCGGCGTCCAGCGCTTCGACCACGCGGGTCGGCGCGCCGCCGGCGCGTGTGATCAGGTTGCTGGCCAGCCCCTGATCGTCATCCATCAATGCTTTCAAAAGATGCTCGGGCATCAATCTCTGGTGCCCCTCGCGCTGCGCAATCGTCTGCGCCGCCTGCACGAATCCCCGTGCCCGCTCGGTGAACTTGTTCAAGTCCATAGTATTCTCCTTTTCCTAAGCGCCCTGAATGTGATGCGCCCGCTTGGCGGCACGCGTCGGTCTGGGCCTCACATTCAATCTGGGTAATATCGACGTATATTCAAGACTAATTCACACAATAACACAGCCAGTATTCCACCCTTGCAATATTGCCAGAATTTGTCACAAACCAATGATACCGAAACAGTTTTTGGAAAGAACGTTGCGATGGTATCGCCGCAAGTCCTATATAGCTGTGTCACCGGTCAGTGGTCTCCGGTCATCGGAGACCCGAGCCTTATGGGTTGGGTGACAGTCGCTGCCTACGGCATCACGGCAGCTTTGTGTTTCAGGTCAGCGATGATACCCAGCAGCCGAGCAGTGCAATTGTTCTGGCTGATATTGTCTATTCTGCTGATCGCGCTCATGATCAACAAGCAACTGGACCTTCAATCCGCTTTCACAGCGACTGCTCGCTGTTTGTCGCAAATACAAGGTTGGTATGAAGATCGCCGGTCATTGCAAATAGGGTTTATTCTGGCGGTGATTTTCAGCGGTTTTTGGATCGCGCTCGTCAGTCTTTGGTTATTGCGCAATCATCTTGGTCAGATCGGAATAGCCTTGATCGGGTTTATCGTCCTAATCTGTTTCGTACTAATCCGCGCCGCCGGGTTTCACAACTTCGACGCTTTGCTGAATACGGATTTCCTTCTTATCCGTGTGAATTGGCTGATGGAGTTGTCGGGGATAGCCCTGATCGGGCTCAATGCCATTTGGGTGGCAAGACGCCGTCAGCCGCGCGGAATGGAATAGATGGTATAGCCCCCTGTTTCTCCCATTCGTTCGACGTTAAACATCTCGATCAGCGACTCTTCGGCGCTGCTGCTCGTTGGGCATGAGACAAGATCAGCGGTATGGTCCAGCAAATCGACGGTAAAAACTGTTTCACCGGTCAAGCGGCAGTCATCATCGGTGGACCGGTAGCCGCCCAATAGCCTCAGGTCGTCATTCGTAGGGGCTTGAGCTACACCCGTGTCGGATGGAATGGTCTGCGAGGCCTCTTCGCACGCGGCCAACATCAATACTGCACCGACTATAAATATCTTCTTCATCACTCTGCCCCTCTCCCGGATTTTGAGTCAACATAGCACAGATTGAAATTTGCCGAACATACTACATCACCGCACCTTATCGCATGGACAGAACGCCCCGGACTCGTTAGGACGCAGACGTTTGTCAAAAAGGAGCCCGCCCGATGCCCGATGATCGCCTGATTGTAGCCCTTGATGTTCCCAACGCCCTACAAGGGTTGGCTATGGCCGAGAGGCTTGGAGATGCCGTGTCCTTCTACAAGATCGGGCTTGGGATGCTGACCGGTGGAGGGCTGGCGCTGGCCAATGAACTGAAACAAGATCACGGCAAGCGCATCTTTCTCGACATGAAGCTTTTCGACATTGGCAACACTGTCGAAAATGCGGTGCGCGGGCTAGGGCAGTTCGATCTGGATTTCCTGACGGTGCATGGCGATCCGCATGTGGTTCGGGCCGCGAAGGAAGGGGCGGCTGGCAAAGACCTTAAGATTTTGGCCGTTACCATCCTGACTTCGCTAAACCGCGACGACCTGGATGCCAGCCTTCTGAAAGAGGGCGACGTGCAGGATCTGGTGGTCGAACGCGCTGCACGCGCGCTTGAAGCCGGTGCCGACGGCGTCATCGCCAGCCCGCAAGAAGCCGCGCTAATCCGTGCCCTGCCCCAGGCCGAAGGTCGTCTGATCGTGACCCCTGGCGTCCGCCCCGCAGGTGCCGCGCTTGGTGATCAGAAACGCGTTGCAACACCCGCAAATGCCGTCGCAGACGGCGTGGACCACATCGTCGTGGGCCGACCTGTCTATCAGGCTGACGACCCTAAAGCTGCTGCCGAGGCAATCCTTGCCGAATTGGCCTCACCGCAGGCAAAAGCACCGAACAGGGCTTAATTCTCGACGCCTTGCAGGTTAAAATTTTTAGGGTTTGATGCCGGATGGCCGCGTCCGCGCAGGCAATTACTGTCGATTTCTGCGACTCAAGTAGTTGACCTTACGTCACTTTTTGCCATTTCCGCGCCAAATCGTCCCTGTGCCCCAAAACACACATGAGATATGCGAGTTTTCGCTGTGTGATCTGGATCCTATCTAAATCCCGGAATTTGCGCGATTCTGGGGACGTGATACTCCCCGCGGACCATCTCTTCCTGAGGTCCGTCACCTCCCCCCGCCAATCGCGGGGGGTCTTCTTCTGAAAACCTCACATGTCAAAAGACGGCCTACCTTGGACCAAGTAGTCACGTAGGCGGATCGCGAAATTCGGCACCGCCAATGCATTCTCAAGGTAAATGTCCGGCGACATCAAACACCATCCCTGCCCCTCATCGCCAAACCTAATCAGGTTGACGTCGCTGGGTGGCCGATGTGCTGCGAAGAACCAGTTTTGCCCATACATGCGCGACCAGACGAAATCAGCCTTGGCGAGGTGCAGACCGACTTCTTCCAGTGTTTCGCGCCTGACGCATTGCAACGGGGTTTCGGCCCCTTCGCGCCCACCGCCGGGAAAGTCGAAATAGCCCGGGAATGGAATGTCCTTCTTGTCGTCCCGTTGAATCACCAACAGGTCCGATCCAAGAAACAGTGCGACCTTCGCCCCCGTGAATTGCATGAGCGCTTTCTCTTTGCTGCCCGACCAGATAAATTTTAGCCAGTAACGCCTGATATCACAAAGCGCATAAAACTGAGATGTAAATGTAATGCCCGCTTTATGCCGCGACTGCTTTTCGATTCTGGAACAGGAAGCGCGCTGCCCTTCCTGCGGCAGCCCGCGGATCAAGACGCACCCCGAGCTGTTCGACCTGTCCATCGCGCATATGGATTGCGACGCATTCTATGCCTCGGTTGAAAAGCGGGACAATCCCGATCTGGCCGACAAACCGGTGATCATCGGAGGCGGCAAACGCGGTGTTGTCTCGACCGCTTGTTATGTGGCGCGTATTCGGGGCGTCCGCTCTGCGATGCCAATGTTCAAAGCCTTGCAACTGTGCCCGGACGCCGTTGTCATCAAGCCTCGCATGTCGGTCTACGCCGAGGTGTCACGCCAGATCAGAGCCATGATGGACGAATTGACCCCCGTGATCGAACCGCTGTCACTGGACGAAGCATTCATGGATCTGTCCGGTACGCAGCGACTGCATGGCGCGCCACCTGCGGCCATGCTGGCAAGGCTGGTTAAGCGGATGAAGGACGAACTGGGTGTAACAGGCTCGATCGGTCTGTCGCACAACAAGTTTCTAGCCAAAGTCGCCTCAGATCTGGACAAGCCGCGTGGGTTTTCAGTTATTGGAGAAGCTGAGACCGCCGAGTTTCTGTATGACAAACCGGTGCGCCTGATCTGGGGTATCGGCCCGGCGGCACAGGAATCGCTGGATCGTGCCGGCATCCGCGCCTTCTCGGATTTATTACGCTGGGATCAGGAGGCACTGACAGCCCGCTTCGGATCTATGGGGTATCGGCTATGGCATCTGGCGCGCGGTCAGGACAAACGGCGCGTCTCTTCGCACGAGCCAATGAAGTCGATCAGCAACGAAACTACTTTTTTCGAGGATACAGCCAGCCTGGACATCCTTGACGGGCATCTGTGGCGCATGTCCGAAAAAGTTGCGGATCGCGCCAAAGCCAAAGGGCTGGCCGGACGGGTCGTAACCCTGAAACTCAAACAAGCAAACCACAAGGTCATCACCCGACGTGTCTCGTTGCGGGACGCCACGCAGATCGCAGACCGCATCTACCGCACCGCACGTGGGCTATTCGATCAGGTCGGCGACAAAGGACCATATCGTCTGTTGGGTTGCGGAATATCCGATCTGTGCCCCGAAGATCAGGCGGACATCTCGGGAGACCTTTTGGATCCCGACGCGTCAAGGCGGTCTCAGGCGGAACGCGCAACGGATGAAATCCGGCGCAGATTCGGAACGGATGCGATTGTCAAAGGCCGGGCTTTGCGCTGAGGTTACTCAGCCGCCAGACGCAACGGATCGCGGCCAATACCCGAGATTTCCCGTATGACCTGCCGCAATACGTCCTGAAACGCAGCGAAATTGCCGTTCGGCGCGATTTTGACCTCATCCATATACAGAGATCGGTCGATCTCAACTTGAATAGCGTGCTGATTGCGCCCGGGCCGCCCGTAGGTCTGTGTCACGTAGGCGCCCGCGAAGGGCGCGTTGCGCGCCACGATCAGACCCGCCGAGGCAAACGCGGATTCGATCCGGTCCACAATCTCGGTCGAAGCCGAAGCGCCAAATCTGTCACCCAACACGATCTGCGGGCGCTGGGACGTGGTCGTACTGGCCATCGAAACCGCTTCATGCGGCATCGAATGGCAATCAATCAAAATGGCCTGACCAAAAGCCGCGTGCGATTCGGCCAGCAGCGACTTGAGACGCGCATGATAAGGACGCCAGCAGGTGTCGATGCGCAGACGCGCCTCATCCATCGTCAGCTTCCCGCGATAGATTGCGCGCCCATTGGCGACGACCCTGGGAATCACGCCCAGCCCCGAAGCGACACGCGGGTTATGACCGTGGCGGCGCGCGCCCTGGATCAATGCCGGGTCCAGCTCCTCAGTACTGCGGTTAAGATCCAGATAGGCTCTTGATTTTATTGCGGATATTAGGGGCGCACCATGGTCAGTCGCTGCGGAAAACAACTGATCCACGAATGCATCTTCCGAAGATCGAATCACATTTTGGCTCAGAACCGTCCGGTTCAGCATCGCTTCAGGGTAGTTCCGGCCACTGTGAGGAGAAGAAAATACAACGCAAGACGTGCGCTTGACGGGCATATCCAATACGTAAGCAGCGTTCTTCATGGTGACTCCTTGTTCGCATTGAACATAGACCGGAAAATAGTTCTACCAAACCCCTTGAACCCCTTTGCGACTCCTTTTATAGACCCCGCTACCGGCGCGGGGTTCCGCGCCCCATTTCGTTATGGGGCAGGGCAACGCAAAGGTTACGTGGGCGGTTAGCTCAGCGGTAGAGCACTTCGTTGACATCGAAGGGGTCACAAGTTCGATCCTTGTACCGCCCACCATCTATTCACTGTTTCGGGTCTGACCCGGGACACCCGCAAACCCAGGCGCTGGCCACGTCCTTGATGAAGGCGCCGCAGATTGGAGACAGACCCATGAAGGTCAAGAACTCGCTCCGCTCGCTCAAGAACCGGCACCGTGATTGCCGTGTTGTGCGTCGCAAAGGCCGCGTCTACGTGATCAACAAGACGCAGCGCAAGTTCAAAGCTCGCCAGGGCTAAGAACTGCACATACCGTTAAAGAAAAACCGCGCTTCTCAGCGCGGTTTTTTTGTTCGAACGATTGATGCGCAAAAAAGACCGGAACGGTCAAAGGCAAACCCGTAAATCAGTGGGCGAACAGATGGTCGGGTTCCTTATCCGGGCCCGCCACAGGATCAAGAACAAGCACCAGCCGTGTTTCACCTGTTCCCTCGATTGGTGGCGAACGATGCAAAAGCCCGGACTTCGGACTTTCCGGCCAAAGCGTTCCGCGCAACAGTATCGGCGCACCTGTTGGTACGGTGAAAACACGTTTCGGCTCGTTGCCATCGTTTGAAATTCCGTATTGCGTTCCAGTCCCTCGATAGGTGCAGACCAAACGCGACGTGACTGCGTCGATGTGAAACCTGCGGCAGGCATTTGTGTTTACCACATCCAAACGCAGGCGAAGCCATTTTGATTCCATAAGACCAGCAAACAAGGTTGCCATCGCGGCAACGTCATCCACCAATAAGTCACGTTCCGGACCTTCGGGCGTACCATGCGCCTCGCCCAGCTCAACCACCGCGCTGCGCACCGTCTCTGGGCGCAGGATCACGCGCGCTTTGGGCAGGTGTGCGGAATCCAACTTGTTGATCCAGTTCTGAAAGCCGGGCAAGGGGTCGCGCCGCCAAATCGCTGCGGCGCAACCGGGGTTGTGAATGACCGACAAGTCCTCGGGCGTTTCTGCTATGCCGACACCTATTGCGGCATCTTTGACGACTTCACGCACCAAATTCATGCTGCAGCCTCTGACCGACGCCAAACTGGGAATGGGTCGGGCAGATCGGGAAGATCTTCTAGGCGTCCCGCGGCTGCGGCCGGAACCAACGCCGAATCCAGCCGGGCTTTGAGCACGGGCCAATCTATTCCGCTGCCGATGAAGACGATCCCTTGTCGCCGATCGCCCCAGGGCTCTTGCCAATGCGCTTGCATATCGGCCCGCGCGCTTTCGTGATCCGGTCTGCGTTCTTCGGGTACTGTCGCCCACCAGGTGCCAAGTGGCTGTACCGAGGACAGCGCACCGGCCAATGAGAATTCGGCAACCCAATCGGGGCGCGTCGCGATCCAGAAATGCCCCTTTGCACGGATGACGCCTGGCAGATCGCCATTCAGGATCGTCAGAATCTTCTCTGGCACAAAGGGTTGTCGCGCGCGGTATACATAGCTGGTAACGCCATACTCTTCAGTTTCGGGCACATGATCCGCGAACCCATACAGTTCTTTGGCCCACATCGGATGTTCATGCGCCTTTTCGAAATCGAAGAGGCCGGTATCCAGGATTTCATCGGCTGCCACGTCCGAGTGGTTCGTTTCGATAATCCTTGCGTCAGCGTTCAAGCTTCGAATGATTTTCCGCGCGGCGTCTACTCTTTCTGCTCCGGCATCCGCGATCTTGTTGAGAATAACCACGTCAGCAAATTCGATCTGATCGGTCAGCAGATGGACCAGCGTGCGTTCATCCTCTTCACCGAGCGTTTCTCCGCGATCGGCCAGAAAATCGTGGCTAGAGAAGTCTTCCAACAGGTTAACCGCATCGACCACCGTGACCATTGTGTCCAAGCGCGAAACATCCAACAGGCTTACGCTGGCCTCATCCCGGAAATCAAACGTCGCGGCGACAGGCAATGGCTCAGAAATCCCGATGGATTCAATTAGCAGATAGTCAAAGCGGCCTTCGCCAGCCAATCGCCGAACTTCGTCTAGCAGATCGTCGCGAAGTGTACAGCAGATGCAGCCATTTGACATCTCAACCAGCGTCTCATCCGTGCGGGATAGTTCAGTGTCGGCACGCACCAAGTCGGCGTCGATGTTCACTTCGGACATATCGTTGACGATCACGGCAACGCGACGGCCGTCCCGGTTGTTCAGAACGCGGTTCAACAATGTCGTTTTGCCTGCGCCAAGAAATCCGGACAGAACAGTTACGGGAAGGCGGGTGTCGGTCATTGGGTGTCTACCTATTTGAAGGACTCAGGTGAAAAGGCGCATCATTTGGGCGAAAACCTCTGATACGGCGTACAATCTATCGTTATGTTATTACATTTTGTCAATAGATATGGTGCTACATCTGGGCAACCTGAAAATACGCGGAATAAAACAGCGACCATTTGACCAACTAATTTTGTCAGATTTCCTTGCATCCTCTCGGGAATCGTTTAATTGACAATTTCAGTCGGATTACTACGCCGCACATTTCAATGTTGGGAGTTATGATGCTCAAATCCTCTACCTGCTTCGCCGCCGCATTGTCGGCCCTGATTGCCACTTCTGCCGCTGCCGAGGGTGAGTTGAACCTTTATTCCTCGCGCCATTATGACACCGACGAAAACCTGTACAGTGATTTCGAAAAGGCCACTGGCATCACCATCAACCGCATCGAAGGCAAAGCCGATGAGCTGATCGCGCGGATGGAAGCCGAAGGCGCGAACTCGCCCGCGGATATTCTGCTGACAGTCGACACCTCGCGCCTTTCACGGGCCAAGAATGCCGGCATTCTGCAACCGATCGAAAGCGCCGTTCTGGAAGAACGCATCCCGAACAACCTTCAGGATAGCGACAATGAATGGTTCGGCTTCTCGCAACGTGGCCGCATCATTTTCTACGACAAGGAAAACGTCGCTAACCCTCCAGCGACATATGCCGATCTTGCCAAGCCCGAATACAAGGGTCAGGTCTGTATCCGGTCGTCCAGCAACACCTATAACCAGACCCTTCTGGCATCGATCATCACCCATGAAGGCCCCGAGGCAGCAAAGGCCTGGGCCGAAGGCATCGTGGCCAACATGGCCCGCGAACCACAGGGCGGTGACACCGATCAGCTGCGGGGTATCGTATCCGGCGAATGCGACATCGCGGTTTCAAACACTTATTACTTTGCTCGCGCAATCCGCAAAGATGTCAAAGGCGTCTCGGCCGATATCGATGCAATCGGTTGGGTCTTCCCGAACCAGGACAGCTATGGCGCGCATATGAACCTGTCCGGTGCAGGTGTGGCTGCAAATGCGCCGAACAAAGAGAATGCCGTTCTCTTCCTCGAATATTTGGCAAGCGACAGCGCCCAGCAATATTTCTCGGCCGGGAATGACGAATTCCCCGCGGTTGAAGGCGTCGCGCTCGCGGACTCGGTGAAATCGCTGGGTGAGTTCAAAGCGGATGAGGTCGTCCTGTCCGACGTCGCCGAAAACCTGCCGACAGCGCAAAAGATCTTTAACGAAGCCGGCTGGAAATAATCTGGGCAAAAACCAGAGCAGTAAGAAGGGCGCAGGTTTTCTGCGCCCTTTTCCTTTGGTGGCAGGTTCAGAACCGAACCCCGAACCCGACCGAAAACCCCGAAAACGAATCCGCGATAACGCCGTTCAGCATGACGCGCGCGCCCTCGACGGCGGGCAACCCGATCTTTGTGGTATCGACCTCAATTCCGACACCTACCGTCGCCAGCCAATCCGTATCCAACACCATCGCGCTGTCGCCGTGATAGAGGACAACACCCCCGTCCAAAACCAGCTTTGACGGACTGCCCAGTAGTTTGACCTTGTCCAGCGGATAGCGATAGCGCGAAAACAACGTGGTCTGGTTCGAATTTGCGCGCGCATTCCCAACCTCGGGTTCGTTTATCGGGTGAAACTCCAGAAAGGTCTGGCGCAGTTTGTATTCTGCTTGCCAACGGCCGAACTGTGCCTCGCGAAAAAGACTCAGGGACGCGCCGAAGCCAAAGGCGTTCAGATTGCCATCCACCTCGCCCACCCCGTTCGAGCGGGTCGGAAACAACGGGAAATCGGAAAACACGGCGTCCGTTGTGACATGGCCAAGGGACAGATGCGCGGCTGGCCGGATATGCCAATCATTTGTGAGCGGAAATTCCCATCCGACACCAAGGGTCGCGGCGATGCTTGACCATTTCACATCCAGTTCGGTATCAGACCCGATTTCGGGGAATATCACCACCGGATTATAGTTCTGATAGGCGAACTGACCTTCCAGATACAGGCCGTTGTCCAATGGTTTGAACCCGCCGCGCAACTGTGTGGACCGCAGATTTCGCGCGTCACCGGCTGCGCTCAGAAAGGATAGGGACGACAGTGTTTCGTTCGGTGTGGCGGCAATACTCAGCACCGCAAGAGCGGCCCGGGCGGCGGTTTCCGAGGCGTCTGGATCCAGGTTTTGCGCGTTGGTCGACGCGGCGAAACCACAGAACAATGGCAGTGTGTACGCAACAAGTCTTTTCAATCGCAGGTTCGCCTGTCGTATGTTGTCGGCCGGCAAGCGCATCCTTGTAGACGCGCTAGGCGTTAAGCGAACCGTAACCCAGTCTTAGTTTACGAAAAACGAAAACAACAAATTCGCGGTCACGAAATCTGATGGCTTGCATTTTGGAAACACCCGGTCATCGTGGCGTTTTCAACAACCATCCGGAATGTGATTTGGAGTTTTCCCCCAAAACGGGTTCAATCACGTCAGGAGGCTCGCCATGAAAAACCGGGATAGTTTCGAGAAATTCTACTTTGCCAAGGTTGGCATGGGCGAAGCCTGCGGCTGTGCCGAGAAGGTGATTGATGTGTTCGAATTCAACCGACAAGGCGGCGCACAGTCCAAGCGTGCAGTGAAATCGGAAAGACGCAAACGTCGTTCATTCCGATCCTGGGCCATGAAATACGGGTTGCTGAGCCGCAAACCCCGAACCTGAAAATCGTCACCCATTTGTGGGACGGCGCAGGTGCCTTGAACCAGTTAGGTGCTTTATGATCAGAATTGGGGGCCGATCGGACCTGCAAAACCCGGCGACACCCCTTCAACCTCAGTATCCGAGACTCCGTCTTCAATTTAAAACGACGCGGTCAGCGAACACCCCTGCGCGGGCCTTTTTGGGGTTTCGCCCGAACAACACAGGCTTGAGAAACAACCCGGCGAATCCGGAAACAAACTTGCAATCGCCCCTACATGCGTAGTCACCTGAGATGGAACGGGGGAGGAATGTCGATGAAGCCATGGGCCGTCGTGGTTTGTCTGTGCAGTGCGCTGGCTCTTGCTGCATGCGCCCCCAAAACACGCAGCTATGAAAAAACCATTTCGTTGTCCTTTGCGGTCCCCGCGAACAGCGCCCTGATGCGCGCGGCCAACCGGCTTGGCGATCCCAAGGATGGGCGGTCCGGGGTAAAACTGATCAGTGATGGGGAACAAGCGCTGGTTTCAAGGCTTTTGCTGGCCTCTGCAGCCGAGCATACCATCGACGCGCAATACTACCTTTTGCACAATGACCCCACGGGCCACCTGTTTGCGGCCAGTCTTTTGCAGGCGGCGGACAGGGGCGTTCGTGTCCGGCTGCTTTTGGATGACATGGACACGTCCAGCTACGACGCTATGACCGCAGCGCTGGACAATCACGAGAATATCGAGATCCGACTGTTCAATCCTTTTTGGCGGGATCAAAGCCTACTGATTGCAGGTCTGACAGACTTCAAACGCATCAATCGCCGGATGCACAACAAATCCATGACCGCAGACAACATGTTCACGATTGTTGGTGGGCGCAACATCGGAGCCGAGTATTTCCTGGCCCGGGAAGAAATGAACTATGCAGATCTGGACGTGCTGGCGGCAGGCCCGGTCGTGAATGAGGTTTCCCAAAGCTTTGACACCTATTGGAACAGTGAATTTGCCGTTCCCGCACGCGTGGTTGTTGGACAACCGGAATCGTTTGACCTGAACGATGCGCGCACAAGGCTGAATGAGTTGGTGGAGGAAGCAAAACAGACCCAGTACGGCGCTGCGCTCAGGAAATCCGCGCAAGAGAATTTTGCCAACGGCGCGCTTCGGCTGAATTGGGTCCCCGCGCGTTTGTATGCGGACCCGCCCTCAAAAGCTGCGGGCGTTGAAACGTCCGACCCCATTCTTGCATCGCAATTGCTGCCTTATTTTGAAATTGCCAGCAGCGAGGTAAATATCATCTCGGCCTATTTCGTGCCGCGCAACAATGGCGTCCGATGGATGACCGAGTTGGAAAATCGCGGTGTGGACGTCAAAGTCGTGACCAATTCCTTAGGGTCAAATGACGTCGTGCCGGTCTATGCGCATTACGCCAAGAAACGCAGGGCGTTGCTGCGCGGTGGTGTTGAGCTTTATGAATTGCGGCCAGACGCCTATCAGGTTCAGCGTCGCGGTATCAACTGGGCGCAATCCCGATCCGGCCTGCATTCCAAGGCTTTTGCCATCGACGACCGTTACCTCTTTGTTGGCTCATTCAATTGGGACCCGCGGTCTGTGAACATCAATACCGAAATGGGCATTCTGATCGACTCTCCTGCGATGGCCGTTCAAACGATGGGTGCATTGGACGTGGCCCTGCCCGCCTACACCTACCAGGTGACGTTGGAACGCGCAGGCCAGCTTAAATGGAGAACACGAGGAGCGGACGGGGAAATACTGGAATACGATTCCGAGCCCACGGGGTCGGTCTGGGATCACATCGTCTCTGGTTTTCTGAGTATTCTACCGATCGGGTCACAGCTTTAGGCCCGCAAGTAACGACTAACGCGACCGATCATTCTTAGGTTTACCGCGGCAAAAAGCTGAAAGGACGTTCACCGTGAAGTATTGCAAGCTTTATGCCGATGCTGCTGGCGAAAGCCATTGGGATGACATTGACGTCAACCTCGAGGAACGGAGTTTCGCCCCGCCCGCGCAGGCCATCGAGGTATCCGAGCCAGAGCGCGTCAAACAGACAATGTTCCTGCTGCTTCGATCCGGTTGGAACGAGCCTATCCATCCGACCCCGGTGGCGCAAAGGCTGATTTGCCTTGCAGGCACAATCCGCGTCACTGCAAGCGATGGAAACTATCGTGACATCGGCCCCGGCGACGTGTGGCACATGGAAGACAAGGTGGGAAAGGGGCACCACACCAGGGTCACAAGCGATCAGGATTTTGAAGTCGTCATAATTCAGTTCGAGTAACTTCGGCGATCCGAGGCCGTGTACGAAACCCCAGGCGGAATATTCACCGTCGGACGGCACCGTTTCAGCGTGGCGGCTTAGTGTTAGCTTTTAGTCACTCAAATGTCCATTTTCTTCTGAGGGTTCAGTGGCAATACCAAGCAGTCCAACCATAGATAAGACTGGCTAAGAGCATACTGAAATACGGGTGCTAACTAGGTCTTCGCATATTGATACCCGCTGGAGAACACCCCTCCGACAAGTACAGCTGCTCCGCTAATCTGCTATCTGCCGCTACGCGTAGCCGAAACTCAACAAACTCGGTTTCTGCATATCTCTCTCAAACAGACTTCACCGCTCAAACACAGCCATCATCTGCCTGCGCAATCGCGCCAGATCCTCATCCACACTAGCGGTAGGATCGCACGCGAATGTTGGCAATGCCTCCACACGGATCGTCCCGCTGCGCGGCAAATGTTTGCCGCGTGGAAGTAGACTATCGCTGTCATGGATGACAATAGGGGTGATCGTGCGGCCGGTTTCTCGGGCGACTAAGACAGCACCCGCTTTAAAATCCCCGAGCGATTCTGTTTTGGATCGGGTGCCTTCTGGGAATAACACGATGGAACAGCGGGCAGGCATTTCCCTGACAGCCTTTATCAGCGTATCCATGGCCGTTGAGCCGGAGTCTCGGTTGATAGGGACGAGACCCGCTCCATCAAAACCAGTGCGCAGGAGTTTGCTGTTCCAGAACTCTGACTTCGCCGCGAAAGTGAACCATTTGGTGTCGGGCACCACGTGCATGAGACTGAAGCCATCGAGATGGCTACGGTGGTTGACCACGATGATGCTGTTGGTGTCGGCGGCGAGGGCATTCTTTTCCTCAGGACGCATCTCAACGCGGATGCTGAGGAGCCACAGCAGGCGTGAACATGACCGTTTCACCAGGCGCCAATACCAACCCCGAAACCCTCTGCGCCGAACGCAAAGAAGAGGGGCAAAGGCCACGAAGAGGAAATAAAACAGGCCGATAAGAACCAGTATAGCGCGCTTGATAAGGCGTATTGGCAATGGGTCAATGGCGCGAGTAGCGCGGTCTTGACCGTCAGGTGAAAGGGGCATGACGTCCTCTGATAGGGCCTGTGGCAGGTGCGTAAGCCATGAATAGAGGCCACCGGAGGTCCTCCGGCAGCGCTTTGACATGCGCCACGTGAGAAGGAAGACAGCCACCGCACACCTCTCTATCTGTCGAAGTCAATGCCAGATCAATGAGAAAAGACGACGTAGAGGAATGTATCTTGGTTGTTCAGTGTAACTTGAGTACCAACTGACCGGCCTTGGCGAAGTAAATCGGCAAACCGTCAAATGACCGAATTGAGCCCCGCAGGGGCTTCATTTGCAAGCAATGCTAAGATACCGCCAGTCCAGTCGCACTCCACGTAATCGCATTTCAGTTCCGCGATGATTTTGTGTTGCTAACATGGAGCAGGCGTTCATAGTCCATTGGGTTTCAGCGGATCATAGGCGCTCTCATCAGCTCCTTTCTCTCTATGTTTAGCTCGTCGATTCCCGCGTCTCGGTGCAGCCGATGCGACAGGTGGACCGGGTCGCGACCCGTATGTATCAACCACTTGAAGAAGCTCAGAAGTCTTGCCGTCAGATCAATTCGGCTAAAGTGCTTTGGAGCTACTGTAGTGTAGGCGCGCTCATAACGATGCGCTCCTGCTATTGATTTCGTGCATAAATTCAAATGTTCTTGCCCATAACTTTGCGCGGTATTCGCGCAAAATTATGCACGATTTGCCCAAAAGTCTGCACACTCCCCCTTTCTGTGTCTGATTACATCCTTCTGAAAGTCTCATTGAGTTCTGCTACTTGTTCAGCATCCAATAGGCGGGTTGGCAGGCCGCGCAAAGCCACTAGCAGCTTAGCCGTTTCTTCCAGCTCTTCCGCTGCACAGACCGCTGAGAAGAGATCCATTCCTGATACGACGGGACCGTGATTGGCCAGCAGAACAGCACTAAAATTCCCGCCCAGTTCACGGATCAAATCACCGGATTTTGGATCACCCGGCTTAACGTATCGAACCAGTTTAACCGTGCCTACGCGCATGACCACGTATGGTGTAAGCGGCGGAATACAGTCATTGGGATCCGTGTCTTCCAGACACGACAGTGCGGTGGCCCAGGTCGAATGCAGATGCACCACTGCACCAGCTTCCGGCCGCGTCTCATAGAAGGCTTGGTGCAGAAAGACCTCCTTGGTCGGCTTGTCTCCGGAGACGTGGTTGCCATCCAAATCAATCTTGGCAATTCGCTCGGGGTCAACATTGCCCAAAGTCGAATTCGTTGGCGTCATGAGAATCCCGTCCGGTAAACGCGCAGAGACATTGCCCGCAGTGCCAACGGAAAAGCCACGCACAAACAGCGAGGCACACAGCTCCGACATCTGCTGCCGCAGCGCCATTTCTTCAGAGCTCATTTGCCCGACTCCATCATTCTCAGCGCTTTCGCGAAAAAATCCGGAGCGCCAAAGTTTCCAGACTTCAAAGCCAACGCAATGGGTTCAGATTTCCCAACGCTAAGGACTGGCACGCCCGGGTCAATCTCTGTCCCAATTGACATAGCCGGTGACCCCAGTGCCTCAGAGACGGCCTGGGCGACAGCTCCCGACGTCTCTCCTCCGGCCACGACAAGGCGCTCATAACCCGTTTGGACAAGTTCCCGTGCAGTTTCTGCAAAGAGATTATCCAGCCTGTTCGCTACAGCTTCCTGACCAAATTGATTTTGGATCGCGCGAACATCATCCGGGCTTCCCGATGAATACGCGAGCGGGGCCTGACCCGGATGCGCTTTAAAGAAATCCAGAAGCGTTTGCGTGGTCACATCCCCGGACATGACACCCGGAACATCAATGGCGAAGGTTGGATGGGATTTCGCATGAACATCGATCTGCCCGCGGGTCGCACCTGAACAAGAACCCGCAAGGATCGCGGCAGGCCCTGCGATACCAGTGAACGCACTGCCAGCACTTTTGGATGAAGTCTCCCTCAGGAAGTTTCTTGGTAGACCCAGCGCTATACCCGATCCCCCAGTAATGAGCTTGGCATCCTTTAGAGCTTCGCCCCAGGCCAACAAATCTTCATCCGAAATCGCATCGCCAATCACAAATCGTTCGTCGGCTTTCTGCAAAGCATCAGCAATCGCCTTTGAACCTTGCTTCACAGTGTCAATTGGCACCAACCCAACCGTTTCTTCAGTCTGATACTGCAACCATCGCCTGATATTGGCATCCGTCATCGGAGTAAGAGGGTGATTTTCCATCCCAGACTCGTGCAACAACTTACCAAGCACAAAGAGATGACCGTAATAGATAGTACGCCCCGTTGTCGGAAAGGCCGGACAGAAAATCACTTTTTCCGCGCCCAGTTCGTTGGCCAGCGCTTCCGCAACGGGACCGATGTTTCCCTCCGTCGTGGAATCAAAGGTCGAACAATATTTGAAGATGAACTGCTGGCATCCTTGGTCCACGAGCCACCGCAAGGCACGCAGACTGTCTGCAACAGCTTCCTCGACCGGTGCGGTGCGGCTCTTGAGAGAGATCACGCCCGCTTCGATCTCCTCGTCGGCTGGGGTATTCGGAATACTTGGAAACTGCGCGGTTCTTAATCCACCTTTAGGCTCAACGCCCTTTGCCAAGGTGTTCGCGATATCACTCGCACCGGTAAAGTCATCGGCTATGACACCGATTTTCATAGTTCGATGTCCCTGTTTGGCCCAGGATCCAACCTATGGATATGCGGTGCCGCACCGACGGGAAAAACCTCACGCACAAGTGGATCATGGCCGGGCACGATAAGTCGAGGATGCGAGGCCAACCTCTCGAGCGTCTTAAATCCATCCATCATGTCCTGCAGGTCGACGACTATGGGAAAGGCTTTGCGCGCCATGAAATTCTCATAGTAATGCGAGGCATCAGAGGCGAGCACCATCCACCCGGCTTCCGTCCTTACGCGAACGCATTGCAACCCTCGCGAATGCCCACCAATGCAGTGCACCGTGACCCCATCTATAATCTCGGCTTCTCCATCGTAGAACACGACCTTCCCTGAATAGAGACGCTTTACGACCTCGCAAATATGGCCCGCCGTGAAAGGTGCGCGCAGATGGTCGTGGCACATGCAGGGGCCTGTGGCGAAGGCCATCTCCGCCGATTGCATATGCAACTTCGCGTTCGGGAACATATGCAGCCCACCCGCGTGGTCATAATGAAGATGGGTCACGATAACCTCGGTCACCGCTTCCGGCGAAATGCCTAAGGGCCGCAGAGCCTCGCGAGGATCCATCTCAATGGGACGACCACGGGCGGCGGCCTCATCGGAGTCGTAGCCAGTATCGACCAGAATGACTTTGTTGCCGCGTTTGAGCACCCAAACGAAGTAATCCATCGCGTGAGGCGCGCTGTGATTATCATCGATGATGAAACTATCAGCTCGCGTCCGGGCATTGCGATCCGCGTATTTCACGGCGTGGATTTCCCAATCGTTCATCGGATGACCTCGGAGTACTGGTGAACTACCTTGGTGGCGATCATATCAGCCACTGCCGTATCGAAAGCCTGAAAATGCGCGCTTTCAAGGTGGGCAGCAAACGCCGCGCCGTCATCATAGATCTCGTAAAGGAACACCGTCGCGGGATCGTCACCGAGGCAGACGTCGAATTGCCGGCAACCGGGCTCATCCCGCAAAGAGGTTGAAGCGTTTTCGACCATCAGCGGCAAGAAGGTGTCTCTCGTACCGGGTTTGAGAGTGAAAGTGACAGTGACTACAAACATCAGACAGAAAGTCCTTTCAGACGTGAGAAAGCGCGCTTTGCAACGGGCAGCTGGCTGAGGATCAGACCAATGTTGAGCACCAGCAGAATGGCCGCACCGGGTCGTGAAAAGAAGACCGAAAGATCCCCGTCCGACAAGAACAGCGACCGGCGGAAGGTTTCGTCAAACAGGCTGCCCAGAATAACCCCGATCACCAACGGCGCGATTGGGTATTTCATCAGGTTCATGAAATAGGCAACGGCGCCGACGCCAAGCATCAGGTAAAGATCATTGATGCCACCACCAACGCTGAAAGACCCAATTGTTGTCAGAACCATAACGACGGGCAAGAAGATGGTCTGCGGGATGGCGAGTATTTTGATAAAGACCCGAGCAGTGAACAGGCCCATCAAGAACATTGTCAGGGAGGCCAGCACCAAAATTGCAACCACGCGCAGAATGATCTCGGGGTCTATCGTCGGACCTGGGATCACGTTGTTAATCTTGAAAGCCCCCATCAAAGCCGCGGCGGGTGGTGAGCCGGGAATGCCCAAAACCAAAAGCGGGATTAGCGCGCCCCCAATGCAGGCGTTGTTTGCCGTTTCAGAGCACAGCAGACCTTCCAAAGAGCCTTTTCCAAACTTGTCGCCCTCGGCAGATACGGTCTTGCCGACACCGTAACTGACCCAACCGGCGACATCTTCGCCCACGCCGGGAAGCGCTCCTACCCCGGTCCCGATCACTCCTGAACGGCCAATGGTCGGCAAGTAACGTCGGATGGAGCGTAGGTTCGGAAGGATGCGACCTTTCAGGGCCAGAGCTTTCCCGGCCTCAACGTGCCTTAAACCGTCGATGATTTGGGGAATGGCGAAGGCCCCCATCAAAACCGGCACGACCTGAAACCCGCTCATCAAGTAAGACCAGCCGAAGGTATAGCGCGGCTCAGACAACAAAGGATCGAGTCCCACCATGGACATCGCAAGCCCGATCAAACCAGCGATCCATCCCTTAATCACCAGGTCTTCGCTCATCAAAGTGCCAGAAAGCAGAATGCCGAAAAGGGCCAGCAACGCTTTCTCCGGGCTTGCGATGTTCTTTGAAACCAAAAGCAGCGCCCACACGAAAATCAAAAGCGTGATGGTCCCGATAACTGTGCCAATGAAACTGGCCGTTGTGGTCAGCCCTAGTGCTTCGCCCCCTCGACCCGCTTTGGCCAGAGGGTATCCATCCATGGCTGTCGCCGCGCTGGCCGCCGTGCCCGGAATGTTCAGCAGGATTGACGGATAAGAGCCACCGTAAATCGCGCCGACATAGGCCCCGAGCAAAGCGATAAGCGAATAGTCCAATGGGATCTTGTTGCCGAAGAAACCCGTCAGGATCGTCACTGCCAGCGTTGCGGTCAGGCCGGGCAATGCGCCGAATATGATGCCCAGGAACACGGATGCGATCAAATACAGATAGGTCAGCGGGTCTACTGCCAGGCCCACGAATGCGGTCCCAAATCCAGCCAGTTGCGAAAGGATAAAGCCCATCCGGTCAATCTTTCCATAGCGGACGAAGCGTCACGTAGTAGTGGTATTCGATTTGCTCGAAGATCAGCCCGCCGCGCGCGGGCACGTTCTGTCGGAAAACAAAGGCCATCGCGCAAACCAGAATGAACGGGGCAAGTACTGCCACCAACGGAACGAATCGCAAAACGCGTTCGGAAACCGCCTTGCTCAACACCACAAGTGTGAGCGAGACCCATAAGGCCAGTGTAAACCAATCATCACTGTGTGCGTTCCAGTCCGCCTGCGCGGGAAATACAGCAAACGCAAATAGCCCGGCAGAGACAACCGCGCTACAGGCCACCAAAGCACGCCGCGCATGACCCCCGTAGTAGCCGTAAGTCAGAGCTGTAATCAGCAACCCAGAACACAGAATGAAGTCCACTCTGGGAACCAGTCCGACGACATATGCAAGAAGGATCAGGCCTATTGTAGAAGCTCGATAGGCTTCCGACTTATCCCATCCGATGCCCAAAGCACTGAGCGCGTTTTGGGCCCCACCTGAGCGGATTGAAGTCGCCAGTAAGACGAAGGACAACACAAGCAATCCACCGAAGATGAACAGCGGTACAATTGCCGCCGAGTTGTACCAATCCGAGCCACTTACACCTGCGCGGTTTTCGCCCCAAAGTGGAATGTCCGATGTCTTCCAAAGAAAAAAGACGGACACTGTTATAAGAACAATTGCTGCCCAAAAGTCGCGCGACCGCATGACCAGTGTTTCGTCAGGTTTGTCCATTGCCTGCCTCCTGAGGGAAAGGGCGCGATCAAACGCGCCCCTTCAAAATTGATCGGATTAGGGCTGCTCGATACCCAGCGAGGCCGGATCCACTGTGGCAGCGCCAAGGTCCTGCAAGGTGTAGGCAAAAGTAGCCTCGAGGTTCGCAAACAGTTCTTGAGCTTCTTCACCGTGTTGACCACCGACATCATAGTTGTTTGCAGAGGCCCATTCGGCGACGGTGTCGGAGGCAATAGCTTGCTCGAAGGCATCACCAAGCGCGGCCTTTACATCGTCCCCGGCTGAACTGTGAACTGCAAACCCGATGGCCTGTTTGAGCGGCAAATACTGATCAAGACCGTCATAGATGCCAAAGGCAGAAGGCACTGTTGCCCCTGCAATCTGCGCATCTTCGGGCGTCAGCATCGCGAGCGGCTTCAACTGACCGCCTTCGATCAGCGGAGCTTGTTCAGCCAGTGAGGTCACAACCAACGCAACTTCACCCGCTATCGCTGCTTCCTGACCTGGCGCCGAGCCTTTGTAGGGAACAAACTTGAATTCTGCGCCGGACCCTTTTTCGATGGCCAGAAGGTTCAAGTGGTGGATTGAACCTGCGCCGGAAGCCGCCGCGGGAATAGTGCCAGGAGCGGCTTTCGCAGCGTCGACCAGTTCTTCCAGCGTATTGTAAGGGCTGTCCGCCGGGACCGAGATCAGATCAGGTGATCCGCCAACAATGAACGGATACCAAAAATCAAATTTCTTATCCCAACCACCCTGCACAGCAGCGGTGACGTTCGACTCTGACAAACCAACCAATGTATAGCCATCGTCTGGTTGGTTCATGACGTAAACCATACCATTGGAGCCTGCGACACCACCTGTTTGATTGATCACATTGATCGAGACCGGAAGGTGTTTTTCCATCTCGGCCATGATCATCCGGTTGATCGTATCCGTACCTCCTCCGGCCCCCCAGACCACAGCTGTGGTGATATCACGATAGGGATAATCCTGCGCAGCAGCTGCCCCTGTAATCCCGGTCGCCATCACGGCTGCGGCCGCCAACCGCCCTAGCTTTAGTTTCATTTCCAAGTCCTCCCAAACATCTTTGCGTTTATTATTGCATTTATTTACGTATACATTAAAGAATGCATTGTCAACGTACTGTAGTGGAAGCTGCTATCGCGCTATGAATGCGAAACGGGAAGGAAACGGGCCAAGATGAAAAAAATGTACGATGTTGCGGTGTTCCACGGGGACGGGATCGGCCCGGAAATTATGGCCCCTACGCTTGAAATCCTGCGCCAGCTCTCGGGCAACAGTCCCAGCTACGAGCTGGCGTTTACAGACGCGCCGGCAGGCGCAGGCCACTACGCCAAAACAGGAGAATCGTTTCCGGCTGGGTCACTCGAAACTGCACGCAACGCCGACGCGATTCTGCTATCTGCAATGGGTTTGCCGGATGTGCGATACCCTGACGGAACCGAAATTTCACCGCAGATTGATTTGCGAAAGCAACTGGGACTTTTCGCTGGTGTGCGTCCTGTAAAAGTAAGCAGCGGACAAATGACCCCCTTGGCGCTGCCCCCCGGAAAAGAGATCGACTTTGTCTTGATACGCGAAAGCACAGAAGGGCTGTTCTTCACCCAAGGCGCTGGCGAAGTTACCGATGACGAAGCACGTGAAACTCTGCTGATCACTCGTGAGGTGTCCGAAAAACTGTTCCGGTTCGCGTTTGAACTCGCCCAGAACCGCAAAAGAACCGGGCGCGGTCGGGGTCGAGTTACATGTGTCGACAAAGCCAATGTATTCCGCGCCTTTGCGTTCTTCAGATCGATGTTTGATGCAGAAGCCGCCCACCATCCCGAATTACAGGCAGACCATGCTTATGTTGATGCTACCGCTCTGTGGATGGTTCAAAAGCCTTGGGAATTTGACGTTTTGGTCACTGAGAACATGTTCGGAGACATCCTCTCAGACCTTGGTGCGGGTCTCATGGGTGGTCTTGGACTGGCTCCGTCAGCGGATATCGGGTTGAACCACGCTGTATTCCAACCCTGCCATGGTTCCGCTCCCGACATTGCGGGACAGGGTATTGCCAACCCGTTTGCGATGATCCTGTCCGCAGCAATGATGCTTGAATGGTTGGGGTTCACCCATGATCATCCAGACCTGTCCAGCGACGGCGAACGATTGCGTGAAGCCGTGGAGAAGGTGACGGCGAACGGACAGAACCTGACCCGTGACCTAGGTGGAACGGCCGGAACGCAGGACGCAGCCTCATCGGTATTGGAAGTATTGCGGGCATGAATACTCAACAAGCCATCAGGGTCGCGTGTGTGGGTGCGGGTTATTTCAGCAAGTTCCACTACGAAAGCTGGTCCCGAATGCCCGGAGCGCTTCCGGTTGCATCCTGCAACCGTGACATCAAAAAGGCTAAAGAGACAGGACTGGCCGCTTACGATGATCTGTCAAAAATGCTGGAGGCGGAAAAACCAGATCTCGTGGACATCATCCTTCCACCTGTGGCGCAGGCCGACGCCATCCGAACGGCACTGCGCTCTGGAATAAAGTGGTTGATCTGCCAAAAGCCATTTTGCTTGTCTCTGGATGAAGCTGAGAAGATTGTTTCAGAGGCTGAAGCGATTGGGGCAACTATTGTTGTACACGAGAACTTTCGCTTCCAGCCTTGGTATCGCGCAATCAAAGAGGCGATGACCGAGGGTCGAATTGGTACACCTCTCCAAGCGACTTTCCGGCTTCGGCCCGGCGACGGACAGGGACCACGCGCCTACCTTGACCGGCAGCCGTACTTTCAGAACATGCAACGTTTCCTTGTTCACGAAACAGCGGTTCACTGGGTAGACACGTTCCGATTTTTGTTCGATACGCCCAGCGCAGTTTATGCGGACTTGCGCCAAGTTAACCCAGTTATCGCGGGCGAGGACGCAGGTTACATCCTGTTTGACCACGCCAACGGTTTAAGAACTCTGTTCGATGGCAACAGATGCCTTGACCACAGCGCCGAAAACCTGCGTCAGACCATGGGCGAAGCTCTCATCGAAGGAACGGAAGGGTCACTGATTCTTAACGGGGACGGTTCAGTTGAGCTCCGCGGTTTTGGAAAACAGGAGCGGCAGCAGATTCTACCTCCAAGCGATCATGATGGATTTGGAGGAGACTGCGTCCACGCCTTGCAAAGTCACGTCGTTTCAGGCCTTCTAAGAGGCACGCCGTTGGAGAACACGGCTCGAGACTATTTGGACGTGATCCGCATCGAAGAAAGCATCTATCTCTCGGCTGCGGAGGGACGAAAGATCAACCTGGAGACGCCGTGAAGGATCAGGACGCAAAAACTCTTTCCAATACGCAACGCGCTGTTAGGGATTTGCGCCAAATGATCCTGTCCGGCGAACTTGCGGCCGGAACTGACCATCTGGAATCGGAACTCGCCGAGACCCTTGGCATGTCCCGCACCCCGATACGGGAAGCTGCGCTGATGTTGGAAAGTAAAGGGTTGCTGGAAATGCGGCCCCGCAAAGGTGTGCGAATACTGCCCGTTTCGTCGGACGATATGCGCGAAATCTATGACATCCTAACGGAACTCGAAAGTCTCGCAGCACAGCGCGCTGCCGAAGCGGGTTATTCAAATGATGAACTGGCGGTACTTGCCGGATCAATTGCAAAGATGGACCAAGCCATCGAAGCCGAAGACCTTGAAGCCTGGGCCGAGGCCGACGAGCTGTTTCATCAGGAACTCGTTCGGTTGGGCGGCAACAAACGGGTCGAAGCGATTGTCGCCATGATGAGCGACCAGGTGCGCCGCGCACGCGCAACGACGTTGTTCATCAGGCCCCTGCCCGTCAAGTCCAATGAAGATCACCGTGTCGTTTTCCAAGCGATTAGTGAAGGTCGTCCGGATGCTGCCCGTGAACGCCATCGAGAACACAGGCTGCAAGCGCAGGCTATGCTTTGCGGGATACTCGAAAAGCATCGGCTCAACAGCCTCTGATCTTCTCGTATCCAATCGTTAATCAGCTAAAATAACTGCTTATTTTCGGCACTAAAAGCGCTCCGAATACTTGTCTGCCAAGGCAGTCCGCAGATGCGTCTGGCTGTTCTGAGTTTCTTTTTTCAAATCACTCAATCAATCACTGCATCGATTGGGGTTGATATGGTACGAATTCGTATTAAATTAGTGCGATATCGTACCATTGGAGAGTCAACATGCCAAACCGAAGACGTTTTCTCAAGATTCTAGGCGGAGGCACAATACTGGCGGCAACGGGCGCGGTCGCGTTCCTCGCTACACGCACGCCGCATGACGCGCTGGCTCCGTGGACGCCAAAACCGTATGACGACCCACGCAAAGCCGTTTTGTCCTACGCAATTCTCGCCCCCAATCCGCACAACTTGCAACCTTGGCTGGTCGAGTTGGTGGGTCAAGACAAAGTGCGCATCCACCGCGATACTGATCGCGACCTTCCGGAAACCGATCCTTACCACCGCCAGCTCTATATTGGTCTCGGCGCCTTTGTTGAGACGATGGTACTGGCAGCAAGTGCTCTCGGGTTCGATACCGAGGTCAAGTTACTGCCAGATGGGGATGACGGACCCATCGCAGAAGCAGTGTTTGTGCCGGGCGGGGCATCCGATCCACTATCAGATCAAATCCTCAAACGGCATTCGAACAAAGAACCATACACTGAACAGCGCCTCTCTGCTGATCAAGTGTCTACGCTTGGCGACTATGCAACTTTGATTGCCGATGAAGATTTGGTGGCCCGTATTCAAGATCTTACGAAACGCGCTTTTGAAATCGAAATGCGAACGCCGCAGACCCTGAAAGAATCCGTCGACCTGATGCGGATTGGCAAAGCAGAAATCAACGCCAACCCAGACGGGATTGAACTGCGTGATCCCATGCTGGAAACGCTGCGACTTACCGGCCTATTGAACAATGAGACCCTGATGAACGTTGATCACCCAGGCACTCAGTCACACATGCGAGGCTACTTCGCTATGCTAGACGCGACGCCGCAATACGCAGTCCTTACAACCGCCACAAATACGCGAAGCGATCAACTCGATGCCGGGCGTCGGTTGATGCGTTTCTACCTGAAGACAACCGAAATGGGCCTGGGCGTTCATCCGGTCAGTCAGGCCCTTCAGGAATATCCCGAGATGGCTGATGAATACGCTCTGGCTCATAAGCTTCTTGCGTCACCGGGCCACACGGTGCAAATGTTGCTGCGTTTGGGGTATGGACCCGAGCCAATTGCCACCCCCCGCTGGCCACTGGAGACACGAATTCTGAATGAAGCCTGAAGATGAGACCAACGAAGTCTACCGGTTCTTCACCGAGGTCGGGATCATCAATCAGTTGATCTCGACCAAGCTTGAAGCGTTCTTACCTGGTCGAATGACGGCGATTCAATTTGGAATTTTGGGCCATCTGGTACGGCGGCCCGAAGGTGAAACCCCACTGCAACTCTCAAACGCGTTTCAGGTGCCCAAGACTTCGATGACGCATATGCTCGCCAGCCTTGAAAATCATAACTTGATCACTCTTGAAACCAACCCAAAGGACAAGCGTTCGAAAATTGCCCGGTCAACGCCGCAAGGCGCAGAGTTCCTGAAAACTTGTATGGAGCGGATGTCGGAATCTCTGGCTCCAATTTTGTCCGAACTCGGGGCAAGTCCATTTCACAATTCGCTGCCGAATCTGACGCTCATACGCGAAGCTTTGGACAGCGAACGGGACTAGGCAAAAACTGGTGTTAGCCAGAATGTGAAGCCAAATTCTTAGAACATTATGCAATCTCGACCCCGGGGGAAGACTTGCGGGTTGATTGAGCTCATAACGCCCTGTTTCGCGAAGCTGCAGTGCCATGGCCGGGGTAGACACAGCAAAAATCAATAACGCGGTGGTCCTTACAAACACTCAGGATGCTCCTAAAACTGAATTAGAAAGGTGGGGCGGTGTCGTGTCGGGTCAATACAAAGAACAACAGAAGTCCTGACAACAGAGGCCATCACAATGCCTGGCCAGAGAGCCGGAGAACGCCAAGAATTGGCGCAATGTTGCGTGAGTTTGAAATTTCCGGCGATGCAAACCAAGGTGAAGAACTGGAGCAGCTTCTTGAATCGCAGCGAAACCCGAGGTTCCGCGTCGTGCAACAACTACCGAAGAGTCTGTTGAGTCACTACTCTCGGCGCTGCGTGTTTCTCGGCTTTGGTGCTACCAATTGCAGAGTTCGATCTGATTTACCCTAACTCACAGAAAGCCTGGTGTTGTGCCCCGAAGCGCTCAAGCTTCAGCGATCATTGTGCCCCAGCTGGAAAAGCCACTCTCTGTCTCACAGATGATCGTCTCCGCCCCGGTTACCGCATCGTTCCCAAAGTAGCACTCTGCAAACGCACCAGTGCCAACAAATGATAGGGTCAGGGCAACAAGGCCCAAAGCTGCAATCCTCTTCATGATACTCACTCCTTTAGATAAGCGTCATGTGGGAGTTGTTTTTTGCTGAAAGTACTTTGCTTTGATTAAGTATTCTTAATTTTAGACTGCCAGACGAGTTGTCTCTTCAGAAAGCAGCCTACTCTGAATGCTCGCTCAGAAAAGACAGGTTCAGCATCTAAAAAGAAGAAACAGCACGTCCGCATTCAGGAACTGACAGAAGAAGAAATACCGGCGTTGCAGACTTATTAGAAGATCACAGCCCTCGCTTGAGAGACCTTCAGTAGAAGCCAATCTCGCTGACATCTACGCGGGCCTCGTGATCGCGCCCGTAGGCTACAACTCCAACTGAGGTGATCTCGTCAGCGACGGGAATAGCGCGTAACATGGCACCTGAAGCCTTGAAGTCTGACAGAGGCAAAGTGACTTCGGTCCATTCTTCAGAAGTTGCAAACCCGGCCTGATAGTATTGCCACGGAAGCACCGTGCCACGTGTCCTGAGGTGGACGAAGTATTGCTCGCCGTTACCCCGGACCAAGAACCTGACACCCGAAACACTCGAATCTGGCCGATCAGGCAACTTGCGTCGAAACTGGATGAAGCCACCGTTGTTTTTTGTACTGACGGATCCGGTCAACCGCGCGAATGCAACATCACCGTCTGAACGAAACTGCACCTGCCCTGAGGAAACTCCTCCCATAACGGTGTCGGCAACGTAGTCCCAACGCGTCTCCGGAGACTCGGAGAAGTCTTCAGTAAGACTTCCGTCAGCCTGTGCCATTGTAGATCCGATGATAAATAGACCTGAAACAAGCCCAACGAAGTTGCCATGCATATTGTTCTTCCTCAGTTCAATATCGCAATGGAAAGGTTAAGCGCCGTGGCAAATGCGACCCATGCTAAATACGGCAGGAAGGCCAGTGCAGAGACTCGATCAGTGTGCCTGACTTCAGCGATGAACACGACGATGACAGCCAGCAACGCGACAATGACCAGAAGGGCCAACCACGGCATTTGCAGTACGAAAAAGGTTGGGGACCATAAAAAGTTCAGACCCATCTGCGCCCACCAGAACTTCATGGTGGTGGAGCTTCGGTCTGCTTCGAATTGGCGCCAACCCGCCATGGCGATCAACACATAAAGCACCGTCCAGACCGGGCCAAATACCCAATTTGGTGGATTGAAAGCCGGTTTAGAAAGCTGCGCATACCAATTGCCAGGTGCGGTCAGTGTCCCGATCAGGACGCCGCCTCCCAACATGAGCGTAAGAAATGCTATGCGGATCACCAAGTTCGACATTTCGGGACTGCTTTCAGCAATCTTTGGTAGTGACGTTGACGACCGCTTCGGAAGAGAAGGTCGTAGTACTGGTCTCTCCCTCATCAGTATAAGACACCGTAGCGCCTTCGATCTCCGACCCTGTTACGGTGATTTCGCGTTGCCCGATGGTGTCGTCTACATCGATGGTAAAGGCGAGTTTGTCCCCGGCTGGAAGGGAGGCGATCTCAAGTTCAATTGAATCTTGCCCGTCCACGACCGCTGGAATTTGCCGCAGAGCATCCGCACCCTCTACGAATTCGAGAGGTTGGAATACCTCTACGCCCGCACCTTTTTCGGTAACGTCGAAAATCAATCGTCCGGCAGATTGCGACAAGTCGATTTTGAGAGTCGAGGCATCTACTTTGCAAGCTCCGACATTTGTCAGAACAAAACGGTCCTTGGGTGCGCCTTCTATGAAGCGAATTTGTACACCAGCTTGAAGCGAAGTAGCTGCAAGCAATCCAAGGGTCGCGGCAAGAATACTCTTCGAGAGCATATTTATCTCCTTTCTAAAAGGTTCTTGATAGATACGCTTCGGCGGGATTCTTGGATCAGACTTACGCCCTTTGACTATCGTGGCTCAGCCGAAAGGAGTCTTCAAAGTTCCATGCACCGTAGTCAGAACGGTTAAGTTAAAACATGCCATTGTCATTCGCGCTGTTTGCTGGAATTTCCTGAAGAACATCCCAGTGCTCGACAACCTTACCATCAGCATCCAGGCGAAAAATATCGATCCCTGCGTACTCGAGACCATCGGGCCAGATTTGGTGGCAATGCAGAATAACGTGATCGTCTTCAGCAAAGGCACGTTTGATGTCCACTCGCTTTCCCGGGTATTCGGCGGCCATGCGCTCGAAGTACTCGACAAAAGCTTGCTTGCCGTCGGCAACATGTGGGTTGTGCTGCGAATAGGTTTCACCAACAAAGGTCGCTATGGCCTCGGCAGGTCGACACTCGTTGAACATCATTTCGTAGAAAGCGATGACGTTTTTTTTGTTTGTTTCGAGGTCCGGCATGCTGATCTCCAAGTCGACGTTTGCACCTCCCGAAAATGTTGACCTGCGTAGTTCTAGGAAGCAACCCCGGCAAGGATCTCAATCCCTAATCGACAAGAAGTTACGAGCTTGATTTTGCGTTCCATCTATTTCGCGGGTTAGCCACCTACTCGGTTTCTTCGAAGTCAATATGAATATGATTCCCATCAGGATCCGCCACGTGAATTTGGACCATTCGAGCCCCCGGGACGTCAGTTTTGCGGTACTGGATTTGACTCGAGATCAGTTTTTCTTCGAATGCGCTCAGCCCCGTGGCTGAGAGCGCAAAGTGCTCGAGCTTGAGTTTCACTTCGGAGCCGACATTTGGCGTGCCTTCGTGACCCACAAGGTGAACCACGGCGTGATCACCCGCATACAACCAAGCCCCGGAAAACGGAAAATCAGGGCGGGCCCCAGGTTTCAAACCCAGGACCTCTTCATACCAAGTAGCCATTTCAGACAACTTAGTTGTTACGATATTCACATGATCTAGCCGCTCAATTCTCATCTAAAAACCCTCAAGCACGAGCTTTCCTTTGGCCTTGCCACTTTCGAGGATAGCATGCGCTTTCATTAAGTTTGCAGCATTGATTGTACCAAGTGTATCGGTTGCTGTGGATCTAATCTTTCCATCGTCTATCAACTCGGCAACCTGATTCAGGATTTCGCTTTGACGGTTCATATCTCCAGTCCCAAAAAGCGACCGAGTGTACATGAACTCCCAATGCAATGAGATCGATTTGGGTTTGAATGGCGCGATGTCAAAGGTCTCAGGATCATCGATCAACCCAAAGCGACCTTGGGGTGTCATCGCCTCTCCGGCTTGAGACGCATAAAGCTGGGAATGGTTTGTCGAATAAATGAAATCCACGCTGTCGATACCGAGAGCCTCGAGTTGTGCGCCAAAAGGTTCCGCATGGTTGATGACATGGTGTGCGCCAAGCTCTTGAACCCAGTCTTGTGTTTCGGGCCGGGAAGCCGTCGCTATCACTGTCAATTCAGTGAGAGCCCGGGCCAATTGAATGGTGATTGACCCGACACCGCCTGCGCCACCTATAACCAGCAACGTTTTTGTCCCGCCGGGAATGGCATCTTGGACTCGCAAGCGGTCGAACAGCATCTCATAAGCAGTGAGCGTCGTAAGCGGCATCGCCGCAGCCGCTGATGCAGGTATGGATTTTGGAGCAGCCCCCACGATGCGCTCATCCACAAGATGGTATTCGGCATTGGTTCCAGGCCGATTGATCGCCCCGGCATACCAAACGGTGTCTCCCGGCTTGAAAGTCTCGACCTCTTTGCCAACGGCTTCGACGATCCCTACGGCGTCCCACCCTAGAATGTCAGGTGCCGGACCCACAGGAGCACGCCGTTGCCGAATTTTTGTGTCGACCGGGTTCACCGAAACGGCTTGCACTTCGACAAGCAAATCATGACCTGAAGGGGTGGGTTTGTCTGCTTCGAATTCGATCAATGCATCCGCCTGATCAATTGGCCCGGCCGTACGAAATCCAACGGCTTTCATGGCGTGCTCCTCGTTCTGGTTCAAAATCAACCGATGACGGTCATCTCATTCAATGTGAATTCGGCGACCGCTCCGTCTGTCGCCGCCATGTATGCAGCCAGATGTGGGGCCCCCATATGAGTCTGCCAAAGCTCTCGGCTTTCCCAGTTTTCGTAGAAAAAGAAATGAGTCGGGTTATCGTTGTCTTGGTGCAGGTCGTAGTTGATGCAACCTTTTTCAGACCGGGTGATGTCGATGAGCTTGGTGAGTTCTGCTTTGACAAGGTCGATCTTGCCGGGGTTGGCTTTGATGTTGGCGACAATGGTCAGCTTGGCCATCAGGTCGTTCCTTTGCTGTTTCGTTGGTGTCGTAGATTTACGCCGCCGTCAAAACGGGATAAACGGCCATTCATCGGAAGTATAATCCGGAAATACCGACTAATGCTACTCGACAACCTCCGCCTCTTCCTGACCATTGCCGAGAAAGGCAGCCTTGTCGCGGCGGCCCGAGAGACAGGTTTATCGAGCACAACTGTCTCCGAACGGCTCGCTGCGCTGGAATCACACTACGGTGTGGTATTGTTCAACCGAACGACACGCTCAATCAGTTTGACCGAAGAGGGTCGGGTCCTGATCAATGGCGCCAAGAGCATTCTCAGTGAAGTCACCGACCTCGACACCCGCATTCGCCTCGGCGCCGAAACCCTTTCTGGCCTGATCCGCGTCAGTGCGCCTATTGATTTAGGTCGTGGTGTTGTCTCTGACGTGATCTCTGAATTCACCGAAGAGAACCCGGCTGTGTCATTAGAACTGTCGCTATCCGATGGCTATGTCGATCTCGTGGGTCAGGGTTTTGACTTGGCTGTTCGGTTTGGGGACATCACCGACAGCTCACTCCGAATACGCAACCTTGGAAGCTACCAGCGTTTCGTCTGCGCAGCACCCAGCTATCTGGCGACATATGGAGCACCAGAACTGCCCGAAGACCTCGCAAGTCATAACTGCCTGGTTATGCGTTTCGGTGGTTCGCTCGACAACGTTTGGGAGTTTGTCGCAGGCCGAGAGCGCCAGCTTGTTCCAGTCAAAGGAAACCGAATTGTAAATGATGGCTCGCTTATCCGCAGTTGGGCTCTGGCAGGCCATGGCATTGTGTTGAAATCGGAACTGGATGTTGGCGATGATGTCAGAGCCGGAAAGCTTGTGGCCCTGTTAGGCGACTTCATCCCACCACCCAAGCCGCTACAAATGATGTTTCCACCCGGCCGAGCCCAACCTCGCCGAGTGGCGGAGTTCGCGCAGTATCTACGCCGGAAAATGGGTGCGATCTGACCCAAACGGGAACAGGTAGCTGCGAACCGTTCCAAGAGGACAATTCTTCAGCGCTCAGTTTCAAGATCACTCAACGACCCACCACTTTTTTGGAAGTCGCGCCAGACCCACACCATTCGATCCACAAACCACATTTTACCACCTGAGATCATAACGATTCCAAGGCAGATGAACCCGATATCGAACTTCCACAATATCTGTAGGCGCGTGCATATCGCTGCGCGCCCAACACTGATTTCATTCAGAAAATTACGGATTCTGCGCCCATAACCTTGCGCGAGATTTGCGCATAAGTTTGCATTTTTTGCCCGTAAGTTTGCGCGGCGCGTAGAATTCGTTCAATTAATAGTAGTCCTCGCATAACTCAATCGACTTTCGACGCTCATCCACAATCAAGAGTGCACTCTGGCCGGAAAAACCCAACCCTAGTCAGTGGGAAACAGTTCTAAGGCAATTGTGAGAGACTAGTTGGCCAAGACAACGTCGAGCGCCTTGTCTGAGCTGATCTTATTTTCCTAGCAAGTACCGCATACTCATTATCGGGCATCCGAAAATGGTGGCGCCGAGATCGGTTGCCTGCCATTGAAGCTCAAGCTTCGGTTTGAGATCAATGCCAACTGATCAGTCGAGACACGGATTCACTTGCGGCGCTGCGGCGTATCTCGCCCGAAGCGCTGGTTGAAGTAGGACAATCTGGATGGAAGCAATAACTATTCCTACGCGGGCGATTTCGCTGTCCGCGCGCTCGTGCAGGATCCGGCGGCCAAATTCAAATCGCGGACATTAGCATTCGGGCCAAGTCGTCAGGCCTATCGATCATCACGTAGTGCCCGAATGGCACCGAAATCGCTGTCCACCCCGACTGATGCTGGTATCGCTCAAAAAACGGTTGGCCAAGCCCTGGGACCCAGCCGGTGGCATAGATGTAGGTCCGCTTTACCACCTCGGCTCCGCCGCTCACCAGTTGCATCGGTTGCTCAAATGTCTTGAGTGGTTGCGCAACATTTCGGCGGTCCACCCACGCACAGTCTGCTCCATTCACCGAAAAAGCCTCCGCTGGGCCCGGCGCGACTTTACCATCGGCGGCACTATCACGAAGCCCTGCCGCGATATCCGCAGGCAAAACATCCAAGGCCGCCTGCCCATCGCCCGGTACGAGCGCATCGAGGTACACAAGTGAGCGAAGGTGGCCGGGCGCTCTATCCGCCACTCCGGTGACAACCATGCCGCCATAGCTATGACCGCACAAAACAATGTCAGAGAGTTCTTCGCACTTGATTACCCCTAGGACATCTTCGATATGCATGGCCAGATCGGTTTCGTCACTCACGAGGTGAGCACGTTCACCCAATCCTGTCAGTGTCGGGGTGAAAACGTCGTGGCCGTCCCTGCGCAGAAGGGCGGCTACGCGAGCCCAGCACCATCCCCCTTGCCACGCTCCGTGGACCAATACAAATGTCGCCATAACCCGCCCAACTCTGTCGATACTGCAATGACAGTAGATTCAACAGGGCCGCCTCGTCCACAGGATCGTTTGGACGTTCAGCGTCAATCCCCTGCATATACACACAGCTCTCGAACCCTCCAATCAAATGGCCACACTAAAATCATAAATTACGATTTGATTATACATTATGTATGAGTATCCTTCCACATAGAGACAGCATATAGCGCGAAGCCGCAGGAGGTATTGGTGGGTCACGTTAAGTCGTTAGTCGCGATTTCGCTAACTGCATTGGTAACAATATTCCCCAACCCAAGTGTCGCAAACGAGATATCAGAGCAGATTGCTTCTCTACTCGGTGCCAAGTTGGACGTGAGTAGCACGCTACCTGACAGAAAGAGCTTGGATGCTGAAATCCTAGTGCCGCGTTTCTACGAAGAGAGGGGCTTCACTCCTGCGTGGACACGCGATGAATTGGCAGACGAACTCTTTGATGAGTTGGATAGTGCTATAGAACAGGGCTTCAGACCGGAAGATTTTGACTTAGCGGAGCTTCAAGCCGCATTTAAGGCCGCCCAAACTGGCGATATTTCTAATCAAGCATTGTTCGATATTCTGGCAACGGACGCTGCGGTGAAACTGGTTCATCATTTGGTGTTTGGGAAAGTCGACCCAAATGCACTGGACGATGATTGGAACTTCTCAAAACCGGTAATTCAACAAGACCCAGCCGTTGCCCTGAATCAGTTTCTTCAAGGTGAAGGTTTTAGCGCGTTAATCGAACGCATCGATATCGACAATGCGCAGTATACGATGCTTGTCGAAGCACTGAGTAAGTATAGGGCCATTGCTTTACAGGGCGGTTGGACCAATGTTCCGGATGAAACCGTTCTTAAACCAGAGATGGTGGACCCTGCTGTCGCTAAGCTGCGCGAAAGGCTGGCGGCAGAAGGCTTCGTTGAAACAAGCGGTTCTTCTGAAGATGGTGAAAACGGCATAAACACAGCTTGGGTTTACGACGATAACTTGGTGAAATTAGTCAAATCTTTTCAGAGTCGGCATGGATTAGAAGCCGATGGGGTCATTGGCGGTAAGACGTTCGCATCGCTAAACAAACCGGTGGAAGATCGAATTAACAAGCTGCGTCTCAGCTTGGAACGTGGCCGCTGGCTTATGCGGGAAGTCGACGACGAATTCGTGCTGGTGAACATTGCAGGAGCCCGCACATATTTGGTCACATCGGATGGCACGCTTTGGACCACTAGATCAATCACAGGGTCAGCCTATCGAAAGACCCCAGTGTTCCGAGACGAAATCAAGTATATGGAATTCAATCCCACCTGGACCGTTCCCGCCTCGATTTTTCGTAAAGACAAACTTTCGCGCATCCGCAAGGATCCTACCTATCTGACACGCAACAACTATGTCGTTCGGAACAAGGATGGCCAGACAATCCCCGCAAACGCTGTAAACTGGGGGGCGAAGAACCCCGGCGTGACCCTGGTTCAGCAACCGGGCCCAGACAATGCGCTGGGTTTGGTTAAGTTCATGTTTCCAAACAAATACGCTGTATACTTGCACGACACAAACGACAAAACCCTTTTTGACCGAAACGAGAGAAATCTCAGTTCCGGCTGCGTTCGCCTTGAGTATCCGTTCGAGTTCGCGAGCCTTCTGATGGAGGGAGAGCCAGATTGGAGCCGGCAGAAGATGCAGTCCATTTTGGATAGCGGAAAGACAACGCGCGTTGATCTACCTGAGCCAATGCCAGTTCTTTTGACATATTGGACAGCGTGGGTCGAAGACGGGGTCGTTCATTTCCGCGAGGACCCATACGAACGGGATGCTCGTATCCTGGCGGCTTTGGACCGATGAGCACGAAATGCGCGGCGCGCGCGAATCGAATTATGTGCCCATCTAGTCCAGCAGATTGGCGAACGCCGAATTGAAGATAGACAAAACGGCGTAGGCGACGACAGGGGGATGCATGAGGACTTGGCTGTTTAGAACAATTGGGATTGTCGTATCACTTGTGTTTGCAACAATCGCATTTGTTTGGTTGCTACTTGCTGCGCCGCTATTCTCGGAGATGCGACGTGACCTGGTCGAAAAAGTCCTTTCTGAACAAATCGGACAACCGATTGTGGTCAACGACGATGTAAGTGTCGCGCTTGGACGCATCACCCACATTTACGTCGGTGGTGTGGTTATCCCGAGCCAATCAATGCCGGAAACATCTCTTGCAGAATTGAACCTTCTGGAACTGGAATTGGATGTTGCCGCTTTGGCCAATCGTCGTCTGCACTTTGACAACCTCGTCGTTGACGGTCTCCAGGCGAATTTCCTTACAGCTGCTGACGGCACTACAAGTTGGCGAAAAGGCCGACCGACGCCAAAACCTGAACCCGAAAACGCCACGGAAGAGGGCAATCAAGAGGCTATAGCTGAGACAGGCGGGTCCAATGAGGGCGACCCAGAAGGTAGCGGGATTCTCTCATTCCTGAGCGACAAGAATGTAACTTTCACATCCATTGGGTTGAATATTGATGATCAAACCTCTGGCTTTTCGTTCGTGTTTGAACTCCAGTCTCTAGCTCTGGAACAGGTAGACAAAGGGCAAAGAACAAAGGTCTCAGGGACAGGCTCCGTCAACGGTCAAAGTTTCGAAATTGAGGGTGACTATCCTCATAGTGCACCGTTTACGACGCGTGCCAATTTTGGCGAAATGACGGTAAGCTACGACGGCGAACCATTTTCGGAAAGCGATGGAGGCGGCTATCGTGCCACCTTGCAGATGGACACTGGTGAGTTCGGTGACTTTCTTGAAGTCATTGGGCTGGAGCGAGTTCTGGAAGGGAATGGCCAGTTGCAAGCAGAGCTTGTTTCTCAGGATGCTCTGAAAATCGAGACCTTTACGACCACCGTAAACCTTGAGGACGGACAGCAACTTACTGCTGAAGGGTCGATAGAAGACTTCTACACAGCTCGGGGCGTTGATCTGTTATTCGACGCGCGGCTTTATCCTGAGGGGCAGCCGCCGAACGCAGCAAAGAGTTTCCAGGAGCTGAAGTTTACAGCCTTTGAAATGCACATGGTGGGCTCACTTGCGTCTTTCGAGTTCGAGAAACTTCTGTTCCAAACTAACGCATTTGACCAAGGCCTGGACGTAATCGGGCCAGCCTCTATTGAACGCATTCGCCGCATGCCCGATGGTCGGCTTGCGATGCTGGGCATCGCCTTACAGGCTGGACCCGTCGAGGACCCAATTCTGAAGGCCGACGGCGAAATTCTCGACCTGCTTCAGCTTCAGGACGTGACCTTCGATGGCACACTCAACGGGCCGGCCAAGTTGATTTTGCCAAATATGGACGAAGATTTTGTCGATCAGCTCGGTGGCATAAATGCCGACTTCAGCTTGTCCAATGAAGGAGGGCCTGTTTCGCTCAACAGGTTTAATGCAACCACCTATGGCACAGATATTTGGGCGCTTGACCTCGCGCTATCGGTCAGCGAATTGAAAGGGCTGTCAGGCCTTGATTTTAACGTGGAACTGGATGTCAGCGACGGAGCTAGTTTTCTGACTGCGCTTAAATTGCAACCTGTCGAGATTGGCGCACTTGCCGTCGATGCAGTGACGTCGAAGCAGGGCGAGGACTTCACTGCCTCAATCGAGTTTGAAGCCGGTTCGTCACACCTTCTGGCCGCTTTGGATGCAAAATTTCCCGAGGGCGCTTCTGTAATTCGCGGAAACGTTGCGAGTAAAAGGCTCGATTTAAACGATCTAAAAAACCTGACCGCTACGCTGGACCAGCTTAAAAGCTTGGTAGGCGACGCTTCAAAAGATCCTGAAACCGACGTACAGCCCTTGGTTCTACCGAAGGAAACCAACGTACAGCCCCTGGTTTTACCAAAGGAGAAAGGAAAGCCAGCCGATCTTCTGGATGTGCAGCGCGTACTGAGAGAGGCTGACGTTCAGGTACAGATCGACTTTAAGGAGATTGTTGGCCAACAAGGCGTAACTTCTGTTTCCAGCCAATTGTCTGCAAAAGAAGCGATCGTAGATTTTGGCCCGCTCCAGATGGCATATGGCGGTGGAAACTTCAGCCTAAGGGCAGTGATGAATCTGATTGACTCACCTGATTGGCTCTCCTTGTCGGGGTCAACTTCAGGATGGGAATTCGGAGAGATTCTCGATGAACTGGGTATCGGGATAGATGCCTATGGACGTTTGAGTGGTGAATTTAACGTTTCGGGCAGTACCGCGTCTGGCAAAGCGTTTGTGAATTCCATGCGCGGCAATGCTTCTTTGTCGATGTCACAAGGCTATGTCAGCACCAGCCTTCTGGAGTTGGCAGGCCTTGGTATTTTCCCTTGGCTGTTCTCAGAGGAACTCCGTCAAGGTTACACGGACATAACATGCGTTGTGGCACCAATTAACATCGAAGCCGGCCGGGTAAGCTCAGACTCCATCGTGGTTGAAACGGGTTCTGTTCAATTGGTGGCCAAGGGCCAAGTGGATTGGGTCAAAGATACTATTGCGATCAGGGCAGAACCTCGTCGAGTTGGCCAACCGCTATCACGTAGCGCGTGGCCGTTTGATGTGACTGGCCAACTTTCGTCACCGAAGTTCAAGTTGGATGTGGGTGGATCCAGAAACAAAGCTCCGGAAGGTGCTGATGCGATGCCAGCAGACAGGCAACCGTGCGTGCCAGACATGAATCAGCTTCAATAGTCCGTCACGACCTAGTTCTTGAGTGGTTCAGGCTGTTCTGCCTGACATGCCAAAACGGCCTCGATGGCTTTTGAGGACCCACTCAGATCAAGCTCTACTTCGGTTCCACTTTCACCAATTATCGTGACGCTTTGGCGCTTTCCGAATTCGGTCACAAACGCGGGATTATCGAAAAAGGCATACCCCCCGGGGACGCCATTTTTAAATACACCTACGGCTTCGCCTTCAAACTTTGCGTCACCAAAATCGAATTTCACGATACCGGTTGATCCGTCCTCAATCTGAACCCAGGTCGGATTGTAAGCGGCGAAGAAACCGCCAGCCTGATTGGGTGCGACGCCAATTTCAACTGTCATGTCGTCTTCGAAAGGCTTCCACGCGAGGCAGCCATTTCCTTTCTCGGGGTCGATCAAAATTTTCCAGTCGCCGGACTCACCCCACTGCTCCATACCAGCGGCAAGAGCGCCACTCGCGAGAAGCGTTACTATTGCGGTAAATGCCCAATTGATCATCTGGAACCCCAAAACGTTCTGAAAACTATTGCATTAATCCTACCCATTGCTCTGGATCAATCAAACTAATCCTACAACCTGCAAGGGCCGGGTTAAATGGACCCAGAGTGGACTTGGTATTCTTTTACTTCGCTATATGAGCAAGCTTTCCATCCCATTCCTCAGTGGGAATCTTAGGACTTGGCGGGTCGGCCATGTAGGACGGTGTCATAATTTGCGTACCGTTCTCGTTGAACACTTCCACGATGTTTTGGTGTAGATCAGACAGAATCTTAGGCAAACTCGATCCTCGAGATGTGTATGCGTTAATTTCGTAATTGATGGCATAGTCAGCCAACTGTGTCCAAAGTACAAAGGGCTCCGGGTTTTTCTTCAAACTCTGTGTGCGATGAGCCGCCTCTATCAACATTGCCGTGATTTTTTTTGGCGGCTCCTCGTACCCGATCCCGACCGTCGTGTGCACGAGAAGGCCTCGACCATCGACTTTGCGCGAATAATTCACGACCTCTGAGTTCAACAACTGAGCGTTTGGAATACTGATCATTTCGTTTTTGATGGATTTGATAAGTGTTTCCATAAGCTTGATTTCGGTTACGTCCCCTATCTTGTCGCCAACCATTATTCGATCACCAACATTCGTGCTGCGCCGATAGATGACAAACAGACCTGCCATCATGTTCGATACAACTGTGTTAGATCCCAACGAGACCATGATACCGGCAAGAATTGTCAGGCCTTGAAACGCCCGGGAACCTGAGCCCGGAATGTATGGGTAGGCGAACACCAGTGCGATCACGATGATCAAAGCCCTGAACAGCATGTTCGTTGGCGCGATCCAGTGCGCCTCGAAATCTTTGATTTCGAATGCACCGTTCTCCAGGTTGTCAAAGAACAGATCGAGGCCGCGGATCGCAAATCGACATAAGGCTGCAATAATCACCAGCATGATCAGGTTTGGGATGTACCCAACGACAGCCAGCACAACATTTATCAATGGCTCACTAACGTACTTTAGAAGAACTTGAGCGATGGCCTGGGTTTCCGCGAAAGACAGCAAAACCAAGGACAGGTAGTAATAGAGAAAAAACAGAAACAGCACCCACATCAAAGCATGAATTGAATAAACGATGATAGACGCGATTGCCCTGCTTCGTAGGATTGACTTTGTAGCTTCCTCGACGCTTTCCGCTCTCTTTTCCAAGTTGTTTCTGACGTAGCCCAGAAACTTCTTCCGTTTGGCAAAGAAGAAGTATGACACCAGTGCAAACAACGCCGTCCAAGCAACAGCGGCCAAGGCGCTGTCAACGCGGCCTTCGCTGGATCGCGCTTCCCGGTACTTTAAAATGGCATTTTCGATGGCCTCTGCTTGCAGCCCGGCCAGAACTTCAATGTCCATCTGTTCGTGGTCGGCATCAGCCTGAGTGGTAATAGTGACCATATGGCCGTCGACGCGTACGAGTTGTCCAAATTCAGCCCGGGAGATTTGGATGTCGACCGTTTTGCTCTCTGATCTATCAGCAACTTGAGCAATTCTTTCTTCAATCTTTGCGGCCCTGTCCGTTGCGGGCAATGCGCTGGATCCGCGGACGACAAAAAGCTCATCCCCGTCGACAATGACCGGTGCTATGAATTCGGGATCTTCTCGCTCCTGCTGTGGCAGCAAAACTTCTTCTGACTGAGCCGAGGCTACACTGCAAAGAAGCAGAAAGGACATCATCAATATTACTAATGCTCTCATGTCTTTACTCCTTCCACTGGGATCAGGTGAACATCGCGCTGCGGGAACGGTATTGATATTCCCTCTTGGTCAAACCGCTCCTTGGCTTGTCCTGTGAGGTCCCAATAGACAGTCCAATAGTCGTCAGACTTGGACCACGGTCGACAAAAGATATTGACTGAATTGTCGCCAAGTTCACCAACAAATATTTCTGGATCAGGCGACTTCAGGCATAGTTCATGTCTTGCGACCAATTCCTTCAGAACATCGATTGCGTGAGCAGCGTTGTCTGAATACGCGATCCCAAAAACCAAATCGACGCGACGCTCGTCAGATGCGCTGACATTTGTGATTACGTCACCCCAGATCTTACTATTCGGCACAATGATGATCTGGTTGTCGAAGGTTCGGATTTTTGTCGAAACGACCGACATCTCGTCAACAAAACCAGATGACCCGCCAACCTGAATATAGTCTCCGGTATCGAATGGCTTCAAAACCATGATCATCAGACCGCTGGCGAGATTGCCTAGCGTTTCCTGAAGCGCAAAGCCAAGAATGAAAGACAAACCACCAAATATTGCAAACAAAGGAGTGACGTTCACACCGAACAAGGCAAGCACAACCAGAATGCCGAGAATAAAGACCGCCCAAAACACTGCGGTCGCAATGAATTTCTTAAGCATCCGCGAAATTGTAGGTATCTTTTCAAGGCCGCGCTCAGAAAAACGACGCACCACTTTGGCGACAAACATCATAACCCAAACAGCTGCCAAAACACCCAGCCCAGCCAATAGAAGACCAGCACCTCCCTCCCATGAAACCAACCATTGGAGAGCGTTATTAAATAGCGTCTGAAAATCCGTTGTTTTGAGAACGCCAGTTTTGAGCGCCAAGAGATAATCTGTATGCGGCTTCAGGTCTTCTTCTGCGGCACCCTTTAGAGCCCATTCGTCCAAGACCAGAGTGTAATTATCCAAAATTACAGTGCCAGTGTCGTTTATCAAAGAAAGCTGTGATCTCAGGTCATCTTCTTGCTCTTCGTTTCCGTCCTGAAGGCTAAGATTGATACGGGCAATTTCTTCAAGTTGGTTGCGAACATGGTCTTGCCAGGCAACAGCAATTTCTGAAAGCTCATCAGTCGTCAGCGGAACAAGCAGTATCTCCAGGTCACCGGCAGAAATTGATTTGTCGGCAACCTGAGATAAGAGATCTTCTTGCTGAACCTCGGCAGGTTCCTGTTCACTCGCCGCGTTCTGTGCGTACGCTGGAACAGCGTTTGACGTCGAAACCGCCGCAGCAAAGAGCAAAATAACCAAACCGTAGATGTATCGCGTCATGACACTAAAGCTCCCACATAAAGACTGAAGAGATCATAAGGAGACCGAAAAGGTCTGCCATCAAAATAGTTGGGGGCGACCCACTCACTTGCCGCCCCCGCCCGTTCCGGCCAAAATGAAGCCCGAACGGAAACTGCTACCCGGCATTCATCAAAGATTGACCCTCAGTCTCAGTCCCAAGACCAGCGGGTCGTTCGAGTTTGATCCGGGATTTTTCAGGTATTGCACGTCTGCCGTCAGTGCCAGATTGTCGGCCAAGTCCAAACGGTAGAAAGCTTCAAGTGTCGTTTGATTGGGCAATCCTGGTGTCGTCAGGTCGGCAACAGTGGCCGCTATGCCAAGGAGATCATCATAGGTGCCAGGTCGCCACATCAAGCCTGCGTTGACTGCACGCCTGGCCAACGCACCGCCGCCATTGGACCATCCCAGCCGTCCGAAGATCATCAGTTGGTTGTCGAATGTATGGTTGGCAGAAAGTGTGGCTCCATATGTTTCCGGTACGCCAACTTGTTGGCGCGCATCCGTGTGAAACATCCCCAGATGAACGTTTGTTAGAAATCGTTTTGATTTTTCGGGCGTCCAGCCGATCTCGGCGTATTTGTAAAATTCGCTACCCCCGGAAAACCACTCAATGTCTGTGAGAGACCCATTGGCGTCGCTGACCACCCCTAACGCGTAAATCTGATCCGTCAGATAGCCGCCGACCGTGACGCCAAAGCCTGGATCTGGGATTGGCAGTACAGGGCTAAACAGGATTGAATAGTTCGAAAAGGTCGTTCTTGGGTTCACGTACCCAAGAATGTCGGAGTAGTCGCCCGGATCGATCCGACCCGCCACCACTCCTCCGCGTCCGTTTGCGAAGGCTTGTTGCCAGTAAGCTACCGACAAGGTCGTGTTTGTGTCCCCAAACGTGACCGCGGTTGCCCCTTGATATCCAATTTGCGCAGGCAGTGCTGAGGGTGCAATGGACTGGCCCAACCGGTGTCGGTTCTCCAGAATAAAGACAAGGCTACCCGGGTTTTCACCACCCCGGTTTGCCAATTCCCACGTCCCAATCATCCTGAGCTGACCGGATGCAGATTCGTCCTGCCCGGTCAGACTGTGAGAACTGCGTTGGTATAGCGCTTGGTAATCAAAGCTGAGCGCCAATCCGGTGTTTTCCCTAAATCGACCCAAAGCGGTTTCGGTTGGATCAATGGCACGGTCCAAACCGGGCCATCGAGAGTCTTCAAGTCTGCGCAGCCTATCTTGCTCCTGTTGCGCACTGGCTGATCCCGGGCCGCCCAACGAAACCTGGGCTGCGGCCTCCAGTTTCGCCTGAGCAGCATTTTCCTGGGCATCAGCAGCACTACTAAAAAGTGCAAAGGCGCTCAATAACGCGGCGGCAAGGGTCGGTCGTGGTGGAAGATACGACCTCTGGTGCGACAAACCTCCAATCACTTTACGTCATCCACTGCTTTGATTTCGGGAACACGTTCCAGCGCCACAGCCATGTCGGCGCTGCTCATCAATTCGATCATCTGGTAGTCATCCAACAAGCCGTCGCCGAGGCGGCTGACATAGAAGGCCTGGATAAAGCTTGGATCGTCTGGCAGTGAAACGGTGATGTAGTTCTTCCCGTTTCCAAGCCCCCAGTAATAGCTCAAAAGCTCTCCGCCGAGCGCTTCGATCCCGCCTTTCACCGAGGCTGCGCGATCCCCCGGATTGGCGATCTGCATTTCCCAAGCGGTGCTATTGGACGTGCCAATGAACAAAAACGTACGCATGCTTTCGGCGTCTTCAGCAGCGGCAATTGAACCACAGATCGCCATAAAGACGCCAAGGCTGAGATGTTTCACAGTCTTTCCTTTCAGGGAAGGTTTCTTGGCTGAAGTGTGGGGTTATCAAAGATAGACCACCCCACTTTCCTTTATTTCAGCGTATTCTTGTAGAATTTGCCGTCCTTCATGATGACACGGATGGTGTCGAAACCTTCTTCACGCGGTTCCGCGTCAAACCATTTCGGTTGGGCCCCCAAGACAGAAAGATCTTCCAGCGGGTTGCCATCGACGATCAGGATATCGGCGTAGGCTCCTTCTTGGATCACCCCCAACTGCTCTGGATATGGATTACGTTGGCCAGTCAGCTGCGCCAGTTCGCCCGCGGTCGACGTAGCGGAGACCAGCATCGCATGATTGCCGAACCAATCGGCAAACTGGTACTTTTCGAAATCGCGATGGGCACGGCCCTGATCGAGCGTTGACAGTACTGTATCAACGTTGTGCACGACCTTGGGTTTGTATTTCTTGACAAGCGCGATGAGATCCTTGCTTTGGTCATGTGCAACCGCAAGCTTGATGCCTGCTGGCGTACCCGGTGCAAAGTTCGGGTGCTCAAACAGGATCGGTGAGAACCCGGCGGTGTTGAGGGACCAGAATATTCCTTCATCAGCCATGCGCTTCACGGTTTCTTCTGTGACCATCTGGCCGTGCTCAATGACTTTGACGCCCGCATCCAGTGCCATTTGGACAGTTTCGTCCGTGTATGCATGCGTAAAGGCGTAAGTATCAAAAAAGGCTGCGACCTCTACGGCCGCCCTGATCTCTTCCACGCCGTATCCCACAGACCAAAGCGGGTCTAATTCCGAGGAAACACCGCCTCCGACGGTTAGCTTGATTTGCGTGGCCCCGTAGCTGAGGTTCCGGCGCGCGGCCGTTCTGATTTCGTCTACGCCGTCTGCAACGACCGCGAGATTGAGTTCTTCCACCTGTGCGACGGGGCCACCTTCAGCCCGGGCACGAGGGCTGCGCCAGTCCGTGTGACCAGATTGTGGACCGATGCACGCACCGCTCGGGTAAATCCGTGGCCCGACAAGGATATCCTGATCGATCAGCTTTTTCATCGCATCGCCTTGGCCACAGGCATCGCGAACCGTTGTGTAACCATCCATAAGGTAATCACGCGCGTTCGCGACCGCCATCGCGCCGACGCCGTCCCAATTCGCATACTCCGCGCCGCCAAAGCTTGTGAAAAGACCGGTCAGGTTCAGGTGGACGTGGCTGTCGATCAGCCCGGGCATCAATGTGCGACCACCTCCATCCACAACCGTCGCGCCCGTCGCGTCGATGGCATCGGTGGACACTTCTTTGATCAAGTTGCCTTCGATCAGAACGCTGGCGTTCTCGATCCGCGCCTCGTTCACACCGTCAAAGACATTGACGTTAGTGAACAGGGTTTGCGGCTGGGTATCCTGTGCAAACACGGCAGTGGCCGTGATAGCGATCAGGCTCGCGGCAGCGGCTGTCTTTGTTGAAATACTCATGTCTTTCTTCTCCCTTTAAATTTAGTGCGCGGGGTGCCGAGGTAAGTTCACCCCACGCGACACTCAGTCGAGTGTGTTCTTGTAGATCACGCCATCTTTCATGATCAGATCGAAGTTGTTCTCGTAGTCCGTCATGATCAGGGCATCCTCGACCGGGTTTCCGTCGACCAGCAGAATGTCGGCATAGGCACCTTCGGCAATCACGCCCAACGGACCCTCGGGATAGGGATTGAGTTTGCCCGACAAGGCCAACAACTCACCGGCCTTCGAAGTCGCCTGCACCAGCACTTCGTAGGACGACCATTCCTCGAGGCGGTACTTGAATTCATCGTTCTGTTTGGTGAGCGCCGCAGGGTCCCCGATAATGTCGGTGGAAAAGGCGACCTTTTCGATGCCGAACTCTTTCAGTAGTTTCATCTGGTTTCTGGCTCCGGCCTGAACCTCAAGGAACTTGGGCACGGCAAGAGGGCCGAGCACTTTTACAACGGTTTTCTCGTCCAGCCCCAGAAGCGAGTAGTACGGCACGACCCAAACATCCGCGTCCTTGATCGCTTGCGCTGAGACTTCGGTCATCAATTGCGCATGGTCGATGCTCAGCACGCCTGCCTCAATGGACCGCAGAATGCTCTCGTCATTGTAGACATGCACCAAGACATAGGTGTCATAATCGGCAGCAGCTTTAACCGCGGCTTCCAGTTCTTCTGGCAAGTATTGAACAGTGTGGAGCGGGTCGACGCTGGAGGATACGCCACCTCCGGCCATGACCTTGATTTGGGATGCGCCCAGACGCAACGATTCCCGCGTTGCGCGCAGCACTTCCGGGACACCGTCCGCAAGAAACTCTAGGTGCTGGTTGAAGAAGGACGGCGATGCCCCTTCGAAGTTGGGGTGCGGTTCGGTGTAGTGCCTGTGCTCGCCATGTCCTGACGTCTGTGAGATCACCGGGCCGGACGGATAAATACGGGGGCCAACGGCCTTGCCACGGTCGATGGCTTTCTGAAGCCCCATCGCTGGCCCACCCGCATCGCGTACGGAGGTGAAGCCGCGCAACAGCATCTTTTCCGCCTCGATGGTGGAAACGGCGCCCCAGTACATCCAGTCGAAATTGTCCCTTAGGTCTGCAATCGGCTCTGTGATTGCCATGTGAACATGGGCGTCAATCAGACCTGGCATCAGTGTGCGCCCACCACCGTCGATGATTTGCGCATTGGCGACGGCAAGCGGCTCAGTCGAGACCTCGGCGATCAGGTTATCGACGACCAAAACATTTGCGTTCTCGATCCGCGCCTCGTTCACCCCGTCAAAGACATGAACATTTGTGAAAAGGATCGGGAAACTTTCTTCCTGTGAAGCGGCATGAGTTGGAAACAGATGGCTCGCAGCCAGTATTGCGGGCACAAGTATGCGCATCAGGCATCCGTTCATTAGGGCTCCTATCTTCAAGAATCGCAAAAGGCGCAACTAGGAGTCATTATAGAATTCGAATAACTTGATGCCTGACAGATTACCGGTTCGAGAAAAATAGTTTTGGGAAACTGCAAGGTTTAATAATTTTATTGTGGGAATTTCCTACACTCGGGAATATTGCGAATTTCTGGAGAAGAGATGACAAGAAGACTTGGTAATAACACGGATCAGTCGCTGCCACTCGTCAGGGCTTCAGTTGCGGGCCCGGTTGTCGCAGCGCTTCGCAGCGTGGGGGTCGAACCCGCGTTTGTTCTTGATCCTCTGGGGTTGAACGAAGCGCAGGTAATGGACCCGAAGAATTTCCTGCGCCACGATACCGTCTACCAGATCTATCAGGCCGTGGCAGAAGCCACTTCACCGGATTTTTGCGCACGGGTCGGGCAATCCGTCGATCTTGTCAAATTTCTCCCGCTCGGCGATATGCTGGCAGAAGCCCTTACATTGGGAGACTTTTTTACCAGGTTCACACAAGCGGTTTCCAAGGAATCCAATGCCGTTACGCAATCCCTCTTTGTCGAAGGAGAGCACGCATATTTCAGTGCCAAAAGGAACTTCCAAATTTCGGTTTCTCCCAGCCAAACCGATGCGTTTCTGACAAGTATATGGATATCCCTGTTGCACCGTGTCCTGGATTTCAGGTGGGACCCCAACCAAGTCATTCTTCGCGTCAATGACCCGGATGCGCTGCCCAGTCATTTTCACGGCGTTCGGGCAATCAAGTGCAATCCTCAAGGTTTTTCGATCAGGTTTCCCTCCAGCTGGTTAAGTTACAGACTACGAGCAGAGGCACTGGAAAACCCACCAGACTACAGGGTGATGGATGAGGACCTGGCCGCCCCGCAGGATTTCCTTGCGGGACTGGAAGGCCTGATCAGGGTCCATCTTGCGGATTCAGGATTTGGTGTGGATGAGCTTGCGGACCTTTGCGGATTTCATCAGGAAACACTGAACAACCGATTGGAACCTTACGGTCAAACGGCGTCCCAAGTGATCGCGCGCATTAAGCAGGAAGAAGCCGAACGCCTGCTGGCAAAAGACAATAAATCCGTCGGCGAGACAGCGCAAAGGCTTGGCTATGCCGACCCAACCGCCTTCTCCAGAGCATTTCGTAAATGGACGGGCGTATCTCCAGCAGCCTACAAGAAATCAAACCGGAAGGACTAGCATTGCTCCTGAACATCGCCATCGGTCTTCTATCTGCATTTTTTCTCTTTGCTTCATCCATTAAGATTTTTGGGTGGCAAAAGAAGGTCTTTGAAATCCAGTTGGGCATGTTCGAAAGCTACGGCCTCAACAGGCAGATCATGTTCATCGTCGGATGCGGGGAACTTTTCGGGGCAATTGCCATCTGGTTTCAATCGTCGTGGATCGGGCCGCTAGGCGCACTTGCGTTGCTCTGCACATCTGTCGGAGCGATATTCTGCCATCTAGTGTTCGATACCTGGAAGCAGGGTATACCGGCGACGATAACAGGGACACTTGCGGCTCTTGTTTTGAACGCTGGGTATTCGAAGCTTCTAAACATACTGTAACAACGGCCACCCGACCGATACCAGGAAATCCCAGGACAGCGATGGAACGTCCATAACGGACCTTTATTCTCGACTTTGCAAAGTCCGCTTTCTGCGCGTCGGAGACCTTCGCGAGAATCCAAGCAAAAAGGCCGCAAGGAACCCAAGGTTCCTTAGGGAGGCCCTTTGCGGGATTGAGCAACGCAAAGGACCATAACCGTATCGACTACGCCAAAAAACTGATTGAATTCACCGCTAGGGCAGACAATCGCGCAGCGCAAAACTATGGGCAAACTACGCAAACTTATGGGGTGCGCGAAGTGTTATGCGCGCCCCTACAAAATCTGTAGGGACGCGCATAACGCTGCATTCCTATCATTGATTTTATTCAGAAAATCTGGGTGTCGTCGCCCATAATTTTGCGCGGCATTTGCTCATAACTTTGCACGATTTTCCCAAAGGTTTGCGCGGATCGCAACACGCGCTCAATCGTCGATTGTCGTAGCGCGACTCTATCAAGTTAAACACGCCAAATCTCAATCAAACGTGCATTTTAATTGGCAAAACTCTACCCATACCAAACCAAGACAGTAAAAATTCCAAAGTGAAGTGGACAAGAGAGGCATCGCAAACCCTTTCAATCCGATGAGCGTACAAACGGAAAAGACAACCGCGGGGCTATTCACCGCCTACGGTATGGAAGGTATTATGAAGCTGAAGACTAACGTTGCCGACGCCGCCTAATATCACCAGGCCGGTCTGGATTTTCCGGACCTTTCGAACCAACACGGGCTTAGGAGGAGCTTAGCCGATGACACACCCCGCATTTACCTCAGACTCTGTGGCCGTGATTACCGGGGGTGCTTCCGGCATTGGCCTCGCCGCCGCAGTGAAGTTCGCGCAAATGGGAATGCGCATTGTTGTTGTTGATCGAGACACCGAGAAACTGGCGGCCGCGGCAAACATAGTGTCTGCCGCTGGCGCGGCCGATGTAATGACGTCTGAGACAGACGTCAGAGATCGTGCGCAGTTAGAGGCGTTGGAGCGGATGGTGGCAGACCGCTACGGAGGGACAGATATTCTGATGAACAATGCCGGTGTCGGAGGCAATTCATCGACAGTTGGCGACGCCGCGGCTTGGGACAATATGCTGGGTGTAAACCTATGGGGTCCGATCCACGGCACCCAGGTCTTCGCGCCAAACATGATCGCCCGGCAGACCAGGCGCAATCATCAATACAGGGTCCAAACAAGGCATCACGACACCGCCAGGCAACCCGGCTTACAATGTCTCAAAGGCGGCTCTCAAAGCCTTTACCGAGGCACTGTCCCACGAGCTCAGAACGGGTCCAGATCATCGGATTTCCGCGCATCTTCTGGTCCCTGGGTTCGTCTATACCGGCATGATCTCCGCGCCCGAGAAGCCTGCCTCTGCCTGGACCGCTGAGCAGACGGTCGACTTCTTTGTTGAAAGCGTGAACCGCGGGGATTTCTACATCCTCTGCCCCGACAATGACGTTTCACGCGATACTGATGAGAAACGCATTGCTTGGAGCTTGGGAGACATCATTGAAAATCGCCCACCTCTCAGCAGATGGCATCCAGACTATAAGGAAGCGTTCGCGGACTTCATGGCGAAGTCTGGCTGATCATCGCCATAGTCCAAAAATCATGATAAGTTGACGATTGAAGATTACCGGCAGCTTTACTGGTTGCCGGCGGCCTGTCGCCTGTCACCATAATTGAACCTCATTAACAGTCTCATCTGGCCGGTCCAATTCTATTGTGTGTACCAGTTGTGGCGCAAAATATAATTCGGTTTAGAAACGGGCGGAGATTTTTGTCGCTTGAACGCCTTGGACTTGCCCATTTGATTCAGAAGGTTTCGACACTTTCAGTGCAAACCTTTGAGTTTGCGACTATGGCCTTTCAAAACCTCGATTGCATCGCAATTCAGCCGTCGGCCCTCATAATGCCAATATGACTAGAGATATTGAAGCTAGCTCTCCAATCTGTCACAGCCAAAAAGTTGGATTGCTAGCTGATCTGCGCAAGAGAACGCCGAAAAAGCCGTAGGCTCATTAGTAACAAAGCAATTCCCAACAACGTCATCCAAACGAATTCCGGCCAGACAGTCTCAATACCAGCGCCTTTGAAAACAATAGCCTGACTTGCTGACATGTAGTGGCGTGACGGCAAAACCAAAGTACCTGCCTGCAACCACGCTGGCTGACCTTCAATTGGGGTCTCTCCACCTGACAGCATTAGCATTGGCAGCACAATCAACATGACCAGAAGCGCGAACTGCGCCATAGAGCGTGCAATGGTTGCCAGAAACACCCCAAGCGCCGTCGCAGTAAAAAGAAACAACGCCGTACCAACCAAAAACAACATCTTGGATCCAGCGATATTGATGCCCAAAGAACCCTGCATCACAAAGGTTAGTGAAAGACCAGCGGCGACCAAAACCACTGCTGCATTCGCCCAAATTTTGGCAATGGCAATGTCAAATGGAGCAAGAGGCATGGCAAGGAGATGCTCAATGGTCCCGTGCTCTCGCTCTCTAATCATTGCCGCTCCGGTCAAAATAGTTGTGAGCCACATGATCTGGCCAATCAAAGCAACGATACCAGCAAAACGTACCGTATCTCTATTTGGGTTGAAGGCGCTTCTTAGAATGACACTGATTGAGGGAGCATCTACTAGATCGATACCAATTGCATAGCGATGTATTTCAGCGCTCAAGATACTGGCGATGTAGTTTGCGCCAATACCGGCCTGTTCCATTGCGGTTGCGTCAATAAGAACTTGAATCTCCGGACTGCGCCTTGCGCGCAGATCCTTTTCGAATCCGGGGGGCACAGCCACAACGAAAATAAAGCGCCCAGCATCCATGTACGCAGGTCCTTTTCCGGGTTCGATTTGGACGACCGGTTGGAACTCTGGTGGGAAAAACGCTGTGGCAAGTGCTCGAGAAAGTGGCGAGTCGTCTTCATCCGCAAACGCTATCGAGGCGTTGTTTACAGAGCTTGCCACTCCCGTTGCTTCCATGATCGGGGCCAGCGTAAAAGACCAAACCAACAATGCCATCATCACCCAATCACGGCGCAGGCTCATCACTTCCTTCAAGCCTAGCCAGAATATGCAGTAGAAGCGCTGCATTCACTTCTCCTGCGCTCGAAGACATAGGGCTGCGATCAGTGTCAGAACTGGTCCGAAGCAGGCGAGGGCCAGAATGTCTGGCGCAAGGGCCTCCCAACCCAAACCTTTAGTGAAGGCACCAACGTTCAGGTGTAGGAAATATGAGGAAGGCCAAAGAGAGCCCACCACTTGTGCGCCTCCTTCTAGCGTTGAAACAGGTTGCAACAGACCTGAGAACTGGATTGTTGGGACAACTGAGGCGATAGCAGTTGCAAATGTTGCGGCCACCTGACTGGATGTCATTGTAGCGATCAACAGCCCGTAGGATGTCGTTGCCCAAACGTAAAGAAGGGCACCAACAGCCAAAGGGAAAGGATTTCCTTTTAACGGCACCCCGAAAAGAAGAACGGTCATTCCGGCCAAAAGCAGAAAATTTGCGTAGGCGATCAAAATGTACGGAATTTGTTTGCCGACTAGAAATTCAAGCCGCGTGGTTGGTGTCACGTAGAAATTGACAACTGACCCCAGCTCTCGTTCCCTTGCTACGCTTACGGCAGTCAAAACAGCTGGCAACATAATCAGTAAGATAGCAGGCATTGCCGGAGCCATCGCGGCGATGCTTTCAAAGCTCTGATTGTAGCGAAACCGAGGTTCGATCCTGGCGATATCTATCTGGCTTATGCCATTGTTGAGGGCATATTCCGCGAGAAATGATTGGTGCAATCCGGAAACATAACCTTCAACCGTCTCACCCTTAAATGGGATAGCGCCGTCTACAGTTGCAAGTATCTGGGTCGGTTCACCCGTACTCATCTTTCGGTCAAAGTCAGGTGGCAACTCAACAACCAGAGAGACCTCACCTGCCACTAGACGGTCGCGCCCTTCGCTGGCGCTTTGCAGCGGCGATGTGGCTTTAAAGTAGGACGATCCGGCGAATTCAGCCGAATAAGCACGACTCTCCGGCCCCTGAGAAAGGTCAAGTACCGCGAATTCAAGTTCATCTATATCCAGCGTAATTCCAAAGCAAAAAACTAACATTAGAATAGCAGAACCCAGAAACGCGAAAGCCAGACGCACCGGGTCGCGAGCTACTTCAACGGTTTCGCGCCGCGCATAAGCCAATACACGAGAAAACGCTCCTCCCCGGGCGTGGGATTTGGTCCCAAAACCCACCTCTGGCGCGACAACAGAGACTGGTTTTTCTGCTGCTGCCAATATCGAAATGAAGGCGTCTTCAAGGTTTTCCACCCCTTCAACAGCGATCAGGTCAGCCGGAGTACCTTCGGCTAGAACTCTACCAGAATGCGTAAAAGAAACGCGATCACAGCGTTCCGCCTCACCCATGAAATGAGTGGACACAAAGATTGTAACCGACTCGTTTCGCGAGAGCTCAATCAGCAAGTCCCAGAAGGAATCGCGCGCCTCTGGATCCACACCGGATGTTGGTTCGTCGAGTATTAGTACCCGCGGACGGTGGATCACAGCTACGGCTAGCGACAGTCGCTGTTTGATCCCTAGGGGCAGTGCCGTCGCCAACGTATGCCGGTGCTCCTCGAGCCCAAAGCGCTCAGTAAGTTCCGAAACACGTTGTTCACGGTCGGCAATTGCAAATATCCGCGCGTGCAATTGTAGGTTCTGATGGACCGACAACTCGCCATACAAGGAAAAGGCCTGGCTCATGTAGCCTATTTCACGCCTCATTTTTCGGTCATATGCATCGACAGGGTTGCCAAACAGCAGTGCTTCACCTGAGCTGGAAGGTAACAAGCCAGTCAGCATCTTCATTGTCGTGGATTTACCGCAACCGTTTGATCCTAGAAACCCGAATATCTCTCCGCGATTGATTGTGAAGTCGACGTTGTCTACGGCCGTGAAATCACCAAAGCGTCGTGTCAGTCCACGCGCAACTATCACTGGGCTTGCTTCGATCTTCCCATTCGTTTTGTTTTTCCCCGCCGGTTCGACAGGCAACTCCCGTGCTCTCAGACGCCGATATGCAATTTCGAGGTCGACATCACTCCCTTTCAATTCGGCGGGCTTCCCATGAAAGATGACTTGACCCGCGTCCATCGCGACAATCCGGTCAAAACCCTCGGCTTCTTCCATGTACGCCGTTGAAACCAATACCGACAGTTCAGGGCTTTTTGCTCGGATTGCATCAATCAAAGCCCAGAACTGCCGACGCGACAACGGGTCGACCCCGGTCGTTGGCTCATCCAAAACCAAAAGTTTGGGGTCATGGATTAACGCACAGCAAAGACCTAGTTTTTGCTTCATCCCGCCCGAGAGTTTGCCCATCAGACGGTCTTCAAACTGCGCAAGCCCTGTCGCAGCCAATAGCACTGCGATACGGTCATCCCGCTCTGAATGCCCTTGAGCAAAGAGACCTGAGAAGAACTCGAGGTTCTCGCGTACAGATAGCTCCGGATACAGGTTTCGACCCAGCCCTTGCGGCATGAAAGCGATGGCTGGGCAAATTCTGTGTCGATGGCCAGATTCGCCAATCGGGCCGCCTAAAACGTCGATATTGCCGGATTGCAGTTTCTTTGCGCCGGTGATCAAACCAAGCAGTGTAGACTTTCCCACCCCATCCGGCCCGATAAAGCCAACAAGCTGGCCGCCTGGCAGTTCCAACGAAACAGAATCCAATGCAACATGCTTGCGATAGCGGTGCGTAACACCTGAAATGTGAATATCGCAGGCGTCATCCTCTACTCTCATTCGAACAGCTCTTCTGGGATGCGTTGTTCAAGCGCCTCAGGCCAAGCAGCGGCTGGGTTCAGCCGGATCACCGCGACACCGCGCAGACCGGTTTTGACGTGCTCAATCCGACTTTCAACCAAGTCTATTGGGATACGGACGCGAACGCGAAAAACCAGTTGCTCTCGCTCATCCAGGGTCTCGACCTGTTTGGGGGTGAATTGTGCCTCGGGAGAAACAAAGCTCACGTATGCAGGTATCGCATATTCCGGCAAAGCGTCGAGCACGATGCGAGCCTCAGCTCCAATGGGCAAAAGTCCGGCTTCACGCGCCGGAAGAAAGACTTCCATGTAAACATTCTCAAGGCCAAGAATAGTCAGGATTGGTTCGCCCGCGCCAACGACCTCTCCGGGTTCTGCAAGCCGGTAAAGCACGCGTCCGGGCAAAGGTGCCACTAGAGCGCTGTCTTCAATCTGTGCGTCAATCCTGCGCACTTCTGCCTCAGCGGCAGCAATACGGCTTTCCGCGGTTGCAACTCGGGCTTTGGCGGCGCCCAATACTGCTGTAGCAACCTTATGAGTGGTATCGCGATCTTCAAAAATAGTTTTGGAGATGTTTTGTCCTGCCAGCAACGCCGTGGCACGATCAAGCTCTTGCTCGGCCCTGCGCTGTTCGCTTTCGCGTTGCACAACGAGCGCTTCTGCTTCGGCCCTTGTCTGATTGGCCAAGGCTACTTCTGCTCTAGCCCGGTCCAGGGCGGCAGATAGCTCGTCTATGTCCATTTCGGCCAGGATTTGACCGGCTGCAACCATACTGCCCTCTGTTGCCGTTACCTTCGCAACCCGACCTGCATTAGTTGGTGCTATTTTGACCTGTTCCGCTTCAACCCGCCCGTTTCCTTGCACAAATCCGACCGGCAATTCATCGCCATCCTCGGCAACAACGACATACAGCAACGCACCAGCAATTACTAAACCAGCCAAAATAAGAAAAACCGATAGGTTTTTGGTCATAGCGTTTCACCTGAAACAGGGTTTCTGGCGCAGAGTTTAGTGTCTCAAAAGACTCACAGCCTTGTTTTGGATCAAAACCGATCCGGCCACCACAGTTCCAAGCAATTGTTTGTATGAACACCGGTTTGGGTGTTGCAGGCTCTTTCGCGGTAGGTCGGAAGAAGTAGACTTGAAGCGTTTTTGTTATCAGTTTGGTATTGAAACGGGTTGTTCTAGCGCGCAATTGCGGTCGCCGCCAACCTGCTGCGCAATACAGCGAAAGGAAACACTATGACCAAAACACTGAGAGCTTGTTTGTCTTTGTGGTTGGTTGCAGTCGCTCCTGCGTACGCACAAGAACCTCCTCGTCTCGTTTTGCAGCTGACCGTTGACGCGTTTCGGGGCGATCTGCCGACACGCTACTTTGAGAATCTTGGGGAGGGTGGCCTTAAGTATTTACTAGAAAACGGTGTACACTATCTGGACGCCCATCATTGCCATGCCAATACAGAGACTGTTGTCGGGCACGCCACCTTGGCGACCGGGGCAACACCGGCAGTGCACGGGATGATCGGAAACATATGGTTCGACAGAACCTTGGACCGCGTTGTTTACAACGTTGAAGACAGCACCGCTCCGCTTCTTGGAGATGGCGCTGGCGTCAATGACGATATTGAAATTGACCCAACACAGGCGGCAGCTGGCACAGATGGGCGGTCACCACGCGCTATGCTTGTTACAACGCTTTCGGACGAATTAAACGCTTCCACTGCTGGTGCGGCCAAGGTCTTTGGAGTTTCAATCAAAGACCGTGGGGCTATTACAATGGCGGGACAAAGCGGCAAAGCCTTCTGGTTCTCGAAAGCCGCAAATCGTTTTGTCACAAACTCGTATTATTACGACAAATACCCTGATTGGGTTTCTGTCTGGAATGACGCATCGCCGAGTGCCTCATTTGAAGGAACCTCTTGGGAATTGATGCACCCAAAGGAAACCTATCTCTTTGGCGACCGTGACAACCAACCATGGGAGACGGATGTCGCCGGGTTCGGCATAACCTTTCCTCATCGCTACTCTTCGACGCAAAATGGGTTTGACCCACTAGAAAATCCCTACTTTACGACCTTTTTAACGCTTAGTCCCGCTGGCGACGATCTGACGGCGCAATTTGCCAAACGATTGATTGATGCCGAGGATATCGGGCAAGACGCGGTAACGGATTATCTGGCGATTAGCTTCTCGTCCGTGGATTACGTCAACCATGTGTTTGGCCCCTCCAGTCTTGAAGCCGAGGACACGATATACCGCCTCGATCAGACTCTCATGAATCTCTTCGCGTTTATCGACGAACGGGTTGGGCTGGAAAACGTTTTGATCGTTCTATCGGCGGACCACGGCACCACCGATGCGCCGGGCTATTTGGAGAGTGTTGGCATCCAAACTGGCCTTGTTGCTCCGGACACATGGGACCCGACGGAACAGATAGCCAGGCTTAAGGAGCGGTTTGGGATCACCGGGAAATTGCTTGAGGGTTATAATCACCCCTATCTCAATATCGCCCCCGAAGTATTGGCTCGCCGTGATATTGATTTACCCACGCTGGAGTCAGCTATTGCAGAAGAGCTTCTATCCTTTCCCGATGTGGCATTCGCCGTCCCCAGTACGGCTATCGAAGCAAACCTCCTGCCCGATACCGACATCATGCGCCTGATCCGCAACAACTATCATCCGACCCGATCCGGGAACATATACGTAGTCTTCAAGCCCGGCTGGTTCATCGCAGACTTCGATGGTCTGTCCGTTACATCCACCCACGGGTCGCCGTGGCGCGGTGACACACATGTGCCGATTGTCTTTGCTGGCTCGAACTTAAAACCGCAACGGGTCGCACGCCGGGTTTGCACGACTGCTCTCGCATCCACACTGTCTGCATTGTTAAGCACGGCACGTCCTAATGGTGCGAGCGGTGAGATACTACACGAAGTCTTGGATTAGAGCGCTGTGAAGCGCGAGGCCTGATATTGAAGCAAGTTAGACCAGACCGCGACGGCATCGTCCACAACGCGATCCGCATATTCGTTGCTTCTTGGCAGATACGGCACTCGCCCAACGCAGCACTCTTTAGCGTACACAAATGCTGATCAGAACTTCACGGAACATAACGTTCCGGCTTCGGAGACTGAATACTCTCCAAATACTCAGCAATTTCGACAAGTCCGGAAGGGATACGCGTAACCAAACCGTTGCCCGTATCGAATTCGACAGCAGGGCCGTCATTCAATTCGGTGATTATCGGCATGTCATCGCGAGGTTCTTGAACTTTCAAATAACCGTCCAAGATCGACATGACCTCCAACATGGGCCACACACCACCTCTGCGTTCGGAAATCTTTGTTAAATCAGCAGGCACTGTTTTCAAATCAGTGGCGTCAGGCCCATTTCCTGTCGCATCGACTCCGTGACACCTGGTGCAATGCTCGAAAAAAAGGTCTTTCCCAAAGTCCAAAAACTCGTCGGCCGCAGATATCGTTGGAACCGAAGAAATTACTATGCTTGCAACGATCATAAAGTACCTCATAAGTTGGAGGTCCTTTGCCAAACGAGAGTTTATTACAACAGAAATGGACCGACATCTTCCCCCGGTCAACGTCGGTCCTTTACCATATTACACTTGCTATCCTATGGCCCAAAACCGATTGATGGGGACAGGCAGCAACGAGCTCAGAACAGCTTCACCATTTAACATTCAAAATTTAGCATGTGAAAGCGCTCGGCTCTTTGACATAAATCATATGTCACTCCGCAGTCTGCCAGAATTGGACTCGACACGCCAATTCGGCCAAATGATTTTGAATGACTGCTTACGCCTAGCAGAGCACGGCGCTTCACAATGTTAGGCCTGGAATTGTCACCGGGTCAAAAAAAGGTGCAGGTTCAGAACACCGGCAAACGATCAATCGCTGACCTAGCGCCAAAAACACTAATCTACTGTTGGATGCTTTCTAAGAAAAACAATAACCCTGCTAACTCGCGCGGAGTGGGCGTCAAGACACCCTCGATTTCAACCGGAACCAGGTCTTCCGCCATTTCCCCGCCAAATTCCGGCATAACCCGAGCAAGATGGCTGTTTCCTGGGTCGCCATAGATGTAGCTTAGGGCCCGTGCTTGAGGGAAAGTGCCCGCGTTCTTCGCGCTCAATGTTGTCAAATCTGTTGGCTCAACGGAAAGACCGCTGCTTGCCGGGCCACCGCCTCTACCATCCACACCATGACAAGAAGTACAGTTTTCTGAGAAAAAGGCTGCCCCATCAGCGCGAGTGGGCATGACATCGGCGTCAGGATACAAATCTGAACACGACGCTGTGGCTAGAGCGATAAATCCAGCCGATAAAATAGCCCACCTTGTAGCGTGCATGCTCTACCCCGTTTTTTATTCAGCCTACGGTCCAATGTAGAACATGGCAATGACAGCAACTGTGTTTAAGAATCAGGAAGGGTCAACTTTACAGACTCTTACAAGAACTTGGACATTGCCGCTCACCAAGGGGGGGGGTGAAAGCTATTTCTAGACCTTCTATGTCTGCGGGCATTTCACTTTTGAGAATCTAAGCAGAATATTCAACAATCAGGATTGGGAGATCCAAACATGCTGGAAGCTTCGTCCCGAATAGTTTGGCTCGAAGCGATAGGGGCTATCCTAATGATCGTACTTGGGTCCGGGCTGCACTTTGCATTTGTTTTGCTTGGAAGTTGGACGCCAATGGCGCTTGTGGCAGCTGTCAACGAGTCAATTTGGGAACACTTAAAGCTGGCTTTTTGGCCAGGCTTGTTTTGGGCCTGCCTAATGCCGCTTCCACCCCGACTTACAAGAAGGGACGTATTTAGTGCTAAAGGAGTTAGCCTCGCAATTACTGCTATTTTGATTGTAATAGTATTCACAGCATACACAGCGATATTTGAGCGCAACTTTTTGTTGATTGATATTGGAATATTTGTTGCAGCAATTTGCATCGGCCAGATCGTGTCAATTCTGCTGCTTGCTTACGAAGATCAAATACCTGAACTCATTCATGTATTCGGCTTGTTTCTCATTGGGGTTCAAGTCGTCGCCTATAGTACCCTAACATTTTTCCCTCTTAATCACTGGCTGTTCATTGAAGCACAATCTGGCACGATAGGTATTCCTGCCCGTTAGTTGGACAGTCGGTCCTATTGGTGACGCATGCTTGCATCCCCATGAATTTCAAAGACGATTTTCCCAAGCTTGACGGGCCCTAAACAGGGCGTTTGAGTAGAAGCATGGACCGTTGGATTTCGGATTCGATTGCCAAGATCAATGCAGATGCTCACCGCTCTGCCGATGCGCACCTTTTCAAGCTTCCTGTCCGGGGGCTGAAGGGCGTAGACATCTATCTCAAGGATGAAAGTACACATCCCACTGGCAGCCTCAAGCACAGGCTGGCACGCTCGCTTTTCCTTTATGCGCTTGTAAGCGGGAAAATAAGGGAAGGGACACGTGTAATCGAAGCCTCGTCTGGCAGCACTGCCGTTTCAGAAGCTTACTTCGCCCGTATGATCGGAGTGCCTTTTACCGCGGTTCTCCCAAAATCTACCGCCAAGAGCAAAATCGACCTAATCCAGTTCCAAGGTGGGGAAATCCACTTTGTCGATGCGGCGCCGGACATGCATCAGGCCTCGGTTGAACTGGCAGCTGAAGTCGGTGGCTACTTCATGGATCAGTTTACGTACGCCGAACGGGCGACGGATTGGAGAGGAAACAACAACATTGCAGAAAGCCTTTTTCGCCAAATGGGACGAGAGCCACATCCAATTCCATCGGTAATTGTGATGAGCGCGGGAACTGGCGGAACTTCAGCAACGCTGGGGCGGTACATTCGCTACAAAGGCTTTAATAGTGAATTGGTTGTTGTGGACCCAGAAAACTCAGTGTTTTTTGATAGCTTTCAAACTGGAGACAGGACCCTGACCCGCCCCTGTTCAAGTCGTATTGAAGGTATTGGACGTCCCAGGGTGGAGAAGTCATTTTTGGCAGATGTAATCAACCGGATGATCCAAGTGCCCGATGCGGCAAGCATTGCGACTATGCTCTGGCTTGATGATCGGATCAGGCGGCGAGCGGGCCCATCAACAGGCACAAACCTTTGGGGGGCTTTGCAAATTGCGCAAGAGATGGAGGCTGCCGGACGATCTGGCTCCATTGTCACTATTCTGTGTGACGACGGAAACCGTTATCTCGACACCTACTACGATCCGGAATGGGTGATGGAAAACTTCGGCGAAACCACCTCTTACGATGCTATTTTGGCGGGATATCACTGAATTCAAACGAAGAGGACAGAATGAAAAGGGCGAAATTTGTGTTTGCTGCGCTTCTGGCATCAATGGTTGCAGTGTTGTTTTGCTCCACAACAGTTTTGGCCTCCTCTCAGGAAGCACAACGGATCATCGAAAGCGCGGCTGCTGATTGCAAAGACTTCGAGAATGGAGAGTTTGATCAGGGTGACGCTGTGACCGAGATCGAGCTGCGCTCGCAGTTTGGCACGGCTAAGGCTGAACTCGTAGATGAAAGTCAGTATTCCTGCTCTTCTGCCGCTTCTATGTACTGCGGAACAGGGGGGTGCATGCTCAATCTTATCGTCGACGGTGAGATCATGTCGTGGCAGGCAACGGGTTGGCGTCTTATTGACTGGGGGCCTGACCGTATACTGCTTATTGGACGAGACGGTGGTTGGTGCGGAGGCGCAGGAGCCGAGGTTTGTTACGAGGCGCTAGTTTGGAGCAATGGGAAGATTTTAACCGTTGGTTCGGCGCCAGAGTAAGCCCGCGCAGCGCTAGCGGTTGTTTTACGCGCCGAGCTTAATGGGCCAGAACTTTTGGATCGAGCTTTATCTAGTCTATCGTGAACAGCTCCTGTCTTTCAGCAACACCGCGCAATCTGTATTGCCCCAGGGAAACAAGACTTGGAATGGAGCCCACCAAGTCGCCCGCCACCTTATCGGAAACCACAATGTTCTGATCAAGCGCGCTGCACATGCCTAAAATGCGCGAAGTTGTATTTACCGCTGGGCCGACCACTGTGAAATCCAAGCGAGACCTACCGCCAATATTGCCGTAAAGAACATCGCCTGCGTGCAACGAGAGAGTGAAGCCGGTCGTTGGCAAACCATCAGCTTGCCGTCGTTGGTTGAGCTCCTCAAAGGTATTTCGCAACTCCGCGGCCGCGTGAATTGCGACGCGGCGAGCGTCCGGAACTTGATTGATATCGAAGATGGCAAGCACTCCATCTCCCATGAATTTCAGAACGTTACCGCCATTGCGTTCGACTACGTCAACAGCTTCCGCGAAGTAGTCGTTTAGCAATTCTATGATTGAGCCCCCCGGAAGCGCCTCTGACAATTTGGTAAATCCTTGCAGGTCAAAATACCAAATCACCGCTGAAATAGTTTCCGATGAACCTCTGGTGATGTCCCCGGAAAGAACGCGCCTACTGGCATCTTTGCCCAGATATGCGGCTGTAATGTCTTCAGCCATCAATCGGTTCGCCCCACAAAATCTGTAGGGACGCGCATAACGCTGCATTCTTATCATTGATTTTATTCAGAAAATCTGGGTGTCTTCGCCCATAATTTTGCACAGCATTTGCGCATAGGTTTGCACGATTTTCCCATAAGATTGCACGGTTCACTATACGCGCTCAATTGTCGATTGTCGTACAGTGGCTTGATCAACTTGAACGCACCATAACTCAGCCAAAAGTGCGTTATTCTTGGAACAATTCAACCCAAAACCGAACAAAACAACTCAATTGCGAGGCTATGGTAGATTCCTTTCAATTTAGCTCGGCTCGGTTGGTTTAGATAAAAACTATTTAACATCGGCAATTCGACGCATGGGAACAGACGGCAGCAAGCTGTTTAAATTCTAGGGATGCGTCTCATTAAGACTGCATATGGTGATTAGCCATCGACCATCTGGTTGTCGCTCAAGCACATTCAGCGAAACGCCTTCACCTGTCGTGCCTTCGCTAAATTCTGCAAGACACCAGCCGAGTTCGCCGTCTCGACCTGCACTAGAGACATTGATTTTTTTGTCTTCTCCACCTTCCGCGACCCACTCTGCATGTGTGTCTTCAATAGCTTGCCTTCCAATGGAAGGTGGGCCGAAGGGAGAGTACATCTCTGCTTGCGCTGCAAACACGGAAGCGCATCCATTGGCGTCCCCTTGTCGGTAGCAGGCGACATAGTGGTCGAATACCTCCTGGCACTGTTGTTTGAAGGACATACAAACACTCCTAATTTCGCTGTCCTAGCATCAGGTTCTGCAATTCTACTGTCAAATCAACCTCGATCAGATTGTTTGCGTCGCTTCTACCTAGGACAAACCCGTCTTTGGTTTTGCGCCTGGGAACTGACATTTAAGCAAGATGCAGCATTTGACTCTTTGGGCTCAAGTAGACAATCGCTGTACAAGGCATAAATGACTGCTATGCGGACAAAGCGGACGTCCACTGGGTTCGTTTGTGAAGGCCCAACAACGATGGTCGGCGTGTGTGATTCCTAAATTTGAAACAATCGTACTGCCAAATCAGAACCGAACGCTTAAGTTTGCACCAAGGCCATGTTCTTGGCCATTGGAGCGAACCGAATAGCCATATCCTGCCGTTAGTCTGGCTAGCTCTGATATTTGATAGCCCAGTCCTAGCCCAAGAACGAAGCCGTTTGCTCCTCGGTTTTGTCCGACTTGTGTAAATGTTCCGAATAAGGGGCTTGTAACTGTGATTTCGTGCTCACTGTCTTTGTTGGCAAAGAAGTCATACTCGTAACGAGCAAAGGCGATTGGGGTTAGCACACCATTCTCTGTCAAGAAGTCCCGTTGGTAGTCAACTCCAATGGAAGCGACCAGAGACTCCGCGTTCGCTTTCCCAATCGAGTAATTGAAATCACCACCGCCAGTCTCTGTGCCTGAACCTTGTTGGATACGCCCGTAGTTCAATCCAAAAACCGTAGAAACCCTTGCACCGTTGTCCATGTTAAACAGCTTCCGTGCCTGGACGCCGGCATGAATTCCCTCTTGGTCCAAATCCGATTTTGCCTCGCCTCCCGTAAAGCCATCAACAGAAGGGTTATTCCGTTTGGCGTCAGTTTCACCGAACATGTAACCGATCAGCCCGGAAAACTCCCACGTTCCTGTTGTTGTACGCCCATAGACGCCCACGTGATAGCTATCGGTCGAAAAGTCCTGATCGACTTGATCGTGCTCATCCATGGAGGATGTCCCAACACCTGCGTACACTCCGACCACACCTCTATCGGTACTTGCGACATCCGCTCCGACCAAAATAGTGCCGAGCGAATAGTCGAATGTCCCAAGGCCATTACTTCCATCAACGTCCCCGCTCAAATAGGCCGTGTCGATCCACCAACGCCGATCAGAGCAGTCTATTGCGCCGCTAGCGCTCTGGGCCGAGTCGATGTCGCCTGCTGCAACGGGTTGTTCCTCATTGCTGAAGCCGACCGCTTGATACTTGCGGCAGTCAGCGTGGCTCAGCACTGTGTTGGTTATCAGGTCAAGTTGCTCCAGCCCAACGGTCAAATTGGAGGAATAGGGTTCTGCGTGCACACGATTAAACCCAGCCAAACCTGAATTGGTGAGCGTGTTAACTGCGGTGCCCAAGGTTGAGCCGTTGGTCAGATTGGTTCCAGATGACGTGTTTGTGGTGTTGGCCACCGCACCAGCAAGGTTGCTTGCATTGGGAGATCCAACAACTGATGGATTTTGCGGTAAACTCGAGATGGGGAGGGTCGAAAACGCTATATCAATTCTACCGTCCGCGGTTGGCGTGTTTGAGATGCTCAGACTGGATAGAGCAGGCAGCGATCCCCCGGCGACAAGAGTTGGGGAGTTTCCATCAAAACTCGAGGCTTGAAATACCGTGTAGTCGTTGCCAGCAGCATAGTCCTGCGCAGTCAATCCGGGACGAGCGGCTTCGACTTGTATGGTAGCGCTGTTAATCCCTGTCACCGGCCCGCTGGATGACACCAAGTCAGCTTTCTGCCCGGCCGCCGGATCGACTTCACTTAAGAGCCTTGACCCAGCTTCAAAGGCGATTCCGCCACTATTGTTGAGTGTACCAATTGAAAAGCCCGGCGAAAGCACCCCGCCGTTCTTAACCGTGAAGTTGAAGGCGTTTACGGTTCCCGTTCCGGCCAGCGTGCCAAAATTTTCAAAGTTTACGGTGTTCAAACTGCTTGCCGCATCAAGCCGAACAGTCGTGCCTGCAGCTATCGCCATGTCACTGGTTGAAGAAATCGAACTGTTCGTCAGTGTGAAATCAGAAGCCTCAGCAACCCGAGTTTGGATATAGTACGCCCCGAAAACGACTTCAGTCGCCCCCATAACAGTCAGGTTGTCGTAGGTTAACGGTCGGTCTGACTGGAAGTAAACTTCAGTGGGGTCGATATTCGCGCCGTTGAAGGGAGCGAACGTCATTGATCTGCCGGAACCAATCGAAGTTCCAATGACGTTCACTCTCAGCTTCCCGTTGATGTTTGTTGCCAACGCTTCCCTAGATACAAAGTCTCCGCTGCCTGCGGCGACATCAACATTCAGAAGAGTTAACACTGAAGCATTACTTGGAACGGTATTTTGGCCGGGAACATACAACTCAATTTCACCTGAGGGCGCAATTGAGGAGTTTCCAATTGTAAGTCCTGTTATGGGTCCGTTTGGGATCGGCAGACACGTGCGTTCCGTCGTTGAAATTGTTTGATTAACGCGAGTGCTTTCAGATCCGGATGAATATTCTATCCGAGGAGAGCCCAATTCTACGCAACCCTGTGCGCTTTGGGCCTGTGCGTCGTCTACCACTAACACATAAGCCAAGACTCCCAGTGACAATTTAATAATAAATGCACGCTGAGCGTATAGTGCCGCAAGTGTCGGGCCCAGTGTTTCCATCAGCTTTCTCCTCTTACTTGATAAGCGAGAGTACACCCAATTGTGATATACGGTGAGTTTTGTGAAATGCTCAAAAAAGTCAAACGATTGACTGCTTTGGGCTCGGAACAGTCGTTCGCTGCGCAGTGCATCAGTGACTGCTGTGCGGACCAAGCCGCCCTCAGATGGTATCGCTTGCATGTCTGCGTTACATTGGAGCGGTCGTCGCCTAGAACAGCTTGCAATTCTATCGCGACGGAAACCCGAATAGTGGATGTCCATGTCCGACACAATCCTAGCTGCTGAACCAACTATCCGCATTATTGCCTTCCTATCCGTCCTGGCGGCGATGGCACTTTGGGAAGTGGCCGCACCCCGGCGAAGACGGGATATTCCGCGCGTTATCCGATGGACAAACAACCTTGCGCTCGTGGTGCTCGACACCGCCATCCTGCGGCTGACCTTTCCAATCCTCGCAGTTGGTTTCGCAGCCATGGCCGAGGATCGCGGATGGGGGCTCTTCAATAACATCGAGGCGCCGGTTTGGGTTGCCATCGTGGTCTCCATGCTGCTTCTGGATCTTGCAATCTATCTTCAGCATGTGATGTTCCACGCCGTACCGGGGCTTTGGCGTCTGCACCGGGTGCATCACGCCGACCAAGATTTTGACGCTACCACCGGCTTGCGTTTCCATCCGGTAGAAGTTCTCATCTCGATGGGGATCAAGCTAGCGGTCGTAGCAGCCTTAGGGCCGCCCGCTGTCGCCGTACTCCTTTTCGAGGTGATCCTGAACGCTACCGCGCTATTCAATCACGCAAACATTGATTTGCCGCGTCCTGTGGATCGAATTCTCAGATGGATCGTCGTCACTCCAGACATGCACCGAGTCCACCATTCAGTCGATCCAAGCGAGAACAACTCGAACTTTGGCTTTAATCTACCATGGTGGGACCGACTTCTAGGTACTTACGTTGCGCAACCCGAGAAGGGGCATAAGGGCATGGAAATTGGCATCAAGCAGTTTCGCACACGCCGAGACCTCTGGCTCGACCGAATGCTGATTCAGCCGTTAAGCGGCCCGACGAGCGGAGGTGCCCTCGACACCCCGAGCCAACATATGCGATCTTCATCTGTCTCGTCCGGGCAAACCAAGCTTGGCAATGACCAAATAGACCAATAGCGCTGAACCAAAGACTGCTTTGCCGCGCTTGAGTGTTATGCGCAAGGCTTTAAGCGTCGGCAGAAAAGTCCGCAAAGTGGACATACATCGCGATATTTCAAATGACCGCGTGGAGCCCATACCTGTGTAGTTTGCCCTCCGCAGCGAATGTCAGCTTGTCCCAGCTGTTCTATGCTCATGCGCTGCTTCCTCGTGCCGTTCCTCAAGAGCCTGACGAATGATCTGGTACGAAGATGACAAGAAGAGGCTTGCCATGATCGCAGCAACTATTAGGTCAGGCCAACCTGTTGCCGTGCCCCAGACGCCTAACGCGGCAATCATAACAGCTACGTTGCCGATGGCGTCGTTCCGCGAGCATAACCAGACTGATCGCACGTTGGCGTCTCCATCCTTGTAGCTAACAAGCAAGAATATGGCTCAAGTTCACTCGAGCGCTCGGCAATGGACCTCGCGATCAACGTCGTGGTGAGGTCCATAGCAACCTTCTAAGCCGTGGCCATGCCAATTGCCTTGATGGTGCCTGCCCATGCACCCTGACAATGCAATCACTATGACCAAGAATGCCGCTCTGCGCGGGTGCTTGATCCAACAGTTCTGTTCCATGTGCAAACCAACCTAGTAACAATCCGGCTACCTTTGCTTTGACGCAGGTCAACACCCCATTGCGGCAGCTTCCAAATAGCGGCAGTTAGTCTATCGTGAACAGCTCCTGTCTTTCAGCAACACCGCGCAATCTGTATTGCCCCAGGGAAACAAGGCTTGGAATGGAGCCCACCAAGTCGCCCGCCACCTTGTCGGAAACAACAATGTTCTGATCAAGCGCGCTGCACATGCCTAAAATGCGCGAAGTTGTATTTACCGCTGGGCCGACCACCGTGAAATCCAAGCGAGACCTACCGCCAATATTGCCGTAAAGAACATTGCCTGCGTGCAACGAAAGAGTGAAGCCGGTCGTTGGTAAACCGTCCGCTTGCCGTCGTTGGTTGAGTTCCTCAAAGGTATCTCGCAACTCCGCTGCCGCGTGAATTGCGACGCGGCGAGCGTCCGGAACTTGATTGATATCGAAGATGGCAAGCATACCGTCTCCCATGAATTTCAGAACGTTACCGCCATTGCGTTCGACTACGTCAACAGCTTCTGCGAAGTAATCGTTTAGCAATTCTATGATTGAATCTCCCGGAAGCGCTTCTGACAATTTGGTAAATCCTTGCAAATCAAAATACCAAATCACCGCCGAAATCGTTTCGGATGAACCTCGTGTGATGTCCCCAGAAAGAACGCGCCTGCTGGCGTCTTTGCCCAAATAAGCGGCGGTTATGTCTTCAGCCATCAGCCTGTTTGCCCCACATTTTAGCGTCAGGCAAAGCGGAGATATCAGTTGACGCAAACCGTCAAGTTGCTGGCTCGTGAAGCCCCCGCTCGCGTCGGTCGTCAATGAAATAATGGCACCTTCCTCGGCCTGCATTGGGTCAACAGGCATAGCGTTATCCTGTATAAGGAAGAACCGTTTAACAGCGAAGTAATCTGTGGCACCGCGCTCGCGAAGTTCATCAAAAATTGGAAAGCTAAGCTCTGGATCTTCGACTGTCAGATCTTGTCTGATCTCTTCAACGTTGTTTGCCAAAAGATAGTAAATCGGGCTTAGGATGTATTGTTCAGGCGCATCCGTTCTTCGGACAAAGTCCTCTCGCTCATTTCCCCCGTCCCTGTGCCAGCGGAAAGCGACTGTCCCAATCTCGGGATGATGAGCGCGCACAGTAATGTTTGCTCTCTGAAGCGGAATCCCTGCCGAAACAAGACGTTTGCAGAATGCTTCCAACCAGGTTTCAACCGGCGCATTCTCTAAACCTTGTTGAACCAGCCAATCGGCTAAGTCCTTTATGGCGGCTGTGAGTTCCCAGTCTTGGATTAATGGAGCTGCCATGATGACCTCACGATGAGATGTCTGAACAGTTTGTTACTAGTCTAATTCAGTTCAAGTACACATCAAATTCAATTCTACCACTGCGCTTGCAGCCCTAAGGCCGTTAACAGTCGACGACTTTTTGCGGGGTATCGATTGGGTGCTGGCGCGTGCGGCAGGAGACGTACGCGGCAGCTCAAAATGAGACACTCATTTAATAAGGGATATTGACGCGTCTTGCCTGAAGGACTATCTGCGCCAAACGTATGAGGCGGTACGCCTCACACAACGGAGATTTTATGAAAGAGACCCGGGCCTAACGCCCGTTCCTAGCGACCCAAATTCAGGAACATCAACATTGATCGGCATACTCAAGCGTGATGCTGAGTGTGGTGTTTGTTGTACTTTCGTAAAATCGAGACATCCCAATGAATATCTCAAAGCACGAGCAACGTGTTTTGCACGAACTCGCCCTTGGCGGGTCCATCCACTACGAACGCCTGGAAAACGGAAAAGTCCATGAAGTCACTTGTTATACGCGTGACGGTTATGTGCTGTCTGACTGCACTCTCAGTGTTTTCCAACGCTTGCTGAAAAAGCGCTTTATCCGTTCAAAAAACGGCAACCCCTATCGCGCCTCCGCTTTGGGGATCAATTCCGTGCGCGCCCAAATGAACCAAAGATAGGAAAGAACATGAACCAAGTAGACATTGATGCCATTGTTGACGTCCACCGGAAAGCCTTTGGAAAAGAAGAAGGCGACGACATCGCTCGGCTCGCCAAAGACTTCCTCGACCTCCCGGACACGATCTCTATCAGTTCCGAACGCGACGGAAAAATTGTAGGCAACGTGCTGTTCACACCGTTTGTTTTCTCGGACCACCCCAACACTAAATGCTACCTGCTGGCACCTTGCGGGGTGTTGCCAGCGTATCAGGGCCACGGCGTTGGGAAAGAGATCATGGAGGCGAGCATTGATTATCTCAGTTCCGTTGGGACGGATGCAGTGTTCGTGTTGGGCGTCCCGACATTTTATCCTCGGTATGGATTTGTACCGACGGACAAGCAGACGCCATATCCGGACCTGATGACGGCACCAGCGGCGTGGATGGCGCTTGAGTTGACGGAAGGATCAGTTGAGAAACTGAGCGGCAGAACTGTTGCGATCCCGCAGTTTATGCAACCGCATTGGTGGGACACCTCGCAACACGGGTGAAACGGAACGCGGTGCCGCTGAACTTGATCAGAAAACAGTGTTACTCGTCGTTGAACTAGGGCGTATTTGACATCCGGTCGCGCTCGAAAGCTGCTCGAAAGCTGCTCGCGAGCTTCTTTGTAGGCGCTTTGCGGCCAAATACGTCGATCCTGTGATCTTTGCCCATCGCTATCTCGATAGCATCAAGTAAGTCTTCATCGTCTGGGTGTAGCCCCTCATCACCTAACAACTCAGAAGCCAAATAGATAATGGCGGGCACAAACCTTCTATAGCGAGCCGAAGCATCGGGCATTCGGTAGCGCTTCTCGGATCGGCCGGTAAATGCAAAGCGCAGCAATATTGACAGCCACAATTGCTTTTGGGGCCGCGGCAGGTCCTCAAGTATTTCGATCAAATACTGAGATGTTGCGGATGAATAGTTAGAGCGCTCTCTGTGAATTCTCGAAAGAATGGCAATCCCGTCGAGCAAGTTGGCTTCGCCAAAGCTGAACTATATCGATCAATGTCCGCTGTGTGAGCTGCAAGCTCAGAATCTAGTTTTGGTGGTATGGGCCCTAGCTAGACTTTTCGAAGTCTGCTTTCTGCGCGTCGCAGACGTTCGCGAGAATCCAAGCAAAAAGGCAGCATGGAACCCAAGGTTCCTTAGGGAGGCCCTTTGCGGGATTGAGCAACGCAAAGGACCATAACCGCAACGACTACTCCAAAAACTGATTGAATTCACCGCTAGGGCAGACAATCGCTCAGCGCAAAACTATGGGAAAACTACGCAAACTTATGCGGTGCGCGAAGTGTTATGCGCAAACCTACAAAATTGTAGGTGCGCTCATAACGCTGCATTCCCAACATTGATTTCATTGAAGAAAATCTTGGAAGATTGCCCATAACTCTGCGCGGTATTTGCGCATAACTTTGCACGATTTGCCCATAAGTTTGCGTGCCACAGAGAACCCATCGAACAAACCAGCTCCTATGGCTTATCTGCAATTCTCAAATGCGACTTATTCCCAATCGCCAGCAGACGAGCGCCACGTCTTAGCGTCCGCATCCCAAACACTGGCGGTGACGCAAGGCGTTGGGTTTATTCCGTCGCAATTGGATCCATGAATATCCGCAACAACAACGCGTTGACGCCCAAAATCAACAACCGTCCAGCCCTAGTTGAGCAAGGATTGAACCTCCTCTTCAATCAAGAAGTGCGACATGCATCCGCCAGTTCCGCAGTAAAGAGATGCGGCGCTCGAACACGCAAAACCAGACTCATTCAAAACCCAGTCGCGTTGTAGATCTCCGTCGAGATCGACCCTTTCAACCGCGCCCCAATCTAAGTCAAACTGACCGTTGTTGAACTCCGCGCATACCTGCGCCGCCAGATCAACCTTTGCTCGCAAACCGGTTGGAAGTTGCGAAACGTCAGCCGCGACAACTGGTGAGGTCCAAACCAGGCCCGAACCAAGCAGGATCGCAGATACCAAACGTTTCAAGTAGCTTGCCAATTGGGAAGCCGGTTGGAAGGTGGCTTCAGTTGCATTGTTCATACCTGTAGTCCCCGTATTCCAGCCAGTTTGCCGAGCCTTCGTTAAAAATCAGAAATTCAGACCTGTCTTCACCAAGAAGGGCGACGACAAATCCGGCCGGTGGCTCAGAGTTTCCGAAGTAGCTGTAGGCTGTCATGGCTCTGATCGACTCGCCGTTAACCGCTACTCGCGCGTCCCACTCCCCCTCTGGATTGTCCAAAATTACGGGTTCGATCACGCGCTCTATCGCTCCTCCACCACAATAGACGATGCCTTCAGGCGCTTCGTAGGAGGTCTCTTGGCTAACTTCTGAATCGCACGCAGAACGAAGGGACCGAATTGCTGCGCTGGAACCTTTCAAGTCAAAAATTCCGTAGCTGACATCTTGATCAATCATCGACAGATTAACCGATGCATTGGCCGCAAGCTGGTCCAGAACAAAACCATAGTCCGGCTGACTATTGAAACTGACCTCGACGGGATAGTTGTCGACGATCTGCACGGCAGCGTTTTCTGCGCCAACCTGAAATGCTCCAACTTCGGTGGTGCCGTTCTTCAAGAAACGAATGGAAAGCCCCTGCTTGTCCGCAATGTCCTGGCTGTCCTCGAATCCAGCCGGAGCAAAGCGAATACGGTCACACTGAAGTTCCAGCGTCATGTTTCCTGTCTGAATAAACGCATTGGGGTTGGGCCCGGAGCTGAACGACCACTCCGCTGATGCTGTGGTCGCCACTGCCATCAGTAGCATTCCAATGGAAATGGTTTTGCAGCTCATTTTTTTCTCTCCATTGAGTTACGGTTCGCACTGTCGTTCAGCAGAAGTTCCAGCCAATTGCCCGGACAGCCAGATCAGGAAACAGGTTCGCCGTATTCGTTTGCGCCTTCTTGGGAAGGTCGTGTCAGCCACCAGATCATCAGAATGGACAGAACCAATTGAAGGATTGAGACAACAACGATACCGGTCACACCCAGGACGGCCGCGGGTCCCCTTAATGCATCGGGGTTTTCGGTCCCTTGCTCCAATACCGAAAAGAACGCCACCCCACCCAGCATAACAAATAGCGTTGTAATGCTGAGCGCCATCGGCAGCAGCAAATACCAGCCAGGTCGTCCTGTATCATGCAGCCTTCGCCAACCGGCGGCCAGCATAGGTATGAGAACAGCCAGCTGGAAAACAGAGGACAGGACCCGAGATCCTTGCCCAGTTTCTGGGTTGGTCCCGAATATGATCGTATCCAGCACAGCTAAACCAGCACTCACGAGAACCACAAACAAGAAGAACCACCAGTATTCTGAGCGTATAGCCCGATCGGAGAACTGGAAGTATTTCGAGAAACACGTCTTAACGGCTTCACCAAATCCCATCTTTCAATCCCTTCATTGTTTCTGTGCGGCCTCAAATCGCTTCGCCGCTCAGGGGAACACACTCGCAGCTCCCACTTACTTTTTTGTTTGAACGCAGAGGCCTATCGTACGAGAGCGTAGAGAAATTTACGCGCGGAAAAAATATTGATTTTTTAAAAATTAGATTCAAACATGCGAATTCGACACAACTTTATTTTACCTCCGTTGTTGTCGTTGCTGCTCGCTGTGCCGAGCCCTTCCGACTGCTGGAGTGAGTGCTGGCGGTCGGAAGGCACTTTACAATGATTGAGCGCTGGGAGGACGCGATGCTCAGACTTAACGTACTCGCCCTCTTTCCAGAGTTTGCTCTAGCATTTGCTAGTGACTTCATTCGGCCTTCACACGTTAACGTCGGCCCCGATAGTCAACGAAATATCGTCCCGCCGACCAAGCCCACCGCGGCAAGTTTTGGGAAAGGTAGTCACAGGATCAAGGTATGTTCAATTGGCTGCACAGACGCGAGAGCTTCAAACAAGCGCATCCAATTTCACTAATTTCAAGGGAACCAGAGGGAGAAGAAGATGACCAACAAGATTGTGATGATTGCGGGCGCGACATGTTTCGCACTGCTTGCGGCCTGCGACGATACGAGTACATCAAGTGCGTCCGCCGAACTCACGCCGGCTCAGCAGGCGTGTTTGCGAGATGTAGCCAACACGACGAACAATTCGCAAGTCGTGGTGCTCTCATCCGCGTTTAGCGAGGCGGGAACACAGGTCACAGTCGGCGTAGGCGAGGATCGTGCTCCTTGGAATTGCATTGCTTACAGTGATGGCGCAACGGCTGGAATCGAGTTCCTGGGCGACGAAGGCGCATTGTGACCTGTCTGCTGCGTAGCTGAAATCGGCTGCGCAGCACAGGCTTGGTCTTCTGAGGCTCGACTTGGTTTGTAGAACCACCATCATCGTATTCTCGGTCCTGTACCTGTTGGCGTTGGTTGCATTCTTGACGGGCACATTTGGCTGGTTGGGACAGGAGCGAGACCCTTTGTCCGGAGCGTTCCTACTGCCGTTGGGACTACCTTGGATACTTGTAGCGGACTTAGTTTCGGAGTCCGCCAAGCCATGGTTCGCGGCGATTGCACCGGTGCTCAACATTTTGGCGCTGGTTTTCATTTGCAGGTGGGCTCGCAGTTTACACCAGAAATGAAGGCGGACTTCTGTCTCACCAAAAGGGAGGAAAGCATGGGAAAAGTGATCTTGGGAATTGTGATCGGGCTCGTCCTCGGCGTGGTTGGGGCTATGACCTTGGGTGGCGGGGCCGCGGTGGGTGTCGGCGTTGCGACAGGCTTGTCCGCCGGTGTCTGCACCACATTGAAAGGAGCACAAGCCGAGAACCTGATCACCGCCGAGCAAGCGGATCAGATCCTCAACCGCGTAAATTCCGAAATGGCGTCACTGCAAGGAATGGAAACGACGGGCGAGATCGTCGGCAGCGCACAGGCATGCGATGAATTTCTGTCAAAGTTAAGAGACGCGAAGTGAGGTTCCGCTTTGCACGGAACAAAACAGTAAGGACAAGCCAACAGGGAACCATCTGATGAAACTCGTTTTACTCAAGCTCCTCGCACCCATGTTCGCAATCGCGGGCACAGCTGCTTTTGCAATGTCAGAAGCCGACGACGCGTGTATCGACCATTTGCGGCAGGTTGGTGGACCAGACGGTCAATCAGGTACAATTGAAAGCTCTCAGTTCTCGGAAGCTGGTACGCTCGTCATGCTGCGAGACGCAGGTGGAACACTTTGGCGCTGCATCGCGTACAAGGATGGAAGCATCGGCGAGATGTCGGTTGTCGAAGCGATGGATGATGGCGGTGGAGCAATGGCAGGCGCCGCCGGTTCTACCGGTAGCCAACGTGTCAAATTCGATGCTGGCTCCACCGGCGCAGAACTCGTTGGTGAACTCGCGCCCGGCGCCTCTCAGCAATATGTTCTGGGTGCCAAAAACGAACAGTTCCTCTACGTCCGCGTTGCTCCGCGAAATGGCTCCTTGGACTACGTTATTCGTAACCCCGATGGTTCTGAACTGTTGGGATTGATGTCGGCGGACAAGGAGTATCGAGGACAGCTTTGGCAATCTGGTGATCATGTTGTGGAGGTTATCAATCGCAGCAACTCTTCCGTCAGCTACAACGTAATTTTCGGAATTGAATAGGTGATCGACTAGAAACCCCGAAACGTAACCCCCAAAATGCTAGGAAAAACAGATGAAATCCAAAGTACTATTGGTGATAGGCACGATGTGCATTTCTGCGCTTGCAGCATGCGATGAGAGCAGCGGTTCGGTGGATGCAAGTGCACCTACTGTGGGCAGCTCTAGCGATCTTTCTTCATTTGAAGGGGCAAGAGCGGGCCAAGCTGAAATGGGCATTCAAAGTCTCGGGTTTGAACTCATCCGAAGCGAAGGTCTGACCTCGTACTGGTTTAACAAGGATACTGGTGCATGTGCTCGGATCACGACATCCGAGGGAAGGTACTCAGATGTAGCAATGCTGCCATCAAGTGACTGCTGACAAAATTCCATCAATCCCAAATCTGAAAGAAGGAGCTCACACTTGCATTTCGACCTGGCACATGCGGCGGTCATCATCGCCGCTCTAGTTATCACAAACATGGCATTGAAATCGGCGGGGGTGATCAATGAAGAAAACAAGCAACAATGGAACTGGAAAGTTGTTCTAGCCTACTTCGTAGTCGTTGTTATCATCAATCTGGTGTGGCCCATCTAAAGTTTCACAGCGGAAAGCTAATCGCCCACTTGAAATGGTTATCGTGAACTAGCCCTTCCGAGAGATTATCAGGTCGGAAGAGTGTAACCATCAAGTGCTCAAGAATAGGAAGGAGCTGGCATGCGGTTTTTGATGTCCCTCATATTCATTGGTGTTCTCGCAACCGCTGCCAATTCTGACGTGACCAGTCGAAACGGTGGCCCAAGCGACAGTCAATTGCTTTCAAAGGGTAGCAACGGCGGTGTTGATGGTGTCGCTTTTTTTCGCCCGGTCTTAAGCGGTGTCCTGTATCGATCCGGTTTCAAGGGCGGCGACAAGGATCGAACGGGCCTAAGTGAGGGTCAACGCGAAACTCTGTGCGGTGAAGGGTTTTCAACCGGGTTTTATGCCGACTTTGGCAAAAACACTGAATACGGTCGCACCAGTTGTGGAAACGGATCCTTTGACTATCAAAGCGCCAGATCCTCCCGACCCGGTGCTGTCATGGCGTCCATACACGAGGTGATTGAAAACCCTGGAAAGGGCCCTGTTCTGGTGCACTGTATGTGGGGGGTTCATTCCTCAGGTGCATTGTCGGCGATGGCGCTCGTTCAGTTTTGCGGTTGGACAGAAGAAAGGGCCAAGGAATATTGGAATGATGCCCGAAACGGGGCCCCATGTTCAGGCGGGTGCGACCAGTGGATCGACTCAAAATTCTCCAACTTTAGTGTCGACCCCAAGTTGAAAATCTCCACCGAACAACAGGCAGCGATTTGCCCTAAATGATACCGGGAGGACTATCCAAATGAAGTTCAATCTTCTGGGGTCACTTGCTCTCATTGCACCCACTGTCTTGTGGGCGAACGACGATGTTCTAGGTGAAGCCACGACATTTGATAGTCCCAATGGTGTTACGGAACGCTGTATTCGGATCGAAAAAGTTCCAACGGGCGAGTACAGGAACAGCGATCTTGAAGAAGAAACTGCCTATTGCGAGATCGATTTCTATGCCTCCGAAATTGCTATTTGCCCGAAAACCTGGAGCACCAGCCCAGGAATGGCCGTCTACGATATTTCGGAAGGACCTTACGTGGGGAACCGTTCTGAATTCGAGAGAAACGCTTGCAAGGAGGGAAAGGCGGCAAAAGATCTGGCCAAGGACAGGGTGGCTAAATTCAAGTCCACCATGAACCAAAAAGGCACCAGTGGCACGTTTTCCACGTCTTCACTGCTTTACTATCATTTCTCCAGATATTTCGACGCGACTGTCAAAGTTCCAGTAGCCGTTTGGCGTAGCATGGACGCCCAGGCGCATTTCTCCGAGGTCGCCGAGCCTGGCCTTGCGATTTCCGGTGGTTCTCATGGCGGGCGCATGAACCACGAAGGCTGGCGGGTCTTCGCAGCTGCGGATACCGACCCGAACTCATACCAACCGACAGATGATCTATTCACATCGGATCGCACGCAAATATACGGTGTGCTGCTTGATAGCCCTGGCCATCGATACGGCTCGGAAATCAACGGCACCCGTAAATCCGGTTGGGGGAAAGGTCAGAACCGCGATTTTCAGGAAACGCCCGCTTTCTTGGCTTTGCGTTCTTCAAAACCATTGTCAGAGGCAATCGCAGAGGGCGTCAGAGAAGGACGAAAAGACCGGATGATCAACAAGGATCTCGGCCCCGATGTCAGTGACCAACAGATGGCATTTTGGATGCAAGAACTCACCGAGATTGTTCTACTCGACTTCATCTTTAGCCAGCAGGACCGCGTAGGAAACATAGACTTCACACCTTATTGGTATTGGGTCGAAGACGGAGGCCTGAAGCATAGGAAGGCCAAGCACCATGAGCCAAACGATGGAGATGTTCCCGCCGACGCATTATTGATCCGTCGCAGCAATCTAAACGACAACGATGCTGGTGGGCGGGTAGAGTATGCCAATTTCGCAAAATCTACTCAAATGCTAGAGAAAATGCGGCACTTCTCTCCAAGTACGTATCGGCGCTTGGTTGCATTGAATAATGACCTTCAATCGCAAGGCCCGGTTTATGAATGGTTGTCGCAGAGCCTTGGGTTGTCAGATAGGCAGATTGCACAAGTTGTAAAAAACACCGCGCTGGCAACATCCATCCTCCAGGACAATTGTTCTAATGGTGATTTGATGTTCGACTTGGATCCTGTCGCACTCTTTTTGAGAGGCGACACAGAAGTAAAGGCGGTGAACTGTAGTGACCCGTAAGCTTTCTACGCTCTTTGCGGCATTCATTTGGACCGCGCTGCTCGCCTGCAAAGCCGTGGCTTTGGATGTCATCGTAATATCGGATCTGAACGGAAGCTATGGCTCGGTAAAATACGATGCGCGCGTCGACAAGGCGATTAAGCGGATAGTCGAGATTGATCCAGATCTGGTTATTTCGACCGGAGATATGGTCGCGGGACAGCGCATTCCCAACTTGTCCGACAAACAGGTCAGGGAGATGTGGAAGGCGTTTCACGAGGCCGTATCAGATCCTTTAGAGGCTGCCGGCATTCCATTTGCGGTCACGCCAGGAAACCATGATGCCTCTGCTTACCGTGGGTTCGAGCGTGAAAGAAAAATATACGCAGAGGAATGGGCTCCGAGAAAACCAGACGTTGATTTCCTAGTTTCAGATGACTACCCGTTCTTCTACGCGTTTGAGATGCAGGGCATTGTGTTTGCGTCTCTGGATGCAACGACCCTTGGTCCGCTATCCGGTGACCAGCAGGACCGGCTACAGGAATTGGGTGCAGACGGGGACCCGATTGTCACTTTCAGTCACCTCCCACTTTGGCCGTTCGCGATCCAGCGCGAACGCGAAATCATCGGTGACCCTACACTTGAAAAAATCTATCTGGAAAGCGGTGTTGTTTTGCATCTGTCAGGCCACCATCATGCCTTCTACCCCGGTTGGAAAGACGGTGTGGCTTATGTCTCTCAAGCTTGTTTGGGAGGTGGTCCGCGGCGGCTTATTGGCGATAGCGCCAGATCACCTCACAGCTTCACTCATGTTACGTTCCAGCCGAACGGAGAGTTTGGGATAGCAGTATATCGAGGCCCTGACTTCGAAAGGTCGGTAAACTTCAAGTCGCTCCCGAAAGAGATCAGATCCCCGAATGCGGTGTTGAAACGCTTAGACCTTGTGAAATGACTAGAGGTTGAGTTTCAGCTCAACTTTATCAGGGACCAGATCGTTTATCATCTCTTCTATCCGGGCTTCTGAAAGCCCTCCCGAGGTGATGAAAAGCAATGAGACGCGAGACTTTCCGGGGACGTGGTGTTTTCTGACCAGCTTCCAGCCAGCGTCTGCGGCCATAGCTTCAATGGCACCGCTGACGTTCAATGAGTGTTCTTCGTCTGAAGCTTTGAGCGAAATTTCCACACCCTTGTTTCGTCCACCGAGCCAAATGAAACACCAACATACAACCGCCACCAGTGTGGCCATCAGCGGCAAGCCCAAACCGACCGCAAGACCAAGAACAGTCACGATTATCATTTCGACAGTGTCCACCGGATCATCGAGATTGGAGCGGAACCTGAGCAACGCTCCGATTCCAAATATGACAAAACCGATCATTGACCCGTGCTGAACCACCAGAAAACCAACCGCCATGCCGATAAGCGCATACAGGAAGAAAAGCCTTGGCATAACTATGTCGCGGACGCTTCTACGGGCTTTACGTCTCACCGGATGATAGACGATCAAGCCAGCCAGAATGATCGTGACGATCACATCGAGAGTAAAGAAATACAGTTCCTGTTTGCCACGAAACTGCGTCCACCGGCGTTCGATAACGATTTCTGACCCCGAAGCCCCGGCCAGCATCGTCGCAGGGTCGACTTGTGACACCGCAGCACCTGGCAACAGCAGCATCAACAACACGGTCACAAGTGTGAGGGTCGTATTCAACTTGTCTTCCTTCCTGCTCAAGCCAAAGGCTTAAGCTTAACAAAAGCACATCGTGCCCTATTCAATTCAATCGCAACAGGCGGGATCAGGTAAAGAGATTACAGTGCATTCTTCGGACATCGTATCCGGACTGTGATACGAACGCTGATACAGGGATGTGGTCCAAGCGCGAGAGAATCCAATGACAGAAAACAGAGTGTTTTCGTCAAAAGCTGAAATTTCACGGTGTTTCTGCAAACTTAGACGACTCGCTTTTACGGCCAGCTTGGTTGCGGCAGCCTTCTTGCCTTGGACCGATTTTGCCTACGCTGAAAGTGCTGGTTTGGTTCTGGTCGATAAATTCAAGGTGGCAGACAAATCAGAGGGATTTTCAGAGCCTTCCGGTTTGGCAATGTCTAACGCTGAAGGCTTCTTGTGGTCTGTAAGTGATGCCGAACCTAAACTGCACCTACTCGGAGTCGACGGGGTATTAGGAAACTCTTTCAAGTTACCAGCATTGGCAGGATCAGATTTGGAGGGTGTTGCACCTCGAAAAGATGGGTCTGTTTTGGTGCTTCAAGAAACTGACCGATCAATCCTAGTCGTTCACCCAACTGACCCCATTCAACTGACGACAATACCTCTCGCATCTCTTAAAGGTTACCCGACCGCCGCTGCATCACTCGTCGGCAACCCATTGAACAAGGGACCCGAAGGCATCGCCGTTGACCCGGAATCCGGGCGGGTCTTCGTTGGCATTGAGGGACAACCAAGGTTGTTAATGGTGTTATCGCCAGAGCTAGACGAAATTATTGAGATCATTCCTTTAGCCCGCGATGCAGGTTTTATCTCCGAGCGTGTAGATGATGATGAACTGGATTTGAGTGGCCTGACATGGTCCCGGTCCTCGCGTTCTCTTTGGATTGTGAGTGACAAAAGCCGTCAGATCTTCGTCTACAATCCAGAGTCCAAGTCCGTAAAGTCTATCAGTTTGACGTTCACAGAAGATGGAAAACAAAAAGAAGTTAAACATCCCGAAGGGATCGCCCTCGATGAAACCAGAGGGCTTCTCTATATCCTGACAGACGATGCCAAGAAATCGCGGCTTTATGTTTTTGAGCAACCGGAATTGTGAGGACTGTTCTACTAGTTCTCTACTCTAACTTGTTGAAAAGCCGGGTTGTGTAATTGAGCGCCGTCGTATGTGCGGCATATTAAGTAAATCTGCGTTCTGTTCACTGTGTTTCTTAAAAACATCACCCATCAATATATTCGAGTAGCGTCAGGTTCACACATGCGAACCACATAATAACATTGGACTTCAACATGCTCAGTCACTTTAAGGTTGTCAAAAATGCGCGTATTCAGCTCAGTTGTTTTTGCGATCATTTGCACTCTTGTGGCCACTGCATCAGTTCCAAGAAGTAGCATTGCCCAAACCTGGGACATCGCGTCCCAGCACTCGGTCAGCGGCGTAACGGTGTATGATGCGGATGAGCTGTTAACTTTTGCCGGTCAATTGGCCTTCAATCGGTCTGGGCGCATCACAGCGGTGGAGGTCGCATCAACGATTACTCAGATCTACCGAGAAGACGGTTACTTTTTGGCTGAGGCCTGGCCCGGTCCCGATGGGCAGAGCATAATTGTTGATGAAGGGCGCATTCAAACCATCGAAATTGAAGGCGTAGATACTCGCACGTTCCAAACACTAGAGAAGATTTTTCAGCCCCTCACCACCGCATATCCAATAACTCTCAAACGATTTGAGCGGGCGGTTATGCTAGCCGAGGACATACCCGATTTGGACGTGTCGACCGAACTTGATTACCCGGATCAGGCTGGTGCTCGGCTGAGAGTATTGGGAGAACCTCTGCGCAAACAAGCCGGTAGTGCGACACTAGACAACCCTCCGCGTGAGCTTGGGGAAGCGCTCAGTTTCTATGTCGTACAAGAGTTTTATTCGACACTGACCGTTGGGGATCTGCTGCGATTTGAGGGTTCAGGCAATTACAATTGGGACAAAGACGATGAACACTCTTTATGGGGCGCTCTTACCTATCGCACCCCGCTGAACAGTAATGGTCTGTACGGTGAGATCTTCTACGGGAACATAAACGCAAAACGTGACCTCTCAGGAAATTTTGCTAGAACAGATATTGACGGCGAAAACTTCACCGTCGCGATGGGTTACCCCGTAATCCGAGATGTAGCCCGATATGGATACTTTCTGCTGGATTATCGCCTTTCAAAAGCGGACTCAGTCAGTGGCGGCGTTCCATTATCCAGTGACGCGAGTGTCGTTGGCCTTACTTATCTTTACGGGCAAAACTATCCAAAGGGACAAGCTCTGGAAGCGGGGCTAACCTTATCTTTTGGCGATAATGACAATGAAACGACAGACGCGAATTTTGACGACGGGGACTCTTCGTTCTGGCATCTACGAGGCGGCATCGGATACGAAAGCCCACTAACGGGCTTGTCGCCCAACACAGCTTGGCGCACCGAGATCTGGGGGCAGTACACAACAGACCGGCTGCCCTCTGTCGAAGAGTACTTCCTTGGTGATCGCTACGCTTTGCGCGGATATCGTTTTGACGAAGTGGATGGTGATTCCGGGATTTCCGCGATTTTCGAAGTGTCTCATTCCTACTTCCCCAGTTCCCAGAGCATCCATCGCTTAACACCCTTTGCCTTTTTCGACGTGGGTTACATCTCGAACAATGACCCTGCGAGTTTTGAAGTTGACAATGCTACACTGGCATCGACAGGTCTCGGGTTGGACATTGAGTTTAAGCAAAATCTATTCCTGTCCGGATATGTCGGTGTCCCTTTGAGAGACGGCCCTTTGACCGACTCTGGCGATCCTGGCGCGTATCTTGCTCTGACAACAAGTTGGTGAGGATGTTATGAAACTGAACCGAATTGCTGTACTTACCGCAACTTGTCTAATTGCAGAACTGGCCGCTACTCAGGTCTTTGCCCGCGGAAATCACTACGGGTGGTGCCGAGGCGTAGGGAACCCACACCAGTCGAGCCAAGGATGCGGGCAGGCTGGTGGGCAAGGGGCAGGTAATCAAGTTACTGGCCCAACTCAGCCGGTGGCAAATCAGTTGCCGCCTAAGGGAACGCAGCAAACGCCCACGTCCGTTACTGTTCCAGTCCTTGCGCCGGGCGCGGTCCCGAACGCAATTCCCGGTCAGGTTCCTATTGCGACACCAATAGCGGTTCCTGGTCAGGTTCCCACGCCGGTAGTAGCGCCGACCCTAACTCCGCCTCTGGCACCAAACGCGACACCAAACCGGGTTCCGACAGCTGTTCCAAATCAGGTTCCGCCATTGGCTACTGGTCCCACCGCGGTGCCCCCGCAAGTTCCGACTGCAACTCCCAATCAAGTTCCGGTCGCTACCCCTGGCCAGGTTCCGCCTCAACCCACCGGCCCAACAGCGGTGCCGCCACTTGTGCCCACCGCAACACCAAACCAAATACCAGTCGCAGTTCCTGGTCAGGTCCCACCTCAGCCCACTGGACAAACTGCTGTGCCACCGCTCGTCCCGACTGCAACACCAAACCAGATTCCGGTCGCAGTGCCCGGCCGTGTTCCGCAACCCAGCGGTACTACGGCGACACCACCGCTTGTCCCAACCGCAACCCCCAATCAGGTTCCCACGGCGGTTCCTGGTCAGGTTCCACAGTTGACACCAAAACCTACGGCAACTCACGTGGCAGTCCCAGGACATCCGAAACCACAAGGCGTCGTGACAATCATGCGCCCTAAGCCGAGGCCGACAACCGGTACTGTCCAGCAACCTGGCACAACACAAGTGACCCACCATTTAACCCACCAAAGCAATGCGAAGAAACACGATCACGTCGCAGCAACACCTGGACGACATGACCCGCACGACCTACCGAGATTCCGCGACGCGGCAGCCAAGGAAGACTGGGAATGCGTAGCCAGCGGATTTGGACAGCGCCGGTATGATGCTGGACGAGGCGTGTTGCTGAACAACGGAGCGTTGCGGCACCTCGGAAACGTGGACGCAATGGCACGGGATGTACCTGCTCGGCATCCAAAACACTCTGGCTGCATTATTTCGGTCAAACGAAAGCAGCAGTAGCGCCAGGCACATCTTGAAGCCTTAGAGGAATTCTTCCGAGTGGGAAGCTGGTATCCAACCAAGGTTAAGTTGACGAATAGACATCAACCGAAGGTGTCATCTCTCAGAAGGTTAATGAGGCATACAATATGCTTTTCTGAGTGCTGTTTGGGCATCCGGCTCGGATCATCGGGTGCCCAAAAAACCGACTAGGAATTTCGCAACAAAGCGAAACCTCTACGAGAAGGAGTCCTCCATGAGTGCCAGATTAGTCCTTCTGCTTGCTGCTGTCGGCCTCGTGCCAATTGCGTTATCATATGGCCTGATGCCGGGTAGTTCGATCCCAGTTTTACTGGGATTTCCAGTGGAAGGAACGAACCAAACCCACGTGTTCCGAGCGATTATGGGTCTTTACCTGGCAAACGCGTTGTTTTGGTTGGCGGCTGCTTCGAAACCAGAATTACAACGCCCTGCGCTTTGGGTTCTGTTTTTGTTTATGTCGGGACTGGCTGTTGGACGCATGCTAAGCATTCTTATCGATGGAGTTCCAAACGGGTTGCTTCTATTTTACCTTGCGGCCGAGATAGCTTTTGCAGCTCTGGCGGCGGTTTCCCTGAGAAAAGTACAATGAAACAGGAAGTGTTAAAGTGCTGAGGTTTTTCTTTGTTCTCTCGATCATTACAACTGCGTCGGTTTCGACATCCGGTCTGGCTCAATCGTCATCTGTCCAGACTGCGGTGGACAAAAACTTTTTAGAGCTTGAGACTGCCGTTGTCGAAGCGGGAGCTACTCCAATCGCATCGATAGATCACGCGCGCTTGGCCAAAGCTGAAGGCGTAGTAATGCCAGCATCACGTGTACTCATTTTCTCTGATCCAGAGGTAAACACGCCCATTCTGGAAGAGAACATACGAGCAGGTTTGGACCTTCCTTTTCGCGCTCTTTCCTTCGATCAGGATGATCGCCCGCAGATCGCCTATACAGACTCTCAGTTTCTCAAAGTGCGGCATGGTCTGAATGACACCCAAGCGTTAAATACATTTGAAAGCAAGCTGCTCGAAGTTCTGAACGGCTTGGATGCAGCACCAGCGCCAATCAGCGGATTGTTTGCCGACTATGGGGTCATCGAACTGCGATCTCAGCTCAGCGTACCAGAGGCAGTCGAACGTCTCAGGACAGCCGTGATGGGGCAGGACGATACTGTCTGGTTTGGGGAAATCGATTTTGCGACCGAAGCGTCCCAACTGGGGGTGGACCTGCCGGAGGCGGTACTTTTACTGTTCGGCGGACCAGCACCCGGTGGCGTAGCTATGGCGGGCTTTCCGGCAATTGGTTTGGATGCCTTTTGCCAAAAACTACTAGTTTACGCGAATGAAGAAGGCGGCTCCGTAGTGATTTTCAATGACATCGCTGCATTGGCGGAATTGCACTACGGTTCTTCAGCCGAACCTCATTACGGTTTGAACAAACGGCTTACCTCAACATTTCGCACTGCAATTGAGTAGCCGCTGGTCGGAAGTCACAATTTTTCTGAATTGCTATATTCCGTATTTAGCTGCCCATTCTGGGCTGGGTACAGACCATCGCTACACTTAACCCCTAACGGCAATTTGCGGGCAATGTTGCCCTGGGCGCGAGTATACAGTTTTCATTCCAAAACAACGCAGCACGGCCTTGACCATACTCAGTTGCACATTTAGTCAAAATTGATCTGCCCGCTGGGACGACCCGGCTAATTACCGGCGTATCTTCAGGACGACCTGGCAGATTAGAGGTCGAACGTGACAACCAAAACCAAACCAGCCAAGAAACTGATCGAGGGTAGACCTGCCCTGATCTTAATCGACATTCAAAAGAGCACGTTTATTGATGACAGCGAAGTGCGCTCCATTGACAACATGCCGGGTTACAAAGAGCGCATGATCGCTGCGCGCGATTTGGTTGACGCCGCGCATGACAACAATGTGCCCGTCATCTTCGTTCAGGAAATCCATCGTCCCGATAGGATAGACTTCGGCCGTGAGCTGGATGGTGACGAAGACATACACTGTCTCGAAGGTGATCCAAGAACGGAAGTTGCAAAAGATGAGATGGGATATCGCAAAGGTGATTACATCGTCCTGAAGCGACGGTATTCTGCGTTTTTTGGAACCGATTTCGAAATCCTGCTGCGCGGTTTAAAGGTGGACACACTTTTGTTGTGCGGCGGGCTGACAGATGTTTGTGTACACTACACATTCGTCGATGGCCACCAATCAGACTACTTCTGCCGCGTTGTAGAAGATTGCGTTGGCGGGTCATCTTTCCAAGCCCATGAAGCTGCTCTCAAAGCTATGGAGTATCTACAAACCGGCGCTGTTCAGAACCGAGAAGCAGTGATCAATGCCATCTCGTCGCTCTAAGTTGCAATTGAACTGTTAGTACCAGTTGGGGAGCATAATTTTTAGGGTGCAGCAACGGGTGGAGTTTTTTTGTCGCCAGAACGCCTTGGACTAGCCCATTTGATGCAGAAGGTATCAACACTTTCAGTGCTAACCTTTGAGTTTTCGATTATAGACCTTCAAAATCTGGATTGCATCGTAATCCAGCCCTTGGTCCGTATAATGCGAATATGACAAGAGATATTGAAGCTAACGCTCAGAAAATCGCTGATGCCCTGACCTCTGCCCAGCAGATATCTAAACTGTCTTCAGAGACCGAACAGCTAACGCTGGATGATGCTTATTCGATTGCAAGTCGCGTCCGAGAGCTTCAGGGCAAAAAGAGAGTTGGCCGGAAGGTCGGCTTCACGAACCGCGCGATTTGGCCTGTTTATGGCGTAGATCAACCCATTTGGGGAGAGGTTCACTCAGATGGGCTGTTTTCGACTGATCAGCCGGTAAACTTGGCAAGGTATTCAGAACCGAGAATCGAGCCAGAAATCGTACTTGGCCTCGGCGATGCGCCGACGGCTGAAATGAACAATGAGCAGTTGGCAGGTTGCGTGGATTGGGTTGCCCCGGGATTTGAAATTGTTCAATCGATTTATCCCAACTGGAAATTCTCGGTCGAAGACTCAATCGCAGCACAAGGATTGCACGGCTGCCTTGTTCTTGGCGACAAAATCGAGGCGACGCATGATGTCTTGACCGGCTTGGCCGAAGTGCCTCTAGCATTGTTCAAGGGCACCGAGGCCATCGAGTCCGGCAAGGGTGAAAACGCGCTCGGTGGCCCAATTGAAGTCCTGGCTCATCTTATTTCTCTGCTCTCAGACGCCGACCAGCTTCAAGGAGGCGAGCTAGTCACAACTGGTACTTTGACAGACGCATGGCCAGTGTTTCCGGGCGAACAATGGTCAGCGGGCTTTGGTGGTGTCATGGACACCGAGCTGTCGGTGCGATTTACATGAGGCTGTAATAGAGTTGTGACGCCTACTTCACCAAAGAAAAGTTACTCTCAATAGCTGGGCGCGATAGTCTTCCACTGATTTCATCAATTCTGGAATGCAAATTATACGATGCTATCCAAATCAGATTACATGATGTTTCTCAGGCACCCCGCCTGGCTATGGATCAAGAAACACGCCAGGCATCTGCTGCCGCCGATTGACCCTTCATTGCAAGCGCGTTTTGACGAGGGGCACGCGTTTGAGCCATATGCTGAGGAGCTATTTGGTGATCTCGTTCGCCTCGGTTTTTCAGATTTTTCAGAATACCAGGCTCTGCCCGCGCGTACTTTGGAGGCTTGGAGAAACGGTGCAAACGCAGTGGCGCAGGGACGCTTTGAAGATGGAACCATAACTTGCATCTCCGACATCGTGAGCCGCAGTGGCGATGGGTACGTTCTGACAGAGATCAAGAGCGGGACATCTGCAAAGCCCGAACACACTTTTGATCTCGCATTCCAGCGTGTCGTGCTTGAGGCAGCGGGGTTCCCCATTGCGCGCTGCGAAGTGGCACATGTGAACCGTGATTACGTCAGAAACGGCGAAATCAATCCGCAAGAGCTTGTCAGCATCACTGACATCACGGATGCGGTGACTGAGCAGCTCGAAAAAACACGCACGCGTATCGATCAGGCATTGAGCGTCGTTGCCAGCGGTACGATGCCTGATCCGTCCCCTGAAAGTGCGCGCCTTAAATCCTATGGTGAATGGCTGGAGATCCGCGAAAAACTCGACCCACCTCTCGCGCATGACAGTATCCACCGCCTTCCGTTCATGAATGCGGAAAAAGCCTCGGAACTCATCGCAGACGGGATCACAAAGATTGACGAGATCAGTGATCCATCTGTGTTGGGCAAGTCGACGCAACGCTACTTGAGAGCTCTGGCGAACGGTGCACGCACTATCGATCATCAGGAGTTGAGCAGGTTTCTGAGCGAGATTGTCTATCCGGTTTATTACTTTGACTACGAGACGTCTCAAAGTTTGCTGTCACCTTGGAACGGAACGCGCCCCTATCAGCAAGTCGCTTTCCAGTATTCCTTGCATATCCAGCATCAGCCTGGCGGAGAAATAGAGCACAGGGAGTATCTCCACCGAAACGCCAGTAATCCGATGCCAGCCTTACTTAACAGACTTCGTGAGGACATGGGAGACGTCGGCTCAATAGTGGTTTGGTATGCGCCGTTCGAAAAATCGCGCAATACGGAAATGGCGGAAACTTATCCAGAGCACGCTGAGTTTCTGGAAGGCCTAAATGCTCGTGTTGTAGATTTGATGAAGCCGTTTGCGGATGAAGTGATCAACGATCCCGCGTTCAAGGGAAGCGCCTCTATCAAGGCCGTTCTTCCAGCGTTTTTGCCAGAACTTTCATACGATGATCTGGACATCAAAGAGGGGGCGAGCGCGTCTCGCCTTTGGAAGGACGTTACACTGACCGAACCGGATGATCCAGCGCGCGAGAAGGTCTATTCTGATCTCGTTGCGTATTGTACGCGCGACACTTGGGCAATGGTCGCCATTCATCGCGAATTGCTGGCGATGTGAGGTGTGCCGCGAACCTCAAAACAACTTGCGGTGCTGCTCCCCAAGTAGACTAGGCGATTTACCGGAGTTACGGCGCCCCCAACACTTAATCTTGCCAATCCAGCCGATACAAAACGTGGTGGCCGCGTAGACCTTTCAGGAGTCTTGGTTCTATTTCAGAAAATGAGAAATCGGTTCGTCCTCCGACCATGGCGCGAGTCGCATCTGAAACGAGTATCTCGCCCGCCGCACCAACGGTCGTTATGCGTGACGCTTTATTGACCACCGTACCGAAAAAATCTCCACGAGATTGCACGACATCACCAGTATGAATCCCAATCCGGACACCGAAAGATGGCTCCTCGGAAGCCGATGCAATGGCCCCCTGAATCTTGATAGCGGCCGTTAGTGCTTCTTTCGCGGACGGAAAGACGGACAACGTTCCGTCTCCAAGGGATTTCACGAACTGGCCATGATACTTTTCAATGATCGCCGCCAAGACTTGGAAGTGGTTTTCGATCAGCACCGACCAACGCTGATCGCCCAACGCCTCCGCCAACGTTGTGCTGCCCTCCACATCAGTGAAAAGTACCGAAGCCAAACCTTCGGTTTGGACCAGCTCGGGTCCATCTTCACGCGCAGCATCAACCAGTTTTTGGATGGCCAGCTGCTCTTTACCCACGAGTTCAATATTTGGAGTGGGCACTGAAGCGTGGCGATTGATGATCTTCCAGGCCGCTCCCTCAAGGACAAAAATCAGGACGGTGCGATAAAAGACGGCTTCATCAAAGCCGACAAACTGAATCTTATGGACGAAGGATGACCATCCCGTTTCTCCGTTTTCGAAGGCCTCAGCTTCAACTTCTTCGAAAACCACGGGTGCCGGGATCTCCGCAAAAAATCCGCTAACCCCATCGCGAACTGCTTGCCCGCTCCAAAACTCACCTTCGCCTGTGCCAACGAACCTTAGTTCATCTGCTTGCGACAGAAAATCCTGCAACTCGTCAGTATTCTTCTTGGTTCTGAGTATTTCATACCAACGCCTCGAAACCGCCAGCAATTCAGGTGAGGAACGTATCATCACAAATTACTCGAGACGCTAAATGGATTGAAACTTGCAAGGTCTTGCAATCGGTATCTCCATTTTTCGAAATATGCAGGTCAATGCTGCCGCTGAGGTTTGGTCAGATCAAGACTTTTGTATTTCTCCAGAACAGAGCCCATCAGACGCAGATCAAAAGGCGCGCGCCGGTTCAGAGCGAACTATCGACGGAGTTTCTGAGTTCGAGTCCGGATCACAGGGTATCGAATTGTTTCGCCGTCAGAGAGCTACTCGACGCTGTACTGACCCGCAAAATAAGATGCATCAGTGTATCGGGCACACGCTATGCTAGAAGGTTCCCAGAACTACGCGGTGAATTTCTAAGTGCCGCACGCTCCGTCTTGACATGGTTATACGAACTGGTTCAGCTTGCGGACATGACGTTCACACGCATCCACTGCCATCGAATATCGGCCTGAGGTCGATAACCCACGCGAAATCCGTGGGAGGCAGCATTGGTATGCGGGCGAGGCTTATATCCTTGTAATTGCTCCAGATTAGAGTGCACGAGCCGGTTCGATTCCGACGCCTCCTACCATCCTCAGGAGGCGTCAGACATGGCGAACGACGTCACGAACACAATTGATTTCAACGACATCAAGCAGTCGGTCGAGAAGAACCTCGGCCGCACACCCGAAGGGTGGTCCGGCTTGGTCACGACGCTCTTCACAGAGATCAAAGAACACTGCGATCTAAAGGATGCCACCTACCCCTTCATCCTCCAGATCAAGGAAAAGCTGGGAGAGCTCCGCATCTACCACAGGTGTGATGATCGATGCATCCAGTCGATGATTGCTGCGACGATTGCACGAGCAAATCGTACCTGTGAGCGATGCTCAAACGCTGCCGAGACCCAGCTGTTGGACGGCTGGTACACTACACTGTGTTGTTGGTGCGCGCATGAAGTCGCAAGCAAGCGCCACCCTGAAAGGAAGAGGCTTTTTGGCGTTCGACAGAAGCCCATTCGAGATCGAATGACCTGCGGTGTCTGCGGATATTACGGCCAGATTGACCGAACGGATGACCGTAATCGGTGCCCCGCGTGCGTGAAGAAGGACTGGTGATGACCGCCGAACAACAGGTGATCTTCAATAGAATTATGGAAGGCAACGATGATGAGGACTACGCCCGGAAGCTCATGAATACGGGCTCGCTGGCCACAGGTCATGTCCCGCCGATTGCCCTTTGCCAAGTCTCGAGAGGGGGCTTCCATCTCAACAAGACCAAGTTCTGGAGAATGTGACTGATGGATGATATCGAAAAGAGCTGGAAGGAATTCCGGGAAAAGGTCCGAGGTGTGATCGAGGACCATGGAGCGCCAGATGATCTCCGCTCATTTGACGCCTGGTACGCCGAAGAAATGCGTTTGGTGATGGCGCACAACTACCCAGCTCCGCACGTCTCTGACGTCACATGGTCGACCGAGGGTCTGCATGTCGAGTGTGATGAACGCGAAGTGGTCGACCGTATGATGACTGCTATGGCGGAGGTTTCACACGATCTCAAAGAGGCGCGCGCCCGGAGGTCAGTGATGAGCAGTGTTGTCGACTGGAACGATATTCATGGAAGCGTCTTCAAGCAGCTTGGTGAGCATCGTGCCGGGTGGGCGAAGCAGCTTACGCTTGCACTTGAGAAAGTGAAGAGGTTGATCGACGAGCAGACCGACCTGTTTGGTGATGAACACCCCTCCATCGTTCAGATCAAACAGAAATGGGGAGGCTTGCGCGTCTATGAGGGCCCGGGATGCAACCAGGCTGCGAGTGAAGAGATTCAATGGCGTGTCGATCAAATTGAGCAAACCTGTGAAGGTTGTTCTAACTCTGCCCAACGCCAGAGCATCCTTGGGTTTGTGACGACGCTTTGCAGCTGGTGCTACAATGATGCTCTGCGGCGGCGATTTGAGGGCGCCGAAGAATCCTGGCCCGACAGCCTGAGGCTGGACATTGTGGAAAACTATCCAGACCTCGTTTCTCGGGATTGCGCATCTCTTGTTCCTGCTGTCGGAAAGGGCTGGCTCGTCGTGATTTCGCAAGCACTCCACAAGCTTTCCTTCAGTCAGGATTTCAGGGCACTGGACCCTGGAACTATTCAGATCTCGGATATTAAGAAAGGCCAGGATGGCAAGATTTCCATCGGTTTCAGTCGATACCACGATCTCATTCAGGAGTACGCTGACTGGATGGAATTTCGATCCGGTGTGACGTGTGAAGAGTGTGGCCACGTTGGTGACGTCGTTCGGACAACCGACAGGTCTCAAGCGCTCTGTTCTCACTGTTACTGTACTCGGGAGAAGTCTGATGGGTGATGACGACGACGTTGAGGTGGACGAAGAGACGATGCGTTTGCTGAAGCTATTGGAAGCTGAAATCGCGGCCGGTCGAGCGAAACTAACCAAGCCGATCAGCGCAGATGAGATCCGGGCACGAAAGGTTACTGTGCCGAAGGATAAGACAGATGAGTGACAAACTTACTAGCGATGACCTGATTACCGAGATTCGTGCGCGCTTGAAAGCGGATGAAGAGTTTTGGCCAGCGTTGCTGGAGGTTGTGCAAGAGCACGTGGTGGAAGTCGTGCCAAAGCCCGACGAGGTTCCGGAGTGGACAGACGAGTGGATCGCTGAGAACAAAAGAGGCGAAGTTTATTCAGTAAAAGAAATCTTCGGGCGCTCGTTGCAGGATGTTCCTCTGGATGACTTGATCGCAGAGCTTCAAGCTCGTCGCAAAGAGGGTCCGGAAGTCTGGCTAGCATTGCGCAAGATGATTTTCGAGCAAATCGCCGATTTTGCACAGCGTCCGCCCGATGCGCCCAAATGGCGGGATGAGTGGGTCAAGGAGAACAGCTGGGATCTAGTGACTGACGACGATGATGTCGAGATCACTGATGGTAGCGGCAACGTGTTCGACGACCTCGGGATCGAAGACCCAAGGAAGAAGACTTAGTGATGGGGGCCGAGCATTTCAGCTTGATCTTATCCGCCGTGATCATTGTCGCGTTGGCGATCTATGTCAGACACATCGTCTACACCGCTGGAAAAGATCGCGAAGTCGATCCAGAGCAAGTGCAAAGGATCATGCGAGATCTGGACTACAGCCACCTGGACCGAGTGATGAACCGGCGAAGGAAGGGGTAGCGGGATGTTGAAGGTGGTTGTCTATGTCGGCGAAAACGAGGTCGCTCGAGCCATTGCTGAGAACGATTCAGAACTCGCGGACGTGTCCGATTACAATGTCCGAATGAACGAACGGGCCGCTAAACAGCTGGGCATTAAAGAAAAAGGCCTTGGCGGCCGGATTAAAGGTCACCCTCGAAATTTGACGGTTTGGGCGCTCGTCCGCAAGATTGCGAACCTTTGGCTTGCAGGGACTGGTGTAGGTGAAGAAAGCGTTCAGGCAGAGCTGCTGCCGATGATCCGCAAGTCTATCCGCGAACTAGATGAGAGGGTCGAAAAGGAACCGAACCAGAGTGATGATTGGAATGCGGTGGTTAAACAGATTTCTGAAGACGAGCCGTATTCCCTGGGCTTCTACGCTGACAAATTTGAGTCGTGGACAGCGGACGAGATTGAAGCTCTACGATGTGATGTGTTTGAGACAGTCACAGAGGAAGAACTAATGGCCGAGGTCGAACGCCGGCGAAGAGCTGGTCTACTGCCCAAGGAGGCCTCGAACGATGGCTTCTCAGATCTGATTGACGATCTCTGGGGCAAACTCGATACAGACCCAGACCGCTAGTACAGCTTACCTGCCTCCATTGCCCAATATTTGACATCAGAAGTCTATGGCGACTGTCGTTGTAGTAGTGCGCGCTTCTTCTAAGCGCCTCTCCTGCTAGGAAGCAAAGCGCCCCGGATAAGCATTTCCCAATTACTGCTCTGCGGAACCATGTACCACCAGTCTCTACGATGAGCATCGTTGATCGCAACCAGCCCAAAACGGACATTGCGATTTCAGTCCGCACTCCGGTAGCTTCTATTCATGACTGTTTTACCCAATCTCTCCGAGCATTACTCTGACCCTAAAACATATCCTCCTGGCGTGGCTTTCATGGACGGGCAGTATTTGCCGATTTCGGAAGCTAAGATTTCGGTTCTGGACTATGGTCTACTTCATTCCGACGCGACGTACGATGTCGTCCATGTTTGGAGCGGAGCTTTCTTTCGACTCGAAAGCCACCTTGATCGGTTTTTTGCAGGTTTGGAAAAGCTGCATATGTCGATTGAGTATGACCGAGACCAGGTTACCGAGATACTGCACAATTGCGTCGCACTGTCCGGACTAAAGAACTCGTACGTCGAGTTTATTTGTACTCGCGGCATGTCTCCGACATTCAGCCGGGATCCACGTGATGCCATCAATCAGTTCATCGCGTTCGCAATCCCGTTTGGATCGGTGGCCAATCCAGAGCAGATGAAGCATGGACTCAATGCAGCAATATCATCCTTGGTGCGCATTCCTCCAAATTCAGTGGACCCCACAGTGAAGAACTATCATTGGTTGGATCTGGTGAAAGGCCTCTATGAGGCTTACGACCGCGGTGCTGATACGGCGATACTTGTTGATACAAATGGTAACGTGTCTGAAGGGCCCGGGTTCAATATTTTTGCCGTCATCAACGGAAGAGTTCTAACACCAAGGTTCGGTGTGCTTCTCGGAGTCACTCGTCAGACGGTCTTCGACATTTGCACGGACCTGGAATTTGACTGCTCAGCCGTCGACATACCCCAAGACCATCTCCTGGGTGCAGACGAGGTGTTTATTTCTTCAACCGCCGGAGGGATCATGCCAGTGACCAAAGTGAATGGACAAAATATCGGTGCTGGATCTCCCGGCCATATCACAAGTCAGATCACCAAGCGTTATTGGGAAATGCACAACGAAAAGAACAACAGGTTTGTTATAAAGTACCCAGATGATGAATAGCTGTTAGTTGGCATCTGATTGTATCACTGGTGAAATGTAGCCAACACTGGACACCTACGCGCCGCGCGGCATCGGACAAAATGGGCTCAGTGCAGACGTTCGCAGAATTTTCACTGATGACCGCTCTGCGGACTTTGCAGTCATCCGCATTTTGCTCCAAAGCACCGCGGTCAGCCCTATGCGGACATTCGTAACACAGTTTTTCAGTTCCGGCTTTGAGCCTGACGCCGTCAGAGATTGATGGGAGGTGTCGTCACACTGGTTAAGGTTGCAGTTGCAAACAGGATCAGGACAACGGCCAACATCTCTATTGAAATCGACCGCCGGAGAGCAATTTCCGCGCCACGCTTCTCAGCCCTGAGAGCCGGAGCAAATCTCAGCTTGTTCAACGCCGCGAGGCCAAGAAGGGCGGAAACGATCACGACCTTGACCAAAAGTACTAATCCATAGGCCGTCCCAAACAAGG
>NZ_JBXWNI010000013.1:0-114549 GCF_059610285.1 Ruegeria sp. YTSA072 | reverse complement strand
CGTTCGGCCAGTTTGGGATCGAACAGGATGTCGGTGCCGAAAGCGACTTTCACGCCAACTTCTTTCGCCGTTTTGTAAGTGAAATCTGTACCGTTGGTGACGTCGATCCATTTCTGCTGGCTAACAGGGTCGTCGAAAGAAAAGCCATCCTCGTCATCCAGCAGGGGCTGCACTGACAACCAAACTTCATTGTCGCGCATCAGTTCCATCGTTTCGCGGCTCATCAAAAAGCCATGCTCGATGGACTTAACGCCTGCGGCAACGGCAATTTCCACGGCCTCGTCCGTGAAGACATGAGATGCAACATAGGTGTTGTAGGTGTCGGCCACCTCTACGAAAGCCTCGATTTCGGCCTTGGTGTATTGGCGTACATCCAGAGGGTCATAAGTGGATGACACCCCGCCACCGGTGGAAATCTTAAGCTGGCTTGCGCCCATGCGCATGATTTCACGCGCGCGCTTGACCACTTCCGGAACACCATCAGCCTGCGCCATCAAACCAACGCTGTACCAGTACCATTGCGAATCCGCGCCGTTCGTCGGAACCGCTTGGTAGGGGCGATAGTCAAAGTGGCCGCCGGTTTGTGTTACGGGTGGGCCGGACGGCAGGATACGGGGGCCTTTGATCTCGCCTGCGTCAATCATCCGTTTTATGGCAAATGAATTACCGCCAACGTCGCGCACCGTTGTAAAGCCGCGCATTAACGTGCCTTCGGACCCGATGGCACCACGCACCGCGACCTCAAGAATATCGCCGGTCACAACCACACTCTGCGGATTGCAACAGTAAAGCGTGTGCCAGTGTACGTCGATCAGGCCCGGCATCAACGTGCGCCCGCCGCCATCGATGACGATACCATTGGCGACGGCGAGGGGTTCTGAGGACACATCTGTGATCAGATTGTCGGTTACAACGACATTGGCATTTTCAATCATTTCCTCATTCACACCATCAAACACGTTGACGTTTGTGAACAGTATCGGGCCCCCATCCTGGGCGAGCGCTTGCGAACTGGTTATTGCAAGAACAATCGACGAAACCGCCGCAAGTTTGGGGAAATGCATTTTCAATTCCTCAGAAAATTCTGTCGGAGACACCATCCCAGCGGAAGCAAGCTTTTTCAAGGATTCCGTCACTTTTCCGCAAGGTCGGCTTCGTCCGCATAGCCGACCTTGAAGTCAGACTCATCTCATAATTAGGGCAGGATTGTAAAACGCACCTTACTGACTGGATTCAGAGAATCTCATACGCACAATCAAAGGCTTGCAACCATTCACAAAAATAAAACAGCGGCCCGAGTGAGCCGCTGTTTTTTTGTTTTACTGTACTACCGGATCAATCCAGCGTGCGGGTGACCTCTTCGCGCTCGAAGATTTCGATCACGTCGCCTGCACGGATATCGTCGTAGTTCTCGAACGCCATACCGCATTCCTGACCTGACTGAACCTCGGCCACTTCGTCTTTGAAGCGCTTCAGCGTTTTCAGCGTGCCTTCGTGGATCACCACGTTGTCGCGCAGCAGGCGGACGCCTGCGGAACGACGTGCCACGCCTTCGGTGACCAGACAGCCAGCAACTTTGCCGACGCCGGTGACCTTGAAGACTTCGCGGATCTCGGCGTAGCCGATGAACTTTTCGCGGATCTCGGCGCTCAGCAGGCCCGATGCGGCAGCTTTCACGTCATCGACCAGATCGTAGATCACCGAGTAGTAGCGGATTTCCACGCCCTTCTGGTTCGCGGTGTTCCGCGCCGACGCATTGGCACGCACGTTGAAGCCCAGGATCGGCGCACCGGATGCTTCGGCCAGGCCGACATCGGTTTCGGTAATCGCACCTACGCCCGAGTGCAGCACGCGCACGCGCACCTCGTCGTTGCCGATTTTTTCCATCGCCTGAACGATGGCCTCAGCCGAGCCCTGAACGTCTGCTTTCATCAGAATTGGCAGTTCGTTGACGTTCTCGTCTTCCTTGGCCTTCTGCATCAGCTGCTCAAGGGTCGTTGCGGCACCAGCGGCGGCGCGTTTGTCCTTGGCGGCCTGTTCGCGGTATTCTGCGATCTCGCGGGCCTGCGCTTCGGTCTCGGTCACGTTCAGAACGTCGCCAGCTTCGGGCGTGCCGTTCAGACCCAGAACCTCGACAGGAACCGAGGGGCCAGCTTCCTTGACGCGTTCACCCTTGTCGTTGATCAGCGCACGGACTTTACCGTATTGCTCACCCACGACGAAGATATCGCCCTGACGTAGCGTACCGTTCTGAACCAGAACAGTCGCGACCGGGCCGCGACCCACGTCCAGCTGCGCCTCGATCACGGCACCTTGGGCAGCGCGATTCGGGTTGGCTTTCAGCTCCAGAATCTCGGATTGCAGCGCGATGGCTTCCAGCAACTCATCCAGACCCTGACCGGTGATGGCAGAGACTTCGACGTCCTGAACTTCACCCGACATTTTCTCGACGATGACTTCGTGCTGCAGCAGGTCGGTGCGCACCTTGTCCGGGTTCGCGCCCGGCTTGTCGACCTTGTTGATCGCCACGATCATCGGCACTCCGGCCGCTTTCGCGTGGTTGATCGCTTCGACCGTCTGCGGCATCACCGCGTCATCGGCGGCAACAACCAGAACCACGATATCCGTGACCTGAGCACCGCGCGAGCGCATCGAAGTAAAGGCCGCGTGGCCCGGCGTATCCAGGAAAGACAGCGTGGTGCCGCTATCGGTTGTCACCTGATAGGCACCGATGTGCTGAGTGATGCCACCCGCTTCGCCTGCCACAACCCGCGCATCGCGGATCGCATCCAGCAGCGAGGTTTTGCCGTGGTCAACGTGACCCATGATGGTGATGACTGGCGGACGCGATTTCAGATCTTTGTCGTCGTCTTCGACCTCTTTGATGACGTCCTCGACATCCGAATCAGAGACACGGGTCACTTTGTGACCGAATTCTTCGATGATCAGCTCGGCGGTATCGGCATCAATGGTCTGGTTCTGCGTGACCATCATGCCCATGTTCATCAGCGATTTGACAACGTCTGCCACACGCTCGGCCATACGGTTGGCCAGCTCTGACACCGTGATCGCCTCGGGCAGCTGTACGTCGCGGATTACCTTTTCGCGCTCGACCGTACCACCCATGGCTTTCTGACGCGCCCGCTCCTGCTTGCGCTTCATCGCCGCCATAGAGCGGTGCCGATTACCTTCGCCGCCCGTTGCCTGACCCAGTGTCAGCTTGCCGGACCGGCGGTTGTCATCACGGCCTTTGCCACGATTTCCGCGCTGTTCACGCTCGCGATCGTTTTTCCGCGGCGTTGCAGCCGGTGCAGGCTTGTTCGCCGGGCTGCGCGGAGCAGCCGCCTTGGGCTCTGCCGGTGCAGCCGGAGCAGCAGCGCGTTGGGCCGCAATTTCAGCCTCTTTGCGCTTGCGATCTTCTTCTTCGGCCTTGGCACGTGCACGTTCTTCGGCCTCACGCTGTTCGCGTTCCTTAGCCTCTTGCTCCGCACGACGACGGGCGCGTTCTTCTTCACGCGCTTTTTCAGCTGCCTCGCGGGCGGCGGCCTCTTCGACCTCGCGGGCTTTGGCAGCCTGCAGCGCCTTCATCCGGCGGGCCATCTCCGCATCGGAAATCCCGGCAGGGCGGCGCGACGGATCACCCGAGGGCGTTGCTCCGCCACCCGGCTTGCCGGCACCCGGCTTGGGAACCACCACGCGCTTGCGTTTGGTCTCCACCACGACATTCTTGGTACGTCCGTGGCTGAAACTTTGTTTCACATTTCCGGGGCGTGCCCCGCCACGAAGACCCAATGTCTTTTTGCCGTCATTATCGCTCATAAAGCTTCTTACCCTTCCGCGCGGCCCCTGCCGCCGTCATCCGTTTCGCGCAAGCCACGCAGGCGCTGCGCTTCCTCTACAACACGTTTGGCGAGTCCGCCAGAGGCGAGCGCCGCATGAATCACAGTTTGGCGCCCAAATGCCTGTCCCAGCTCGTCCGCCGTCAGCCAGCCGATGTATGTTCCGAAGTGCGGCGTGCTCAGTTTCGACTTGCCGCGCCCTGATCCATCAGAGGCTTGTATCAGTACCTGGGCCTCTTCCCGGTCCAGCCACGTCTTGACCTTTTCGTAACCGGCGATCGCATCACCGGATTTACGCGCAAGGCTCACCAACTCGATCACACGGCGCGCAATCTGACGCTCAACTTCATCCGCGAGATCGTTAGGCACGCTGACTTGTGCCTTGAAACCACGTGCAAACAACTTTTTGCCCACGGCCTTGTCCAACGCGCTTCGATCCGCCGCGACATAGACACCGCGCCCCGGTAGTTTCGCCGCGACATCCGGAAAGACCTGACCATCCGGCCCCGTCACAAAGCGGATCAACCCAAATTTAGGTTGAACCTCGCCCGTGGCGATGCACTTGCGTTCAGGTCCTTCGGACCGATCCTTATGGACGCCACCGCGACCCATTTGCGCCACCCGAAGCCTGAGATCAGGCCTCGGCCTCCTCTTCGGTAACTTCTTCTTCGGCCTGCTCCAACTCAGCAGGATCGACCCAGCCCAGCATGATCCGAGCTGTCATGACCAGATCCTGCGCCTCTTCCAGCGTTACACCGAAAGGTTCCAGAACACCGTCATCTTTGATTCGCTGGCCGTCGACCGTGGTCCAACCACCGGCCAGTTCCCAGTCAGCGCAGGTTGCGAAGTCTTCCAGGTTCTTCACATCGTCCTTGGCCAGCGCTTCAACCATCTGGGGTGTCAGGCCTTCGAATTCAATAAGACTGTCTTCGGCACCCAACGCGCGGGCGCTTTCCAACGCTGCCTTGGCCTGTGCTTCCAGGTGTTCGCGCGCCCGTGTTTGCAGCTCTTGCGCGGTGCCTTCGTCAACGCCGTCGATCACCAGCAGTTCTTCGATCTCCACATAGGCTACCTCTTCGAGGTTGGTGAAGCCTTCGGACACCAGCAACTGTGCAAAGAACTCGTCCAGATCCAGGCTGTCCATGAACAGCTGGGTGCGGGCTTCGAATTCTTTCTGACGACGCGCCGATTCTTCGGCCTCGGTCATGATGTCGATATCCAGATTGGTCAGCTGGCTGGCCAGACGCACGTTCTGACCGCGGCGACCGATGGCCAGCGAAAGCTGTTCCTCGGGAACCACAACCTCGATTTTACCGGCTTCTTCGTCCAGAACCACCTTGGAAACCTCAGCAGGCTGCAGCGCATTCACCAGGAAGGTCGGTTGATCTTCGTTCCACGGAATGATGTCGATTTTCTCGCCCTGCAGCTCGTTCACAACGGCCTGCACGCGGCTGCCGCGCATACCTACGCAAGCACCAACGGGATCAATCGACCCGTCATAGGAAATCACGGCGATCTTGGCGCGCGAACCGGGGTCACGGGCCACGGCTTTGACCTCGATGATGCCGTCATAGATTTCCGGCACTTCCATCTTGAACAGCTCGGCCATGAATTCCGGCGCGGTGCGCGACAGGAAGATCTGGTGGCCACGAACTTCGCGACGCACTTCCTTGATATAGGCACGCACTCGGTCATTCGGACGATAGCTTTCGCGACCGATCTTGTCATTGCGGCGTAGAACGGCCTCAGCACCGCCCAGATCGACGATGACATTGCCAAACTCTTCGCGCTTGACCGCACCGTTGATGATGGTGCCTGCCCGATCCTTGAAATCTTCGTACTGACGATCGCGCTCGGCTTCGCGAACCTTCTGAAGGATCACCTGCTTTGCGGATTGCGCCGCGATACGGCCCATTTCAACTGGTGGCACTTCTTCAACGAAGACGTCACCAACCGAAGGCGTTTCCATATACTGCTTGGCCTGCTCGACGGTCATCTCGGCCTGATAGTTTTCCAGCTCTTCATCCTCGACCACGGTGCGAACGCGGGTGAATGTCGCTTTGCCGGTCTTGCGATCGATGCTGACGCGGATGTCCATCTCGGCGCCGTAGCGGCTTTTGGCGGCACGGGCGAGCGATTCTTCCATCGCTTCGACAACCAGACCGGGGTCGATCATCTTTTCGCGGGCCACGGCCTCGGCGGTCTGCAGCAGCTCCAGCTGGTTGGCTGAGGTGATTGCCATCAGTTCGTCTCCTCTTCGGACCCTTCGGTCTCAATCTCGTCGAAAGCGTTTTCGTTCAGGGCACCGGCGTCTTTGCGCTGGCGCAGCATTTCCTTGATCAGGTCGTCGGTCAGGACCAGCTTGGCGTCGCTCAGCCAGTCGAATTGCAGTCCGATGGTGATCGTCTCGTCCCCCTCGGTGAGATTGATCAGGACCTCATCTCCCTCGATCCCTGCCAGCTCACCTTTAAAACGGCGGCGTCCGTCGATCAGTTCGGCGGTTTCGATCTTGGCCTCATATCCTTCGAACGCCTCAAAGTCCTTGAGACGGGTCAGGGGGCGGTCGATGCCGGGGCTGGACACTTCCAGCGCATAGGCGTCAAGGATCGGATCCTCAACATCCAACGTGGCGCTGACCGCGTTCGAAATCTCGGCGCAATCATCCACTTCGATACCGCCATCAGGCTTGTCAGCCATGATCTGCAGCGTGGTTTGTTTGCCGCTCATCAGGCGAATACGCACAAGTTCATACCCCAGATCCTCGATCACGGGAGTGATGATCTCGGCCAGTCGCCGGTCGATGGCTGCTTTGGCTATCAGGTCATTTGTCATCTGGTACTCTACCCTGTCAGTCGGGCACAAAAAAACGGGCGCGCGGCCCGTCGATCTTTTCCGGTGGAGCCCCGGACCGAAGCCCGACACGCCGCTGTTAACGGCCATATAGCCAAGCGACTGCAAGATTGCAAGCCCAAGCGCCAGGATGGGCAATCACAATATCAGTCTGACAAAATCCACTCGCCATTTTCACATAGGTAAGGACCAACGCGGTCCCCGTCTTCGTAGACCTCGCCGTCAAACAGGCATTGACGTCCCTGGGCATGTAATACGCCTGACAGAGTGACGGTCACAAGTGCAATAATGGCAGCGAGAACAGCAAGTTTATTCATGGAATGCTCCTATTCCGCCGAAGATGCAAAAAGCGCAGGCTGCGTGTTGCGCGGGTAAATAATAACCGAAAGAGTGCCCCTGCCCTGAAACTGCTCGGCATTCGCCGTCCGCGGTGGGAAGAGTTGATCAAAGGCCACCCGGTTCAGCCCCAGCTTCATTTCCGAACCCGACAAAAACTCGAACGGTGTCCTCGCGGCGCAGGCATGAAAAACAGGATCTTGCCGAACCGTGAACTGACGCATGATATTGGATGACCCGCCGGTCGGCTTGATCAAGACGGTGATCCCCGGTTTCAAAAAACTGTCGGGGCAGGTGTACACCATCGGTTTTTCGTTCCCATTTGCGTCATGCAACAACACGCCCTCGGCCGTTACCTCGTGCTTGAAGGGGCTGAACACGGTCTCTTGCTGAATGAAGTTCGTGTAAAGCGTCGCAAATAGCTGGCTGTCACCACGCGGTTCGGACTTTATACCCTCGTACAGATCAGCGATCGCCTGCCACATCCGTGAATCCGCCCCACGCAATGTTCCGGGCAGCGAAAACGGACCTTCCAGATCATACAGAACGTCGCGCAGCCCGGCCGACAGGGGATCCTCCTTTTTCAGCCCTCTAATCTCATGAACCAGATCCGAATCGTTCAACGCATAGTAACCATGCGACTTCAGCGTGCGGGTCAGAGCCCGCATATCGGACAGTTTCCGCGCTGTCGTCTCTGCACTATCTTCGGGGTTCGCCTCTACGGCCTCAAAACCCTTGTCCAGCAACTGGGTCAGCGACTGCCCTTCGCGGGCATCCAGCTCTATCGTCCCGTTTTTGCTGACTTTTACGGTAACGTCTTTACCTGATTTCAGGGCAAACACCGCAACAACCGCCAATGCTACGGACAAAATGGATATTGATATATTCTTTAAACTTTCAACCCTCATGGGAATTCTCCCATTTTCGAAACAATTAAGCTAATACAGCGCTTACAATAGCAAAATTTTGCACAAAGTTGAAGTCAGGCGAATTTTCGGCGTTTAAATCAACCACCAACGCTCGGCAACGCGGCCATCATCCAGGGGGCGATCCGTTCCGATCTGACGGGGCATGCCGACATGCCCTGCTACAGCCAGCGCCATATCGGATTCGCTTGGAAAAAAGCGCAATCCGCGGTGCGGGCTGAACCCTTCGCCCTGCGGCAGTGCCGCGATATCCACAAAGCCGTCTCGCAGTGCCTCGGTACGCACGCGAGCGTCGGGAATCACGATAACTTCCAGGGTTTCGGCCCAGCCAGCAAATCCATCCTTGTAGTGGCCCGCCACACGGCGCCCAAGGAAATGACGATCATCCTCCGCCCGTTCAACTCGGTAGCATCCGGTGCCGTTCGCCGCCTGCAAGGGCGTGACACCTTGCCCGTTGCGCGTAATAACGAACCTGCTGTCGGCCAAAAGGAAGGGTAGACCCGGGTTGGCCTGAGCCAACTCCAGACGCACGCGATTGTCTGACAAGGCGTCGACCTGCCCGACATCGCCCAGAACAGCCATCACATCCCCTACATCAAGGACTGCGCCATCGTGAAAACGAGCGTTCTCGCGCAGATCAAAGCTCCAGATGCGGGCTTGGGAATCAGTTTGCCAACCGGTCGCAAGCTCTCCGCGCAGGGTGCCGTCGGATGCAATCTCGGTCAGGGTGTCGAACACGGCCCCGCGGGCAACCTGCTCCAAACTGTCATCGCGCGGCACAGCCAAGCGCAGCGTACCACCCACTTTGGGCGTATCGGCTAAAGACGCACCGGTCGCCGCAAGCAGAGCGGCAGCAGCACCGGAAGCAAACAAAGCACGACGGTCGATGCGGGTCATAGCGCGCCCTCCGCCACGCGGTCCATGATGCGAACCAATTCCGCGCTAATTCCGGGTTCGGACAGCGCATGCCCTGCCTGACGCACCATCTTCAGCTCGGCATTGGGCCACAGCTGGGCAAGGTTCCACGCGGCCTGAGGCGGACAGATCATGTCATACCGGCCCTGCACGATATGGCCGGGAATATGTGCGATTCTGTCCATCTGGTCCAGAATCTGCCCGTCCTGTTCAAGGAACGCGCGGTTGATGAAATAGTGATTCTCAAGCCGCGCAAAGGCGCGCGCGTATTCACCGGGGCTTTCCCCGGTTGCGCCATGCGAATGGATCGAAGCCAGCGCGTTTTCCCAACTAGACCAAGCGCGCGCATACAGGATCTCGGTTGCGCGATCACCCGAAAACAGGCGTTTGTTATATGCGCCGATCGTGTCGCTTAGTTCACTTTCCGACAGCAGAGCAGTGAACTTCGCCCATTGCTCGGGCCAAAATTTGCCCGCGCCACCACCATAAAACCAGTCCAGCTCGGCCTGCGTCGCTAGGAACACACCGCGCAGCACCAGGCGATTAACCCGATCCGGGTGGGACTGCGCATAGACCAGCGCAAGCGTTGCCCCCCAGCTGCCGCCAAAGACAATCCAGTCGTCGATATCCAGCAGGGTTCTCAGACGTTCGATATCGTCCACCAGATGCCAAGTGGTGTTGTCCGTGACCGAGGCATGCGGGCGTGACCGTCCGCATCCACGCTGATCAATCAGAATCACCCGGTAAACGTCCGGATCAAAATAGCGCCGCATCGCGGGGCTGCAGCCACCGCCCGGGCCTCCGTGCAGAATCACCACCGGAATGCCGTTGGGATTGCCGCATTGTTCCATATAGATACGGTGTCCGTCGCCCACATCGACCATACGCTGATCGAAAGGATCGATCGGCGGGTACAGATATTGAACTGCGCGCTTTTGGTCCGGGTACTTGTCCATTATGGCCCTATATAGTCCTTAAGCGTAAAAGAGCATACGGAGACAGGAATGCAAGCGCATCCGAACACGGTTGACCCTTCTGAGATCGCAAAATTCGAAGCGATGGCCGCAGAATGGTGGGATCCGCATGGAAAATTCAAACCACTGCACATGCTCAACCCCTGTCGGCTGGATTATATCACACAGCAGATCGCGGGCGAATTCGATCGCGATTTAAAGTCGCCAAAGCCGTTCGAGGGCTTGCGTTTGCTGGATATCGGCTGTGGCGGCGGGCTGCTAAGCGAACCGATGGCCCGCCTTGGGGCCGAAGTGGTCGGAGCGGATGCCGCCGAAGGAAACCTGCCCGTCGCGCGCATCCATGCGGAACAATCCGGGCTGGAGATCGACTACCGCCACACCACTGCCGAGGACATGGCCGCCGTGGGTGAGCAATTCGATGTGGTGCTGAACATGGAGGTGGTCGAACATGTGGCCGACCCGTTGGGTTTTCTGACGGCCTCGCAGCAATTGCTGAGGCCGGGCGGCTTGCTGATCTGTTCGACCATCAACCGCAACCCGAAATCCTATGCGATGGCCATTTTCGGGGCCGAGGTCGTCATGCGTTGGCTGCCACGCGGCACCCATGAGTGGAACAAGTTCATCACCCCCGATGAGCTGTTCGACCTGCTGCGCCAAGCCGGGCTGGACCCGGTGGACCGCAAGGGTTTCGTGTTCAATCCAATCCTGTGGAGTTGGTCGATCTCGGACCGCGATCTGAGCGTGAATTATGTGACGGCGAGTGTGAAGCCGGGGTAGGATGGGTGTTCATACCCATCCTACTAGACCTCAGACCAACCTGAATTAGGCAAAATGCCTGTCATCTTATTGTCCAACATCGCTTGCAAAAGCGCATCTGAAACGAAAATGCCCGCAAAAGGCTGAAACCGAAAGTCAATCCAGGCGTTCAGGTTCCCAACCACAGACTTTCGCAACCTGAGGCGTTCCGGGCTCCTTAAACCGCTATAAGTCCAACCATGTTTACCATCTATCGGCCCTGAGACCGATTTTACACCATCAGCATTCCCATCAATTCCATCGACTACTTTATGTACCCACCAGACATAGTAGGTGTCGTAGATCGTCTCATCCTGATTCAAAATTTCAACGGGAAAGAACTGCCATCCATCATCTGGGGCTTGAAAGCCTTCGATTAGTTTCTTCAAACGCGGACTGACCAAGTAGGCTTTAGCATACTGATTGTTACTACCGGGAAATGATGTCACCAAATCAGGCAAAGCAGTTCCCTTCGTAATTTTTAGCTTTTCTGGCAAAAATTCTGCTCGCCAAGGTCTGTCAGAGCTTCGGAATTCCATAAGGTGCCCATCGCGGGTCTTCTCGAGCGCCGCCAATTCTTCCGCATCCAGCCAGTCTTTACCGGCCTGAAGGCGCACATCGTCATTCGGATCAAAGGTTTCGAGATAGAACTTCGTCCACAGACTTACATCGGTTGCGTCGTTGAGTCTTACAGCCATGTCTATTTCTTCCCGCCGGGGTTGATACCCAGCCCGATCAATTCAATCAAATGGAAGAAACTCTACTCCCCCTCCAACTGCAACCGCAAATCCCGCAACACGGGCAGCGTGCTGCGGACGCGCTCCAGCCCCAACTCTCCGACCACGCGGTTGATCAGCGGGGCAATCGACGCAATCGCCTGATCGCGCGCGCGGCGACCGGCGGGGCTGATGGCGACCATCTTGCGGCGGGCGTCGTCCCAGTCGGGGCGGATGTGGATGTATCCGGCCCATTCCAGCTTGGCCAAAGTGTTGGTCATCGCCCCTCGGGTGACGTGGAATGTATCCGCCAATTGGGCCGGGCTGCGCTCGTTCCCGACAAAAACCAGGTGATTGAGCACCGAGAAATGCGAAATCTCCATACCCTTGGGCAGCACCCGGCTAAGCCGATTACGCAACAGCTGGTCGGCGGTCAGGATTTCGCTGAACAGCGTGACCGCAAGGGCATTGTGTTCGTCAGTCATGGTCCGGTTCTGGATCAGGGTCCGTCAAAGCGACGGACGTGAGTCAACGAGGGCACCCGACGGCGCGCCTCAGACACAGAACTATCATGCATATCGAAAATGTGAATGCCCGGATCGGTCCCTGCGTCGATGACGACCTCGCCCCAGGGGGCGACAACCATGCTGTGGCCATAGGTATAGCGCGTCTTGCCGCGGGTTTTAGGGTGATCGCCAGTTTGTGCGGGGGCCAGAACCCAACAGCCAGTCTCAATCGCCCGGGCGCGTAGCAACGATTCCCAATGGGCCGCACCCGTGACCGGCGAAAACGCGGCCGGAACCGTCAGGATTCGCGCCCCTGCGTGCGCCAACGCCGCATAGAGCGCCGGAAACCGGACGTCATAGCAGACACTCATGCCAAGCTGGCCAAAATCGGTGTCGGCAATCACCGCCTTGTCGCCGGGGCGGTAATTTTTGGATTCGCGGAAGGTCTCGGTTTCGGTGACCTGCACGTCGAACATGTGTATCTTGTCGTACCGCGCCACGATCTGCCCCTGCGGGTCGATCATGAAGGACCGGTTGGCAAACCGACCGTCTGCATCATGGGTTTTGATCGCCAAAGACCCGATCAGCAGCCAGACACCCAGCGCAGCGGCCTTATCCCGCAGGCCAGCCAGCGATTGGTCATCTTCTTCGTGCTGCAAGACTTCGCGCTGCCGCGTGGTGCTGGTGGACACACAATTCGTCACCTCGGGCGTCAGGATGAACCGCGCGCCTTGTTCAGCAGCCTCGGCCATCATGGCGCGCACCCTGTCCAGATTTTCGGCCGGATCATCCGACGAGGTGATTTGCAGCAGCGCGGTCTTCATCAAGCTGCGAGCAGGCGATCCAGCTTGCCCTGACGCTCCAGCTCATACAGTTCGTCACAGCCGCCCACGTGCTGCGCACCGATAAATATCTGTGGCACGGTCCGTTTGCCACCCGCGCGCTTGATCATCTCAGGCTTGCGCTTGGGATGCATCAGCACGTCGACTTCCTTGAACTCGACGCCTTTCTGTTTCAGCAGGCGTTTGGCCGCGTGACAAAAACCGCACAGCGGCGAGGTGTAGATTTCTACCGGTTTCATATTCCGTACCTTCGCGTTTCGCATAATCTTGGGCGAATTAGGCATCCTTGGCAACGCGCGCTAGGGTCAACACGGAAATATGATTTGCTCCGGATGCAAGGCAGACACGCGCGCAAGCCGCCAGTGTTGCGCCGGACGTCATCACATCGTCCACTAGCAGGATATCGCGGCCCCGCAAGCGGTCTTGCCGCTTTGGATGGGCGATGATCGCGCTTTTAAGGACTTCAGCCCGCTCTGCCGCTGTTTTGCCATCCAGAACAGGCGTCTTTCGGCGGCGAAGTAAAAGGTCCGGGCACACCTCAAGCCCTGCCTCTTTCCCAAGGTGCTGCGCCAGTAGGGCGGACTGGTTGTACCGGCGTTTCAACAACCGGGACCAGTGTAAAGGAACCGGCGCAAGCAGCATCCCCTCGCGGAACATCTCTTGCCCGGCCCGCGCCAGCCAGCGTGCGGCGGGGCGCGCCAGTTCGGGCCTGTCACCATGTTTCAAGGCCAGCACCAGCGACCGCGCTTTGCCATCGTACAAAAGGGCCGAACGCCCATCTTGCCAGGGGCGCGGCGCAGCCAAGCAATCGTCGCACTCAATCCGGTGACCGTCTGAAACCCCCGGTAACGGCACCCCGCAGCTTTCGCAAACAACTCCACCGATAAAGAGCGTCTCGCGCCAGCAGGGCCCACACAGCCCGAAATCCGATTCGGTCAGTTCCCCGCATCCCAGACAGCGCGGCGGATAGATCAGCGCGACAGCGGTTTGAATCCGGTGCCACATGCGATAATTGCGCCCTATGAAACTGCCTGAGTCCAATACACCCTCTTTGTTTGATCGCCAGGTCCTTACCCGGCACCGCGCCCGCGCGAAGGATGAGGCCCTGTTCCTGCATCGTGCCGCTGTGGACGAAGTGCAGGATCGGCTCTCCATGGTTAACAAAACCTTTACTGCCCCGGCGATCGTGACGCCATTTGCGCATATCTGGCAGGACGTGCTGCCCGGGACGCGGATCATTGCGGATGATGAGTATCTGGCCCTGAAGCCCGGCGCGCATGATTTGGTCATCCACGCCATGGCGCTGCATTGGGCCAATGATCCTGTTGGGCAACTGATCCAATGTCGCCGTGCTCTGCGCCCCGACGGGTTGCTGTTGGTCGTGTGTCTGGGCGGAGAAACCCTGCACGAATTGCGCGCCGCATTGGGACAGGCCGAAATCGAAGTGACCGGAGGCCTCAGCCCCCGTATCGTCCCGATGGCCGAGCTGCGCGATCTTGGCGGGTTGCTGCAACGGGCGGGGTTTGCGCTGCCGGTCGCCGACACCGCGCGCCTGACGGCGGAATACCGCGACATGCAGCACCTGATGCATGACCTGCGCGCCATGGGTGAGACCAACAGCCTGTCCGGGCGCATGAAACAACCCACCAAGCGACAGGTTTTTACGCGCGCGCAGCAGGTCTATGCCGACAACTTCTCAACGCCCGGGGGACGGTTGGCCGCCACCTATGAATTGAACTGCCTGACCGGCTGGTCTCCCGATGACAGCCAGCAGAAACCATTGCGCCCCGGATCAGCCAAAGCCCGGCTTGCGGATGCGCTGGGCACAAAAGAAGGTAAACTGTCCAATTGACGACCGGGCTTTTCCGGTTATCTCAGGCCAGTACAGAGAAATCTCAGGAAGCATCAGATGTTTGACGCCACTCGCCCCGATCATGCCGCCGCAGACCATCCAAAGGTCAAAATGGGCCGCGTCGGCATTCTGCTGGCCAATCTCGGTACGCCGGATGACTACAGCTATTGGCCGATGCGCCGGTATCTGAATGAGTTTTTGTCGGACCAGCGCGTAATCGACTATCCCAAGTGGAAGTGGCAGCCGATTCTGCAAGGCATCATCCTGTCCAAGCGCCCGTTCAGCTCGGGTGAGGCCTACAAGTCGATCTGGAACCATGACAAGGGCGAAAGCCCGCTGATGACGATCACCAAGGACCAAACGGCCAAGTTGCGAGACGCAATGCAGGAACGTTATGGCGATCAGGTGATGGTCGATTTCTGCATGCGCTACGGCAATCCCTCAACCAAATCCAAAGTACGTGAAATGGTGGCCGCGGGCTGTGAACGCATCCTGTTCTTCCCGCTTTACCCGCAATATGCTGGCGCGACGACTGCAACAGCCAATGATCAGTTCTTCCGCGCGCTGATGGACGAAGCCTGGCAACCTGCGTCTCGCACCGTTCCAGCCTATTTCGACGAGTCTGCTTATATCGACGCTTTGGCCGGGTCAGTGGAAAAAGCCTATGCGGCGCTGGAGACCAAACCGGATGTGCTGGTCTGTTCCTATCACGGCATGCCAGAGCGCTATTTGCAGCAGGGCGACCCCTATCATTGCCAATGCGCGAAAACGAGCCGATTGCTGAAGGAACGGCTGGGCTGGTCGGACGATCAGTTGGTCTCAACCTTCCAATCGCGATTCGGTCCCGAGGAATGGCTGAAACCCTATACCGTGGATCACGTGGCTGATCTGGCGCGACAGGGAAAGAAGAACATCGCGGTAATCGCACCGGCGTTTTCCGCCGATTGCATCGAGACGCTGGAAGAGATCAACGAAGAGATCAAGGAAAGCTTTGAAGAGGCCGGCGGTCAGACCTTTACCTATATCCCCTGCCTCAATGACGATGATTCGCACATTGGCGCGCTGGGCAAGGTAATCGAAGACAATCTGAAGGGCTGGCTCGACTGACCGTTTCCCATCATCAAGAAATGAAAAAAGGCGGTGGATCACTCCACCGCCTTTTCTCTATATTTAGCTCGTCAAGTTAGCTTGCTGCAACAGCTGCGGCAACTACGACCAGCAGGATCAGCGGCAGGATGATACCCTGCGACGAACCCTGAGTTTCCTCTACAACAACCGGTGCTTCAACAACCGGCTCTTCCAGGTTACCGGCATAAGCGGTCGAAGCAGCAGCAGTCAATGCAGCGGCGAGAACGAGTTTTTTCATATTAACCTCCAGAGTTTGCACGGCTCCATCAATCGGATCCGCACACCTAAGACTTACCTCGTGGTTTTTTTCTAATCAGCTATATGACTGGAATGCAATTGCAACTTGAGCCACAAGCGGGTTCGTGCGCGAAAATGTCGTCATATTAGCAACACTTGCGTGCCGACCTTCGCCATCGAGAACAGTTCAGCGATATCTTCGTTGAACAGGCCGATGCATCCGTTCGACGACCGGCGACCGATTTTGCGCGTGTCATGCGTTCCGTGAATCCGGTAGTATTTCCAACTCAGGTATAAAGCATGTGTTCCCAATGGGTTATCAGGGCCCGGTGGAATATGGTCCGGCCATTCGGGATTTCGTTTCTTCATAGAAGGTGTCGGCGACCAACTGGGACCCTCAACTTTGCGGATGACGCTGGTGCGGCCCCGGCGGGTCAATTCTTCGGTCAGCGGAACGGATGAGGGGTAGAGTTTGTATACAGATTGATCATCTGACCAATAATGCAGCGCTCGGGACACCGTATCGACCAGAATGGCCCCATTTCTCGTATTCGAGAAATAAGGCTGCCAATCCAGGGCGCGGAACCCCGAGACATTGCGACGCACGTCTGGCTCGGCCTCGGGGGCTGGGCGCAGTGGGTCACCAGGAACGTACTGGGCAATCGCCGGCGATGCCAACAAGGCCGAAGCACCGGCCAGAAATGCTCGGCGGCTAGATGAATGAATGGGTTTCTTGACCATAGTGACCGGTCCTTTGCGAAAGTTGTCCTGAAATTTTCACGTATTTTATTGCCAGAATGCGTCAATCGCAAATCAAACCGGCAGAAACATGCAAGAATCAGCCATTGCAGGTTTGCCGAAGGCTGCATGGCGCGCTATGCCGTATATCGACACAATAATCAGGTCGATCATGACGCGTATTATCACATTACTGTTTCTTTGCTTTGTTGCGCTGGCTGCATGTACCCCAAGCAGCACCCCAACTTACGGATCGGATGGCCGTCCACTGCCGTCGGTCTACAAAATCCGCGGCAACCCCGAAAAGCTCCAGTTCCGTATGCTGGATTCGGTAAATGCCTTGCGCCAGGCTCAGGGTTTACAGGCGGTGCAGCTGAACTCGCAGCTGAATGCCGCGGCCGCGACCCACTCTAAGGACATGGCGCGCCAGAACCGCCCATGGCACTTCGGTTCGGACGGATCGTCGCCCATAGATCGCGCGCAACGCGTTGGTTATTACGGAACTTTCCTGGGTGAGGCGATTTCGGAAACCTATGAGACCGAAACCGAAACCTTGGCCGCCTGGATGCAGGAACCTGGCCCCCGAGCCGTGATCATGGACCCGAAAGCCTCACAAATGGGCTTTTCCTGGCATCAGGAAAGTGGCGGGAAAATCTGGTGGACGCTGGAAATGGGAGCAGGCGGGTAACCAAAAGCCGCCTCGAAGAAAAAAGCCCCCAGTTTTCGGGGGCTTTTTTATTTCAGCAAGGTCAGGCAGCCTGCATGGACTGCGCTTCGGTCAGAATCGCGTAAAGCTTGACCGGATCAGGGTTGGCCCGCAGTTTTGTGCAAACAGACGTATCACGCAGTGTACGGGACACCAGCGCAAGCGCCTTAAGGTGATCGACACCCGCCTCTTCCGGCGCAAACAGTGCAAAAGCGATGTCCACCGGCTGCCGGTCGACCGATCCAAAATCAATCGGTTTTTCGAGCATTACAAACACACCCGAGACAGAGTCCAGATCTGTCAGCCGAGCGTGAGGCAAGGCGACACCGTGTCCAACCCCGGTCGGTCCAAGGCTTTCGCGCTCCAGCAAGCAATCGACGACAGTCTGCGCATCCAGGTGCAAAGTCCCGGCAGCAACATCGCCAATCTCCTGAAACAACCGCTTCTTACTAGAAGCGGCGGACAACACACGTACTGCTTCGGGCTTTAATATGCTCGAAAGCTCCATCATCACGCTCCATGGCGGGGCCCCTGCAATTGCAGGGGCGTGCCTTGCTAGTCTTGCCTGTTACGGATCAATCCAGCCGATATTACCATCTTCGCGACGGTACACGACATTCAATCCGTCCTTGTTTTCGTTCCGGAACACCAACACCGGCGCACCGGCAAGTTCCATCTGCATGACCGCCTCTCCAACACTCAGCGATGGGATCTTGGTTTCCATCTCAGCCACGATCATGGGCTGCAGAGTATCGGGCTCGTCAGCCGTCTCCGATTCGTCAGAGGCGAGGATATAAGACGACGCTCCGAAGAGTTCAACAGGCTCGGACCGATCCTTGTGGTGGTCTTTCAGTCGGCGCTTATAACGGCGCAGTTGCGTTTCCATCTTGTCGCAGCATCCCTCAAACGCCGCGTAAATCTCGGTTGCGTGTGCCTTGGCCTGAGCGGTCAGACCAGTGGAAAGATGCACTGTGGTTTCGCATACATATTCATGCGCTGAACGGGAAAAGACGACGTTGGCATCTGTCGGACGTTGGGCATATTTGCCCACGACCTCGCCCAGTTCGGTCTGCACATGAGTCTGCAGGGCCGCACCGATGTCGATCTGTTTTCCGCTGATTTGGTAACGCATGTGATCTCCTTCACAATTCACACCCATTTCTGACGTCACGTAATGCGACGCGCTTGTTTTTATCGGGTGGGGGACATCGGCAAATCCTGCGGTAACCGCACCGGCCCCCCTTCCAGGAAGGGACGTCGTGATCCAGTCGGGAACCGAAGAAATGCCATAGTCCAATTGAGGCAAGAGACGGCGGGAGAGTCAATCAAAACAGGCGTGTATATACGTGATTTCCGCCATGCGCCTGGCGAAAATCTGCGCAAGCTTATGAAATACGGAAGTTTTCGCCCAGGTAGACCCGGCGCACGTTTTCGTTTTCCACCACTTCGTCGGGTGTGCCGGACATCAGGACCTGACCGTCATGCAGGATGTAGGCACGATCCACGATCTCTAGTGTTTCGCGCACGTTGTGATCGGTGATCAACACGCCGATTCCACGCTTTTTCAGGTCCGCAACCAGATGGCGAATATCCCCGACGCTGATCGGGTCGACACCTGCAAAGGGTTCATCCAACAACAGATATTTCGGGTCTGCTGCCAAACAGCGCGCGATCTCGACCCTGCGGCGTTCACCGCCCGACAAGGCCAGCGCGGGTGCGCGGCGCAGGTGTTCGATCGAGAAATCGGACAACAGTTCTTCCAGCCGCTCCTTTCGGCGGTGAGCATGGTTGACGGTAATATCCAGAACGGCGGCGATATTGTCCTCGACACTCATGCCACGGAAAATCGACATCTCTTGCGGCAGATATCCGATCCCAAGTCGCGCACGGCGATACATAGGCAGCGTTGTGACAACCTGACCGTCAATCGTAACAGTGCCGGCCTCAGGAAACACAAGTCCCGCGACCGAGTAGAATGTGGTGGTCTTGCCTGACCCGTTCGGACCCAACAGCGCCACCACCTCGGATCGACCCAAGGTCATGGAAACGTCGCGTATCACCGTCTTTTTTCGGTACGACTTGCGAAGTTTTTCGATTTTCAGGCCAGACGCGCCTTCGGCTACCGTCAGGTTTGGCTGAGCCATCAGTTGGCCCCCTGCTGCAGGATGGTCTTCACGTTGCCGGTCATCGTCGCTTTGCCGGTGGTCAGGTTGGCGTTCATCTGGTCGCCGCTGATCGTGCTTGGACCCTGCAACAGTAGAACGTTGCCCTTCATGACGATCTCACCTGAATCGATGGTGTATTCCGCCCAGTCGCCTTCGGCCGCATCCGGAGGGCTGACCAGAATCACATCTTCGGTCGCTTCCATCCGTTCGATGCCTGAACGGTCTTCGTTATAAATGACTAGCACGCGTTCCGCCGTCAGGCGCATTTCGCCCTGAATGACGATCACGTTCCCCAGAAACTCGGCCGAGCCGTCTTCCTGATTTACGTTCAGCTTTTCCGAGGTCACCTCGACTGGCAGGCTTGGGTCGGCATTAGCCGAACCGAAAGCAACCTGAGTTTCCTGCGCTGTCGCAGAGATCGCACCAGTTACCAGAGCAGCGCTTACAAGGGCTAATCGAAAATAGAACACAGGTTATCTTTCTGCTTTTTGAGGCTCATACACCAACTTCACGCCATCTGTAAAAATAATATGGACCGGTCCATCTTTTTTTTCAGTCCCAAATGTCATTCTGCCCGCAGTAAAATCACCAATAATACCGGTTCCGTCGACCTGACCGGGCGTGTCACCCTGAATTTCGTCCAGCGCGGTGTTCAACAGATCCGTTGTGACGACGATGCCGTCCGTTGTTGTTATAACCACATCCCCGACAAAGGTAGCCGTATTCTTGTCCGGACGGATCATGCCAGAGTTGGAATCCAAAGTGATTACGCCGCCATTCAGCAGGCCAAAGCGGCCCCGAAATTCGGCCGCTGTTGGCGCTTCGCCCTCAGTACCCTGCGTTGCCCGGCTTGCCTCGATCTGAACGTCTTCGCCTTTGCGGGTCGTTCCTTGGTAGTTGGGCTGCGTCACCACCTGATCCGCCAAACGTTCATCGATATCCTGCTGGTTGAAGGGCACGGACACATTGGTTTCGATGCTGCGCGACAGCAGGAACACAGTCGACAGCATAGCGATAGCCACCAACGGCAGCACCACCTTGAAGAACTGTACCCTGCGTGAGTGTCCGTCCACCGCACTACCCTCCGCTTAGCCCAATCCGACGCGCAGGCAGTCGTGGATATGCAACAGCCCCTCGGCTGGGCCTTGTGTCTCGGGGTCGACCACGAACAGCGAAGTGATCTTGCGGTCGTTCATGATCGCCACCGCCTCTTCCGCCATTGCGTTCGGGGAAATGGTCAGCGGATTGGTGGTCATGACCTCTTTGGTGGTCTTGTCCAGAAGGCCGTCCATGTTTCGGCGCAAGTCGCCGTCAGTCACGATGCCAATCAGGCGGCCCGTCTCATCCGTCACGCCGACAACGCCAAAGCTTTTCTGGCTCATGACCAGAAGCGCCTCGCTCATGGGGGTGCCCTCAGACACAACTGGCAGATCAGCGTGCATCAAATCCCGCACTGTGGAAAGCTGCGCCCCCAGCTTGCCGCCAGGGTGGAAGGCGCGGAAGTCCTCGGGCTTGAAATCACGGTATTTCATCAACGCAATGGCCAGGGCGTCGCCCATCGCCAACGTCAACGTGGTTGAAATCGAGGGCACCATGCCAAAACCGCAAGCTTCGCCCAGCGACGGGATCAGCAAATGCACATCCGCCTGCTTCATCAGCGTACTTTCCGGCTTGCTGGACAATCCGATCAAGGGAATGCCAAAGCGGCGGGTAAAGGCCAGTAGATTGACCAGTTCCGGCGCTTCGCCCGAGTTTGAGATGGCCAGAACCACATCGCCTTTCGACACCATGCCCAGATCGCCATGGCTGGCCTCGGCCGGGTGCACGAAATAGGCCGGCGTGCCGGTGCTGGCCAGCGTGGCGGCAATCTTGTGGCCGATGTGACCAGATTTGCCGATACCGCTGATGATGATGCGGCCCGGAGCCTGCAGGATCATCTGCACGGCTTCGGCAAAATCTTCATTCAGGCTTTCGGCAAGCACGTCCAGCGCGCGGGCCTCGTCGGTGATGACCTGACGTGCGGTTCTCAGGAATGCTTCGATATCGGTCATGAGTGCGCAAAAATATCCGTTTCGGGCCAACCGGCGAGGTCCAGTTTCGCACGCATCGGCAGGAAGTCAAAACAGGCCTGCGCCATTTCGGTGCGGCCTTCGCGGGCCAGGCGTCCGTCCAACGCCTCGCGCAGCTGATGCAGGTACAGAACATCAGAAGCCGCATAATCCAGCTGCGCGTTGGTCAGGGTCTCAGCCCCCCAATCGCTCATCTGCTGCTGTTTTGAGATATCTACGCCGATCAGCTCCTGACACAGGTTCTTCAGCCCGTGTCGATCCGTATAGGTGCGCACCAGCCGGCTGGCGATCTTGGTGCAATAAACCGGAGCGGCCAGCGCGCCAAACGCATGGTACATCGCGGCGATATCAAAGCGCCCAAAGTGGAACAGCTTCAGCACGTCAGGGTTTTCCAGCATCGCACACAGGTTCGGGGCCTCGGTCTGTCCCTTCTCCACCTGAACGATGTGGCTGTTTCCGTCGCCGCCTGACATCTGGATCACGCACAGCCGGTCCCGATGCGGGTTTAGCCCCATAGTCTCGCAGTCAATGGCCACAACAGGGCCCATATCCAACCCGTCCGGCAGGTCGTTTTTGTAAAGATGGTTTGCCACGGGGCTTGTCCTTTGTCCGGTATCGTCCCCGAGATAGGAGGTTTGGTCCCTAAACTCAACGCTATCCATGACAGTGCGGCAGGGACCCGCAGGTTACGTTGACCATATCCCTATGGGGAGGATAGGGTTATTGCATGACACAGCACAAACACGAGTCGCACCCGCAGATCCACGCGCGTCTGAAACGCGCACACGGGCATCTGGCCCGGGTAATATCCATGCTTGAAGATCAAGAGCCCTGCACCGACATCGCACAGCAAATTTTTGCGGTTGAAAAGGCGATTACCAACGCCAAACGGGCCTTGATCCACGATCATATTGATCACTGCCTGTCACCAACGACCGCAACCAAAAACCCGGACGTGGAAGATTTCAAAACCATCACAAAGTACCTCTGACCGATGCTGAGCGTCCTGAAGAACCGCGTCTATCGGCATTTACTGGCGGCTCAGGTGGTTGCGTTGATGGGAACCGGGCTGGCGACGGTTGCCTTGGGGTTGCTCGCCTTTGATCTGGCCGGTGACGCGGCGGGTATGGTTCTGGGAACCGCCCTGACCATCAAGATGGTGGCCTACGTGGTTGTCGCCCCGCTTGCCGCTGCGTATGCAGAACGGCTGGACCGACGCAAAATGTTGGTGGCGCTAGATCTTGCGCGTGCCGCCGTCGCGCTTTGCCTGCCGTTCGTAACCGAGATATGGCAGATCTATGTGTTGATCTTCCTGCTGCAATCGGCATCTGCCGGTTTCACTCCTGCCTTTCAGGCAACGATCCCGGATGTTCTGACAGATGAGCAGGACTATACCAAAGCTCTGTCGCTGTCCCGGCTGGCCTATGACCTCGAAAGTCTGCTCAGTCCCGCTCTGGCTGCAGCGCTGTTGTTGATCATTAGCTTTGACAGCCTGTTCTGGGGCACAAGCTTTGGGTTCGTTGCCTCGGCAATACTTGTCGTGTCGGTCGCCCTGCCTTCGCCCAAACCGACGAAACGCAGGGGGGGTTACGACCGGACAACCCGGGGCATTCGCCTATACCTTGGTACGACACGATTGCGCGGTTTGCTGGCGCTGACGTGGACGGCCGCGTCACTCAGCGCGATGGTCATCGTCAACACTGTCGTCATCGTGCGCGCCGATCTTGGACTGTCGGAAAGTGCTGTGGCCGTTGCATTGGCCGGGTATGGCGGCGGCTCGATGGTGGCGGCCTTCATCCTGCCGTCTCTTCTGAACAACTACGAGGATCGCAGCGTTATGCTGGCTGGTGCAGCATTCGGGACACTTACGATGGCCGTTGCAGCGGGGTTGTTCGCCTCGACCCAGATGACTTTGTGGGGGCTCGCGGTGTTATGGGCGGGTGCTGGCTTTGGCTATTCAGCCACTTTGACACCGTCCGGCCGCCTGCTGACACGCACGGCCTGCCCGGAAGACCGACCAGCAGTTTTCGCCGCGCAGTTCACCCTGTCCCATGCCTGCTGGCTGGTGCTGTACCCGTTGGCCGGGTGGCTGATGACCACCAAAGGGACCGAACAGACATTGATCTGGATGACTATTGCAGCCCTTGCGGGGCTTGGTATTGCCCTTCTGATCTGGCCGCGCTCCAAGCAGAAGATCACGTCGGGCGAACACGCTGACAAACCTTGAGCATCCCAAGGTATTTGCACTACACCTTGGCCCTATGGATCAGCTTGACCGCCGCATCATAACAGCCCTGCAGCACAACGCCCGCGAATCTACGACTAAGATCGCGGCGAAACTGGGTGTGGCCCGGACCACCGTGCACGAACGCATCCAACGGATGGAAGAACGCGGCGTGATTGCCGGGTATTCGGTGGTTCTGAGCGAGCCCGAAGACGCCCCGCGCGTTCAGGTCGTTGTCTTGCTTGAGGTTCAGCAAAAAGAGACCAAACGTATTATCAAGCGGCTGGAAACTTATCCCGAGGTCAAACTTTGCCTGTCGATCAATGGGGAATTCGACCTGCTGCTGTCCGCCGAAGCCCCCAGGATCGAGGATCTGGACATACTGGTCGACGAATTGGCAAAGATCCCCGGGGTTTTGCGAACCAACACCAGTGTCGTGTTCGGCCGCCGGATCGACCGAAACTGAGTAGTCGATAACCCTCTGTAAACCCTGACACAGCTAGCTTGGCCCGGACTGATCAGAATCCCGGACCGGCAGAATGCCATATCGAACGATCTTAGGACTGACCTTGGTGACGCTGTTGGCTGCGCCGCAGGGTTTTGCCATGCCCAACACCCAAACGGCCCGCACCTGCGACCACGCCGCCCAGCGCGCCGCCCGGTCCGAAGGTGTGCCACTGGATGTCATGCGTGCAATCGCCCGGGTTGAAACAGGCCGCACGGTTGACGGGGCACTGCAACCATGGCCCTGGACAATCAATGTTGAAGGAAAGGGCATTTGGTTCACCTCAGAGTTCGAGGCAAAGTCATATGTGTTCGACATCTTCAAAGCAGGCAAACGCAGCTTTGATATCGGGTGTTACCAGATCAACTACCGATGGCACGGCAAGGCGTTCCGCTCGATCGACGCCATGTTCGACCCAGATGAAAACGCCACATATGCCGCGCGGTTTCTGAAAGAACTGTATGCCGAGCTGGGCTCGTGGAACGCCGCCGCCGGGGCTTATCACTCGCGCACGCCTGCTTTGGCAAACGCCTACGTGACACGTTTTCAAACCGTTCTGGCTCAGTTGGGTCAGCAAACTCCAAACGCATTTGCGACGCGCGATCCGTTTACCGGGGCTGCCGATCCATTGGTTCCCCTTCGAGCAGAGCCTGCCAACACTGGCGCGATGGGATCTCTGGTGCCGGTGGCCGGCGCAGCGACTGCCTTTATCCAGTTCAACTAGGAGCTCTGTGTGCCCAAGATCGACGCCCGTTCGCTTTTCTCTCCGACCGTGCTGCTGGCGCTGGCGTTGATGACGGTCATCGTGATGATGATCCTGCCGATGCCCGCATGGGTACTGGACGTCGGCCTGTCCGCCTCATTTGCACTGGCGATCCTGATCTTTACCCTGACGCTGTTCATAGAACGCCCGCTGGATTTTTCGTCCTTCCCAACCATCCTGCTCGCCTCGCTGATGCTGCGGCTGTCGCTGAACGTGTCCTCGACCAAGCTGATCATCGGTCAGGGCCATACCGGCCCCAGTGCTGCCGGAGACGTGATTGAAGGGTTTGCGAATTTTGTTATGGGCGGCAGCATCTTTCTGGGCCTCGTCGTCTTTGGTGTACTGCTAATCGTGAACTTTATGGTCATCACCAAGGGTGCGGCCCGCATGGCCGAAGTTGGCGCGCGATTTGCTCTCGACGGAATGCCCGGCAAACAACTGGCCATCGACAGCGATATGTCCGCCGGCGCCATTGATCATCAGCAAGCGAAAGAGCGCCGCGAACGTGAACAACAGGAAACCACGTTCTTCGGCTCGCTCGACGGGGCCTCGAAATTCGTCAAGGGGGATGCGGTTGCGGGGCTGTTGATCACGCTTCTGAACCTTGTGATGGGCCTGATTATGGGCGTGATTGTGCAGGGAATGCCCATCTCTGCCGCGTTTGAGACCTATGCCATTCTGACTGTCGGCGACGGGCTGGTTTCGCAAATTCCCGCTGTGATCATCTCGATCGCCTCGGCGCTATTGCTGGCGCGGGGTGGTACTCAGGGTGCAACCGACAGCGCGATTTTTTCGCAATTGGGTCGGCATCCGGCCGCTTTGGGCACAGTGGCCATGCTGATGGTCTTGTTTGCGCTGGTGCCCGGCCTGCCTTTTCTGCCCTTCATCCTCGGCGCGGGCGTTCTGGGGTATGCGGCATACTCGGTTCACCGCAAACAAAAGGCCGAAACAGACGCGGAACAGGCACCTTCATCCGAGGATGAAACCCCGGTTTCCCAAGCCATCGGGGACATTCTGGATCTGGATGATGTTCATCTGGAATTCGCCCCTGATCTTGTCAGCATGGTTCTCAACCCCGGCACCGGGTTGGACGCACGAATTGCCAATATGCGCACATATGTCGCCTCGGGCTTTGGACTGATCCTGCCTGACATCCGCCTGACCGACCGGGCAGAACTTCCACTGGGAACCTATGTGATCAAGGTACAGGGGGTCGAGCAGGCGCGCGGTGTTCTCAACCCAGATCTGGTATTGGCGCTGGTGCAGGACGGCCATGACATGCTGCCCGAAGGCAATGATGTGACCGAACCTGTTTATGGCGCCCCGGCGCGCTGGATTATACCAAAGGATCAGGAAGCCGCGGCGCTGAGCGGCGCGACCATCGTTTCTCCCCCCGAGATTTTGGCGACCCATCTGCTTGAGATCATCAAACAGAACTTCGCGCGGCTGCTGACTTTGAAATCCCTGCGCCGCCTGCTGTCCGAGATGACACGGCTTAGCGATCCGGTTCGGGCTGAAGCGAACCGCAAGCTGCTGGACGAGCTGATCCCGGACAAGGTGCCGATCGACACGTTACATTCTGTATTGCGACTGCTGCTGGAGGAAAAAGTCTCGATCCGTAACATGGCCCTGATCCTTGAAACTGTGGCTGAGGCGCGCCTGACGACGACCCAACCCGAAGGGATTTGCGAACTGGTCCGGCAGAGATTGGGTTTCCAGTTGGTTGCCGACATGAAGCGGGGAGACGGTTCCATTCCGCTGATCCAGCTTGCGCCTGAATGGGAAGACACGTTTGCCTCGTACCAGATCGACGCGCCCAACGCCGGATTGGATGTCGCCCTGCCGCCGAACCTGTTCAACAAACTGGCAGATGGTGTCGTCGAAACCGTCTCGCAATCCGCTGATCACGGGGTGTTCCCGGCCGTCGTGACCTCGACCCGCCGGCGTCGACTGCTGCGCACGATCATGCAGGCGCGGGGGGTGTCGAATCCGGTCCTGTCCTTTGAGGAAATCGGGCTCGAGGCCAGACCCGCTTTGGTCGGAACCATACCCGCATGATCGCCGTGCCGCTCGCATTGCTACCGGAACTGGCAGATGGCCTGTGGCACCTCTTTGCTGTCTTCCTGCGCGTGTCGGCGCTGGTATCGCTATTACCCGCCTTCGGGGAACGCAGCATTCCAACCCGCGTCAAGCTGGGGATCGCCGCGGCATTTACACTGATCGTTACGCCCGCTGTTCCTGCGCCCGACCACGGGCAAGGTGTGTTGCCTTTGGTGCGGATGATTGGCACCGAAACACTTGTCGGATTGGCAATGGGCATTGGTTTGCGTTTGTTCGTGCTGGCCTTGCAAACTGCGGGGTCCATCGCGGCGCAATCGACATCGCTGTCACAGATTCTGGGCGGGGCCGCTGTCGATCCTGTTCCTGCAATGGGATATCTGTTGGCACTCGCAGGTCTGACATTGGCGGTTCTGCTGGGCTTGCACATCCGCGTTGCGCAGTTCTTGATCCACAGTTACACGCTGTTTCCAATGGGCGTTGTTCCACTGGCACCGGACCTGTCGCAGTGGGGCGTGCAACAAATCGCGCGCAGTTTTGGTCTGGCGTTCAGCCTGGCCATGCCCTTTGTCATCGCGTCGCTGATCTATAACCTTGCGCTTGGGGTCATAAACCGGGCGATGCCGCAGTTGATGGTGGCCTTTGTCGGCGCCCCCGCGATCACCTTCGCGGGTTTGTTTCTGCTGTTTGCGGGCACCCCTTTGATCTTGTCGGTGTGGTCCGATGCCCTGTTCGCCTTCATTGTGAACCCGATTGAGGTTGCAAGATGAGCGGTCAGGACGACGACAGTGACAAGTCCTTTGAGGCGACACCGCAAAAGCTGCAGAAGGCGCGCGAAAAAGGGGAAATCGCCAAGTCCAACGATCTGAACGTCGCGGCGGCCTATGTCGGTTTGCTGATTGCCATGCTTGCTGCGGGGCAATTCGCTGTGGACCGTATGGGCACATCGTTCATCGTATTGATTGATCAGGCAGATGATTTTGGCCAACTGCTGACAACAGGTTCGGCTTCCAGCCCCGTGGGGGGGATGCTGCAGACGGCTGCTTGGTCTATTTCGATCCTGTTTGGCCTACCTGCTGCCGCCGTCCTGCTCAGCCTGATTTCGCAACGTGCGCTTGTTTTTGCGCCCACCAAACTGAAACCCAAGCTGTCGCGCATTTCGATACCGTCCAATGCGAAGAACAAATTTGGACGCAGCGGCTTGTTCGAATTTGCCAAGAGCTTTGCAAAACTGGTGATCTATTGCACATGCCTGGCGCTTTTCCTGCGGGCCAACCTCAGCGAGATTCTGTCCGCAAGCGCGACCCAAGCCCAGTCTTCAGTGATGTTTATGATGAATCTGCTATTTCGGTTCATGTTCATCGTCATTGCGGTGGCTCTGGCCATCGGGGTGATCGATTTTATCTGGCAATACGCCGAACATATGCGCAAGAACCGAATGTCGCGCAAGGAAATGCAGGATGAGACCAAAGATGCCGAAGGCGACCCGCATGTAAAACAACAGCGCCGCCAGCGCGCCCAGGACATCGCAACCAATCAGATGATGGCCGAAGTGCCAAAAGCCGATGTTGTAATCGTCAACCCAACCCATTTTGCCGTCGCGCTGAAATGGTCCCGGACCGCCGGATCGGCACCGGTCTGCGTGGCAAAGGGCGTGGATTCCGTCGCAGCCGCCATTCGCGAGGCCGCCGGGCATGCCGGCGTCCCAATCCACCCGGATCCGCCAACGGCACGTGCATTGCATGCCACGGTCGAGATCGGGCAGCAGATCTCGGAAGAACATTACCGCCCCGTCGCCGCTGCGATCCGGTTTGCCGAGGCGATGCGCAAACGGGTGAAGGGGCAAATCTGATGCAACGCACACAGCTGCAGGATCTGGCCAAAGTGACCGAAGCCTCGTTTCAGCAAGAATACCAATCCCTGCACCCGCTGCTGGAGGCCGAGGCACGGGTACAACAGCAATTGGCCCGACTTGACGCCCAAGTCCAACAAACCCGGCAAGAGACAGCGTCTGCAGAAGGCTACCGTGTTACCGGAACGGATGTTCTCTGGAACGGGTGGGAATCGGCGACACGCAGGCAGCTCAACATGCAACTTGCGCGGTTACGAGCACAAAAGCTGACAGCCCTTGCGAATCTGCGCGTCGCATTCGGGCGCAAGCAGGCGGTTTCAAATTTATGCAAAAAACCCCAGTAAGGACCTGCCCGTGATCCAACCAAGGGCCGCCGACCCGTCACGTATCCTGACGGTTCACACTCATGATCAGAACCTTTGAAACATCGTCCCCCAAATCCTTGCGCGCCTCATCCAGCAGCGCCTCGCGTAAGACCCCCAGGTTATCCGAGCGGGTGAAGTTCCCGTCAAAACCACCGGTATTGGCGTGGTCGAACAGCACCTGTAAAAAGCGGTCACGCAGCTTGGGTTCCGAGGCATAGAAAGGCTCGGCCATTCCAGGTGTGACCTCAAGGCTTAGCGACATGGTGACAAGTGCTGCAATCCGATCAGATTCCACGATCGGAACCACGAATTGCTTGGTCAGCTTCAGATACTCATAAGAACCCGAACCTTCCTTTTTGTCCGCTTTTCCAGACCTTTTTGCCGTGGCTTTCGGGTCTATCTTCTTAGTCTTGTCTTGTCTTGACTCGACGTTCATATCTTTGGCAACTTCTGCCTTTTTGTCCGAAGGGGCCAGAAACACGCCTGCCGCGATGCCGCCACCCAAGCCCGCGAAAAGAAGGACGACCGAGATCAGTTTTTTCATCACTCTCTCCTCAGAATGGCAAAATTGAATCCAGGATTTGCTGCCCGTAACGGGGCTGCTGAACGTCAGTGATCTGACCGCGACCACCGTAGGACACGCGCGCCGACGCGATCTTGTCATAGGTAATCTCATTCTGGCGCGAGATATCCTGAGGGCGCACATAGCCCGCGACCAAAAGCTCACGCAGTTCAAAGTTGACGCGCAATTCCTGCGAGCCCGAGATCGAAAGCACCCCGTTTGGCAAAACATCAATCACGGTCGCGGCCACCCGCAATGTCAGCTTTTCTTTTCGCTTCACTGATCCCTTGCCTTTGCTGGTCGACGAGGAATCGATCGACACGGCTTCGTCCAGGGATGCGCCATTTGGCAGGTGCTCGGCCGCGCGTTGCGGCAAGCCAAACAGCCCCGGCACCTCAAGACTTTCCGAGCCGCTACGGGATCGGTTGGTGTCATTCGATATCTCGGCCTTTTCGTCCAGCTCGATCACGACCGTCATGATGTCCCCTTTCTTGATCGCGCGCTGATCTCCCAGCAGGGACTGCTGGCCACCGCTCCAAAGCGAGGACTTGTCAACGTTACGCGCCGGCTGCGTATGCAAGGGCAAGCCGGGCCAAAGCATCGCCACATGTTCCGGCGATTCATCATTGGGCGTAAAGCTTGGCGGTTTGCCAAGGTGATCCACGCGGCCACAGGCCGACACGATGAGAACGGCAACCAACAGAGTTTTTGAAAGTGCAGACATCATTTTACCTCAATCTGGCCGTTCGGCCGGATACTTCCGGTGACGGTTGTGCGTGACGACAGGTTCATGACCCGGATACGATCCCCGACCGCGCCGCGGCCCAATGCGCGACCTTCGGCGGTGATGGACAGGGGGCGGCGGTCAAAAACAAGAACGACAAGATCGTTTCGATCCACAATTGCCGGAGGACCGAAATCGCCCTCACGAATAGGACGCCCGGGGTAGAGGGCGACGCGCGCCTCTTGTCCGATCAGAAAGTCCGCATCGCTCACCGCGCTTGGAACAATCTGATCCTTGGTTTCCAGGTCAGTGGCTGAAATGATTTCCTTGGCCCGGATGGTGCGTTTCGACACCACAATTTCAGCCATTGCCGGGATCGGAGCCGTCAAGGCCAGAACAAAGCTCAAAACCCGCATCACCGCACCTGCGTCGTTGCGCCCATCATCTGATCGACGGCGGAAATGACCTTGGCATTCATTTCATATCCTCTTTGTGCCTCGATCAGTTCGGTGACCTCGCGCACCGCATCAACCGAGCTGTCTTCGAGATAGCCTTGCCGCAGCGTGCCCATCCCATCCTCTCCGGGTGCGCCAACCACGGGCGCGCCCGAAGCTTCGGTTTCCTTGAACAGGTTGCTGCCAATCGCCTCGAGCCCCTTGGCGTTGGAAAAACTGGCCAGGGTGAACTCTCCCAGCAGTTGCCCCTCTGGCGCGTCGTCGAAATAGGCATAAACCTCGCCCGCTGGGTTAATCGAGATCGATAGCGCATCGTCAGGAATGGTAATTTCGGGTGCGACAGCAAACCCGTCCGAGGTTACGATCAACCCCTCAGCGGATCGATTCAGGCTGCCATCGCGGGTATAGCCGGACTGTCCGTTGGGCAGCGTCACCTCCAGATAACCGCGCCCTTCGATTGCAACATCCAGATCGCTTCCGGTGGCTGACAGGGCGCCCTGCGACAGCTGCGCGGTCACGGCAGCCGGGCGGACCCCAAGGCCCAATTGGATACCCGTTGGTAGAACCGTGCCGTCAATGGCATTGACCGCACCCGCCCGTGCCATCTGCTGATAGTGCAGATCGGCGAACTCGGCCCGCCGCGCGTTGTAGCCCGTGGTGTTCATATTCGCGAGGTTGTTCGAGATCGTCTCGACCCGCATTTGCTGCGCCGTCATTCCTGTTGCCGCAATTTTCAATGCCCGCATGTCAAATTCTCCTTGTTCAAATCAGCGCATCAGCGCCTTTAGCGCGCCGCGCACCCGTTCGTCTTCGGTTTCCAGAAAGCTCTGACCCAATTCATAGGCGCGCTGGATTTCGACCATGCGCGAGACCTGCGCGATGGCATTCACATTCGATCCTTCGAGAAAACGGTGAACGACCACCGGCTCTTCGACCGGTTCAATGTCACCATCGGCTCGGAACTGCGTGCTGCCTTCACGCTTCAGCGTTTTAGGATCGGCAACGCGGTAAACCCCGATCTGGCCCAGCAATTGCCCGTCGACACTCAGCGTGCCGTCGCTGCCGACATCTATGGATGCCGCGTCAGGCGGGATAAAAACGGGCGCGCCATTGCTGTCCAGAACGCGGTGCCCATCCATGGTCACCAGATCTCCGTCCGCACTGGACGAGAAAGCACCAGCCCGGGTCAGCCGATTGCCCGCCGGGGTTTCGACCATAAAGAACCCATCCCCTTCGATGGCAAAGTCGAACTGCCCTCCGGTTTCGGTCAGCACGCCTTGCTTCAGCGAAGTATTACGCACTTCGGCACGGCTCATGGACAGGGATGGATTTCCGGGCATATCGCGTACGAATTCCGAGAACACCAAACCTTGCGCGCGGTAGCCGGTGGTGTTGGCATTGGCGATGTTGTTCGCGACTAACCGCATTTCGTTCATCAGACCCGATTGCCGGGACAGGGTGACATAGGCGGTATCCATCAGCGACCTCCTGCGATTAAAGGGATGAGTGTTCCTGAAAAAAAGGTGACCAGCGTCTGGGTCATGAATCCCATGGAAATCCAGAACACGATGACGATGGCGATCAGTTTGGGCACGAAGGTCAGCGTCATCTCCTGCACCGAGGTTAGCGCCTGGAACAGGCCAACGATCAGGCCCGAAACCAGCGCCACCGCCAGGATCGGAACCGAGGTGATGACCGCGACCCAAAGCGCCTGACGCACGATGTCATAGAACAGACCTTCGCTGAGCATTGCGTCAGACCGGCATCCGCAGGATTTCCTGATAGGCCTCGACCACCTTGTTGCGCACGATCACAGCCGTTTCCACGGCCAGTTCGGTCTGCGCCAGCGCCTGAACCAAGGCATGCGGATCCGCCTGCCCGGTCATCGCGGCCTGCGACATCTGCTCGGACTGTTTCAGCGTCGCCGCAAAATCCTGAAACCCTGACCGCAGCCCCTGCGCCATTCCGGCATGGTCTGGATCAGCCTGTGTCGCCGGGCGCGCGCCCGCGTAACTCTGGGCCGCATTGATTGCTCGGATATCCATTCTGGTGTCCTTTATTTTCTGAGGAGGTCCATCAGGCTCGACGACATCTGACGTGTCTGATCGAACATCTTAAGGTTGGCTTCGTAACTGCGCTGCGCCTCGCGGGCATCCGCTATCTCGATCATCAGATCGACGTTCGAGCCGCGAAAATGGCCTGTGTCATCGGCCATCGGATGGCTTGGGTCATAGACGCGCGACAAAGCGCGGCGGTCCAGCTTGACCCGCCCTGCCTGCACCATTTCTTTGCCGTCTTTGTTCACGGTTTCAAACGGTACCGTCTTGCGGCGATAACCCGGTGTATCCGCGTTCGAGATGTTTTCGGACACATGGCGCAAACGTGCGGCCTGCGCGCGCAGAGCGCTGGCCGAGGCGGTCAGGGAATGGAAAAAGTCACTCATCCTATGGCCCCCTTATGCCCGGCCGACGCTGCTGCGCAGAATGTTCATTGAAGATTTGTAGATCGCCAGGGCGCGATCATGCTGACGCTTGACCTCAACGCCCTTTAGCATCTCTTCCTCGACGGAAACGCCATTGCCGTTTGGGTCACCCGAAGGAGTGGCTTCAACCTCAGCCCAGGGCTTTGGGCCACCAACACCATTCAAATGCCCCGCCCGCGTGGCAGTCATCGCGACCTCACGACCCGAGCTTTCGAATACTCTTTGAAAGGCCTCGATATCGCGGGGCTGGTAGCCTGGCGTATCCGCGTTGGCCATGTTTCGTGCAATGACGGATTGCCGTTGCCCGGCATGGGTTGCCATTGCGTACGCGGTCTTAAAGACGTTCAGGTCATAGAACATCGGGGCTTCTCCCTCGATCAATTTCAATCAAGGCTTAACCCCGATTCCTTTAAAAACCGTTTTCAGAAACCGTTGGAGAACCCACGATGTCCGATCTCGACCCGATGCTATTAAAATGTGAAATTGACCGCCTGACTGCCACACGCCATATGGGGCATGTGGCCAGCGTCGCGCGTGGGGTTATAGAAGTTGAAGGCCTCGCAGCGCATGCGCGGATCGGGGATCATGTGACCTTACGCCGACGCAATGGGCCGGATCTGGCAGGCGAGATATTGTATGTCGAATCGGATCTGATTTACATGCTGCCCGCCACGGCACCGGACGGGGTCTGCCTTGGTGACAGAGTGATTCTGCAGCAAACGCCCGCCTTTGCGCCGGGTATGCACTGGTTGGGACGCGTGATTGACCCGTTCGGTCAGCCGCTGGACGGAAAACCGCTGCTGCAGGGCGTCCAAACGCAGGACATCATGCGATCCCCACCAGCGGCAGTCGATCGCAAACCTCTGGGTGGCCGAATGGAAACTGGTCTTGCTATGCTGAACACCATGCTGCCATTGGTTCAGGGACAGCGCGTTGGTTTGTTCGCCGGTTCGGGCGTGGGAAAGTCCACTTTGCTGGCGACTCTGGCGCGGTCGATGCAGGCGGATGCAGTTGTCGTCGCGCTGGTCGGTGAGCGTGGACGCGAAGTGAACGAGTTTGTCGAACACGCGTTGGGTGCCGAGGGGATGAAACGGTCAGTCGTCGTGGCCGCAACGTCTGATCAGTCCGCCCTGGCGCGCCGCCGATGTGCCTGGTCCGCGATGTCGGTAGCAGAGTATCTGCGCGACCGGGGGCTGAATGTCCTGTTCCTGGTCGATTCCGTCACCCGTTTTGCCGAAGCGCATCGCGAGATTGCTGTTGCTACAGGTGAACAACCGTCGCTTCGCGGGTTTCCACCTTCAGTGACCCCATTGATCGCGGGCCTTTGCGAGCGCGCGGGTCCGGGCACCGGCGAACAGAGCGACATCACCGCCGTATTTAGTGTTTTGGTCGCAGGATCGGACATGGATGAACCAATAGCCGATATCCTGCGCGGTGTACTGGACGGCCACATAGTCCTGAGCCGCGAGATTGCCGAGCGTGGCCGGTTTCCCGCGATCGACCTCAGCCGCTCTGTCTCGCGCAGCTTGCCCGGTGCGGCCACAGAGGAAGAAAACCTGTTGATTTCGCAAGCCCGCCGACTGGTTGGCAGCTATGAACAGTCCGAAGTCATGATAAAAGCCGGGCTCTATTCCGAGGGCGCCGATCTGCTGTTGGATCAGGCCGTGCGCGTGCATGATGAGCTGGACGCCTTTTTCGCCAAGCCCGAAACGGATGGAATCAAAAACAGCTTTGATCGCCTGCAACTGATCCTGCGCCGCGCCGGAGCCACCTTGGTGTAGCAGCGATATCGCGACAGTTTTAAACGTTAAGCCCGCCTTAAGACCTGCACTGCTAACCCGGTAGCGGGTGATAAAAAGGTGGTGGAGATGGGTGCGCAATCCAATGCGGCGCCAATCATCATCAAGAAGAAACGTGTGTCCGGTGGCGAAGGTCACCACGGTGGCGCGTGGAAAGTCGCATATGCCGACTTTGTCACGGCCATGATGGCGTTCTTCATGTTGATGTGGCTGCTGAATGCAACGACGGAGAAACAACGCAAAGGACTGGCGGATTACTTTTCGCCAACAATACCGGTGAATCCGGTGTCAGGCGGCGGTGACGGCGCCTTTGGCGGCAACAATATGTTCTCTGAAAAGACCATGGTGATGGATGGTTCGGGCGCCAGCCAGAAAAGCCCGACGGTTGCCCGGCAGGCACGCGGTTCGGTCGGCGTGAACGCAGAAGGTGGTAAAGAGACCGTCGAGGATTTTTCGACACTCGAAGCCGAGCTTCTGGGGCGCACGGGCGAAAGTCTGGTTTCGGACAAGGTCCGGAAACATTTCGTCACACGCGTCACTGACGAAGGCTTGGTTGTCGAGCTGTTCGATACCGAGGATCAACCGCTGTTCGAATCGGGAACCGACAAGCCCACCGCCATGATGCGCGCGCTCGCCTTGCTGGTGGCGCGATCTTCGGACCTGGTGCAGAACTCCATTGCTGTCGAGGGACATGTGCGTGCCTCGCCGGTCGTTCTGGCGCAAAACCCGGCCTGGGATTTGTCGACGACCCGCGCTCAGGCCGTGCGCCAGATGTTGCAAGGCAAGGGTCTGGCTGCCGAAAGGCTGGATCGGGTCACGGGGCACGCAGACCGCGAGTTGACGGCCAAAAACCCGATGGCGGTTCGCAACAACAGGATCGAGATCATTTTTCTGCGCACGCCGTAGAATTCAAAAGGATAGAACGCATTTTACCTGTTAGCGTGCTGTTAAGGGCCAGTACGTTAGCTGTTGCATCACGTTTTGACGCAACAGAAGGGCGTGCCAATGACAATTTCCTCTTCGCTGAATGCCGGTGTGGCCGCTTTGAAGGCCAACGCGAACCGGCTGGCGACCATCTCTGACAATATCGCCAACTCGTCCACCTTTGGCTACAAACGGGTTGAGACCGACTTTCACTCGATGGTCACCTCCGGTCAGGGCGGAAGCTATTCGGCAGGTGGTGTCAGAACCACAAGTCAACGCATGATCGACCAGCGCGGATCGCTGGTCACAACGAACAATTCAACCGACCTGGCAGTGCGCGGCCGTGGCCTGCTACCTGTGCGGCCCAGCTCTCAGGTGGCGTCAAACTCGAATGAAATGCTTCTGACCACAACCGGCTCGTTTCGCACCAATGAGCAGGGTCATCTGGTAACGCAATCGGGGCTTGTTTTGTTGGGTTGGCCCGCTGGCCCGGACGGATCGATCCCTAATGTGCCAAGGGATACACCAGCTGCGCTGGAACCCGTCAAACTCAGCGTCAATCAATTGACCGGCTCGCCGACCACAAGCATGAACCTGCGCATGAACCTTCCGGCCACGGCGACGGATGCCGGCGCACCGGGTGACGCACAGCCTTTGTCGGTTGAATATTTTGACAACCTCGGAAAATCAGAATCCGTAAACATTGAACTGGTCCCGACTGTGCCCGGAACAGGATCCAGCAATGAATGGACCATGACGCTGCGCGATACCGCATCTGGCGGTGCGGTGATCGGAGAGTACCGCCTGACCTTCACCGACAGCCGAACCGCAGGCGGCACGCTGGCCAGCGTGACTACCATTTCAGGTGGTGCTTACGATCCGGCAAATGGCAGTTTTGTGGTAAACGTAGATGGTGGGCCGATGGAGATTAATATCGGTCAGATTGGCGACAAAGATGGGATTACCCAGCTGTCGGATACATTTGCCCCAGTATCAATCACGCGCGACGGTGCCCCGGTTGCGACGATGACCGGCGTAAAGGTGAACGAAAACGGTTACGTCTACGCGCAATACGACAGCGGTGTCAGCCGGCGCGTGTACCAGATTCCGCTTGTCGATGTTCCCAACCCGAATGGGCTAACGGCGCTGGATAATCAGACCTATGCCCCATCCCGCGACAGCGGAACGTTCTTCCTTTGGAACGCGGGCGATGGGCCAACGGGCGATCTGGTGTCCTTTGCGCGCGAAGAATCGACGACAGATGTTGCAACTGAACTGACATCAATGATCCAGACGCAGCGGGCATTTTCCTCAAGCGCCAAAGTGATCCAGACAGTCGACGAGATGCTGCAGGAAACGACGAATATCAAACGTTGATCTGGGGCATTCAGCTAGGGAAAGGACCTATCCAATGAACATGACGACAGCATTGAACAACGCGTTGGGCGGTCTGACCGCCGCAAGCCGCGGGGCCGCAGTTGTCTCGGGCAATATCGCCAACGCCCTGACACCGGGCTATGCGCGTCGCTCGCTGGAATTGGCGACAAGTCCGATCTCAGGCAACGGCGTGCGCACCGTCGGCGTGGCGCGCCATCAGGACCCGGCCCTGATCGCCAACCGGCGCGATTCCGACGCAAAGCTTGCTGGTACAAGCGCAATTTCAGAGTTCTACACCCGTTTTGAAAAGGCCGTGGGTTCGGTTGATGACCCCAAATCCATTGCCTCTCGGTTGACCGAATTTGAGAACGACATGACAACGGCCGCCAGCTTGCCCGATTCCAAAGTGCGGCTGGATCAGGCGGCCCGCGCTGCCCGGGATTTGGCGGACAGCCTTAACGCGGCATCCGAAGGTTTGCGTCAGGCACGGTCGGACGCAGACAGGACCATCGGCAAGCAGGTCAACCGCCTGAGCCAGTCCTTGCAGGACATCGAAAACCTGAACAACAAGATCCCCAGCATCAAGAATTCTGGAGGCGATATCAATGCCTTGCTGGATCAGCGCCAGATATTGATTGATCAAGTGAACGAACTGATGCCGGTCAATGTCGTAGCGCGGGATAACGACCGTGTGTCGCTATATTCAGACGGCGGCCTGATCCTTTTAGAGGGGCAGGCAGCAGAATTCAGTTTTACGACTACCGGCGAAACCAAGCCGCACATGACAATTGCCAACAGCCTTTTGTCCGGTCTTGAAGTGAACGGGCAGCCTGTGCGCACCGGCGGCAATAGTGCGCAGCTTAGGGGCGGCGCGCTGGCGGCTCAGTTCGAGATTCGCGATGAACTGGCGGTTGAGGCTCAAGTACACTTGGACACCGCCGCCCAAGACCTGATCGAACGGTTCGAGACCGCCGGTCTTGATCCGACCGTCGCGGCAACTGATCCCGGCGTGTTCACCGATGATGGCAATCGCTACGACGCAACTGCGGAAATCGGATTGGCTTCGCGCATACGCTTGAACGTGACGGTGGACCCCGATGCTGGTGGTGACAGCTGGAAATTGCGGACGGGCCTCGGCGCCGCCACTCCGGGGGATCCGGGCGATGCAACGCAGCTGAGGGCCTTTAGCGCGGTCCTGAACGATGCCCGTCCCGTTGCCGGGGGGTTATATGGCACCGGCAACATGCGAGCTGCGGAAATTGCCGAGGCACTGCTGTCTAAGGCCGGGGCAAACGCCCATGCCGCCGAGGGGCGCATGACATTCGCCAAGCACTCACAACTGGAAATGGCCAAGATCGAAGCCGAACGCGGCGTGGATACTGACACCGAACTGCAAAATCTGATGCAGATCGAAAAGACATATGCCGCGAATGCGCGGCTCATCTCGACGGTGGATGAGATGATGGACACTCTGCTGAGGTTATGACGATGAACTTGACATCCATAGGTGATCTGGCGCGCGGATTGACGCTGAGAACCCGGTCGACCGAGATCAAAAATCAGATCGAAACACTGTCCTACGAATTGTCATCCGGACGGGTTCAGGACTTGTCTGGCCATCTGGACGGTGATTACTCTCATCTGCTGGATCTGGATCGCAGCCTGTCCAGACTGGATGCGTTCAAAGTATCGACCGCCGAAGCCGGGTTGTTCACGGATGCGATGCAGCTGAGCCTGAACACAGTTGCCGGCGCTGTTGAGGGGATTACCGCCTCACTTCTGTCCTTTGGCACCTCAAATCAGGCGGTGACCCACGAAAACGCATCGGCTCAGGCCAGAAACGAACTGGACGCGATCGTATCTGCGTTGAACACCCGCGCCGGAGGACGCAGCCTTTACTCGGGCACCGCAACGGATGTCTCTCCGCTTCCGTCCGCTGACACGCTGATCACCGCGCTAGAGGCCGAGTTGACGGGCGCAGCTACTGTTGTGGACATCCGGCAGAGGGCAGAGGATTGGTTCAACGATCCTACCGGTTTCGATGCGGTAATTTATCAGGGATCAGGCACAAAACTGGCCCCCATGCAAATATCCGAGAATGAAAGCGTTTCAATTCCTGTGACAGCAACCGACCCAGCCATCAAATCTGCACTTCGCGACATCGCTGTCGCAGCCGTGGTCGCGGACAGCGGTCTGAATGTCCCGATGCAACAAAGAACGGCCTTGTTCAAACAATTGGGCGTCGATCTGGTCAACGCCAAGGATCAGTTGGTGGGACTGCGCGCCGATGTCGGCGCGACCGAGGCTCGAATCGAACAGGCGCAAACGCGAAATAATGCGGCGCAGACTAGCCTGCAAAGCAGCCGAAGCACATTGATCGCGGCGGATCCCTATGAAACCGCCGCTCAGTTGCAAACCGTGCAGTTCCAACTGGAAAGCCTGTATTCGGTCACCGTTCGCAACGCGAACCTGTCGCTGGTGAATTTTCTGAGATGAGAGTTCTTGTTTTTCTTCTGATGTTGCTTCCTAGCCTGGCCTCCGCCGGCGCGATCCGACTGAAAGATCTGGTGGACTTCGACGGAGTCCGCGGAAACGATCTGGTCGGTTACGGTCTGGTTGTGGGGGTGAATGGAACCGGTGACGGGCTCAGGAATTCGCCCTTTACGGAAGAGATCATGTCCAACATTCTCGAAAGGTTGGGCGTCAACGTCAACGGCGAGGATTTCCGCCCCAAAAACGTAGCCGCCGTTCTGGTAACTGCAAGCCTGCCGTCTTTTTCGCGCGTTGGGGGGCAGATCGACGTGACGGTTTCTGCCATCGGAGATTCCAAAAGTCTGCTGGGCGGTACGCTGGTCATGACGCCATTGAACGCTGCCGACGGGCAGATTTACGCTGTTGCGCAGGGCACCGTTTTGGCAGGCGGCGTCGCGGTTGAGGGAGAGGCTGCCTTGGTGGTGCAGGGCGTTCCTACTTCCGGAGTGATCCCCTCCGGAGCAAGGGTGGAACGTGAAATCGATTTCGAACTTTCGGCGCTTACCCAGATGCGCCTTGCTTTGCGAGAGCCTGATTTTACTACGGCAGGCAGGATCGAGCTTGCCATCAATACCGAGTTCAACAGCGCAGTGGCCATCATGCGCGATTCCGGGACGGTTGAGCTGAACATCGCGGCAACGCAGGCAATTTCGACGGCCCACGCGCTTGGGCGGATCGAGAACATTCTGGTCGAACCCGAAACCAAGGCCCGCGTCGTGGTCGATCAGCGTTCGGGCACGATTGTGATGGGGCAGGAAGTGCGGATATCCCGCGTGGCGGTCTCGCAGGGCAACCTTACGCTAACAGTCGAAGAGGCGCCGATTGCGGTTCAACCCAACCCCTTCGCGCGCGGCGAGACCGTTGTGGTGCCCAGAACAATCGCCGGAATAGAAGAAGAGGAAGGCACCGGGTTGGCTGAAATACCCGAAGCGGCAACCCTGTCCGAAGTCGTGGCAGGTCTGAACGCGCTTGGGGTGTCGCCCCGGGACATGATCGACATTCTGAAGACGATCAAAGCCGCCGGGGCGTTGCACGCCGAATTTATCGTCCGCTGAGGAACTCCGATCAGCGGGTCACTGCCAAGACTGGCGGAGGGGCCAAACGGCCCCTCCAAAACTTATTTGGATTTCCAACTGTTCAGCCACTTTCGGAACCTGCTGCCCTGCTCTTCTATGGCGTCGCCGGCGGCATAAAGGCCATCTTCCATATTCTCGATCACGGGATCAACCCGCGCCTCGCGAAACCGGCGCCAGCGGACCCAAAGGGCCCAAACAATCGCGAAGAAAACGGTCAGAAAAATGATGTTGAACCAGGGAATGATCCGAACGTCTTGGCTATCTACTGACCAAATCTTCACTGCATTCGGGAAAATCGACAGGAATTCACTTCGCCAACCGTAGTGGCGAACAACCACCCAGCGAGGCGCTTCGGTTGTTGACTTCAAGTCTGCGGCTTCGGCCTGAAGGTTCGACGAGTTTAGTTTGAAATAAGGTGGCCAGCCCCAGCCGGTGTCTTCGTTCCGATACACCATGACCTTGCCGTTGGTCTTGCGGGTCTGAATGAAAAACACATCGCGGTTTGGTGTTGTCGCATCACTGCCGACGTCATGAACCGACCAGAAGATGCTGTTCTCACCGGGGTCGATCCGTTTCTCATAGGTATCCGAAATCCGAACCACATCGTGCTGCGGAAGGGTGTAATTCAACACCGCCGCAATCGTGCCCCAGAACAGGATGATGATAGCCCATTTGACGTAACGCATCAGCGAAACCCTCACATGAAATTCGTAACATAAATCAGGATTGCGATAAGGCCCAGCGGCACCACGTAAATCCCAAGGATCAGTTTGCGTCGAAACGATCCGTCGTATTTTTTTAGCCCGCGCTGGACAAATGCATCGCGGTCGCCGGTCAGACCCTTTTTCTCCCAATGGGCGATCAGCTTACTGCGCCGTACCCAGCGGGAATAGATTGATACGCCCACATAAATGACCGTCAGAACGACCAGCAACGGGATCAAAAAGCGCAGTGCGACGAACATTTAACTTCTCCCTACTGCGCCCCAGGGGCCGACGCGTGCGATGATGTCTTCGCTGACCCGGTCATTGCCGCTCATATCCGGTTCGTGGCCGAATAGTGCGGCCCGGGCGCCAGCCTTATCCACCTGATACTCGCGCGCAAGGAAGTCGGCAACATAGGCTTTCTTGGCCTCGGGCCATGTCGCATAGGTGCGGTAGAACAGCTCCTTATGGCAAATGAATACCTGACGCGGGTCCAACGGGGCCAGTTCCGCCAACAACATGTTCACCAGATCGCGGTTCGGTGTGTTGGTTGCGCGCAGCGTATAGAAATAGGCCGGGTGATCTGACGTGATGCGCGGCCACGGCCCGCCATCCTTTGCCCAGCGCAGCAATTGCGCCAGACCGTGATAGGCGTCGGGCAGACGATCCGAATGGTTTCGCGCCAACCTTCGCATATCGCCACGGTCCAACCCTGTCAGGTCAACGCCTGCATCGGCTGCGGCATCCACGGTCAGGAAGTCCATTTTCTGCTGCAGGATTGCGGCGGAATTGACACCGCGCGCCTCGATGATCGTTTCGACTAAGTCGTTTAGCCCGAGGAACTTGGCGATCTGGTTCCGCTGAGATGGGTCAAAAACGTATTTGATCGGCATATCGTCGGGCTTTGCGCCCATGCAGATCGCCGCCGGATGATCCAGATCGGGGAACAGGTAGAGCCCATCGAAATGCGCCGTCCAGAAGTTGCGCTGTTCAAACACGGTATGTCGCAGGCGGACAGGGTTGCGGGTTACGTCGCCGGTTTCCTTGGCTGTCTCGATCATCTTGGCGATCAGCACATCGTCGAACCAGGCGTCCTCTTCGGTCTTGAACTGTTCCACCATGCCCGCCAGTTGCTGTGCCTTGCGCAGTGTGCCGCCTGCGGTGTCAGCCTCAACCTCGATCTTGCGCAGGTTCAGCAGATCGCGTGGGGTCGTGAGTTTGATGACCGAGTTCACCAACTCGCCAGCCACCGCATCGGTGGCGGTCAGGGCAAACAGTTGCGCCTCGTTCATTTCGATGAATTCGCGCAGGATATCGCGCGAGGTCGAGAATTTGACGTTCAGCAGAGGCGCGCGTTTCTGCTCGGTCGTCAACAGGATGAACTGTCGGTTGACCCCGTTGGGGTTGAGGTAGAGCTCATCCTCCAGCTCAATCCCCACCTCTGGCGAATAGCCCGAGATATCGACATGGAAATCCGTCAGCGCCGTGGTCTTGCCCGCCAGATGCTGCAGCGCGCGGTTGTACCGCTCGACCAGAGCCGGGCTGGAGATGTGGACGAGATTGCCGAACATCAGGCCTTTTTTGATGAGGCGGATCATTCGGCCCACCTATGCGATGCCTGCAAATTGATGCCATTTATCAAACCTGCCCAATAAGGCGCAGTCAAAACCAACCCTCCTAGCAACAGTACTGATGAATCCAACCTTTCGTCCAAATTCAAGATCTCGAAAAGGTAATAAGCCACTGAGGCGATCACACCGATGTACGCGGCTACTGCCATAAAAAGAGTGAGGGTCCACCAGAAGAAAAACCGCAGCCACATGAATCTACCGAGAGGAACTGGTAAGCTAAAACGAAAAGCCCAGAGGACAAACTTGATTCCAGCATAGGCTAGAAGAACACATGTTATCAGAAAGACGACATCAAGCACTCAGGCACTCCTTACAAACGGATCGAGCATGTGTTGCACTCAGTTTACTCTCCGGCTGAGCCTACCTACAAATACGGCGGCCAACGCGAACAAAGGCAATGCAAACGCTCGTGCCGTGATCTGCAGGTTGAAACCTATGTAAGACGCCAAGCTGCCCTCAAATAGGATCAGCGATTCTTCCCATGTGGTGCCCTCGAACCCGCTGCCGGTGTTCACACCGAACTGGGTCAGGAACAGAACCACCACCGCGCCCAGAAAGCCGAGCAAACCCCAGCGCAGGGGCTGGATCAGACCCAAAACAAGGGCCAAACCAGTGATTGCGAGTGTCAATGTCACGTCTGTGCCTCCTTTGACCGACGGCGCGTATACGCATACGCGCCTCCGGCCAAGATCAATGCGGGCACGAACCAGAAAAATGCCATCCCAAGGATATGTGATGGCATTTCACCGGGACCAAAGGCGTGGAGCAATGAGGTCGGGCGTAAGACAGACGCGCCGTTCATCCAGATTTCGAACAAGGCACTCCAGATATAAGCGACTGCAAAGACGATCAGCACCAGCATGCCAAAAGCGCGCAGGGAGGGCGGTCGACGGCGCGCGACCGAAATGCCGAAAAACAGGCACGAACCGATCATCGACCCGAAGATCAGGATCAGGCTGCCGATCATATTTTGTCCTCCAAATACCGCCGCTTGGCCTCTTCCATCCGGCCCATCTCACGCACCGCGTTCTCAATGGCGACCTCGTCGCTTTTGTCGGCATAACGGAACTCGCTGTCGGCGTAGCGGTTGATTTCCTGGATCACCATTTCAACCGTGATCGGCTGGCGCAGGTCCTCGATCATCGCCTTCTTGGTGTCGTAGTCGCGGAACAGGAACAGGTCGGGGTTTTCCATCCATTCGTCGGGCAGTTCGAAATCCATCGCGCGGACCTTGACGGCATCGGTGATGTTCTTGATCGCGCGGCCGGTAAAGCGCTCATCCGCCTGCTGGATTGCCTTGAGATAGGTGCCCATCTTGGCAATCGTATCCATCTGGCCGATATCGCCGGTGACCCGGTCATAGACCTGCAGTAGAGCCTCTTCGTGCGGGCGGGAATGACTTTCGAAACTGGCAGCGACAGCCTTTTTGATTTCCTGCGCGGCATAGGCCTCGTGTTCGCCCAGCGGGATTTCGTGATTGCGGCCCATCAGCAGGTGCAGGATGTCGATGTAATCCTCACGCGTCTGCGGCCCGTCCACCAGGAACCGCGCGCCCGCCCGTTGACGCAAGGCGTCGTCCACATTCTCGGGGTAATTCGAGAACATGCCAAAGGTACAATTGCCGCGCACGACAGTGTTGGCGCCGGCAAAGCTCTCCATCAAAACGGCGGTGATTTCCAACTGCCCGGCTGAGGACTGCCGGTCGCCGCGTTTGCCTGCTAATTGGTCGATGTCGTCGATGGTGCCGAAGCCGATGACCGAGGGGTCGATGATCGTGTTGATAAAGGCCTTCGCGTTTTGACCGGATTTGCCCTGATAGCTGTCGATATTATCGGTGCTCAGGTTCTGATAGCGGAACGGATAGCCCGCGTTCTGGCAATAGTCGTTGATTAGCCCGGCCATCATCTGGATCAGAGTGGTCTTGCCGGTGCCCGGCTTGCCGTCGCCCATGAAGGTAAAGATGAACCCGCCGAGTTCCGCGAACGGGTTCAGGCGGCGGTCGAAGTCATAGGCCATGACCATCTTGGCCAGCTTCATCGCCTGATATTTGGCGATATGGTTGCCGACCACTTCGTTTGGTTTCTTGAACGTCATGGTGAGGGTGGTGGATTTGGCCTTTGAGGCCGGTTCGAATCCCCGGATCGTCAGATCATCAGCCTCGATGTGCCATGCGGCGTTCTGGAACGGGGCCAGATGGCCTGCTGACTGCGCGCGCAGCGCGGCCTTTTCCATCAGTTGCTCGGCATAGGCGCTGGTGGCGGCAATCAGGTGGGCATCGTCGGGGGCATGTTTGGCGAGGGTCTGGTCCAGCTCCCACAGCGTGCCATGCAGGGCAAGTTGGCCGTTATCGGTCAAAACCTCTTCGATCTCACCGATATCGGCGGTGGTTTCACCCAAATGCGAGGACATCAAGTATGCGAGCGCATTGCCGAACGTGTGAGAGGTGATCAGAGCCTCCGCCGTCAGCAGTTCCGAGAATTCGGTCTTGCGTGCGGCGGGCAAGTCTCCAGCGAGATTCGCGCGTTTCAGATCAGCCAGCGAGGTCTGTTCCGCGTAGGTCTCAGCCACAGCCAAGGCGATGGCAATGGCGCGGCGAATGGCCTGCTGCGTGGTCGCCTGAGGCGGCGAGACCAGCGTATCGCCATCATCCGAGGCCTCGATCCGTTCGACCAGATGCACTCCGGCTGCGCGCACGGTTCGGCGTGTCACCAGCCCCGGCGTCGTGGAGCGAAACCGCCGTCCAGTTGAAACTCCCGGAGACCGTTCGGTCGCCACCTCAACCGCTTTGGCTATCCGCGGCGCGTGTTCAAACCCGTTCAGCAAGGCGGTCGCCGCTGGATAGTGTTTGCGAATGTCGTCTTCGCGTAACTCCATTTGATCTGACGTCAAACTCATTTGAAAATAGCCTTTGTTGTCTTCAATATCTCAGCACCTGCCCGCTCTTGCTGACCACGAATTTGCGCACATCACCAAATCCCGGCGGGTTACGCTCAGCCAGCACCTGAAACGGGCGTTGGGGCAGAATGATCGACCGTTGGGTGCGCGTGGCCCCGGTTTCGGCCCCTTGCCCGCCGAATGGGTCCAGCACGAAGACCTCGCGCTCGACTGTGGAAAACCATCCGGCGCGCTCTTCGATCACCTCTTCGCTTTGCAGCTCTTCGGTGGTCCAGGCCAGTGCCCAGTCCTGACCTTGCGGTGCCTGTGCGTCCTCAAGCACCTGCCGCAACGGGCCGGTTTGCTCGGTATAGGCCGAGGAATACATCGGCCCCACGTGGATGCGGCGCAGGTGTTTGGGGTGCAGGTCGTCGAAATCCTGATCGAAGCCTTTGGCAATAGTCACCAGTTTTAGACCGCCTAAGCTTTGCGCCATCAGATGCGCCTGAACTTCGGGCCAACGACGTTGGTCCTTGGGCAGGGCGGTTTTGCCGCTGTCCTCCAACTGCATCAGGTAGATGACCGGCAGGTTGATTTGGCTGTCATAGACCGCCCAGTGGATCATGAACTTGCGCCGTTCGCCCTCATTCCCGATCCAGTGGCATTCGGGATCGTTGCGGGCCCAGAACAGCTGACCTTTCAGCAATTCCTCGTAATAGAGCCTTTGAGACAGTGCGAATTGCAGCTTTGTGGGAATTTCCTGTTCGCTGATGATGGTGCGCACCATGTCGGTCTTCAGGTCATCCTCGGACGGCATGTTCTCCAGATGCACCTGCGCCTGCTGCGCGTCATTGGCCATTGTCAGCAACTCAGCCGCCACCGGAAATCCGCTGTCACGCTTGTCCATGGCGAGACTGCCAAAGAACCGCCCCGTATCGCGCCCGACCAGCAGGTACTTCATGCTGAGCGCGCGGAAGGTGTAGAGCAGCCCTGAAAGGTAGCGCGACACGATCCGCACCTCTTGTTTGCTGATCGTGCCCTCCGCCTCCATCGTCGCAGCCACGCGCAGGAGGTGGACGGTGATCACCTCGAATTTGCGGAAATAACGGCGCGAGGCGAAGGTGTCGGTCAGGCCGATATGGTCTTGGGTGGGGTCGGTCATTTCATCTTCTCAAATCCAAATCGCTCTGCAACCACGTATCAAGCTGAGCAGTCTTCAGACCAAGCCAAGGCCACCAATAACTAAGAATGCGAAGGAAAAGCGGTACAAAACGCACGACAAATGGTGTTGCGAAGGCAACGAAAAACCCCAATGCGCCAACCAGTTGTAGCAGCTTCACATCGACGACGTTACCTATCCACACCACGACTAAAAATGGGAAACATGACAACACTGCCCAAAAACAGATTTTGAACCATCTTGGCTGTGCCTTCGGTTCAAGATCTTTGAGGCTAATAATTCTAGTAGGCTGATTTGAGTTCTTGAAATCGAACAGCATCACCCACCATACAAATTCTTATCATGCTTCTCGACAATCGAGGCGAACCGGCGGGCAAAGCGTTCGTCTGCCTTGGCCTTTTTCTCCAGCACATCACGGGCAAAGACCATGTGGTCCTCATGCGCCTCAAGCATGTCGGCCATCTTCTGGTTGGTCGCGGTGCCGATGGCGGCCATGGCGGTTTGCGCCTCTTGATCCGTCTGTACGCCGATCTCGTTGATGCGGTGGGCGACGTCCTGCTGCTGAGCGGTTTTCAGCGATTTGGTCAGGGCGTCATACAGCACCACACGCTGTTGCGTGTCTGTCTGCAGCTTGTTGATCAGCACCATCTGCGTCGCCGCCTGGTTCTGTAGGGAGTCGACCCAGGTCTTGCCCTTTTCGATGTAGCGTTCGAGCGTTTGTGACTTGGCCAACTTGACCTGCTCTTCCTGAACCTTGGCGTTGTATTGCTTGTTCAGCTCGGCCAGTTCGGTTTCCAGCTGCGTGCGCGCGGCGGCGTCCTGTTCGACACTGATCTTGTTTTCCAGAGTGATAATCGTCGGATCCATATCCTGAATCTCGGCCCGCAGCGCCTCTAGTTCAGCAACAGTGGCCTCGCGGTCATCCAGCGTACCAGTCAGGTTTTCCTCGACCTTCACCCGCTGTTCTTCCAACACGGATAGCTGCCCTTGCAGCAATTGAACGATTACGTCGGATTTGGCGATCAGGTCCTGCAGCTTGTCGTCGATATTGGCGGTGCGCATGCGTTCCTGCCGCATAGACTCGGATTTGCCCTTGGAGAAGATGCCGACAAACGTCTCCCACCCGGACTTCGAGCGCATCTCGTCAAAATCCTTGGAAAAGGCGCTGGTGACGTCGTCCAGACCCATGATCAACTCAGCGATATTGGCGTTCATCACCTCGGTATGGGCGTGCACATCCTCAAGCGTGGCGTTTTCGATGTCGATATCGGCCTCGGCAGAGCCGATCTTAGAACGCGCAGCTTCAATCCGGGATGTCAGCCCTTCGATCTGAGACTGGCTTTCGCGCACTTTTTGCTGCGTTTCCTCAATCAACGCATCAAACTGCTGGTTCGACATCTGTCCTATTCCTTTTTTAATTATGCACCCAACAAGATAGGAGATGTTACGATCATTTACATCCCCTTTGGCATCCAATCCTGTGGAACTTTGGCAAACTCCGCCAAAAAAAGATAGGCGGGTTGACACTTTGGCCTCAGATCGCATGAATGCGCCCCGGTAGGCAAAAAACGTCACGTTTACCATATGAAAACTGGATTGATCTGACCCCACGGGTGGCCATAGACAATCCGGGAGGCACATGTTTGAGTGCTAACAAATTTTTATTGCCGGAGGCTGACCCATGCTGGACGCGACAACCGACCTGAAATCAATCCTGAAAAACCCCGATCTGCTTGTAACCAAAGCCTATATCGGCGGTCAGTGGGTCGACGGGGACAATGGCACCTTTGCCGTGACCAACCCGGCGCGCGGCGACGTCGTAGCCGAAGTCGCAGACCTGAGCCGTGCGCAGGTCGCCGGCGCGATCGCACAAGCTGAGGCCGCGCAAAAGGAATGGGCCAAGCTGACCGGCAAGGAACGCGCCGTGATTCTGCGTCGCTGGTACGACCTGATGATGGAAAACGCCGAAGATCTGGGCAAGATCCTGACCGCCGAGCAAGGCAAGCCGCTGGCCGAGGCCGTTGGCGAGATCGGTTATGGCGCGTCATTCATCGAGTTCTTCGGCGAAGAGGCCAAGCGCGTTTATGGCGAAACGATCCCCGGTCACCAGCGCGACAAGCGGATCATGGTGCTGAAACAGCCGATCGGTGTTGCGGCCTCGATCACGCCGTGGAACTTCCCCAATGCGATGATCACCCGTAAGGCGGCTCCGGCGCTGGCGGCAGGCTGTGCATTCGTCGCACGTCCGGCCAAGGAAACTCCGCTGTCCGCATTGGTCATGGGCGTTCTGGCCGAACAGGCTGGCATCCCGGCTGGTGTGTTCAACGTATTGCCGTCCTCCAGCGCCAGCGAGATTGGCAAGGAATTCTGCGAAAACCCCGGCGTGCGCAAACTGACCTTCACAGGCTCGACCGAAGTCGGTCGCATCCTGCTGAAACAGGCGGCCGATCAGGTCATGAAATGCTCGATGGAACTGGGCGGCAACGCGCCATTCATCGTGTTTGACGATGCCGATCTGGATGCGGCTGTCGAAGGCGCGATGATGTGCAAGTTCCGCAACAACGGCCAGACCTGCGTTTGTGCCAACCGCATCTATGTGCAGGCGGGCGTGTACGATGAATTCGCGGCCAAACTGAAAGCCGCTGTCGAAGCATTGAAAATCGGCGACGGTCTGGCTGAGGGCACAACAACCGGCCCTCTGATCAACGCCGAAGCAGTGGTCAAGGTCGAAGAGCACATCAAAGACGTCACCGACAAGGGCGGCGCGGTTCTGACCGGCGGTCTGCCGCACGATCTGGGCGGCACCTTCTTCCAGCCCACCATAGTGACTGGCGTGACCCAGGACATGATGGTCGCACAGGACGAAACCTTCGGCCCGCTGGCGCCCCTGTTCAAGTTCGAAGACGAAGATGACGTGATCGCAATGGCCAACGATACGATCTTTGGTCTGGCGTCTTATTTCTACGCCAAAGACCTGAGCCGCGTGTACAAAGTGGCCGAGGCTCTGGAATACGGCATCGTCGGCGTGAACACCGGTATCATCTCGACCGAGCTCGGCCCGTTTGGCGGTGTCAAACAATCCGGCTTGGGCCGCGAAGGCAGCCATCACGGCATGGAAGATTATCTTGAAATGAAGTACGTCTGCCTGTCGGTCTGATCTGAAATGGCCCCGGTGCACAGCGCCGGGGCCATTTGGTTTGTCACAAAACTGCAAACAAACCGTCACATCCCTGCAATGACCCGCGTTCATCCCCCTCTCATCCAAGTGAGAGAGGATACCACCCGATGTCGTTGCGCTTTGTCTGCCTGACATCTGCCCTTGCCCTGACCGCCGGTCAGGCTGTGGCAGAAATGAATTTCAACCGAATTGCGTCTTTCCCCGTCGTCAAAAACATGGCCGAGGGGACGGATACCACCCGTGAGACCTCGCCCGAGATCATCGCGACAACCGCGGACGGTATGACGCTGGTCTATACCGACAGCCCGTTGGGTGTAGTTGGCATGGTCGACATCACCGACCCTGCGAACCCGGCGCCTCTGGGTGCGATGGAGGTGGGTGGTGAGCCGACGTCGGTTGGGATTGTTGGCACGACGGCTTTTGTGGGCGTGAACACTTCGGAAAGCTATACCGCCCCATCGGGCAAGCTGATCTCGGTCGACATTACGGGCAAAGCCGAAACCGGTGCCTGTGACCTGGGCGGTCAGCCCGACAGCGTCGCCATTGCTCCCGATGGCAGCTTTGTCGCCGTGGCGATCGAGAACGAGCGCGACGAAGACTTGAACGATGGCGTCATCCCGCAGCTGCCAGCTGGTTCGTTGGCGCTGGTGCCGTTGATTGAAGGTGCTCTGGATTGCGCGGGCATGAAGATGGCCTCGCTGACCGGGCTGTCGGAGGTTGCGCCTACTGACCCAGAACCGGAATTCGTGGACATCAATGATCTGGGTGAAACAGTGATAACCCTGCAGGAGAACAACCACATCGCCGTCGTCGACAAGGACGGCAACGTGATCAGCCATTTCTCGGCCGGCGCGGTTGATCTGGAAGGCATCGATGCCACCGACGAACGCGGCGCGCTGATCTTCACTGAAAGCCAAAAGGGCCGCCTACGTGAGCCTGATGCGGTGAAATGGATCGACGACAACCACTTCGCCACCGCCAACGAGGGCGATTATAAGGGCGGTTCGCGTGGCTGGACGATCTTCCACAAGGACGGCACCGTTGTTTACGAGAACGGCACCGATTTCGAGAAAGCCATCATCCAGATCGGCCACTACCCTGACAAACGCTCGGACGCCAAAGGTGTTGAGCCTGAAAGTGTGACCGCAGCGACCTTCGGTGACACACCAATGATCTTTGTAGGAGCCGAGCGCGCCTCGGTCGTGGGTGTCTATGACGCCACCGATCCGGCCAACCCGGTTCTGAAACAGCTTCTTCCCTCGGGCGTTGGCCCCGAAGGTTACGTTGCGATCCCAGAACGGAACCTGCTGATTTCGGCCAATGAAAAGGACTTGATCGAAGACGGTGGCCCGCGCGCGCATGTGATGATCTACGAATATCAGGACGCCCCGGCCACCTATCCGCATCTGACATCCGCAGGGGCGGATGAACTGATCGGCTGGGGCGCTCTGTCCGGTCTGGTCGCGGATAAGGACGGCATGATCTATGCGGTCAATGACAGCTTCTACGGCTTCCAGCCTTCGATTTTCAAGATCGACCCCAGCCAGCAGCCCGCCCGGATTGTGGATGTGATCCGCATCCACCGTCAGGACGGCAACCCGGCGCAGAAGTTGGACCTTGAGGGCATCACGCTGGACGGGAAAGGCGGGTTCTACGTCGCCTCCGAAGGGCGCACCGACCGTGTTATCCCGCACGCGATCTACCACGTGTCCGCTGATGGCCTGATCAAGGACCGCAAAGGCGAGATCGGTCTGCCACCTGAGCTTATGGCCGTCGAAAAGCGCTTTGGGTTTGAGGGCATCACCCGCGTTGGCAACACCCTGTGGATGGCCGTTCAGCGCGAATGGAAGGACGACCCCAAGAACCACGTGAAACTGGTCGCCTATAATCTGGACACCAAGGAATGGGGCGCGGTGCACTATCCCAAGGCGGAGCCGGAAAATGGCTGGGTCGGTCTGTCGGAAATCGTGGCCTTTGGCGACCACGTCTATGTCATCGAGCGTGACAATCAGCACGACCACCGCGCCGTGGCCAAAAAGGTCTACCGCATCCCGCTGTCAGAGATGACCCCGGGCCCACTCGGCGGCCCACTGCCCGTCGTCAGCAAGCAAGAGGTCCGCGACCTGTTGCCTTACCTGACCTCGACCGGTGGCTACGTTCTGGACAAGATCGAAGGTCTGGCCATCCTGCCCTCGGGCGAAGCGTTTGTGATGACCGACAATGACGGTGTCGACGACGCCTCAGGCGAGACGATGTTCTGGTCCATCGGGTCGGTGACTGGCGGGAACTAAACTCAACAGGAAAATGCAGAGAAGCCCCGCACGAAATTGTGCGGGGTCATTTGTTTTCAGACGTCAGCTATGAGCCCAGACCAACAAAAATCTCCTTCGCAGCCAAAGTCTGCTTTGATCGCGCCGCGCCGTTACGTTGCAACAAGCCGGTTGACGTTTCAAAAATCGAAGACTAAATACGGCGAACGCTTTAGGCGAGTTGCCTCTAGCAATGGAGATTTTATGAAAGAGAATCGGGGCTAACGCCCGTTCCTGGCGAAGCAAATTCAGGAACACTAACATTAATAGGCTCACTCACGCGCGACGCTGAGTGTCCTGTTTCTGTACTTTCATAAATTCGAGACATCCCATGAACATCTCAAAGCACGAGCAACGTGTTTTGCATGAACTCGCCTTAGGTGGCGAGATAAAATACGCGCGCGCCGACAATGGTAAGGTGCAGTCCGTCGAGTGTTACACACGTGATGGCTTTGTCTTCTCTGCCTGCACGATGGACGTGTTCAAACGCCTAAAAGACAAGCGCTTCATCAAATCAAAAAATGGCCGCCCCTATCGGATCACCCATTTAGGGAACCAGTCCGTTCGCGCGCAAACGAACCAACGATAATCAAATCAAGAAGGAGAGTTTTCTATGAAAACACCTCATCAAATCCAATACGACGCTTTCGCGGCGGCCGGAGGCTTATACGATGAACGACATGCGAAACTGTATGCCGATTTTGCGGATGACCTGATCGCAGACGGCAGCTTTTCCATCGTTTATGAGGGGGTTGCACATGCTTGCTATACCCCGCTCACAATCGACACGGCACCGCACTTGAAGTGCTTTGTGCTCGCTCCATTGGCTGTGCTGCCCGAGTTTCAAAGAATGGGCTATGCCACACGCCTGATGGAAGAGGCGGAACGACAACTTGATGCAGATGTGATCTTTGTGATGGGGGAACCTTTCCACTATGGGAACCGATACAACACCCCCCACAAAGTCCTGCCACCTGTTAGAACTCGGGCTCCGCTTGAGTGTTGGTTTGCGCGCGAACTTACACCGGGCGCTATGGATGGCATCGGAGAAAGCACTTCCAGCGTGACAGGCCCATATGCTGCGCCGCTCATGTGGGGTCATCCAAGCGGGCAAGTTTAGAGCCGAGTTCTGAAAACCAGAAAACGCAACTCTGCTTCGCGCACTGGAACATGAGCTCACGACTATGGGGGCATTTGGTGCGCGAATAAACTCACTAAATCTAGGAATGAACTATGAAACAATCAGAATTCGACGCCATTTTGGAAGTCCACAGACTTGCGTTTGGCGAAGCAGAAGGCGAGGAAACCGCTCGACTCGCAAAAGACTTCCTTGATCACCCAGACACAATCTCGATCAGTGTCAGACGTGACGGGCGGATCGTAGGCAACGTGCTGTTCACACCGTTTGTCTTCGAGGATCACCCAGAAGCAAAATGCTACCTACTCGCACCTTGTGGCGTGTCGCCGAAATATCAAGGTTTTGGCATCGGCAGGGAGTTGATGGAAACCAGCATCGAACACCTAAAGTCCATTGGAACGGACGCTGTGTTCGTTCTGGGCGTCCCGACCTTCTACCCGCGATATGGTTTTGTCCCAACTGACAAACAGACGCCTTATCCTGATCTGTTGACGGCGCATGAAGCATGGATGGCCCTAGAGCTGACAGCCGGAACGGTCGAGTGCTTGAACGGCACGACGATGGCGATCCCTCAGTTCATGCAAGCGCATTGGTGGGACACCTCAGGGCGCGAGTGACGCGAATACCGAGAACCAGACATTGGGCATTGATTGTTTAATGTCTGGTTTGTCCGCAGAGCAGACATCCCGGTCTTACAAAAACAACGCCCCGCGTCTGGAGGAACGCGGGGCGTATGGTGCGATAATCCAGAGAGGAACGATTATCGCGGCGTATTGCCGTCGCCTTAGTTCACGGCTTTGGCGTCGACCACGTCCTTTTCGATGGCATTGGCCGAAGAAATCTCGATCCGGCGCGGTTTCAATGCCTCGGGCACTTCGCGCTTCAGGTCGATGTTCAACATGCCGTTTTCATGGCTCGCGCCGATGACCCGTACGTGATCAGCCAGAGCAAAGCGGCGTTCGAAAGCGCGGGTGGCGATGCCACGGTGCAGGTAGCTGCGCTCTTTGTCCTCGGCGGCTTTTTTGCCAGCAACGATAAGGGCGTTTTCTTTCATTTCGACCGAAAGGTCATTCTCCGAAAAACCGGCGACTGCAACGGAGATGCGATAAGTGTCGGCATCGGTCTTTTCGATGTTGTAAGGCGGGTAGCTCGGCTGAGCCACATCATTGGTCAGCACGCGATCCATCATGTCGGCGATCTGGTCAAAACCAACGGTGGCACGGTGCAGGGGTGCAAAATCAAAACTACGCATGTGTCATATCCTCATATCAGAGCGATCTGTGTTCTGCCCTCCGTTCGGACGGGCATCTGGTTGATACGGGCCCCGTTCGTGGCGACCCGATACAGTTCACATGGGTAGCAATTTGATCGAGTTCAACCCCCGCCCGAGCTGATGAATTTCGCGCCGGAATTCGACTTGCCGGACCCGACCTGCAACCGGCGGATCGTTGCCTGTGGACGCGGCGCATCGCGTCGCAGGTCCGCCTTTAGTTCGGCAACGATTCCAGATAGTTCCATGCCAAATCCTACTTTCTGATACCCGTTGGACGCGACTGCGGAAACCACAGACAGAATCTGCCAACGCGGGCCGTTTTTGGCAAGTAAGGCAGAACCGGAGGACCCAAAGGTGATATCGCAGTTGAAAGTGATCAATCCCTGGTCTCGATCCAATATCCGACAGGACCTTTCACGTGTAATCGCCTCGGACCGGCCGCGCCCGTATGAGGCCAGGCTGACCTCATTTCCCGAGACCCTACCCTGATGCAGGGCAAAAGGATCGGCGATGGAATATGGGATTGGCTCGTCCAGACGCATCAGAGCCACATCAACCTTCACCCGCGGTGCCGACACCGGGCCGTTTGCCACGAAATCCGGGTGCGCCGCGATTTGAATTACCTTACGGTCGGCTAATGCGTCCTCGCCGCTTAACCCCGCCCGAAAAGTCACCATCCCCGGCGGGTACGGTTCGCCGGTGGCCTTGTCCAACGCACAGTGCGCAGCGGTCAAAACCAGATCCTGCGCAATCAGGGTGCCTGTGCAAAACCCGTCATCGCCGATGTCCAGACGTCCAACCGCCTCCCACCCATAAAGGTCATCGCGGTCCGTCAGTTTACGCTTGGCGGTCTGGGCGTAAGTTGCAGAAGCGGAAATTGAAAGAAACAAAAGAAAATTCAGAAAAAAGCGACTCATGGTTTTATGAACCTTGCTCCAATATTGCGGCGTGTCCCTCCTTGGGAGGAAGATACGCCAAATCCGCGGCCAGCCGACAATTCTGCCTGCAGCAGTTTCAATGAATCTTCGACTGCGGTGCCGACAGCCACGCGCTGCCCGTTGAATTCGGCCTTGGCTGCGACGACCGAAACGATGCGCGGCCGGTCCCCGTCAAAGGAAAAGACCGGTGCGCCCGACGACCCGAACTCGACGTCACAGGACAACACCAAAACGTTGGATGTACGCGTCATGACCGAGCACACTTCTTGCAACGAAGGGGCCTCGGCCCGATCCTGCGCGTAGGACACGACCCCCACTTCGGCACCTCGGGCCGGGCGGTCTCCGGTCTCGAACGGAATTACGCTCGTATTGCGGATCGGTTGCCACAACTCGATCAGCGCGATGTCATTGTACAGCCGCGAGGCCGTTGCCTCGGTGCTGTATTCGTAGTCCGGGTGAACAACAGCGCGACGTGCGGCCCGATAGGCCGATGCACGCCCAAGACGCCAGGCGGCCAGAAACTCGACCTCTGCCAGGTCAATTCGCTGACCAGTTACCTTATCGAACAGACAATGGGCAGCCGTCAAAACCTGGGTCGGAGAAATCAGTGTCCCGGTGCAAAACCCGGCGCCGTCCTTGATATCCAGGCGCCCGACCGCCATCCACGCGCGCCCCGCATCGGTGGTGTCCAGGCTTTTCAACCCGGTATCCTGGGCTACGGCGGACAACGGCGTCAAAGCCAGCGCCAATGCTGTGATCCAGTTTCGCAAACGGCACTCCGGCTTTGCTGTTGACGTATTTTCCTACGTCTCCGGTGCGGCAAAAATAGGGCGATGACGCCCGCGCCCGTTTAACGGGGCGAGTGGTGCGCAGTTGCATCAGCATGGTCTATCTAAGGACCGGAACCACAGGTTTGGCCGGTTCACGCAATGCCCGCGGCACCGGACCGCCTGTTGCCCAATCCAAAAGCTCGACCGTGTGCAGCACGGGAATGTCCGTGCCAGAGCCGATCTGCATCATGCATCCGATATTGCCTGCCGCGATCACGTCCGGCTTTTTGGCTTCCAGCGTTTTGACCTTACGGTCCTTCAGCTTTCCCGAAATCTCGGGCTGCATCAGGTTGTAAGTTCCCGCGCTGCCGCAGCACAGGTGACTATCCAAAGGCTCTAACACGGCAAAACCGGCCTGTTTCAGCAGTGTTTTAGGATGAGCTTTGATCTTTTGACCGTGCTGCAGAGAACAAGCTGCATGATATGCAACGGTCAGGCCCCTTTCTTCACCTTCAGGCAGTTCCAGCTGGATCAGCAGTTCGCTGATATCCATTGCAATCGACGACACCCGCGCCGCGTCTTCGAATATGGGATCGTTGCGAAACATATGGCCATAATCCTTGACCGTCGTGCCGCAGCCCGAGGTGTTGATGATAATGGCGTCCAGCCCGTCGCCGTGCATTTCTGCTGTCCAGGCCCTGATATTGGCCTTTGCGGCCTCATGGCTTTCACGGGTCTTGCCCATGTGATGGGTCAGCGCGCCGCAGCACCCTGCCCCTTCGGCCACGACGACCTCGCATCCCATCCTAGTCAAAAGTCGAATAGTTGCGTCGTTAATGTCAGTATTCAAAGCTTTTTGCGCACAACCCGTCATCAGCGCAACGCGCTTGCGCTGCGGTCCTTTGGCCGGAAATCTCTGCGGGTCGTCATTGCGACTGACGGGCGGGATATGTTTGGGCGCCATATCCAGCATGGCACGCAACCGGGCGTCGGGCATCAGAAAGCGGAATGGCCGCCCCAGCTTCGCCCCGATCAATGCCCAGCGGAACCGCATCGGATAAGGCAAGATCTGTGCCAGTACCCAACGCAACGCACGATCCGAGAAGGGGCGTTTATAGCTCTCTTCGATGTATTCGCGCGCATGATCGACCAGATGCATGTAGTGCACACCCGATGGACACGTGGTCATACAGGCCAGGCATGACAGGCAGCGGTCTATATGCTTTACCGTTTTCTCATCCGGTACACGCTCGTTTTCCAGCATGTCCTTGATCAGGTAAATGCGCCCCCGTGGACTATCCAACTCGTCCCCCAGCACCTGATAGGTCGGGCATGTGGCTGTACAAAACCCACAATGGACGCAGTTTCGCAGGATTTCATTTGATCTTTGGATCGCGGGATCTTGCAACTGCTCTTCGGTGAACGTCGTCTGCATCGGCTTACCCCATCAACCCCGGATTAAACAAACCGCGGGGGTCGAATCTTTGACGAATACCCTTGGTTAGAGCCGAAATACCGGGTGCTTCCGGTTGAAAACGCCCCAGTTCGGCCAGTGTTTCCTGCCCTGCCCGCACGATGTTTGCGTGACCGTCAAACGCGCCTAATTGCGCCCGCAGATCAGTTCCAACCGGCACCAAGGCCCAGATCAACCCACCGCCCCAATCAAACAACGTTCGATCTGCCCGGATGCGCGCAACGATGCCCGGCGCATCCGAGGGTTTGACCGAAATGCGCCAGACATCACCGCTTTGTTCGTGGAAACCGGCTGCGTCACTCAGGTCGGCCCACAATGTGCCGGGCTCCCCAAGTTCGGCAACCTCGCCGAAACCAGACAGTAGGGATTTTAGTTGATCCGACCTGTATGTCACCGAACCCGCAAATCCTTCGAGGCGCAGTAAGGCGCTTCCCATATCCGGGTCGTACGCTGCTCCGCTGACTTCAAAAGGGGATTTCAATGCGGTGGACAGCGTCGCAATTGCGGTGGTCACATCAGGTACCTGAACAGACAGCGTTGCGGCGACTTCGGGCTTGGGCAGTACCTTCAACGACACTTCGGTCAAAACACCCAGAGTGCCCCAGGATCCCGCCATTAGTTTGACCAGATCATAGCCGGTAACGTTCTTCATGACCCGACCGCCATTCTTAACGACCTGCCCCATGCCATCGACATAGCGCACGCCCAGCAGAAAATCGCGGCATGCCCCAGCCTGTACCCGCCGGGGCCCAGATATGTTGCCCGCCACAACACCGCCTATGGTCGGTGTGCCACTGGTTCCCAGCAGTCCCCGGTGATCCATCGGCTCAAAGGCCAATTGCTGACCTTCAGCGTCTAGCGCGGCCTCAATCTCTCCAACCGCCGTGCCGGCCTTCGCCACCAGCGTCAGCGCGCCGGGTTCATACAGCGTGATCCCGGTCAGCCCGCTGGTTTGAATCGCCATGTCCGGCCCCGCGACGCCACGCGTACCACCCCCGGTAATTCGCACTGGTTCATCTAACCCGGCCACCATCTCGACCAGTTCGGCTTCTGTCTTTGGTTTCATGACAATTCTTCTTTGTTAGAGCCGATTATTCAGCGGCAATCCGCGCGATGCGTCGGGATTCAGACGCACTCAACGGAAAAACCTTGGCGGGGTTCAGCAACCAATTCGGGTCGAACACATCCTTGATGACCATCTGAGCCTCAAGGTCCGCAGGCGCGTATTGGTGGGACATCAGATCGCGTTTTTCGATCCCAACGCCGTGCTCACCTGTCAGGCAGCCACCCACATCAACACAAAGCTTCAGAATATCGGCTCCGAACGCCTCGCATTTCTCAAGATCACCGGGTTTGTTGGCATCGAACAGGATCAATGGGTGCATGTTGCCATCGCCTGCATGAAACACATTTCCGACCGGCAAGCCGTATTCTTCGCTCATTTCACCAATCCGGCGCAGCACTTCCGGCAAGGACGACACCGGGATCGTGCCGTCCAGGCACATGTAGTCGTTCAACTGCCCCATCGCACCAAAGGCTGACTTGCGCCCCAGCCAGATTTTCGCGCTTTCCTCGGCGGATTGGCTTTCGCGCAGTTCGACCGGATTGTGACGCTTGGCGATTTCGATGATTTTTGACAACTGATAGTCCATCTCGGCCGCGGACCCCTCGACCTCGACAATCAGCAAAGCGGTGCAGTCGGGGTAACCGGCATGGGCGAAGTTTTCGCAGGCGTTGATGCACAAGGTATCCATGAATTCGATCGCAACCGGCAGAATGCCGGACTTGATAATGTCCGAGACGCATTGCCCGGCAACTTCGTTATCATCAAAACCCATTAATACAGGCCGGGCACCTTCAGGTTTGCGCAGAATGCGCAGCGTGGCTTCAGTCACTACGCCCAACTGCCCTTCAGACCCACAGATGACACCCAGCAGGTCCAAGCCGCCAGAGTCCAGATGCGCGCCGCCAATCTCGACCACGCTGCCATCCATCAGCACCATCTTTACGCCCAACAGGTTGTTGGTGGTCACGCCGTATTTCAGACAATGCGCCCCGCCTGAGTTCATGGCGATGTTCCCAGCAATGGCACAGGCGAGCTGTGAGGACGGATCTGGCGCATAGAAGAAATCGTCTTCCTCGACCGCGCCGGTCACGCTCAGGTTCGTGCGGCCTGATTGAACGCGAATGAAGCGGTTGTCATAGTCGACCTCCAGCACCTCGTTCATCCGGGCGACTCCAAGGATGACGCAATCCGCTGTTGGCAACGCGCCACCTGCCAAGGAAGTGCCCGACCCGCGCGGAACCACTGGAACGCTTTCCTCGTTGCAGATGCGTAGAACGTCCGAGACCTCTTGCGTGGTCGACGGCAACACCGCCAGCATCGGAGGGCACCGATACGCCGTCAGTGCGTCGCATTCATAAGCGCGTGTCTCGGACGGTTCATGAATAACCGCCTCTTCGGGCAAGACCTGCAACAAACGTTGAAGAACCACGACCTTGCGGCGCAGAACGTCAGGATTTGGCGTTGGCATTTCCATGGCTGATCCTCCATTTGGTAAAATAATATTACCAATTTCTCCATCTGGCAAGTTCTCATGTCTGGCCCTAAGGTCGCCGCATGACGTGGATTGATCGGGCACAACTTTTTTCACCGCTGGACTATGCGGCAATTGCCGTGCTGCTGGTTGCTTGGCTCTGGATCGGGTGGCGGATCGAAAATCCCTCCCCTACCAAGAGTTCTGTTACGATGATGATGGATGACTATCGTCGAGAGTGGATGCGGGAAATGGTCACTCGGCAGCCCCGAATGTTCGACGCGCAGGTGGTCGCGGCGATGCGGCAGGGCAGCACGTTCTTCGCCTCGACTACGATGATCGCTGTCGGGGGCGGGTTGGCTTTGCTGGGCAATACCGAACGCCTTGCCGGTGTCGCCAATGATTTGGCCATCGGCAGCGCACCGGCCATGGTGTGGGAGATCAAGATTCTGATCATCATCCTTTTTCTGGCCAATGCATTCCTGAAATATGTCTGGGCGCACCGGTTGTTTGGCTATTGCGCGGTTCTGATGGCCTCGGTGCCCAATGAGCCATCGGACCCACAAGCTTATCCGCGCGCAGCACAAGCGGCCGAGATTTGCGTCACCGCGGCGCGCAGCTTTAACCGCGGTTTGCGCGTGACCTATTTTGCCCTGGCTTCCGTTGCCTGGATACTTGGGCCTGTGGCGCTGTTGCTGGGCACGGCGATCACGTTCGGTGTCCTATACCGACGCGAGTTTGCGTCGCATTCCCGGCTGGTCCTGCTGTCCCAACCGGGCGACACGGATTCGTGATCGCGAAGCCGACGGACAAAGCCTAGGATCGCCACATGCGGTATTTGATTCTCAGCCTTCTTCTCGCCAGCCCGGCGCTTGCCGACCCTTCTGTGATTGAAAAAGTGGCGGCCAGCCAAAGCGGTGACACGTGGCGATTCGACGTGACGATCCGCCATCCCGATACCGGGTGGGATCACTATGCTGATGACTGGCGTGTTTTAGACATGGACGGCAATGAACTGGGCATGCGCGTATTGCATCATCCACATGAGAATGAGCAGCCCTTTACACGTTCCCTATCCGGGGTGGCAATTCCAGATGGCGTGTCTCAGGTTCAGATTCAGGCGCGGTGCAGTGTCGATGGCTGGGGTGACGAGACGACGTTGGTCACACTGAACTGATCTTCAGAACACACCCAGTGCCAGACCCGCACCCAACGCAGCCCCAATATCACGGCACTCATCCAGTTGGTTTTGCGGGATCGTCTTTTCTGCAAGTATAGCCTCGGGCGTCTGCGCATGGGTACAGATGATCAGCGGCGACTGAACCTCTTTCAAGCGCCAACCAGTGGCAATCCGCGCGGTTTGGCGGGCCGCATTCTCGCCATCAGACCCGGCACAGATCATCTGGGCATAGGGCCGTCCTTCGATCTTGCCCAGAACAGGGTAGTAACAGCGATCAAAGAACTCTTTCATCAGACCGGAAATCGCCGCCAGATTCTCGGGCGCGCAGAAAATATACCCATCCGCGGCCAGCAAATCCTCAGGGGTCGCCTGATCTGCAGTTTTCAGAACCGTTTCCGCTTCGTTCCGCGCTCCTGCCGCGGCGGCTTGGGCCATTTGACGGGCTCCGCCGGTGCGCGAATGGTAGACGATCAAAAGCTGCGCCATGTCAGACCCGGTGATAGGGACCGCCCGACAGGATGGTCGCGGCCCGGTAAAGTTGCTCGGCCAGCATCACACGGACCAGCTTATGGGGCCAGACCATCGACCCGAATGAGATGGAAAAATCGGCCTCGGCCCGCAGATCAGGGTCTATTCCGTCCGCACCGCCAATGATCAATGCCAGATCCTGCCGCCCGGCATCGCGCCAGCCACCCAGTTTCTTGGCAAAATCAGGCGAGGACATCACCCGCCCGCGTTCGTCCAGTGTGCAGATCACCGCACCCTTGGGCAGGGCTTTGCGCAGCAACGCGGCCTCGGCCCCCATGCCTGCGTTTTTCTTGTCTTCGACCTCGACCACCTGTGCAGGACCAAGGCCCAGGCTACGGCCGGTCCGGTCAAATCGGGTCAGATAATCGTCAAGCAGGGACTTTTCCGGTCCGGCACGCAATCGCCCGACCGCACAAATGCTTATACGCATATTTCTCTCGCCTCCGGCCTGTTAATGCAGGCCGGGATGGCGCCTCAGTTGGCCGAGGCGCTGCCGCCCTGAGGCAGCCACATCTTTTCCAGCTGATAGAATTCACGCACTTCGGGGCGGAAGATATGGACGATCACGTCGCCCGTATCGATCAGCACCCAGTCGCCGGCATCTTTGCCTTCGACCTTCGAGGTGAAACCGAATTCCTGCTTGATGCGATCCGTCAGCTTTTCCGCCATAGCTGAGACCTGACGGGTCGAACGACCCGAAGCAATCACCATGTGATCCGCAACCGACGATTTGCCTTGCAGGTTGATCTGCACGACGTCTTCGGCCTTATCATCGGAAAGTGAGGAAAGGATACGTTCAAGCAGCTTGTCGCTGATTGACTGAGAGTGGGCCATTACATTGGCCCCATCATCGGCGGGCAAACCCGCCTGTGTATGTAGAGACAGGACATAGTCCTCCTTTGTTGCGCGCCGCCAAACCCCGGCGCAGGGGTACTAATAAGGTAACAAGGGGAATGCAACATTTCAATGAACGGGCGCTTTAGGGGCCGCACAGGCGCTCACTCTTTGGCGATCTGTTGCTGCTCTGCGCCGTCCGACAGCAACCGAACCTCGCGCTGAGGGAAGGGAATCGATATCCCCTCGGCCTTGAAGGCGTCCCAGAGGGCGAGGTAAACATTACCACGAATGTTGGTCAGCCCCTTGGTCGGATCACTGATCCAGAACCGCAGCACGTAATCCACGCTGCTGTCTCCGAACCCGGTGATATGGCAGACCGGCTCATGCGCCCCCCCGCTGAGAACACGTTTCACTGTTTTGACCGACCGGATCGCCGTGGCGCGCACCTGATGCGGGTCGTCGTCGTAACTGGTGCCAAAGTCCAGATCCAGACGCACATAACGGTCCGAATGCGACCAGTTCACCACCTGATTGGTGATCAAGTCTTCGTTCGGGATCAGGTATTCACGCCCATCCCGCGTGACCACCGATACATACCGCGCGCCCAGCGCGTTGATCCATCCGAATGTGTCACCCAACGAGATCACGTCGCCCGGTTTGATCGAGCGGTCCATCAGGATGATGATCCCCGAGATCAGGTTTGACACCACTTTTTGCAGGCCAAACCCGATGCCCACGCCGATCGCACCTGACAAAAGCGCGATACCTGTCAGATCAAACCCAAGCGTGCGGATGGCCGCCATAAAGACAGCTCCGTACAGCAGAACTTGAATGCCCTTTGCCAACAGAACCTGCATCGAAGGCGTGATGTCGTCGTTCCTCTGCAATCCCCGCTCGGCCGTGCGGGTCCCGATGCGGGCCAACGTCAGCAGCACGCCGATCAGCAAAGCGGCCTTGAGAATCCCCAGTGCCGAGATGTGCAAATCACCGATGGAGATCGCTACGCCGTCCAGAAACTCGGCCACGTCATCGGTCAAATTCAGCGCAACCAGCGTTGCATAGACCCACATTGCCCATTTGAAGATCCGCCGCAGCGTGCGGTTACGCACCAGTCGGGCCACCAGCGCAATCGCCAGCCATGCGGCGGCCAATGTCGCGATCACGCCGATAATGTAACTGTGCGACGGCCAGGTCACATTCTGCATGATCAGGTAAAGCGTCCAGGACAACAAAACGAAATAGACCAGCGTCAGGCGCTGCATCAGCTGAACCAGAGTGCGCAGCCGCCATTTGGGCCAACCAGTGCGGGCACGTGCCCAGGTTTCCCACCGGTTTTGCGTGACCAGCTTGAGCACATATGCCAAAGCCCACAGAGCGAGAATGATGATCAACTGGTGCCGCCGCCAACCCGGCGTGACGATCAGATCGACAAGTTTGCCGAACTGCACGGAAAACCCCGCGACCATGTTTTCATAGAGTTCCGACAGCGAGCTGGGGATCAGGTCTTGGTTCATACAGGTCTCCTGACACGCAGCTTGGACAGCAACTCGGGGTGATGCAAGCCCGAGGCCGGATTGAACCTTGATTGACGGGCACACGCGATATATCTGAGGCGCATGAGAGTCTTTTTGGCCCCTGCTCCGACACTGCAAGACCGCACGCGCCTGCGTGAACGGTTCTTTGGGGCCGCCCGCACGGTTCTGGCCCGCCTATAAGCGGCGCCCAGCCACTCGCCAGCCATTTCTCATTACATACGGGAGAGGACCGATGTCCCCCAAAACACTCTATGACAAGATCTGGGATGCCCATGTCGCGCACGAAGCCGATGATGGAACCTGCCTGCTTTATATCGACCGCCATCTGGTGCACGAAGTCACCAGCCCGCAAGCCTTTGAAGGGCTTCGCATGGCGGGTCGTCCAGTACGCGCGCCGGAAAAGACCATCGCCGTGCCGGACCACAACGTTCCGACCACTGCGGATCGGGTGAACGGGATCGAAAACCCCGAATCACGCATTCAGGTCGAAGCGCTGGACAAGAACGCGAAGGATTTCGGCATTCACTATTACCCGGTGAATGACGTTCGTCAGGGCATCGTGCACATCGTCGGCCCCGAACAGGGCTGGACCCTGCCTGGCATGACCGTTGTATGTGGCGACAGCCACACGGCCACTCACGGCGCGTTTGGTGCTTTGGCCCACGGCATCGGCACGTCCGAGGTTGAACATGTTCTGGCCACGCAAACCCTGATCCAGAAGAAATCCAAGAACATGAAGGTGGAAATCACCGGCAAGCTGCAGCCGGGTGTGACCGCCAAGGACATCACTCTGGCTGTGATCGGTGAGACCGGTACTGCCGGCGGAACCGGCTATGTTATCGAATATTGCGGCGAAGCGATCCGCGATCTGTCGATGGAAGGCCGCATGACCGTCTGCAACATGGCGATCGAAGGCGGTGCACGTGCAGGCCTGATCGCGCCGGACGAGACCACCTATGAATATGTCAAAGGTCGCCCCCACGCGCCGAAAGGTGCCCAGTGGGAAGCTGCTCTGACATGGTGGAAAACGCTGTTTACCGACGATGACGCGCATTTCGACAAGGTCATAACCCTGCGCGGCGAAGATATCGCACCTGTCGTGACCTGGGGCACCAGCCCCGAGGACGTACTGCCGATCACCGCAACTGTACCGAACCCCGAAGATTTCGAAGGTGGCAAGGTCGACGCAGCCCGCCGCTCGATCGAGTACATGGGTCTGGAAGCTGGTCAAAAGCTGAGCGATGTCGAGATCGACACCGTTTTCATCGGATCCTGCACCAATGGCCGCATCGAAGACCTGCGCGCCGCGGCCGAGATCCTGAAGGGCAAAAAGGTCAAGGACGGCATGCGTGCCATGGTCGTGCCAGGTTCGGGTCTGGTTCGGGCGCAGGCCGAAGAAGAAGGTCTGGCCGAGATTTTCAAGGATGCCGGTTTCGAATGGCGTCTGGCCGGATGTTCGATGTGTCTGGCGATGAACCCTGACCAACTGCAGCCGGGCGAACGCTGTGCAGCGACCTCGAACCGCAACTTCGAAGGCCGTCAGGGCCGGGGCGGACGCACCCATTTGCTGAGCCCTGCAATGGCTGCCGCAGCGGCAATCACAGGACGGCTGACAGACGTACGTGAATTGATGTAAGGTCCCATCACATCTAGATATTCGAGGGATTGAAAACATGAGTGACTGGGTCAAATGGCTCCTGCTGGGGCTTCTGTCCATAGCGTTCGGTATCTTTGTACTGGGCGCGCCAGTTGTGGCGTCTGTCGCCGTGACGGTGGTAACCGGTGTGTTGCTGCTGGTCTCGGGCGCGCTGCAAGTTGTTGGCGGCTTTACGGTTGAAGGTACCGGCAACAAAATTCTGTCACTCATCATGGGTGCGGTGATGCTGTTTCTGGGCTGGTCCTTTCTGGATCACCCGCTGCAGGGAACCCTGACACTGGCAACCGTGATGCTGATCCTGTTCATGGCAGGCGGCATCGCGCGGGTCATTCTGTCGTTCCAGATGAAGGGAACACAGTTTTTCTGGCCCACGATGATCTCGGGCGTCTTGTCGATCGTCCTCGCGGGCATCATCTGGACATATGTGGGAAGCGATCCTCAGGTGCTGCTGAGCATTTTGGGTATCTTCCTGGGCATTGAGATGCTGTTCAACGGGTTCGGATTGGTCTTCATGGCGTTCTTCATCCGGAACGCACCCAACGACGCAACAACAGAAGCGAAAGAAGCTTAAACGCGGGATACGGGCGCGGCCCTCTCCTGCAGGAGTGTAGACATGGAAAAGTTTGACAAAGTCCACGGGGTGGCCGCCCCAATGCCGCTGATCAATATCGACACCGATATGATCATCCCGAAAGTGCACCTGAAAACCATCAAACGGTCCGGCCTTGGTGTCGTGCTGTTTGATGAGATGCGATACCATCAACATGGTGGCGAAAACGAAGACTTCGTGCTGAACAAACCCGCCTATCGTCAGACAGAGATTCTGGTTGCCGGTGACAATTTCGGCTGCGGCTCGTCGCGCGAACACGCGCCCTGGGCGATCAAGGATTTCGGCATCAAGGTTGTGATCTCGACCAGCTTTGCCGACATCTTCTTCAACAACTGCTTCAAGAACGGCATCCTGCCCATCGTGGTGGAAGAGGAACATCACGCCATTCTGATGGATGACGCACATAAGGGCGAAAACGCCCGCATGACCGTGCATCTGGAGGATCAGCAGATCACCACCTCGGATGGCGTTGTGATCGAGTTCAGTGTCGACCCACATCGCAAGCATTGCCTGCTGAATGGTTTGGACGATATCGGCCTGACGATGGAGAAAGATCACCACATCGACAAATTCGAGGATCACGCAAGTCAGGCCCGCCCCTGGGTGTGATTCCAAGAACGAATCTGTCGATACTCAACCTATCGGGGTCGCATAGGCGACCCCTTTCGCGTTCTTGGGGTTATCAGCCCAGCAACCACAACATGTGGTGCGCCCCCTCTGATACACGCCGAATTTGCGACGAAAATGATGCAACGGCGCACCAGTTTTGCCATCATTTTGCCCAAAATCACATGTTTTCTGCACCTTGGCTTGAGCGGATTGTCGCTGATCGTCAATGTTGGCGATAATGGAGGTCTCTGGCAATAAATACGCCGGACCCAAGATGGGACGAAGCCGCCAAAGAAAAAGAAACGGTCAATCCGTTTTGAAAGGGTTTGGATAGTGATTGCGCGCACAACAGGGGCGGCGATTCGGGGATTATTGGTCGCACTTATGGTGCTGACACCCGCGTTGTACCTGCCTGTAACGTCTACGAATGGGACCGAGATAGTCGTCTTTCTCGCCATTCTCGCGTTTTTTCTGACGTTCGCTGAATACAACTCTGCCTTTCCCAGCTTTATCGAATTCCGCGATGCGCCACCTGTGAACCGTTTGCGCTTTGTCGGACTGATGTCGATGATCACGTTCCTGACGTTGATCTGCAAGAACGCGTACACGCCGACCGGCCTGACGACGACCTTCTATTCCTTTGGCCTGGGCGTCGCGAATGTGGTCGACTTCCCCTATTCGCCGGTAAGGTTGATCATTCTGATGCTGCCGGCTGACGCGAGTGCACCCCTGATCGAACTTGTCCGTATTTCTGCCAGCGTCGCGTATGTCGCTGCTTTGGTGACGATCGCCAGCTTTGCCTACGCGGTGAAAGTGCGCGGCTGGCCGACAGGAAACGGTGCCTTCAATGTCTGGACCAATCTTCCGTTGTTCGACCCCACCAAAGGCGGTGACGTGGTCACCCGCCTGCAGCGTGACGGACGGCTGAACATTTGCATCGGTATTCTGCTGCCGTTCCTGATCCCGGCGCTGATCAAACTGCTGACTGACTATGCCGATCCGATCTCTCTGAGCGATCCTCAGACCCTGATCTGGACGCTCAGCGCTTGGGCCTTCCTACCGGCCAGCATGATCATGCGTGGCATGGCGACCCTGCGCATTGCCAATCTGATCGTCGAAAAACGGCGCGCCTATTCCACAGCCGAGTCTACGCAGACCGCATGATCCGCATCTTGATCCTGCTGCTGTTGCCCGTTGTGGCGCAGGCAGAGACGATCCGTATTGCCACCTACAACACAGAACTCAGCCGCGATGGACCGGGGTTGCTGCTGCGGGATATTCGCCGCGGAGATGATCAGGTTACGGCAGTCATCGGGGTTTTGGCGCAAACTCGTCCCGATATCATTGCGCTGCAGGGTATCGACTGGGATTTTGAGGGGCAGGCGCTTGCAGCCCTGGCAAGTCGGTTACGCGAAGCCGGTTTAGACTATCCCTACACGTTCGCAGGTCAGCCAAATTCCGGTCTGGAAACGAATCTGGATATGGACGGAGACGGCCGCACCAGTGGCCCCGGCGACGCACAGGGCTGGGGGCGGTTCACCGGTCAGGGTGGCCTGGCTGTAATGTCCCGTTATCCTATCGCTTTGGATCAGGTTCAGGACCATTCAGATTTGTTATGGCGGGACCTTCCCGGCGCTGAACTTCCCCACCACGGCACGGCGCCCTTCCCATCAGAACAGGCCCAAAACGTTCAGCGACTGTCTTCGGTAGCTCATTGGGTTGTGCCCATCGAAACTCCCCGGGGGCCGCTGGATTTGATGACCTTTCATGCCTCACCCCCTGTGTTCGACGGACCCGAGGATCGCAACGGTCTGCGAAACCGGGATGAGATTCGCCTCTGGTCTGCAGTGTTGGACGGGGATGTCGGGCGCGCACCCAGTGGCCCGTTTGTCATCGCCGGGGATGTTAATCTGGACCCAGAACGGGGCGATGGGCGAAAAGAAGCGATCCGAAACCTTTTGAATGACCCGCGCGTTCAGGACCCTTCACCTGAAAGTCCCTCAGGTGAGTTGACGACAGTGGTCTGGAAAGCGGTTGGCGCGATGCGGGTTGATTATGTCCTGCCGTCCGCGCATTGGCAGGTGGCAGATTCAGGTGTGCACTGGCCTGCCGCAGGCACCTATGAACGCAAAACTGCGGAAACTGCCAGTCGTCACCGGCTGATCTGGGTCGACCTGAAATTACCGCGCTGATACGGCCGCGTGCGCCTTGTTCTGGCCTGCAAAGCAGGCCTGACGCAATTTTCAGACGCTAACGGAAACAAACCTGTATTTTCCTTGCCGTCAGACGGGATCGTCTCATTGACCCGATGCCGTGCAGGCGCTAGGGCCTGTGCTGTAAAACGCAAGGAGATCCTTCATGTCCAACCCCTCGCTCCTCATCCTGCCCGGAGACGGAATTGGCCCCGAAGTCATGGCCGAAGTGCGCAGAGTCATCGACTGGTTCGGTGCGAAACGCGGCTTGGAATTCGACGTGAGCGAGGATCTGGTCGGCGGTGCCGCGTATGATGCGCATGGCAAGCCCCTGTCGGACGAGACGATGGCCAAAGCGCAAGATGTTGACGCGGTTCTGCTGGGTGCTGTTGGCGGCCCGAAATACGACGATCTGGATTTCAGCCTCAAGCCCGAGCGCGGCTTGCTGCGCCTGCGCAAAGAGATGGACCTGTACTCGAACCTGCGCCCGGCACAGTGCTTTGACGCGTTGGCCGATTTCTCGTCGCTGAAGAAAGACATCGTTGCCGGCCTCGATATCATGATCGTGCGCGAGCTGACCTCGGGCGTCTATTTCGGCGAGCCGCGCGGCATCTTTGAAGAAGGTAATGAGCGTGTGGGCATCAACACCCAGCGCTATACCGAATCTGAGATCGAACGCGCCGCGCGCTCAGCCTTTGAGCTGGCAATGCGCCGGAACAAAAAGGTCTGCTCGATGGAGAAGGCCAATGTCATGGAATCGGGCATCCTGTGGCGCGAAGTTGTGAACCGTGTGGCCAAGGACTACCCCGAGGTCGAGTTGAGCCATATGTATGCCGACAATGGCGCGATGCAGTTGGTGCGCGCGCCCAAGCAGTTCGACGTCATCCTGACGGACAACCTGTTCGGCGACATCCTGTCGGACTGTGCCGCGATGCTGACCGGCTCGCTGGGAATGCTGCCGTCGGCCTCGTTGGGTGCTCCTATGGCGAATGGCCGCCCCAAGGCGATGTACGAACCGGTCCATGGTTCGGCCCCGGATATCACCGGTCAGGGCAAAGCCAACCCGATCGCCTGTATCCTCAGCTTTGCCATGGCGCTGCGCTACAGCTTTGATCAGCTTGAAGAAGCAGATCGTCTTGAAGCCGCGATCGAGAAGGTTCTGGCCGACGGTGTTCGCACAGGCGACCTGCTGGCAGATGAAGGCGTCACGCCGGTTTCGACCACGGAAATGGGTGATGCGATTTTGGCCGCCCTTGACGACAGCCTCTGATCAGACCCACATTCAATTCAAAAGGCGGTGCCCAGCGCACCGCCTTTTTTAGTTTCCGCCGAAGATGTTGTTCAGCAGGTTGTTGATGGCCCGGTCCAACCCGGTTTGATTCTTACGGCGCTGCTGCTGCGGTTGCGCTGTTCTGACCGGTGGGTCCGGGGCCAGCATCGGCAACGGTGTCGGTGTCATGCCTTCGGTCACGCGCAGCATGGTTTCTTTCCAGATTTCAGCCGGCAACCCGCCTCCGGTAACACCGGATAATGGGGTGTTGTCGTCATAGCCCATCCAGATGCCCGTTACGTAATCGGCCGTGAACCCGATGAACCACGCATCCCGCGCAGCCTGCGTCGTGCCGGTTTTACCCGCCACCTGCCAACCAGGCAATTGTGCGCGCGCACCGGTTCCCTCAGACACAACACGCTCCATCATCCAGGTTAGTTGTTTGGCGGCTTTGTCGTTGATGACCCGCTCACCAATGCCGGTTGTCGTCACCATGACCGGGGTTTGATCGCCCAACAGCTTCAATTCGGTCAGCCCATAGGGTTCCACCGCCGAGCCACCGTTCAGGATGCCGGCGTAAGCCCCCGTCATCTCGATCAGCGTGCTTTCCGACGCGCCCAGCGCCAATGCGGGGCCCTGCGCCAGATCGCTATCAATCCCGAACTCGCTGGCCACCGTGCGGACATTGTCCAACCCTGAAATCTCGGCCACTCTGACCGCCGGGATGTTCAGCGAGTTTTTCAATGCATCTGCCAGTGTGACGCGCCCGTAAAACTTGTTGGTGTAGTTCTTGGGACACCATTGGCCAGAGCCCGGAATGTTCACGCAGTACGGCTCATCCACCACCGTATCCAATGGCGAATAGCCAAGCTCAAGCGCGGTAGCATAAACGAAGGGTTTGAAGGAAGACCCCGTTTGCCGCAGCGCCTGCGTGGCGCGGTTGAATGCACCGGACACGCGGGTCTTGCGCCCGCCAACCATGCCGCGCACAGCCCCGTCCGCCGACATCACCACGATCGCGGCCTGCGCCTTTGATCCTTCGCGGACCTTCTCCTGAAAGATGAACTGCAACGCCTCTTCGGCTGATTTTTGGATACGTTGATCCAGCGTGGTGCGGATCACCACATCTTCGGTCGTGTTGCGTGTAAAGAACTCGGGCCCGCTGGCCATCACCCAATCGGCGAAATAGCCCCCCGCCCGCGCAGCCGCGGCTTCGGACAGTTGCGCGGGGTTGCTGCGCGCACTGCTTGCTTGTGCCGAGGTCAGATATCCTTGCACCTCCATCAGGCCAACCACCAGCCGCGCCCGATCCTGCGAACGTTGAAGGTTATTCGTCGGTGCATAGCGCGTAGGTGCCACCAGCAGACCAGCCAGCATAGCAGCCTGCGACGGGCTGACCTCAGCCGCCGAAATCCCGAAATAGCGTTGGCTTGCGGCCTCGAACCCGCGTGCACCCGCGCCCAGGAAGGCCCGGTTTAGATAGATGGTCAGGATCTCGTCCTTGGAATACTTGACCTCCATCGCCATCGCATAGACCGCCTCTTTGGCCTTACGCCAGAGCGAGCCCTGACGGCAATCGGATTCATATGCAGCCTCAGATTCCCATTCGCTAGGCTCATATGGCACACCCAGACATAACAGCTTGGCCGTCTGCTGCGTGATGGTCGACCCACCATGCCCCGACAGCGGTCCGCGCCCTTCGCTCAGGTTGATGCGCACAGCGCTTGCGACACCGCGCGGGCTGACGCCGAAATGGCGATAGAACCGCTTGTCCTCGGTCGCGACGACGGCGTTCTTCAGATGCGGCGAGACAGTATCGGCCGTGATCACCCCACCAAATTGGTCCCCACGCCAGGCAAAGACCTTGCCGTCCCGATCCAACAGGGTCACCGACCCGCGCGCCCGACCGTCTAGCAAAGCATCGACGTCAGGCAGAGAGGAGTAGACAACCCCAACCGCCAAAGCCAACAGCATGGCAGCCACCGCGCCCACACGCCAGGTCACACCCCAAATCAACCGCCAAATCCAACGGAACATGCGGCGAAAGAAGCCGCCGCCACCACCGGACGTCTTGCGGGTTTTCTTTCGGGCGGTTTTGCGCGTCGACGTTTTACGCGCCGTCGCCTTTTTGCCGGCGGGCTTTGTCGTCCGCTTTGTGGTTGCGGGTTTGCGCCCTTTGGAAGGGTATCTTTTGTCCGCAACAAGCGATGTCTTGCGGCGCTTGGACTCAGTCATGCTCAAACTCTGCCCGGTTATCGTTTTGAGGCACCATACCCTGCCCTAGACATGAAGTAGAGGTATGAATTTCCTCTATGCCACCTCCATAGCCTGCCCAAAAATCGGGCAGAAGCGCTTTTTTGTGCAAAAATTGTGCACCTGACCCCCAATTTCCCCTGCGTTCGGCCGTGCGAACCGTTTCTTATGACAGTCAGTCACGCTCTTTTTCTGCAGGTGCAAACAAACCGGTTCCGCCGGACAGGAAGAGGGGACAGACGTGAAACTGATCATTGCGACAATCAAGCCGTTCAAGCTGGAGGAGGTGCGCGAGGCACTGACCGAAGCCGGCGTGCGCGGCATGATGGTGACCGAGATCAAGGGCTTCGGCTCGCAATCGGGCCACACCGAAATCTATCGTGGGGCCGAATACGCGGTGAATTTCGTGCCCAAGATCAAGCTTGAAATCGTGGTGCCTGCCACGATGGCCGACCAAATCGTCGAGACCATCACCAAAACCGCCAAGACCGGCAAGATCGGTGACGGCAAGATTTTCGTCCTTGATGTCGAGCAGGCGCTGCGCGTGCGGACCGGGGAAACGAACGAAGAGGCGCTGTAAGCGCCGCCACTCCAAAGCATTCGAGGACTGACAATGAACCTGATGAAATCTCTCATCCCAGCCGCCGCGCTAGTCGTGCTGCCGCAGATGGGTCTGGCGCAAGAGGCCGCCGAGGGCGAAGCAGCGCTGCACACCCAGTATATTTTTACCACCCTGCTGTTCCTGATGGCAGGCTTCCTTGTCTTCTTCATGGCAGCAGGATTTGCCATGCTCGAGGGCGGTCTGGTGCGTTCCAAGAACGTTGCCATGCAGATGATCAAGAACATCGCGCTGTTTTCGATTGCCGCGATCATGTACTGGCTGGTCGGCTTCAACACGATGTATCCGGGCGACTTCAATGGTTTCTTTGCCCTTGGCGGTCCGACCGTACTTGATGCCGTGGGTGTTGCGCCCGCAGACGCGGCGTTAGACTACGCGTCTATCGGTTCGGACTTCTTCTTCCAGCTGGTCTTTGTGGCGGCAACCGCGTCCATCGTGTCCGGTGCCGTGGCCGAGCGCATAAAGCTGTGGCCCTTCCTGGTCTTCGTCATCGTGCTGACTGGTATCCTCTACCCAATCTCGGGGTCGTGGAAATGGGGCGGCGGCTGGCTGGATGCCATGGGCTTTTCCGACTTCGCCGGTTCGACAGTTGTGCATTCGGTCGGCGGCTGGGCCGCTCTGGCGGGCTGCCTGATCCTTGGCCCGCGTGTTGGCAAGTATAAAGACGGCAAAGTCCACCCTATGCCCGGTTCCAATCTTGCGCTGGCAACTCTGGGAACGTTCATCCTGTGGCTGGGCTGGTTCGGTTTCAACGGCGGATCGCAACTGGCGATGGGCACCGTAGGTGACGTATCCGACGTGTCGCGCATCTTCGCCAACACCAACATGGCCGCCGCATCTGGTGCTATCGCAGCCCTGATCATGACGCAGGTGCTGTACAAAAAACCTGACCTGACCATGGTGCTGAACGGCGCGCTGGCCGGTCTGGTCTCGATCACTGCAGAACCGCTTGCCCCGACCCTGTTCGGAGCGCTGTGGATCGGCGCAGTTGGCGGCATCATCGTGGTCTTCGCGGTTCCGATGCTGGACAAGTTCAAGATCGACGACGTCGTCGGTGCCATCCCGGTTCACCTGTTCGCAGGCATCTGGGGCACCATCGCCGTGATCTTCTACGGCGAAGCAAACCTGATCACACAGCTGACCGGTATCGTAGCTTATGGTGTGTTCACATTTGTTGGCGCGTTGATCCTGTGGACAATTCTGAAGGCGACGGTCGGCATCCGCGTCAGCGAAGAAGACGAGATCAACGGCCTCGACATGGCAGAACTGGGTATGGAAGCTTATCCAGAGTTTTCGAAAGGCTAAGAGCCTGCCACTCGAAAACAAAAAAACCCGGGCGTTCGCGCCCGGGTTTTCTGATTTATTGGCTTGAATCAGACACCGACGTCAATGATCGCCTTGGCCAGAATCGGAACTGTCGTCGCGTTCAAGCCGGCAATGTTCAACCGGCTGTCACCGACCATGTAGATGCCGTGGTCCGCGCGCAGCTTTTCGACCAGTTCCGGTGCCGCCCCCAGACGCGAGAACATGCCGCGGTGCTGGGCGACAAACCCAAAGCGATCGGACCCACTTTGGGCCTGCAGCTCGTCTGCCAGTTGTTGGCGCAAGCCCAGCATGGACAGGCGCACCTCTTCCAGCTCAGCCGCCCAGTCAGCGCGCAGGGCTTCATCATTCAGGATCGTCGTCACCACCCGTGCGCCGTGATCCGGCGGGAACGAGTAGTTCTGACGGTTGAGGAATGCCAGCGTGGACTGGTTAAGGGCTGTTTGCGCCGGGTCATCACTGATCGCCATCAACAGGCCGGTCCGCTCGCGGTAGACACCGAAATTCTTCGAGCATGAGGCCGCGATCAGGCAGCGCTTGACGGATGAGGCCACCAAACGGGTTGCCTGCGCATCCTCTTCCAGTCCGTCGCCAAAGCCCTGATAGGCGATATCGATCATTGCCACGAGGCCGCGCTCGTTGATCAGGTTCACGACCTCCTGCCACTGCACCATGTTCAGGTTGGCACCGGTCGGGTTGTGGCAGCAACCGTGCAGCAGGATCACGTCGCCCGCATTCGCGGTTTTCAGGTCCTCGATCATGCTGTCGAAATCTACGCCACGGGTTTCACCGTCGAAATACCGGTATTGGACCGTCTCCATCCCCAGGTAGTTCAGGATCGACAAGTGGTTCGGCCAAGTGGGGTTAGACACGAACACGCGGGCCGATGGGTTGGCCATGCGGATCATCTCAAACGCCTGACGGCAGGCACCGGTTCCGCCGGGCGTCGCCACGGCAGCGATGTTGCCGCGTGGAACCGAGGTGCCCAGGATCAGGCCAATCATCGCATCGGCATAAGCCGGGTCGCCCGCCAATCCGGTGTAGGCCTTGCTCTCTTGCTCTTCCAGGATGCGCTTTTCGGCCGCTTTCACCGCACGCATCACCGGGGTCACGCCCTCGGCATTTTTGTAAACACCAACTCCCAGGTCGATCTTTTGATCGCGCGGGTCTTCGCGATACGCCTGCATCAGCGCCAGAATCTTGTCGGCAGGCTGCGGTTTGAGGTTTTCGAACATCAGTTCTCTCCGGTTGCGACGGGCAGGGTCGGGAAGGCACCCCATTCGGCCCAGGAGCCGTCATAAAGCGAGTGGTCTTTCTTGCCCATGCGCTCAAGCGCAAGGCTGAGGATCGCAGCCGTCACGCCAGACCCGCACGAGGTGATCGCCGGTTTGGATAGGTCGACGCCAGCGGCCTCGAAGATGGCGCGGCATTCCTCGGGGGATTTCATCGTGCCATTCTTGTTCAGCAAAGTGCCGAAGGGCACATTGCGCGACCCTGGAATACGGCCTGGGCGCAGACCTTCGCGCGGTTCTGTCCCGGTTCCGGCAAAGCGGTCCGCAGAGCGCGCGTCGATGATGTCATGATTTCCCAGCTTGGCGGCGGCGGACACCTGCGTGACGTCACGGACCAGATGGTTCTGGACCCGGACGGTCATGTGGCGGTCGCGGATCACCGGCGGCAGATCTTCGATCTCATGTCCCTCGGCCTGCCATTTCGGCAGACCACCATCCAGAACGGCGATGTTTTCCTGCCCCATCAACCGGAACAACCACCAGACGCGGGCGGCAGACATCAAACCGGCCCCATCATAGACGACAACCTGATGGCCGTCGCCCACGCCCATCGCCCTCAGGCGGGACATGAACTTTTCGACCGGGGGCGCCATATGCGGCAAGTCCGAGCGGTGGTCCGAGATATCATCAATATCAAAGAACCTCGCACCGGGGATGTGGGCCGCGTCATATTCGGCCTTTGCATCCCGCCCTTGCTGAGGCAGATACCACGACCCGTCCAGCACCCGCAGATCCGGGTCCTTGAGATGGGCGGCAAGCCATTCGGTAGAAACGAGGGTTTTCGGATCGTCCTGCATAAAAGCCTCCCCTAAACGCGTTTGGTTTTTCCCTATACTTGGTGGGATGCTGGTTCAAGGCTGGATAACGCTAGCGCCCAAGTCGTTCTGGATTTACCGCACCCGACGCAGGCGAAAATACTGAATAATCCCGATGACGCTGATTATAATCCAGAACCCTTCGATCAGCATCGACGCCAGATTGAAGTTCTGCATCAACGAAAACACGATCAGAATCGAGCCGATCAAGTTCACCATCGGAAAAGCAAGGTCATCCGAGTTCATCATTCGCATCTGGGTGGCAAAATAAGCCGCAACTACAATCAATGCCCCGAAAGAACCAATAGCATCCACGAAGGTCAGGCTGTCAAAAAATGCGGTCATTGAAGTGTTCGGTCCTGCTCTGGAAACTCAATTGGTTGCGAATAGTGATGCATGTTGAGGAATGCCGCCCCACGATCACCGGCGCGGTACCCGTGCGGCACGTCAGCTGCGAACCGCAACCCCTGACCGGCTTGTAGTGGAACCCAGTTTCCATTGCGCAGGACGTCCAGTGTTCCGTTCAGTACAAAAACCTCTTCGGTCACGCCGGCTGCATGGGCGGGTGATTCATGACTTTGATTCGGCGACAGATCTACGTGAAATGTTTCGGCGCCCAACGCGGGATCAAAGGGGAAGACAATCTTGACCTCGATGCTGCCCGGAAAAGTTACAGTGCTAAATACGCCGGTATCCTTTGTGTCGCGCATCGCAGCGGTGCCGATCAAAGCACTTAACGGAAGCTGGAAGCCTTTTGCGATCTTCCACAAGGTCGCGATCGTCGGGCTTGATTCGCCGCGTTCAATCTGACCCAGCATGGCTTTGCTAACCCCGGTAAGTTCGGCCACTTTGGACAGGCTCAGCCCTGACGCTGCGCGAACATCCCTGAGTTTAAGTGTTAGTTCGTCCGATTCCATACCCAGGCCTTGCGATTTGTCTTGTGCGTTATAACGTACATATGATACGTGCGCTATAACGTACACACCCAATATCGCAGCTTGGGTAATAGGGAAACAGCATCATGCCAATGTACCGATCCAGAACCTCTACCCATGGCCGCAACATGGCCGGTGCCCGCGGCCTATGGCGCGCCACCGGAATGGGTGACGACGATTTCGGCAAACCGATCATCGCTATCGTCAACTCTTTCACCCAATTCGTGCCGGGCCACGTGCACCTGAAAGACCTGGGCCAGATGGTCGCGCGCGAGGTTGAAGCCGCTGGAGGTGTTGCGAAAGAGTTCAATACCATCGCGGTCGATGATGGTATCGCCATGGGCCACGACGGAATGCTGTATTCTCTGCCCTCGCGCGAAGTGATCGCGGATTCGGTCGAATACATGGTCAACGCCCACTGTGCTGATGCGATGGTGTGTATTTCGAACTGCGACAAGATCACCCCCGGCATGCTGATGGCCGCTATGCGCCTGAATATCCCAGCGATCTTTGTCTCGGGCGGCCCGATGGAGGCTGGCAAGATCGACATCGCCGATCTGGACGCCAAGAAGATCGACCTGGTTGACGCAATGGTCGCCGCCGCCGATGACAAGTTCACCGACGAACAGGTCCAGCACATCGAAGAAAACGCCTGCCCAACTTGTGGGTCATGTTCCGGTATGTTCACCGCAAACTCGATGAATTGTCTGGCCGAGGCGCTGGGTCTTGCTCTGCCGGGCAACGGCTCAACTTTGGCCACACACGCCGATCGTAAAGAGCTGTTTCTCGAGGCCGGTCGTCGGATCGTGGAAATCACCAAGCGTCACTATGATCTGGATGAAAAAGGCTTCCTGCCCCGAGAAATCGCCACGTTCGACGCGTTTGAGAACGCGATGTCGCTGGATATTGCCATGGGCGGTTCGACCAACACGGTTTTGCACCTGCTGGCCATCGCGCATGAGGGTGAGGTGCATTTCACCATGACCGACATGGACCGCCTGAGCCGTCAGGTGCCGTGTCTGTGCAAGGTCGCGCCCAATACTGAGAATGTTCATATGGAGGACGTGCACCGCGCCGGTGGCATCTTCTCGATCCTCGGTGAACTCAGCCGCGCGGGACTGCTGCACGAAGATTGCAGCACCGTGCATTCGGCAACCATGGGCGAAGCGATTGCCAATTGGGACATCAAGGTCGCCAACAACCCCGCAGCGCAGGACCTGTTCAAGGCCGCGCCCGGCGGCGTACGCACGACGCAGGCTTTCAGCCAGTCGAACCGGTACAAGGAACTGGACACCGACCGCGAAGGCGGTGTGATCCGGTCCAAGGAACACGCGTTCAGTCAGGATGGCGGTCTGGCAGTCTTGTTCGGCAACATCGCGCGCGAAGGATGTATCGTGAAAACGGCAGGCGTTGACCCCAACAGCCTGACGTTCACCGGCTCTGCCTATGTCTGCGAAAGCCAGGATCAGGCCGTGAACGACATCCTGACCGGCAAGGTCAAAGAGGGCGACGTGGTGGTGATCCGCTACGAAGGCCCGCGCGGCGGTCCGGGGATGCAGGAAATGCTCTATCCGACGTCTTACTTGAAATCCAAGGGTCTGGGCAAAGCCTGCGCCCTGCTGACCGATGGGCGTTTCTCGGGTGGCACTTCGGGCTTGTCGATTGGCCACGTTTCACCAGAGGCCGCCGAGGGTGGCGAAATCGGGCTGGTCAAGCAAGGCGACAAGATCGAGATCGACATCCCCAACCGGACGATTCATCTGGCCGTGTCTGACGAAGAACTGGCCGCCCGCCGCGAAGAGCAGGACGAAAAGGGATGGGTGCCCGCCGCACCGCGCAAGCGCAAGGTGTCAACCGCGCTCAAGGCCTATGCCAAGCTGGCGACAAGTGCCGCGAAAGGTGCCGTGCGCCAAGTCTGACGAAGCGGTTTCCAAACCACCCAAACTGCAATAACTTCAAAGGTCTCGCTAGTTCGTTTAGCGAGACCTTTTTCTTTTGTATTCAACGATATCCATAGCACAATCGGTGAGAAGCATGACATTCTGGCGCCCGCATAACGGTATCCGTGTCAAAGCCATCGGCTTACATTGGCGGGGGGACCGCCTTCTTGCTGCTGAAGTCCCAAATGACGACGGTCGCATCAAGGGTGTTCGCCCGTTGGGCGGATCGGTCGAATTCGGCGAAACATGGCGTGACGCGCTGAGACGTGAGTTCCGCGAAGAACTCGATGTGACGGTTGAAGTCAGAGGGCAACCGCTGGTGATTGAGAACCTGTACCAGCATGAAGGGCATCAGGGGCATGAGATAATCTTTGTGGCCGAGATTCAGTGCCCCGAGCTTTTGAACTGGCCCGACGCGCCGATTTCATTCACCGAAGACAATGGCCTGAGCTGGACAGCAGGATGGTTCAGTCTGGATGCTCTGGATACCGGCGGCCCAGAGCTATACCCGTCTGGCCTGAAAGAGTGCCTGATCAATCGCTGACTCGTTCGCCTAGTCGCCCAGTTTGGCGTGAACTTCGTCCAGATCAATCTCACCAATTGGCATCTTGTTGCCCGGGTTCTCAAAATCGTATTTGAACAACTCGAAATCGTGTTTGTAGATTTCGTAGACCAGATGCATCGACAGGTCGTCAAAGTAGTCCTCGACCGGATGCGCACGTTTCGGCCCGTGGCCTTCGGATTCATTGAATCGCGGGATTTCGGACAAATTCACAGCGTGCGGTGTCTCTAACCGATCAAGGACACTTTGCATTCCTTCATTGAACTGCTCAGTCCAAAAAATCTGATCGTACTGCCCACCATTCACGATGAAAGTAGAAACATGCCCGGACATGGCCGACCAGTGAATGTCAGGGTCCATCGGACGCCGCCAGCGGATCGTATCACGTGCAAACAGCAAAAACCGGCGGAAACTGGCGATCTGATCGAACTCACCCTTACCGTCATCACCGCCAACCTCGATCCCGTAGTTGTAGATCAAGGTCGGCACCAGATTACCCCGATACCGCTTGCCATTGCGCTGAATGCCGCAGATCTTGTCGAAGAACGAGCTTAGAATTCGGGTGTAGGGGTTGCGCACGCACGTGAAGGCCAGGGATTTGTGATCCCGCACATTGCCCGAGATCTGATCCTGACTTGGGCCGAAGGCCCATTTGTGCATCCCGTCCTTCGCGTCATGGATATCACCGTCAAAAAACTGCCCGTGATCCGAATAAAACATGATCTGACCAATGGTCGAACAGGCGCATTTCGGCACCACACGGTAAACCATGCTTTCGCTTTCGGTCATCCATGTACCGGGAAAACCCATCTGCTGTGCCTCCTTTGCTGATCTGGTCTCAATATTGACGCGCCAGCATTTGAAACCAAAAAACCAAAAATATTCTATTTATTCAATCGCTCATCCTCAGTATCACGGTTGGAAACGGGCAGAAACGGAAAACAATAGGCCAATATGGCAAGAATTGCCTACATATTGCTATGTCACAAAGACCCTGACGCAATCATCGCGCAGGCCGAGCAATTGACCGCCGTCGGGGATTGCATGGCGATCCACTTTGACGCGCGGGCCAGTGCGAATGCTTACGCACGCATTCGCGAGGCTTTGAAAGACAACCCCAATGTCACCTTTGCCAGCAAGCGCATCAAATGCGGCTGGGGGGCGTGGTCACTGGTTCAGGCCACGCTGAATGCCCTGCAGGCCGCTGTGGATGCGTTTCCCCGCGCCACTCATTTCTACATGGTGTCGGGTGACTGCATGCCGATCAAATCGGCTGAGTACATCCACGACTTTCTGAACCAGCACGACGTTGATTTCGTCGAAAGCCATGATTTCCTGGAAAGCAACTGGATCAAGACCGGCATGGTTGAGGACCGGTTGATCTATCGACACTATTTCAACGAACGCACACAGGCCAAGCTGTTTTACGGGTCGTACAATCTGCAAAAAAGGTTTGGTTTGACGCGCGAGATTCCGTCAGACGTTCAGATAATGATCGGCAGTCAATGGTGGTGCCTGCGCCGCAGGACTATCGAAATGATCCTGGATTTTCTGCAAAAGCGCCCGGATGTGAAACGGTTTTTCTCGACCACCTGGATTCCGGACGAGACCTTTTTTCAGACGTTGGTGCGCCATCTGATCCCCAAGACTGAGATCGACAACCGCACTCCCACATTTCTGATGTTCTCGGATTATGGCATGCCGGTGACGTTCTACAACGATCACTATGACTTGCTTCTATCGCAAGATTACCTGTTCGCCCGCAAGATCAGCCCCGAAGCCCATGAGCTGAAGGACAGGCTGGGTCAGATGTACGCAACCGAAGGGATGACCTTTCACATCTCGAACGAAGGCCGCAACCTGTACAGCTTTCTGACAGGGCGTGGCCGGGTGGGGCGGCGCTATGCGCAACGGTTCTGGGAGGCGGGCAATTCACTGGGCCCTGAGCGCGAAGTGTTTCTGATCGTGAGTAAGAAATGGCATGTTGCCAAGAGGTTGGTGGATCAGGTCGTCTCGGAAACCGACATTCCCTGCGTGGAATACCTGTTCAACGAAGAAGACACTTCTTTGCCTGATCTGGGCGGCATTGAATCGTCTCTGGCCAAGCGCACGCGGCACCGGCGCGCGGTGGCGCGCATGCTGTTTGAAAGCTTTGATTCCAACAAGCTGGTCATGTGCGTGGATCCCGCAGATCTGGATATCATTCAGGATTTCTGCTCGGTTCAGGCCCGCAGCCATGTTCTGGAAATCGAGTGCGAGTACTCCGACGATTATCTGATCGGCCACGCCCGCCGGGTGGGGTTGGCCGGAGAAAGCAGTCCTCGGGAATCCGTGGCCCGTCTGATCCCAGCACTGCGCAGTTCACTGGTGCACGAATCCGAATTGATCCGCGAGGCAGAGTTCGACGGATACCTGCGTATCCGCGAGACCAACTCAAATATTGAGAATGAGACCGCGATTGCCGAGTTTCTGGGCGTGTCGCTGGACAAGGCGCAAGCCATCATGAGCCTTGACTATCTTTTTGCGGATTAACGCGGATCGTCCAGCGGCGCGCCGAGGCGCCGCTGGGTAATTAGTTTAGATGTCGAATTTGACGCCCTGTGCCAAAGGCAGCTCAGCCGAATAATTCACAGTATTCGTCTGACGACGCATATAGGCTTTCCACGCGTCCGAGCCGCTTTCGCGCCCGCCACCGGTTTCCTTCTCACCGCCGAAGGCTCCGCCGATCTCGGCACCCGACGGGCCGATATTGACGTTGGCGATGCCGCAATCCGACCCGGCTGCGGTCAGGAACTGCTCGGCCTCGCGCATGTTCAAGGTAAAGACGCAAGAAGACAGGCCTTGCGGGACGTCATTCTGCAGCTCAATCGCATCATCAAAATCGTCATAGCCCATGACGTAGAGGATCGGCGCAAAGGTTTCGGTTTTCACAACCGCCGTCTGGCCTGGCATTTCGACAATGGCCGGTTCCATATAGACGCCCGCAGGCACACCCTCGGTTACGCGACGTCCACCGTGCACGGTGCCACCTTCAGTCTTGGCGGCCTCAAGCGCTGCGGTCATGGCCGCGCCCGAGGCTTCGTCTACCAACGGGCCTATCAGCGTGCCTTCGACCAGTGGGTTGCCGATGGGCAATCCCGCATAGGCTTTTTTCAAACGGCCGACCAATTCTTCGCGGATCGAGTTATGTACGATCAGGCGACGCAGCGTGGTGCAGCGCTGACCGGCCGTACCGACGGCCGAGAACACAACCGCACGGACAGCCATTTCCAGATCGGCCGAGGGGCCAACGATCATCGCGTTGTTGCCACCCAGTTCCAGAATGCACTTGCCAAAGCGTTGCGCCACGATGGGGGCCACGGCGCGACCCATACGGGTGGACCCTGTGGCCGAGATAACCGGAACGTCTTCGCTTGCGACCAAGGCTTCGCCCAGCGCTGCGCCACCGATCAGGGTCTGCAGCAGGTTGTCCGGCGCATCGCCGAACCGGGCCAGCGCGCGTTCAAAAATCTTCTGACACGCCATCGCGGTCAGCGGGGATTTCTCGGACGGCTTCCAGATCACCGGATCACCGCAGACCAGAGCCAGTGCCGCATTCCACGACCACACCGCAACCGGGAAGTTGAAGGCCGAAATCACCCCGACCGGGCCTGCCGGATGCCACGTCTCCATCATCCGGTGACCCGGACGTTCCGACGCAATGGTCAGACCATACAATTGACGCGAAAGACCGACCGCAAAGTCACAGATGTCGATCATCTCCTGCACTTCGCCCAGACCTTCCGAGGTGATTTTGCCAGCCTCCCAACTGACCAGAGCACCCAGATCGTCCTTGGCGGCGCGCAATTCCTCTCCCAACAGGCGGATCAGCTCACCCCGGCGCGGGGCCGGTACTGTCCGCCATTCTTTGAACGCCGTTTTAGAACGGGCAAAGATGGCGTCCATGTCGGCAACGGGTGTCTCATGCACGTCGGCCAACACGCTGCCATCAATCGGAGACGTCACTTTGAGCGTGCCGCCGGTCAGTTCGGCCTCGGTCAGATCCAGGTTGGCGAGGGTGGTTTGGGCTGTCATCACGATGTCTTTCATATCTTAGGCCGCCTTGTTCTGTTCGGTTACGTCGCCGGCACGATAGAGCCGGCCAAATTCGGTGTTCAGGAAATCGGACAGGTTCACCTGTTCCTGCCGGACAAAGCCCTTCGCAGGCAGTGCGCCGGTCCGCATCAAATCAACCACACCCAGAACGCCTGCGGCTGTGGTGACCTGAATGGCGCTCCAGACCTGGCCGTTGATCGTGCGGGCAAAGCTCTTGTTGATCAGGGATTTCTCGCGCAGCGCGCCGTCGATCATGCCCTTTGCGGTGCAATAGACCAGCACCACATCCTGGTCGGTGCGTGGCAGCGCGGTCTCAAAAATATCCTTCAGCAGATCGCGGCGATGTTCCAGGCCAAGGTCCTTGAGAAGCAGTTTCAGGATATCGCAATGGCCCGGATATCGGATTGAGCGGTAGGACACCGCCCGCGCCTTGCCATCCAGCGTTTCGGGCAAGGTGCCCAAACCGCCTGAGGTGTTGAAACATTCGTACTCCACCCCGTCATGGCCAAGCAGCTCATAATCTTCCAGCGGAGCGGTCTTGACCCGTTCACCATTCACAATGGCATCGCAAGGGTTGCAGTATTCGTTGATCAAACCGTCGGTGGACCAGGTCAGATTGTATTTCAGCGCGTTGGTCGGATAGAGCGGCAGCGCCCCAACCCGCATATGCAGGCTGTCGATTTCATCGAATTCCGCGGCCAGCGATGCCCCTGCAATACCGACAAAACCCGGTGCTAGACCACATTGCGGCATGAATGCCGTATCACTGCCTTGTGCCAAGTCACGCACGGCATTGGTCGCCGCAACGTCTTCGGTCAAATCAAAGTAATGTGCACCAGAGGCCTTGGCCGCCTTGGCAATCTTCGGCGTCAGAAAGAACGGGGCCGCCGAGATTACGGCATCGAACTCACCCAGACCTTCGGTTAGTTGCGCTTCGTCGCTCACATCGATTTGCCGGGTCGAAATGCCCTGCTTGTTCAATGCTGATAACGCAGCCAAATCCCGATCCGCCACCGTGACCGAGTAGTTGGCCGATGACTTCAGCAAGGTCGCAATCATCTGACCGATCTTGCCTGCTCCGATGACACAAATGTTCCAGCTCAAAACGCGCCTCCTCTTTCATTTTTAAAAGTATGAGGCCGCTTCTGTCCGAAACGCAGGGGCAATCTTGACGAAATCGCGGTCATACCTGTCATATTGACGGAGATCTTGTCAATTTGCCGTGTTACCTGTGCGACCCTCCGCACTCGGCGGTACGATGAACGACGTGATCACCCCATGGCAGCAACGCAATTGGTCCAATCAACAACGTCAGTGATTTTTATATTCAGATATTATACAGTGCGCTCAATTGGACCCTTTTGTTCGCGCATATCAATGTGTTCAATCGGTCCGCCCAGCGCGGGAAATTACGTCAGGCCGGTTTTCTATTCTGTATGACCGATGGGTGCCTGACCCAAAAACAAGCTACTGCGTTGGGTCTTTGACAATTTTCACGCCGAAGTTCAGGGGGGACCAGACGTGCCTAAAGATCCAATTGAAAGCTCTCAATCATTCAATCCATCCCAAGATGATCTGAAATTGATAGATGAGGTCCTGCCATCCAAAGATCCATCAGTCATTCATTCGAAATTAGAATTCTACGAAGTATCCGAAGAAACAGTCCTGCCCTCAGAGGGTATGTTTGTGGTCCTTGGCGGCATGGTTCAGCTAAGGCAGGACAAAGCGGTTTTGGCGACCGCAGACAGCGGGGATTATTTTTACGAAGAACATCTCGAAATCGAGGACATTCCCGTCAGTCTTCAGGCGCTGGCCACCCCGGGCACCCGATTGGCCTATCTGCCCAAACACCAATGGAAGGCAATCCCGAAAAAGATCAAAGACGCCTGTGAAGATACGCTGTTTGGCGATCTGGTCAGTGTGCATCTGAAGAACTATCAACAGCCAATCAATTGCTGCAGCGTGACCGCCGCAGCCCTTAGCATGTCGGCGCTTGGATTCAGCTACGAAGTCAATGACATCTTTCGCGAATGCGGCTTGCCGACCTCGTTTGTCGTGAACGACGGAATATCGCTGGGCGAGCTATTCGATGTCGCCTGCACATTCATCCATACCCAGGACCTGCGCGATGTCATTCAGGTGCAGGCCTATTTCATGGATGAGGCCACGACATCCGTGGATCTGTTGCTTGAGGCAATAGACGAATCCAATCGGCTGGGTGGAAAGAACGATATCCTTGTGGCGAACTTTCAAGTCGGTGTCGCACATGGCAAGGAAAACATGCCGGGCGGCCATTTTGCCATTATCGCAAAGTGCAACCCCAGCACCGGCCTTGTGCATATGATGGACGTTCACCCGGAAAAGTACGGCAAGCTATGGGTGACAACCATCGATCGGTTGTGGGCCGGGATGACCGACCGCGATGGAACATCGATGCGATCACGGGGGATGCTGCGGTTTTCGGCGCTAGACGCCGTCAAAACATACCTGCAAACCCTGAAGCAGGACTGCAATTATGTCGACAGTACGCAATACTTGGCCAAGGACCCAAAAAAGCGGCGTAACCTGTTCCGACGGGCCAGCCCGAACATGAACTCGATGGGCGTTCTTGCCGAAAGTCTGGCCATCCTTGGGGATGAACAGGTTGACGAAGACAAACTGCTGAGAGCAACGCAAACCGATTTGGCCGAAGCGCTTAGCCGTGTGTCGACAGCCCGGGAAATGCACGCGATGGCGCAACGGTACCTCAGTCAGGAACCGGACGTGCATCTGGGCAGCACTTTCCGCAGCTACGCCAAACGTTCGGACAAAAACGTCAGTTCACCCGAAGACTGGTTCCACCACCAATTGCAAAGTCTGAACGAACACAAAGATCTTCGTCATCTGATGATCAATATCGATTTCAACAAGGTACTGGGGTCTGAGGTCATTCGCCCCCCGAAGAATGCGTTCCGCGAAACGGCCCTGTTGGAGGAGTTCTGGTGCCTGTGTATCGCATATAAAGAGGCCACCGATATGGTGACGGTTGTGGACATGAGCCCCGCAACCTCACAGGTATGGCAGGCACCGCGCGGGCATTTGTTCCGCGGCCTTCGGGACCTCAAGGACCCGGCCTTGCTCGTGATCGAAAAACAGGACCCACCAGAAGACCCCAGCGACGTAGACCAGATCGTCAAAAACAACCCACTTGTTCTGTTTTATGCGGATGAAGACCCCTGGTCCTACATGCTGCGCAGTATCCTGGCCAATATCGGCATCACCGACATCAAGCTGATTGATGTCGAGGGGCACGGTGCAAATGTCATGAAAATGCGCCGGCAACTGATCGCCCGAACCGGCAAGGAAACCGTTCCGTATCTGTTTTTCAATGGCGTTTGTCTGGGCCGGCGAAACGACATCGTGGACAGTATCCTGAAAGGTGAATTTCAGAAGGACGTGGAAAAGGCCGGGTTGCCGGTTCTGCTGCGTCATGAATCCCCCAGCCTGGACAAGAACATCTTTGGGTACCCCAAGGGTGGGCTGACAGATGCCCCCAGCGAAAAGCGCAACGTATTGCTGTGTGCTTGCGGATCTTCTGCCGCAGACAAGGTGCCGCAACTGGTGAAGAAAATTACCGCCGCTGGCCACAACGTGAAACTGATCCCTTCAGTGTCCGCTGAAAGGTTCTTTCGCGATATTGAGATTGAAGCGGATGTCGAGATTGAAAGGGGGTATGAGCCCGAGAAGGTCGAGGACTATATCTCGCACAACGACTATTACCGCGACGACGACGAATGGAACTTTCGATACACCAAGTTCGGCATGCCGCTGCGCGCCTCACATCTTGCGTTGTGTGATTGGGCCGATTGCGTGATCGTGGCACCCGTGACCTGCAATACAATGGGCAAGATCGCCAATGGGATTGCCGACAACCTTTTGACCTCGGTCTTTGTCGCCTGGCAGTACCGGAACAAACCGGCGATCCTTTGCCCGGCGTGTAACACCAACATGTGGAACAACGTCACAACCCAAAGGAATGTCGAAAAGCTGCGCGATCTGGGTGTTGATCTGGTCGGTCCCCGCAAAGGGCGGCTGTCGAACGGCATGATGGGGATCGGTATGATGGCCACCCCGGACCAGATTATGGAAGTTCTGGACGAAGCGTTCGAGGAACTGGCCGATCAGGAGCACAACATCTGCAAATGGGCGCAAGAAGCCGCAGCTTCGGATGAGTTCGCGCAATGGCGCCGTGTTTTCGACGCGATTGAAAACGGGATGGCCGGGATCGACATCGTGGATGAGCACAATGGCGATACGCTGTTGCATTACGCAGCTGGCGGCGAAGGTGAGTTGCATGAAAACGGAAAGGGCTTGGGCAAACCTGACATTGAGGCCGCGCAAGAGCTGATACGGCGCGGCATCAACGTGAATGCGACCAACGACCATGGGTTTACCAGCCTGCACGTGGCGGTGATGAACAACTCGGTTGATATGGTCAAAACACTGTTGGCCGCAGATGGCATTGACGCAAGTTCGTGCATCCACTTCCTGCAAGGCCCCAAAAACGCCGAGGACGTCAATGAAGCCAAAATCTCGAATGAAGTGCTGGCCATGCTGGATGACTGGGCCAACAGCCACACGCTTGCGGAGATCGAGGAAGAGAGCGAAGACGATGTCGTAGATGACCGTGAACGTACCTATCTCTACTTCACCTATGGCTCGTTGAAGAAAGGCTTCCCAAACCACGAAGCCCACACAAACGTGCTGGATGATTTCGTTGGCAAGGCCGTTACCCGACAGCGAATGCCCCTGATCGTGCCGCATGAGCCGCATTGCGATAATCCGAATTGTGGTTATCTGCATCGGATGGCCACGCTGGTCGACCAGAAAGGCCGTGGCAAACCAATCCACGGAGAGGTGTATCGGGTGACTTCGTCCGGTATGAAAGAACTCGACAAGCTCGAAGGTTTTCACGGACCCGGATCACCCGAGAACGTCTACGTCCGTAAGCGGATCAACGTGCTGATCGAGGGCGTAATGAAACCAGCATATGCCTATGTGATCGCGCAGCCCACCAAGTATCTGGATCAGTTGGAGAAGGGCGCAGCCGAGGTTGTCGGGGAATACACGCTGGACATGGCCACAGGCACAATAAAACCCGGGTGGCAGCCGCCCGCCTAGTTTTGAACCTGTATCCCGACCTCATCCTTAGGGCTGTCCTTGAGGTTGAGGTTATAGGCCGTGATGATCACCATGCACGACAGGACAAAGGGCCAGAAACAGGCCTTGGGAATCAGGTTGTCTTTATAGTGGATGAACCACAGGGACGGCACGGCCTCGGCTGCAAAGAAGTAGGTGTTTACCGACACTGCCAGCAGCAGGAAATACATCAGGAAAAAGAACGATTCCATGTAGATCACGGGCGATCCGGCGAACCCTTCACGCAATTGTACATGCGCCAGCAGGATCACGAAAAACAGGACTGAGCATGTGCCGATAACACTGGACGTGCTAAAATCGTGCCGTTCCACCAGATTGGGGCGTCGCGTGACTGTCATGACAGCCCCGAACAGCAGCATCGTCACAACAATCAGCGGGATCATGTGGACGATAAAAGCATTCGCAAAGTTCCGTTTGATGACGAAGTTATAGTGCAGCTCAGGCAGGTTGGTCTGATATTCGTTCTTGCCGATGCCAAGGGTCGTATCCAGATCGGACAGCCGGTAGTCGAAATAGGTGTTTTCACGCTCCCACGTTCCCATGACGATCCGGTTGTCGATGCCAAAGATATCGTTCGGCCCCGTGGCCGGATAGGCCGAAAAGTCAGGGATTAGAGCCACATTGACGTCAAACTCACCCGGCCAGAAACGGACCCAGACGGTTTTGTGGTCAAACGGATAACTGGTATAGTCAAAGGCCTGGCGCAAGGTCTGTTCAAAATACCAGCCGATCAACTCGGACCCGCCCTGATCTATCCTGTAGGCTTCTTCAATCAGGCCACTCGCTGCCTCGGCAGCTTCCGGCAGGATGAACCCCACTTCGCCTTCGGCTGGTTTGATGGCGTCATGCACACCGTCCTCATAATGCTGCCAGATATAGCCGCTGACATGCACATCACTGGCACCGGTGAAACTGAAGGATTTGATAAATATGCCAGTTTTGACCTGATAGCTTGGCAAATTTGGAAGGTCTTGCAAGTAAGCGTCGACCGACGCCTGATCTGGCAGTTGCGTCGGATCCTCGTCGAAATGGTTCAGTTCAATCCAGAGTTTAAACAGAACAAGGGCCAGACCCAGCGTAACAAAACCCGAGATCAGCCAGACTTTCTTTTCTATGCTCATTCAGCCCCTCACCTGATTAGTCCAGCGGCCCGACCAGCGATTGTTTGATGCCCAGGTTCTGAAACCGCGCCCTCAACTCATCGAACGCTTCATGTGCCGTCAAAGGAATGCCCCACCCCCCACATTCAGCCAGTGTTCGAGCCTGCAAGATCGACAGATCGACCATCGGCAAGGGCTCATCCGCTGTGAAATCGGCCAGGGCATCTGCGTACCGCGTGACTTCGTCCCACTGCTTGCGCGCCAGCATGACGGCAGCGGCGTCCGTATAGAAATGCAGGTGGCTATGGCCAACACAGCCTTCGGCGATGATCTTCTCGCCAAGCTTTAGGTTTTCATCCTGCGCAGTTGGGTCCTCTTCGGCCATGGCCAAAGCTGACAGCGCTTTTGGTCCGACAAAATTCCGACCGTGCTCAAGGGCAATGTCGACCGCGCGGCGACCGGTTTCGCGCGCCTGTTCCAGTTGTCCGGCATAGACCTGCGTGCGGGCAAGATGTTCAAGCGCCTGCGCCTCAAGGCGTTTTGCACCAACTCGGTTTGCGATCTCGGCAGACAGGGTGAAGGCGTCCAGCGCCTGATCTATTTCTCCTAAAAAAGTGTGTGCAACACCCAAACAGGTCTGCGCAACGCATTCCGGAACAAAGGCAAAATACTTCTGTGACACCTCGATGGCTTCCTGCGCATCCAGCTTTCCTTGTGCCACATCACCGGTATAGCTGCGCGCGACGCTCAGATTGTGCAGGTTTGCGGCCAGATCGCGGACCAAACCCTTTTCTCGCGCCCGTTCGACTGCCTGCGTGTAGAACCCTGTCGCAGTCTGCATCGTGGCATTCATGAAATTGGCATCGCCAAATCCACTGAGCGCACCAACCTCAAGTCGCGCGGATTCAAGCTTTCTGGCCAGTGTTAGAGCCTTTTCGTTACTCTCAAGCGCCTTTGTCACCTGCCCCAGCGGGAAGTATACATTGCCGCGCACATAGTTGATCTGAGCAATGTCGCGGTCAGACCCGCAGCGTTCCGCAGCTGCCTCGGCAATGTCCAGACTTTCCAGAGCTTCCTGGTACAGGCTGGCCTGCCGCGCGGCCTGCGCCAGGCCGATTTGCGCCCGGCAGATTTGTTCATCCGTCTCGGCCAGTTCTGCGGCCTCTTTGAATTCACGCAGGGCATCATTGGATAGGCCCTGCAGCCGGTGCGTCTCACCCCGGGCGCAGAACAGATCAAAGCGAACGCCTGCGGGTGCTGGCAGTTCCAGCCCCCGTTCGATCAACGGGCTGGCATCGTCGAACTGAAAAACCTGTATCAGCTTGTCCGCGGCTTCCAGATAAGCCTGGGCCGCATGGGTTGCACCCGCGCGATCCAGATGCTGTGCTCGCAGGGTGGCGTCACGGTCCTCAAACCAACTCGCGGCCTGACGATGCAGGCGCGCGCGTTCGGATTTCACCAAAGTTGCATAAGATCCGTCGCGGATCAGCGCGTGGGCAAACATCAGATCGGCCTCAGCCTCGCGGATCAGGGCCGAGCGGATCAGGGTCGAGGTATCCAGATGCCCTTCACCCAGAACAAAATTCAAAACTTCGGGCGAGAACCGCTGCCCCAGCACGGATGCCGCCTGGATCGATGTCCGACTGGATCTGTCCAGCGAATCCAGACGGGACTGAACAATGCCCTGAATGCTGCCGGGAACGGATTCCTGTTTCAGCACATCGATATTGCGCAATAACTGCTCAAGAAACAGCGGATTGCCCCCGGCGCGTTTCACGCAGGCGTCTAACAGTTCAGGATCGATCCCGGTGAACTCTTCGACCAGTTGTCGGGCTTGTTCGTCCCCCATCGGCGCCAGTTCCAGCTTGGATATCAGGGCACCATCCGTCGCAAGTTGCCATTCGCGGTCGATCGGATCGCCTTCCACGCGGCTGGTCATTAGCAACACGCAGGGCAGATTACGCGTCATCGCCGCGATATGGGCGCAAGCTGTCAGGATCTCGGGTGCAGCCCAGTGGATATCCTCGATATGGATCAACAAAGGCGTTTCCTGGCTGCGGGCCGAGATCAGGTCGTCGATGACCTGACGCCGCCCCCGCAGACGGGTTGCATTGTCCATCACCGCATAGACCTCGGCCAGACCGGGGTCTTGTTCAAGCTCAAGCAGCGCATTCAGATGCGCGGCATTCGCCGCTGTTACCCAACCCTTGCTAATTGCATCCTTCGCGACAGATGCACAGGTTTCCGTATCATCCGTCGGCTCCAGCCCCAGAATACTGCGTGTCACGGATTGGATAGCTGAATGCCCCTCGCGCGCGCCGAAATCCATGACCACGCCATTGTGGACGGAATAGGACAGGCTGTCGGCCAGCTCAGCCACCTGTTCCGACAGGTGGGTTTTGCCGATGCCCGGCTCGCCCAGTACGATATGGACTTCACCCTTACCGTGCCGCTGGCATCGATCGAACGTTGCCGAAAACAGGGACAGCTCTCGCTCGCGGCCCACAAAGCGATGCCTGCGCGACCGGATGTTGCGCGCCATCCGGTCCAGCCGCCACAGCTCAACCGGATCACCAAGGCCTTTGATCGCCTTTTCGCCCATCGATTCACCGACAAAAAGCGGCCCTAACGCACGCTGAATGTCATGTGAAACCAAAGTTTCCCCCGGCGCCGCCATGTCGGTGATGCGCGAGGCCAGGTTCACACCATCACCGGTCACTGTGTATTCCGTATGCGCCTGACTGCCTGTCGTACTGGCAATCACCTGCCCTGATGCAATCCCAATATGGCAGGTCAGCGGAGGGTTCAGGCCGGGCAGAACCGTGTGAATTTCCAGCGCGGCCCGCGCGGCCCGTTCGGTATCGTTCGTGTGCGAGATCGGCGCGCCGAACACGGCCATGACCGCATCGCCAATATGCTTGTCGATCCGGCCACCGTATTTTTCGACGACTTTATCCACCCTGGTGAAAAACGCGTTGAGCAGCGCGTGCATGTCTTCGGCATCCAGTTCGCTGGTCAACCGGGTAAAACCGGTCAGATCGGCGAACATGACTGTCACCTGGCGCTTCGCAGGCTCCAGCGATTCCTCAGGCTGAAATGGCGGGGCGGTTTCGAACGTCTCAAGCTCGGCAATCGCGCGCAAAAGCCGCCGGCGGTCGCCGACAGCAGTGACTCCGATTTCGATCAGGTCTTCACCCGTCAAATCGGGTAAAATTCCAAAATCAATTTTGTTATCCAAAAAGGCCTGCGCGTAGTCAGATAATCCAAGTGCGCTTAGCCAGTCCCTAAGGTCTTGAGACATTTCGCCCCTCTGAAGCCCCCAACTCCAAAGACAGACGTAGCACAACAGACCCGGATGAGTCTGCAAAGTTTGAATATTTTAATGTATATGCACACCCAATTGCCCGCGTGACAGGCAATTGGGTTTTTGGAATTAGATCTCGGCCTCTAGCCCGTCCGTCGACAGATCGTCCAGTTTCGGCATTAACCGCAGCAGCTCGTTTGCATATTCGGTCTGCGGGTTGGCGAAGAGTTCGTTGGTTTCTTGAAGTTCAACCACTTTGCCCTGCTTCATCACGGCCACCCGATCACACATCTGGCGCACCACCGGCAGGTCGTGGCTGATAAACAGCAGCGTCAGACCCAGATGTTCCTGCAAATCCTTCAGGATGTTCAGGATTTGCGCCTGAATGGACACGTCCAGGGCGCTGGTCGGTTCGTCACAGATCAGGAACCGCGGCTGCGTCGCCAGCGCACGGGCAATCGAGATCCGCTGTCGCTGACCGCCCGAGAATTCGTGCGGGTATTTCAGCCCGGCCTCATGGCCCAGCCCGACCTGATCCAACAGCTCGTCCACGCGGCGCTTGATGTCGGACCCTTCCATCAGTTTATGATGGCGGATCGGTTCGGCCACGATATCATCGACCCGCATCCGGGGGTTCAGCGACGAATAAGGGTCCTGGAAGATCATCTGGATGTTCTTGCGATAGGCATCCAACGCGGCCCTGTTGGTCAGATCACTAACCACCTGCCCTTCAAAGGTGATCGTACCGCCATCAACAGGGTACAGCCCCGCGATCATCCGCGCGATGGTGGACTTGCCAGAGCCGGATTCACCGACCACCCCGAATACCTCACCCGCACGAATGTCAAAGCTGACATCGTCAACGGCAGTGAAATAAGTGCGGTCCCACGGCAGCAGGCCTTTGCGCTGCAGGAACTTCTTGGTCAGATTGCGAATCTCGAACACCGGTTTGCTGGTGTCGTTGTCCACCTTGGGCCAGTGCCGGGCCATATCGTCGATGGCAAAACGGGTCTCACGCCCGCCATAGCTGATCTGCGGGAAACGGTGCAGTTTCAGAGTCGGGCGCGGAACAGCGGCGATCAGTGACTTGGTGTATTCGTGCGTGGGCTGACCCATGACCTGAGACGTCGGGCCGGTTTCCACCACCTTGCCCGCATACATGACCGTCACCTTATCCGTGGTATCCGCGATCACGCCCATGTCGTGAGTGATCAGGATAACGCCAACCTGCCGTTCCAGCGCCAGCTCTTTGATCAGGTCTAGGATCTGCGCCTGAACGGACACGTCCAGCGCCGTGGTCGGTTCATCCGCGATAATCACGTCCGGCTCGGTGCACAGCGCAAGAGCGATGACCACACGCTGCCGCATCCCGCCCGAGAACTGGTGCGGATATTGGTCCAACCGCGTGTCCGGGTCAGGAATGCCCACCCGGTCGATCAGATCACGGGCTCGCTGGTTCGCCTCGGCATCCGTTCCGCCCAAATGGGCCTGGATCGTCTCGGTCAGCTGTTCGCGCACGGTAAACAGCGGGTTCAGCGAGGTCAGAGGATCCTGGAAGATCATCGAGATTTTCTTGCCACGCAGGCCGCGCATTGCGACGGCATCCAGACCACTGATTTGGTCGCCGCTCAGCTTGATGGTGCCGCTGGCAATCCGGCCGGGCCGGTCCAGCAGACCCATGATGGCCGCTCCGATTGTGGATTTGCCCGCACCGGATTCGCCCACCAGACCGTGGATCTCGCCCGGTTCAACGGACAGGTCCACGTGGTCCACGGCGGTAAACAGTTGGCGGCGCGTCGGGAATTCGACCGTCAGGTCGTTGATCGTCAGAAGGCTCATGTTATCACCGCAGCTTGGGGTTCAGCGCGTCGCGCAGCCAGTCGCCCAGCAGGTTGACAGACAGGGCCAGCGCCAGAAGGGTGCAGGCCGGGAAGAACAGGATCCACCACTCACCCGAGAACAGGAAGCCCTGTCCGATACGGATCAGTGTTCCCAGCGACGGTTGGGTCGGCGGTGCACCGACACCCAGAAAGCTGAGCGTTGCCTCGGCGATAATCGCAAGCGCCAGAGAGATCGTGGCGATCACCAGAACCGGGCTGAGGACATTGGGCAGTATATGGCGGAACATGATCGGAATTGGCCCGCGCCCGATCAGACGGGCGGCCTGTACGTATTCCTTGTTCTTTTCCACCAGCGCAGCACCGCGTACGACCCGCGCAAATTGCACCCAATCGGACAGGGCAATCGCGATGATCAGAACATAAATCGCCATCTCGTTGCGGTATTCGGGGGGCGTAACGCCCTTGGCGATACCAAAGATGAGCATCGCGACCAGAATGGCCGGGAAGGTCAGCTGCACATCGGCAATCCGCATGATGAGCGTCTCGACCCAACCGCCAAAATACGCTGCAACCAGCCCAAGGATGACACCTATGATCAGCGCCAGCATCACGGCTGACACGCCGACAAACAATGAGATTCGCATGCCATATAGAATGGTCGAGAATACGTCGCGTCCCTGATCGTCGGTCCCCAAAAAGAAGGTTTCCTGCGTAAAGGCATTGGGCGTGCCCGGCGGCGTAAAGCCGTTCATCAGGTTCAGCGATGCCGGATCAAACGGATTATAGGGTGCGATGACCGGGGCAAAAACGGCGGCCAGCAAAAGGATCAGCACCACCAGTGAGGCGATCAAGGCAACCGGAGAATGCCGGAAGGACCACGCAAAATCGCTGTCCCAGAACTTGGCAAATCGCGATTTGGTTGGGGCGGTCGGGGTTTCGATGGTATCGGTCATGTGGCCCTCGCGTCGACACGCAGGCGCGGGTCAATGGCATAATAAAGAAGATCGACGATCAGGTTGATCGAAACGAACATGACCGAAATCAACATCAGATAAGCGGCCATGACAGGGATATCGACAAACTGGATCGCGTTGATGAACAGCAGGCCAACGCCAGGCCACTGGAACACCGTCTCGGTGATGATGGCGAACGCGATGATCGAGCCCAGCTGCAGACCGGTGATCGTGATCACGGGAACCATAGTGTTCTTCAGCGCGTGGCGGAAGTTGATCACCCGGTCCGACAAACCGCGAGCGCGTGCAAACCGGACATAATCGGCACGCAACACCTCAAGCATTTCCGATCGGACCAGACGCATGATCAGGGTCATCTGATACAGGCCCAGCGTAATCGCGGGCAGGATCAGCGCCTTGAGGCCAGAGGCCGTCAAGAAGCCGGTGGACCAGTTGCCAATCATAACTGTCTCGCCCCTCCCGAAGCTGGGTAAGAGGTCTAATTCAACCGAGAAAATGTAGATCAATAAGATCCCGATCAGGAAAGTCGGTAGGGACACCCCGATCAGGGAAACGGTCATGATGACATTCGCAGCAATCCCTTGTCGTCGAATGGCTGTGAACACGCCCAGCGCAATCCCCATGGTGATTGCCAGAAAGCCGGAAACAAAAGCCAGTTCCAGTGTGGCCGGCGCGCGCTCGGCTATGATGGTCGAGACAGGACGTCCCTGACGATAAGACACACCGAAATTGCCTTGAACGGCATTTTTCAGAAACTTGTAGTACTGAACCGGAAACGGCTGATCCAGCCCCAGTTCAGCCCGCAGCCGGTCGATATCGGCTTGCGTACGCTCCTGACCCAGCATGTTGTCGATCGGATCGCCGACAAACCGGAACATAGAAAATGCAACCAGACCCACGACCAACAGTACGATCACGGATTGGAGCATCCTTCGGACGATATATGCGAACATTCACTTTCCCCATTGATCCGCTTCTCTATGCACGGGTCGGCTAAATGGTCAAGGTATCGCTAACGGGATGGTATCAGAGCGATCCTTATTTCCTGCGTCATCGGCTTTGAGCAGGGTACGATGCGGATTGGCGGTGCCGAACCGGCCCTCGCCAATCCAATGCTAAAACGTCTTCAGTTTACGGTTACCCAGCGCAGCAAAAAGAAGTTGTCGGGGCGCTGTGTCAGCTCGACATTGCTGCGCGTGCCCCAGACCAGTGGCTGCACATACATGGGCACATAGACCTGTTCGTCCTGAATGATCTTAGCCACTTCGTCCAGCATGGCCTGACGCTTGGTCTCATCCAGCTCGGATTGGATGGCAGGCAGCAGTTCATCCACCCGTGCGTTCGAGAAGCCGCCGAAGTTCCAGCTGCCCAGCTTTTTCTCTTCGTTTGGCGTCGCGACAAGGAACCGAACGGGGTGTTCCGCGTCAAATGTGCCGGGGCTCCAACCCAGCAGGTACATGTCATAGTTATCCTCGCGCAGCTCGGGCCAGTAGTTGCGCACGGGCATCGCTTCCAGCTCAGCCGAGATCCCGATCTGGGCCAGCATGCTGACCACAGCCTGACAGACGGCTTCGTCATTGAGATAGCGGTCATTGGGACATTTCAGTCCGAATGAGAACCCATCGGCATATCCCGCCTCGGCCAGCAGAGCCTTGGCACCCTCAACGTCAAATGCGGGACGTTCGGCATGGGCCGCAGAATAGCCGCTCATGGCTGGGCTCACCAATTGCGAGGCCGCTTCGGCATTGCCGCGCATGATGGTGGCCAGAATGGCATCGACATTCACCGCCTGCGCCACTGCCTTGCGGACGCGCGGATCGCGGAACGGGTTAGGCTTGCCCTCATCGTCTGTGTATTTCAGCGTCTCAGCCTCGTGATCAAAGCCCAGCATGATTACGCGGGCCTCGATCCCCTTGATGACCTCGACATCACTGTCTTCTTGCAGGCGCGCGACGTCCTGGATTGGCACCGGGTTAATCATATCCACATCGCCCGACAACAGCGCGGCAACGGCGGTTGCGGGGTTCTGGATCGGGTTAAATTCGGCGCGGGTGATGTTGTGTTCAACGTCCTCCCACCAACCTTCGTGGGGTTCCAGTACGGTTTTCAGGCCAGGTTCACGCTCGGTGACCTTGAAGGCCCCTGTGCCATTGGCGTTGATCGTCGCATAATTTCCGGCCTCTTTGTCCGGAACGGCGGCATCATTGGCTTCGGTCCAGCCCTGATCCATTATCATCCAGTTGGCAATCGAGGATGGAAACAACGGGTTCGGCGCGGTCGTCATGAAGTCTACGGTATAATCGTCAACGACGATGACTTCACTGATGGGCGCAAACCAGCTGCGCGTATCCGCGGCCTCGCCCGAGGCGCGTTGATAGCTGAACAAAACGTCCTGCGCGTCAAAGGTACTGCCGTCGTGAAAGGTCACGCCCTCACGCAGCTTGAAGCGCCAGCCGTCGCCTTCGCCAATCGGTTCCCAGCTGACGGCCAGGGCAGGCTGAACGCTCATATCCTTGTCGCGGCGGACTAGCCCTTCGTAGACGTTGTTAAGAAATCCCAGAACCGGAGCCGAATTGACCGCGTGCGGGTCCATGGTTTGCGGGTCCGTGGTGGAGGCCCATTTGAAATCTGCAGCTTGAACACTGGTGGCAGCCAGCATTGTAATGCCAATGGCGCTGTTCCTGAGGATCATTGTTATGTCTCCCTGTTTCTGGGGTCGAGTTTTCTTGGTTTTTGCCGCATGCGCAAGGAAATCTCAGATCGCAACAAAAAACAGGGCGCGAAAATCGCGCCCTGTCTGATCGTCAAAGGTTTTGACTTACTTAATGGTGAAGTATTTGACCTTGGGCTGGTCTTCGGCATCCACTTCGATGCCGACACCGTCAGCCATACCCCAGTTCAGAACCTGGTGATGAATGGGGATGTAAAGCGCCTCATCCTGCACGACACGCCAGATGTCCGCGATGTCGGCATTCCGGGCGTCCAGGTCGGTGTTCGAGGCGAGCGACTTGATCTTCGAGTCCAGCGCGTCGTCCTGATAGCCGGTTCCGTTCCATGTGCCGATGTCGTCTTCGCGACCGTGGACAAGGAAGTTGAAGATATACTCCGAGTCATATGTCGGAACACCCCAACCCAGCATGTAGAAATCTGTCTTGCCGTCGGTGATCAGCGGGAAGTGCTGGGCCTTGGGCTTTGCGTCCAGATTCACGGTCACGCCGATCTGGCCCAACATCCCAACGGCCGCCTGACAGATCCCTTCATCGTTGATGTATCGATCATTCGGGCAGTCCAACCGGAGCGAGAAGCCATCGGCATAACCTGCCTCTGCCATCAGTTCCTTGGCTTTTTCCAGATTAGTGGCGGATTCGCCGTCCATCGCTTCGGTCCAGCCGTTCACGAAAGGCGGTGCGATCATGCCCGCAGGCTGCGATTGGCCGCGCATCACGACCTGCTTGATCGCATCACGGTTTATCGCCATCGACATCGCCTGACGCACACGCACATCGGCCAGAGGATTCTTGCCGTCTACGTTGTCTGCTTCGATATCGTCCGCACCCTGGTTCATGCCAAAGAAGATCACACGGTTCTGTGGGGCTTGCTTGACCATCAGGCCATCGGCGCCATTGACGCGGTCAATGTCTTGCACCGGCATATCCTGCAGGAAGTTCACCTCACCCGACAACATCGCCGCGACACGGGTCGCAGCGTTCTGGATCGGGGTATAGACGATTTCGGTCACTTCCATGGGGAACTGGTCGATGCCCCAATAGTTGTCGTTGCGCACCATCACGGTTTTGACGTCAGGCTCGCGGCTTTGAAGGACATAAGGCCCCGTACCGTTGGCGTTGGTGGTGGCAAAGGTGATCTCGCCACCCTCGAAATCTTGCACATTGACAGTGTTGTTTGCCTCGGCCCAGCCTTTGTCTAGAATGAACAGGTTGGTCAGGTTCGACGGCAGGATCGGGTTCGGACCATCGGTGACGATCTCGACGGTGTAATCGTCGACCGCGCGCACTTCGGTGATCGAACCGATCAGCTCTTTCATGTCCGAATTAGGCTGCTTGGCCCGTTCAAAGCTGAACACCACATCTTCGGCGTTGAAGTCCGCGCCGTCATGGAATTTCACGCCCTCGCGCAGCTTGAAGACCCAGACATTCGGGTCATCAGCCTTGGGACCCCACTCGGTCGCCAGCCCAGGTTCAAACGCGCCTGTTACGTCGCGAATGATCAGCGGCTCGTACATCTGGTGCCGTATTGTGTGTGACGGGCCTTCGTTTTGCGAGTGCGGATCCAGCGTCAGCGCGTCACCAGCACGTGCCCATCGCAGCGTTTCCGCCGATGCGGCACCCGCCATCAATGCGGTCGCACTGGCAGCGATCATCAAGTTCTTCAGGATCATCATAATCTCCCCGTTTTTTCGTTGGTACCGTTCCGTGGAACGGCAGACCGGTTTTGTCGGTCTTGGTAGTGCTGATCATCCAGATCATTCTGAAGGTTGCAACACCAGATTGTGAACTATTTGGATTTCCGATCAAATTTGAAAAGCCGACATATCGCGAACACCCGTTTCAGCGCAAAATGACCGAGCGCTGATGCAGATCATCCGGGAAAACGCGCCCGGATTGGACACATTGAAAAATATGCCGGAACACCAGGCCCGCCTCGCCGCCCGGCGAAACCAGACCAAAATACTTGTGGCCGGTGGGGGTGTCATAGGCCGTATTGATATCGTCACAGTCGACCTGAAATATGTTATGCGGCGTTCGATCGATATTCTCTGGCCCCGTATGTCCCAAACGGCGAGACGCCACTTTGTTCTTGAGGTTTGCTGCCTTGCTGGCCCGCAGCGCGAGATCGTCGGATGCGAAATAAACAACCACGTTCCGCGACGCATGGCTGACCAGCACACCGGGCTCATGTTCATGCACGGTTTCATTGACGACATCTGCGGCGACCATGAATGTGTTGCGAAACAACAGCGGCACGCCCGACGCCAGATCATACCGATCCCATTCCATCAACGTCTGGCGCAAAACCCGATTGCCCATCGAATGCGCCAGTAGGTTGATCCGTTTCAGGCAGGGGGCAGATTCGGGCTCGTTATCCTCACTGTTGCGCCATTCCAGGAAACGCTCCAGCACCCGCGCAAAGGAAAAGCCGCTTTGGTCCGCGGACTTCTGGTCATCCCAGTATTTCTGAACGATCCCCTGCTTGGCGTCGCTGGGCCAGATCAGAGGCAACACCATCACTTCACCGGGTTTGGCCTGATCGCACAGACGCTGAAGCTCGGCCGTTGTTTGAAACACATCGTCGGGCAGGTTGTTGAACCCGTGCAAGTATAACAGGATCTGACGGCAATCGCTGTCGCGCACCCGCCGCAAGAGCTCTTTGCTGGTAATTTCGGTGTGGTGTTCATCTTCACCCTTTTCACAGTAAAACACCGAATTTGAAGGCGCGTTATTGTCCAGATCAAAGGTAAAACGGCGTCCTTTGCGGGTGCGAATACTCTGGGTCGGAAATCTATTGGTAATAAAAAGCATAAAACCCCTCCTATTCAGAATAGGAACAGACTAACAAGCCGCCCGCGGGGGTGACAAGAAAACCTGGAACTCCGGCAATTGCCGCCGGTAAGAATCGTTGGCTGATATGTCCTATGCCCGATGCCCAGAGTTCTTGCGGGTGTTTTGTTTTTCTCGACCGCAATGCTTTGTGCGAAGCACACATGCGCATTTACAATCGGTAAGCAATACAGCAGGTGAAGTAGTCACCGGCTTGCGAATATGAGGGCAAAGGTATGAAGATTGCAGTTGTAGGTCTTGGATATGTGGGATTGTCCAACGCGGTGCTAATGGCACAAAACCACGATGTCACGGCAATCGACATTTCTGAAGAGCGGGTCCAAATGGTCAATTCCGGCCAATGCCCCATCGTCGATGCTGAGCTTGAAGACTTTCTTGCCAACCGAACGCTGTCGCTCAGGGCAACTACGGAACCTTCCTTCGAAGATGCCGAATTCGTCGTTGTTGCAACCCCTACAAATTATGATGCCAAATCCAACTACTTCGATACATCCAGTGTCGAATCTGTCGCCCGGCAGGTGAATGCGATTAACCCCAAGGCCACCGTCATCATCAAATCGACGATTCCGGTAGGGTTTATTCAGTCGCTGCGCTCTGACCTGGGCAGCGACAACTTCATCTTCTCGCCGGAGTTCCTGCGTGAAGGGCGCGCGCTTTATGACAACCTGCACCCGTCCCGCGTAATCGTTGGCGAACGTTCGGACCGGGCGCGGGTATTTGCCGAGCTTTTGCTTGAGGGTGCCCTGACCAAAGACGTGGACGTCCTGTTCACCGACCCGGATGAAGCCGAAGCGATCAAGCTGTTTTCCAACACCTACCTCGCCATGCGAGTGGCCTTTTTCAACGAACTGGACAGCTATGCCATGGCTGGCGGTATGAACACACGCCAGATCATCGAGGGGGTCTCGCTGGATCCCCGAATTGGCGATCACTACAACAATCCGTCCTTCGGGTATGGAGGGTATTGCCTGCCAAAAGATACCAAACAGCTTTTGGCCAATTACAGCCATGTTCCGCAAAACCTTATTCGTGCCATCGTGGACGCGAACCGGACGCGCAAGGATTTTTTGTCAGATCGAATCCTGATGAAAGGCCCACGCGTCGTTGGTATCCACCGGCTGGTCATGAAAGTCGGCAGCGACAATTTTCGTCAGTCTTCCATTCAAGGCATCATGAAGCGGCTGAAAGCCAAAGGCGTCGAGGTCATTGTTTATGAACCAACGTTGGAGGAAGATGAGTTTTTCCGCTCTCGTGTCGTGCAGGATCTCGAAACCTTTAAATCCGAAGCCGACTTGATCGTTGCCAACCGGCATAGCCCCGAACTTGAAGATGTCGCGGACAAAGTGTTCACCCGAGACTTGTTTGGCGCGGACTAAACGGTTTTCACTTGTTCTGCACTTCTGGGCACTGACCTTATTGATCGGTTTGACAGGATCAAAAACCGACGATCAGCTTTGCTTGATAAGTTAGGTTTGCAAGGCTGCAATCCCTGCCGCGCGTTTTCAAACCAATGTCACACAGATCCCGGTGCGCAGTTCAGCCCTTGGCCCCCTGCCCGCGCGCGTATTTATCTTCGTAACGCACGATATCATCCTCGCCCAAATACGTGCCGGTTTGCACCTCGATCAGGACCATCGGGACCGTTCCCGGGTTTTCCATCCGGTGCATTGCCCCAAGAGGGATATAAACAGATTGGTTCTCGGTCACCAACTTCTCACGATCATCGATTGTCACGCGGGCCGTTCCCTCGACAACAATCCAATGTTCGGAACGATGGAAATGGCTTTGCAAGCTCAACGATGCACCAGGGTGCACATAGATACGCTTGACCTGAAATCTCTCTCCGACCACCAGGCTTTCGAACCATCCCCACGGGCGGTGATCCTTCGGGAACGCCGTCGCCTGCGGCGCGCCTTTTTCCTTTAGCGCGCTAACCGCTTTTTTGACATCTTGCGCCCGCGATGCATCGGCAACCAGAACCGCATCATTCATCGCCACAGCGATGATGTTATCCAACCCGATACCCACGATTTCCAGCTGTTCGCTGTCCGACCGCAAAAGGGTGTTCTGGCAATCAATCGCCGTTGCCCCCCCACTGGTCACCACACCTTGCGCGTCCGGGCCGCTTTCGCGCCATACGGCGTCCCAGCCGCCCAAGTCCGACCATGCGGCGCCGAAGGGCACAACCGACAAGTTCGTTGCCTTTTCCATCACGGCATAATCGATCGAAATGTCTTCGGCCTGCGCCCAGCTTTCAGGGTCGAGGCGCAGGAACCCCAGATCTTGCTTTGCTTTTTCTACCGCTGCCTTGACCGGCTCGATCATATCAGGGGCATGCGCCTGGAAGGCTGCGATGATGTCCACCGCCCGGAACAGGAAAATCCCCGCGTTCCATTTGTAATTCCCGGCCTCCAGCATTTCGGTCGCACGGGCGAGGTCTGGCTTTTCGACAAATTTCTTCAACGGAACAGGCGCACCGTCACCGTCCGAACCAGCGGCCAGTTCAAGGTATCCGTACGCTGTTTCCGCATGTATCGGGGTGATGCCAAAAGTCACCAGTTTGCCCTGCGCAACTGCCTCCAAACCCCGTGCAACAGCGGCCTGAAATTCAGCTGCATCCGGAACCACGTGATCGGAAGGGGCAACCAGCAATACAGCAGCCTCATTCTTGGCATAAGCATGCACCGCCGCCGCAAGAACCGCTGGCGCTGTGTTGCGACCCTCAGGTTCAATCATGATCGTGCCGGGGTCAATTCCGATAGCCTGCAGTTGTTCCGCGACAATGAACCGAAAATCCGAATTGGTCAGAACAACCGGTGGTTCAAACTCCAATTCCGCGTTTGCCCCCGACAATCGGCGGGCAGATGCCTGAAACAGGGTCTCTTCTCCGACCAACGGAACGAATTGCTTCGGGTAGCTCTTTCGGGACAAAGGCCAGAGGCGCGTACCGGAGCCTCCACAAAGAAGGACAGGACAGATCAACATAAAAAGCTCTATAATTTAACGCGGTTCCTAATTTTCCTATTGAAACCGTCATGACCTGACAAGGCCCGGCTAGGTTTGGTCGGAAAAAAGGTTTACCCGTACCGCGAACGCCGGTGAGGATCCGAAACTACGCACCATCAAAATTTTCAAGAGTTTTCAAGCGTGTATTTGCATGAAATCCGCTGTGAATCGACACTGATGAATCTAGGCTCGCCACCGCCCAGAAAACGGCACTCAGAATGCCGGTGGCAAAGGCCCCGGTATCCATGGCAATCTGTCCGTGCCGCGCCGTGGGTTAGTCGACAATTGTGTGACCGTATCGACGGGTCAGTTCGATCATGTCGACCACCAGTCGGTCTTCGTCAGCGCGACCTTGTGGGACTCACCGTTGTTCGGACCGGTGTTGCTCCGGCACGTGGTATCCAAAATGCAACTTCAAAGATAAGCAACCAATCCACGAATCCTGATGAGTATTTTCGCAAGGATTTCGAAGGGTCCTGCTTCTAAACTGTAGACTGTGGCTGAGCCAACCATGCCAAGCTGTGCGGCGTGGCCGGGCAAGCCCTCAGGCCAGTCCAGAATGACCAGAACCTCGGAACTTGAACCGATGGACGCAGCCGAGAGCAGTTCCGAACTCACTGGTATCTGCCCGCCTGATGTGCCTGGCGAGACTTGGGAAACGCTGGAAGTCAGGATTTTTCCCGGCACCGCATCCAGTACTATTTCTGCTGGCATCCCCGCCATTAGGGTGGCCGAGCCATTCTGGTCAAACACACCGACCAAACGCAATGAATCCGTTTCTATGAAGGGCATCACCCCAGCCGAGGATCTGACCTGATTGCCAGGCGACAGGTTAACGGCTGTGACGATCCCGTCCTTTGGCGCAAAAACTGTAGTGTTTTCGAGGTCGATTTGTGCCGATTGTAGCCGCGCTTCGGCGGCATCGAGAACCGCGCGGCTTTCGTCCAGATCCTGTTGTGAGATCGACAGCCCGGGATTTTTGTCATAGACGGTTTGCTGCCGCCGCAGAGTCAGGGATGCAATCTCCACAGAAGCTTGAGCCTCGGCGACAGCGGTCTGAAACGGTGCTGGATCTATTTGGAACAGCACTTCTCCTGCAGCCACAGACTGGTTGGGTTTGACCGGAACCTCTATAACTTCTCCGCGCACCGTTGGCGCAATTTCCACAACCACGCCCATGACGGCAATCCGACCCGAAGGCGTCGTCGTGTTTAGCTGGGCAATGACATACAGGCAAATCCCCAGACCGACCAGAGCGGACATGATTTTGCTGGGCCGATTCCACGGTAGCAGCTTCAGCTTAAAAAAAACGAGCCATAGAAGCCCAAAATAGATCAGTAGGATAATTACCATTTGGCGCCCCAGGCTGCCTGACGTTCATACACCTCAATAGCACTATAGGAAAAACTTAGCCCGTTCGACCACCCAGACCATTGCGACCAGACTGGCGCAGACGGCGACAGCGGCGCGGGAACCGACCCAGACGCGACCGGGCTGCTTTCGCAGGAACAGAACCAGCGGCCAGACCAGCAGGACGATCATCAGCTGACCGGCTTCGACACCCACATTGAAGGCCAACAGGCTGTGCCAGACATTGGGTGCGTCCACGCGTAGAATCTGATGCAGCATGAAGGAGAAGCCGAAACCGTGTAGCAGCCCTATGCCCGAGGTGACTGCAAAGGCCTTGAGGTCTCCGTGGTCTTGTTCCGGTGGTAGGACAGCCAATATCGCAGCATAGATGATCGACAGCGCAATCAACAGCTCCACCGTTGAGATGAACCACGCACCACTGGGGGCAAAGCCGAAGAAGCCGAGGATCAGCGTGACTGTGTGACCAAGGGTGAATCCTGTGACCCGCGCCAGAAGACTGTGCAGGTTTAGCGCTCCAATAATCATGCACAGAACGAACAGCACATGATCGGGACCTTCGAGGATATGGCGGATCCCCTCGGCAAAGAAAGTCGAGGCCGCAGCTGTTGCTGATCCGGACACGTGGACCGGCTCGTGCATCAGGCCCGTGGCGCGATAAGTTCGGATCTGATCGCCGTCATAATCGAGGATCAGGTTTGCCGTATCCTCCTGACCTTTTAGGCCGGGGTCAGACCTGTATGACAGGGAGTAAGCTGCGACCGGCCCAGCGGCATAGTGAAGGTGCAAGTCTACCATAACGTCACCCACATAGACGTCACCTGTCAGCGGAATTACATCTCCCTCTGCCAGCGCGGTCTGTGCCTCGGATAGAGTCGCAAAACCCGGTTCTGATCCCAGAGGATGCAGGCGCAAGCCGACTATTGATGCATCCTGTTCCTGCCCTTCAACCGCTAGTTCGAAGCCAGCTTCTACAAGTGCCGCCAACCCGTTCGGATCATCACGCAACGCCCCTTGATCTGCGTAGTGCATTAATAGGCCGTCTTCGATCTGATTGTAGGTGTAGGGGGCCGGTTCAGGCAGGCCATCCGACCCCGTTGGGCCGACCAATTCTGCCACCACGTAGGACATCGGCAAACGCAGGTACACGTCCAAACCACCTTCCGAGTGCAACACATGGTGCACCCGTACGTTCTAGTTCAGCTTGAAATGAGCAAGGGCAGGCTGACTATGAAGACTAATCAGCAAAATAAAAGCGATATGAATGGCTCTCATGAGTTGCCTCCCTCTGACGAAGGTTGGTTTTTCATTCGAGTTTCAAGAATTGTGAGGCCGGACAGAAACCAAGCGTCCCCGTCAAGCTTGACGTCAAGCAGCGCACGGTAAGAAACATTGCGCCGATGCATGTGCCCCCAATGCCCGCCGCTAACCACCGCATCCCAGCGCGCCAGAATCCTATCGCCGCCATCGGCCATCGGTTCGATGCCCTCCACTAACAGCTTCTCGGTGGGTCCGATAATAGCAGTGGCACCCGATGGCAGAACTACGGACAAACCCCGGCGGGTTTCCGCCGCAACGTCATTCAGGCTTTCTTCCGTAACGAATTCAGCCAGTGCCTTTGTCATTTGAGGGCCTTGCGTTTCCATTCGGGCGATTGCCAGATTTGCGACAATCGCTTCGGTAACTTGCGCGGCTGCAGCTGCATCAGGGATGGCTTTGGTTGGAAGGGTGACCTCAAACATCGTCGATCTTAGGGCACCTGATGCCAGACAGACCGACAGCACTCCCACAGCCCAGCCATGCCAATGAGTGGACCGATTCTTCCAAGCGAGGGCTGAGAAAAACAATGCGACTGCGACAAGGCCAAGTGATAGAACCGGCACCTGAGTGGTCCGCAAAGTTGCGACCGTCACAGGCTGAGTTCTGGGATCGCTCCATCTCAGGATGTAGTTGGCCCACGAGATTTCAGGCGAATCTCTGGTCACCTGTCCGGGCACAGCCCCGGCGGGGTCAGTTATCTGAACGGGGATTGTGTCTGTGTCTTTCGTAAATAGTTCCCACGTTAGAGACAGATCTTTGGGCAACGTATCTTGTGGATAAGACAGAACGATGCCAAGTATTGCAGTGGCGCGGTTTGTTTGGGGCGGTTTTTCCAAAACCTTCAAACCTTCAACACCGACGATTAACTGTTTGGCTTTTGCCGAACTGGGAAGACTGGTTTTACCGTCAATTGTTAGTGGATTTCTTTTCGAAAACAGATCAATGGCCTGTTGTTCGACCCTTGCCATAGTGTCGGAATCAAGGACCGCCGTTTCTTCAAGATTGAGATCAAGCCAGCCTTCCAAATCGCGCAACCGAAAGATAACTTCGTGGCGAACCTCCCGCGGCTCAACTGACACGAACGACATCAGCGCCGATTTATGGTGACGGGTCAGGTTTGGGTTTTCGAACTTGCTGTACCAGGGATCGTCCCAGTCGGGATAAAAGACCTCCGACCGGGAAAGGTATCGGTAATCTGTCACAGCTACACCAAGGTGATCGAAGATCACTCCGATAGCTGCTGCGGGTATTCCCTCAGGTGTTAGCGGTGGCTTAAAGGTGATCGCGGTTGGTTTGTGATCAAAGCGGTAGTCAAGGACGACATAGACAACCTGGGCAGATCGTTCGTCCTGTAAGGACACGCCATAACTTGGCCTGATGGCCGTTACCCGCGGCTTTCTTGCTCGGACTTCAAGGTGAAGCGTTACGGGCATTAGTGCCACACCATCAGCGAAAACCTCAAAAGCTTTGCCTGTGCGTTCAGAAAGATTGCCTGTCGGGTCTTCTCCTGCCTTTGGGTCCGCCAGAAATGCGTGCACGTCGTCCAAGTCAATCTCCAACGCGACCTGGACTCGATCCTCAAGCACAGAGACTTCCGCAAAATTGGCGGCCGTTTCCGCACCGTTAGCGGGCAAGAGGTCGGCGTGAATTGCCAGCGGAAGCAACAACGGGAAAACCGCCAGAATGATACAACGTTTGAGATACATCATGAGGGAACGCTCCTATACCGGCTCCGCTCTGTGCTTCTGGTTCCAAACACGAGGCACAGTCTGAAAAAAGAAACACAGAGAGACCGGCGCCGGATGGCAACGCCAACAAGCGACGGGTTACTTTCAGGATTTACTTGGGTTCTGATTTTTCAGGGTAAGGGAATTCCTGACCCAATGCTTCGCTGGCATCTTCGTAGATTGGCCGCAGAACATCATCTACGTCCCAGACGCCACTGGCGATGAAGTCACTGAAATCAAGGGTTTCCACTCCCAGCTGTTCAGCCATCGCAGTTTTGTCTTCTACTTTTGGTGCCTCGGCCGGGGCCGCCAGGGGCGGTGCCCATGTCCGCTCCTCAGTTGCTGCCATCCGTACGAGGATGTCATCCTTGGTTACGTTCCAAACCATGAAGTCTTCTGACAAGCTGAGCGGGCCGTCATAGGTGGACCGGATGCGCTCATACACTCCATTGACGGTGTCGAAGTCGTTAAAGAAGTGATACGCAACCGCCATGCGAGGCTTTATTTCGCTCATGACCTTTCCGAATGCCTCCGGCGCGGTGCGAACTTGGGTGCCTACCTGCAAGGCCGATTCCGGTGTGAACTTCATCTTGCTGACCAATTCGGGCACAGCAATGAAACATTCATGGATGACCAGATCGGCGTCTTTGGAATATTCGACGAACCATTTGTTTGGATAAGTGTCCGAGCTGAAAACAAACTTCAGATCGTTCCACTCCAGTGCATAGCTAACCGAGCCATCAATGGAATGGATCGCAGGAAAAGTGCGAATGACAACGCCGTTTTCTTCATAGATGGGTTCATTCTCGAGCTTGTAGTCAAACTCGGTCACGTCCAGCACGTAGCCGCGGAAATCGACATTTCCGGCCCGACCCGCCAGATCCCACGATAGCATCTCTTGCATGCGGTCCAGAGCGTAAGCAGTACCAAGTTCTGGAACCGCACCGCTGGGCCCCCAGACGCGCAGAGGAACATTGCGCCCCATCAATGCACCGCCAATAAACAGGTCATGCAGCGCGCCAAAATGATCGGTGTGCAGGTGGCCGATGAACACTTTGTCCAGATAGTTGTAGGGGATTTGCAGTGAAGAAATCCGTTCAGCCGAACCCGACCCTATATCGAACAAGAACTTGTCGCCGTTCCCTAGCTCGACGAGGAAACAAGCCGCCGCCTGCGCCGCGCGGGTGGTCGGCATTCCGGTTCCGCAGGCAATCACCCTCATTTCATCAGGTTGAAGGTCTTCACTGTTTGGGTAGTATGTATCTCTCTCCCTCGCCTTGACCGGAGATACTTCCGGGGTTGCCTCCTGGGCCAAGGCCATAGAAGGGCCGAAAGTGTCGCTAATGATTTTCACCCCCCCGTTCGGGGCGGCCAGCCAGAACCCAAAGGTCACCCCGGCCACCAGATAGATCGAGTATTTCAATAATCGCTTTCGTCTATTCATTATGTGCGCTCCCTTGCTTGCCAAGCCACCGACGAAAAGGAATGAAAGTACTTGCGTCGACGACGAGGCATCAATTGCGATGCTAGGCCAGTGTCTCGTAAGATTTTCTCATAGGTAACGGAATCACTGTGACACAGGGGTGACTCACGGCCTGTTCTTGTTCATTATGTTATCTGAATGCGTTCTTCATTACCTTAGAAACAAATGGTTTTATGGGTTTCGATATTGAGAACATCGACAAGACCAGAGCTTTACAGTCCGTTTGTGAAAGCGAATTGTTTTCCCATTTGGACCGCCTTTGTGCTTTTCTGACATACATCGTTACAGAGGAGTCAGAAGGACGCGGCGAGCTTATCATGGGCAAAACAATTGCTCAGGATGTGTATCGCCGGGATCCAGCCGCGATGGGTGACATCAACAATGTGGTCAGAGTGGATGCGCGGCGACTTAGGCAAAATCTGGACCATTACTATGAAACTGCCGGAAAAGCTGATCCAGTCAGAATATTTGTGGACACGGGAGGGTACAGACCGCGCTTCGAACGGGCCAAGATCGTCTCGTCTGGCAAGAAAGAGCATTCTCTTCGCGCTTTTGGCTGGGCAGTACTTTTCTTTGTGATTGGGACATTTATCGGCTTAGCGATTGCGCTGGGCCCCCTGCAGAGCAAATTCCAACCACAGGTTCAGGAGTTGCACCGGGAACCTACGCAGGAAGTGTTGAAGCGTCAGGCGGTGATTGAACATTCAGCGTCTTCGTTGCAGGCCATGAATTTGGCCGATCAAGCGAGAAGTATGATGTTCCCCATCTTTGACCGGCCCCGCCAACAGTTGGTCACGGAAGTTTTCCGCCGCGATATTGATCTTGGCCCGAATTATTTCGGCGGTTATGCCGGTGCGGCTCAGGCGCTTGGAACTCTTGCTATCATGACAGCTCCGGGTCCTGAAAAAGAAGTGTTGATCAGGGAAGCCTATTTCATGGCAGGTAATGCGGTTCGTCTGGCACCCACTGACCCTTGGGCTCAATCAGCCCAGGCTTGGGTCAAATTCGCGAACAGAGAATTTGATGAGGCGATAAGAATATCAACAAGAGCAGTGGCAATAGCACCCGAAGATGAACATGTTTTAGATATTCACGGCTCGATTGCGCTGTTTTCAGGTCATTTTGCCGAGGCCGCGAGTTCTGCCGAAAAAGCCATGAATGTAGGCAATAGTAACCAGCGATTTGCGAACCGCAATATATATGGTGCCGCAAACTTTCATCTGGAGCAATATCAGAAATCTTTGGAAGCCTTTTTAGCAGCGGCAGACTACGGAGATCCGATCAGCGCTCCATCCTTCGCGTACCAGACCGCTGCGTTGTACGAATTGGGCAGAATTAAAGATGCCGCTCGCAAATATTCTGAACTAAAGAATTCGTGGCCTGAAGCAGATGTGGAAAGGATGCTGACTGGGATATTTAGTGATCCATCGCATGTCGAAAAAGTTATGAGAGGCTTGAAAGGCGTAGAAGCGGAGCCGAACTAAGCTTGAGTTTAATGATGTATTCAGACGTAGGTCCGATTACCCCAATCCAGATAGGTTGCAGTTCGTTTTACCGATGTTCATCATGTTGAACAAACTACCTTGATCTGGGAATATCAGTATTACACTTTGTTCAATCGGTTCTGTTCTCGGTACGCCGAACTGCAAAGAACTCAATCTAGGTTCGAATGCGGAGTGGTACACGCTTTGTGTTGGAGTTAAACATACCCGGATTGCGACGTGCTCTGTTGCGCTACTTCATGAACTCTCTGGATGACCGCTCGAGAAAGTTGCTCTAGCACTGTTCAGTTGCTTTCCATTACGCTGCTGTCGCAGCGTGTGATTTTGTTATATGCGATGCGCTCCAAGCCCCATCTCAGCCAAACTTGAGCGTAGACGCTATTGAGCTCTGTCGTCTCGATCCGGGCTTAAGATTTGCGTCTTCGACGTTGCGGGTTATGAGCCTGACGAGGTGAGGACGTTAAGCAATTGATCCAGTGGATCAATTGTTGTCTAAACGGGCTATTTTGTATTATCTGACGTTGGTTGCGGGAGTAGGATTTGAACCTACGACCTTCAGGTTATGAGCCTGACGAGCTACCGGGCTGCTCCATCCC
>NZ_JBXWNI010000012.1:0-130886 GCF_059610285.1 Ruegeria sp. YTSA072 | reverse complement strand
TCCTGATGGCGACGGCGGTCCTGATGGCGACGGCGGTCCTGATGGCGACGGCGGTCCTGATGGCGACGGCGGTCCTGGTGGCGACGGCGGTCCTGGTGGCGACGGTGGTCCTGGTGACGACGGTGGTCCTGGTGGCGACCCAGGCGATGGTCCCGGAAACGGGAGTGGGCCTGGGACTAAAACCTGAGGTCAATCATCTGCGAAACTTTTCAGTTTATCAAAGGAGAGCGGCCACCCGATCAGGTGGCCGCTCTCCTTTTGTCATGCCTAGATTAGCCTTGCTGCACCAGCGCGCGCCGATTCTTGCCCGCGCTGAGTTTGATCGGCGATGACAAGTCGCCTGCTTCGATCATCAGGCCGGCATCAGTCAGTGGAGCATCGTCCAATTTGGCACCTTTCTCTGCAATCAGGCGCTTGGCCTCTTTGCCGGTTTTCGCTAGGACGGTCTTGACGATCAAATGTATAATCGAGATTGGCAGATTAACTTCAGTTAGGGTCAGGGTCGAAAGATCGTCCCCGACCCCGTCCTTTTCGAACACTTCACGCGCGGTCGCCTCTGCAGTCGCGGCCGCTTCGCACCGTGCAGCAGGGTGGTGACTTCGTTGGCGAGGCGGATTTGGCCTCGTTGATCTCGGGCCCTTGCAGCGCGCTAAGACGGTCGCACTCATCCAACGGCATTTCGGTGTAAAGCTTCAGGAAACGGCCAACATCCTCAGAAGACATTTAACTGAGCTTAATGCACAGGTCTCATATCGAGATGCAATGGCGTGAGGCGTCGAGGGGTCGCCGGTTAGCGAGTAAGGAGAGCTATATTATGAAGACCAGGACAAAATCCGGGCTGGCGGTATTGGTCGCAGCCCCGTTTATGGGGGCTTTGGTGGCAAGCAGCGCAAGCGCATCCACCGAGGCGTGCGATTGGAGAACGGCGCGGGATGCTGCCAACAAGGGCGACTATACGACGATGTGTGACTGCACACATGTAACTCCGAGTTTCCTGAAGCGCCTGCAGAACCGGTCGGATTTTGCAACAACTCTGCGTAACACCAGCGCGCAATGCCCCGGACTGGCGTCATTGCTGACCGATCTGCCGACCAGTTCGGTCGCTGGGTTCTTTAACCGCGGAGAAGACCGGAGCGGCGATCAGTTTGCCGAGGTTGACACGGGCAACAGAGGCGAAAACGGCGAAGGCGGTGGCAATGACGGCCCGGGCAACGGCGGCGGCGGTGACGGCCCCGGTGATGGCGGTGGCGGTGACGGCCCCGGTGATGGCGGTGGCGGTGACGGCCCCGGTGATGGTGGTGGCGGCGACGGCCCCGGTGATGGCGGTGGCGGCGACGGCCCAGGTGATGGCGGCGGCGGTGACGGCCCCGGTGATGGCGGTGGCGGCGACGGCCCCGGTGATGGCGGTGGCGGCGACGGCCCCGGTGATGGTGGTGGCGGCGACGGCCCCGGTGATGGTGGCGGTGGTGACGGCCCTGGTGAAGGCAACGGCGGTGGCAATGGCGGCGGCGGTAATGGCGGCGGCAATGGCAACGGCGGTAACAACGGCGGCGGTCACGGTGGCGGCAATGGCAACGGCGGTAACAACGGCGGTGGTCACGGTGGCGGCAATGGTAACGGCGGCAACAATGGCGGCGGCCATGGTGGTGGCCACGGCAACGGCGGCAATAATGGCGGCGGCCATGGTGGCGGTCACGGCAACGGCGGTAACAATGGCGGAAAGCGGTAACTCCGCACAGGCTCGCCGATAGCAGTTTAATAAATGAAAACGGCCACCCGATTGGGTGGCCGTTAGTCGTATCGAATGAGGCTGTAGGTCAGCCCAGTTGAACCAACGCGTGGCGCTTCTTACCTGCGCTCAGCTTGATTGGTGACGACAGAGCACCCGCGTCGATCATCAACCCGGCATCCGTCAACGGAGCGTCATCCAGCTTGGCACCGTTTTCTGCGATCAGGCGTTTGGCCTCTTTACCGGACTTTGCCAGACCCGATTTCACGATGACCTGCACGATGGACATCCCGTCACCCAGTTCATCCGCGCTGAGGGTAAGGGTCGGGAGATCATCCCCAACGCCGCCCTTTTCGAACACTTCCCGCGCCGTGGCTTCGGCATTGGCCGCAGCCTCAGTTCCGTGCAGCAGGGCGGTGACCTCGTTGGCAAGACGGATTTTGGCTTCGTTGATTTCGGACCCCTGCAGAGCGCCCAGTCGGTCACACTCATCCACCGGCATTTCGGTGTAAAGCTTAAGGAAACGGCCGACATCCGCGTCAGTCGTATTCCTCCAGAACTGCCAGAATTCGTAAGGCGAGCGCATTTCTGCGTTCAGCCAGACCGCACCGTCCTGCGACTTGCCCATCTTCTTGCCGTCGCTGGTGGTCAGCAGGGGCGACGTCAGGCCGTAGATCTCGTGATCCAGCACCCGACGCGTCAGGTCGATACCGTTGACGATGTTGCCCCACTGGTCACTTCCACCCATCTGTAGAACGCAGCCATAGCGGCGGTTCAGCTCAAGGAAGTCATAGGCCTGCAGGATCATGTAGTTGAATTCAAGGAAGCTCAACGATTGCTCGCGATCCAACCGTGATTTCACCGATTCAAACGCCAGCATCCGGTTGACCGAGAAATGGCGCCCGATATCGCGCAGGAAATCGAGGTAGTTCAGGCCATCCAGCCATTCGGCATTGTTCAGCATCAAAGCCTTGTTTTCGGCATCGCTGTCATAGTCGATATAGGCCGAGAACACCTTTTTGATGCCTGCAATGTTCTCGTCGATCTGTTCGGGGCCCAGCAGGGGGCGTTCATCCGCACGGAACGACGGGTCGCCCACCTTGGTGGTGCCGCCGCCCATCAGAGTGATTGGCTGGTGGCCGGTCTTCTGGAACCAGCGCAGCATCATGATCTGGATCAGGCTGCCCACATGCAACGACTTGGCCGTCGCATCAAAGCCGATATATGCCGGTTTGCACCCACTGATCAGCGCCTCGTCAAGGCCCTGATAATCGGTGCAGTCGGCGAGAAAGCCGCGCTCGATCATCGTGGCGATGAAATCCGATTTGGGGTGGTAGGTCATATCGTGCCCTTTGGGTTTATGTTGCGGGGCACTGTATAGGCGGCGCACTGGGTAAGGAAAAGGCACCATTTCCAAGAAAACGCGGGCTGTGTCAGCTTTTGACCGGGGGCAGGCGGAAGGCATAGAACATTGCGATGGTGTTCAACACCACAAGGACAACAATCGGCGTGATCGGATCATGCAGATGTGCGACTGCGCCAAGGATCGCAGCAAAAACAATTCCTACGAGGCCAGCGCTAACATCCCCTAGTGCAACCAGGTAGGGGCGCTCTTTTTCGACACTCATCTGAATGAGATACAGGTAGCGCCCATAGATCACCCCATTCCCGCCCAGCGATAGCAGCAGGATCACCAGCGCGTAGACCCAGACGTTCTGAGCGTAGCCGAGGAACGTAAAGCCAAGCGCCATCAGAGCCGAGATTGCGGCGATCATGCACCCCAGCCACATCACAGGTTTGACCGAGACACGATCGCTGAGCCATCCCCACAGAAGCGAGCCGATCACCATTCCAAGGCTGGCCCCTATGACAAAATAGCTGAGTGAATGCTTGGTCCCCATATGCAGCGTCGCAGCATGGATCGTGTAGAAGGGCATCGCCAGCTCGACCGACACAAAGATCAGTCGGGCCGAAAGAAACTTGCGATACCAGGGATAGGCCATGCCGGTTTTGAATCCGGTCGCCAACTCGGCCAAGGGCTTGGGTTTTTTCTTCGGCTCCGGCAATGGGGCGCGCTGTTCATCCTCAAGCAGTCGCACCCCTGCAAAGGCAACACCTGCGGCAAACATGGCAATCACGCCGCACCACAGAACGACGATGTGGCGCTGCATCGGTTGGTCCCCGGACAACAGGTCGCGCGTGATCAGAACGACGATGATGGCCAAAACGCCCGAGATGGTGGCCTGCGCAAACACCATCCGGTTCCGTTTCGCTTCGGGGACTGAAATGCCGTAGATCTGGCTGGTTCCAAGGCTGGTGATCCCCTGGCACAATCCCAGGACCATCGCGGTGGTCAGGAACAGCAGTACGATCATCACACTGGGCAGTTTTGTTGAAAACAGGGCTACCGCCGCCAATACTGCGGCCGTCAAAAGGTTCGGTGCGTAGACGGCCAGCTTGGCGCGGGTTGCCCGATTGATGAAGGGCGCAACAAAGATCTCGGCAATCAGGCGCGATCCGGTGACAAAGGGCAGAAGCATTCCTGCAAAAAACGTTGGCGCGCCCAGAGCCAGATACAGGAACGGCAGCACCAGATTTGGGTTGATCAACTGCCCTCCGATCGTGGCCAGAGCGCCGGACCAGAAGATCAGAAAATAGTTCCGGCCTTCGGATGGTTGTTTCTGCGAGTATGTGTCTGCCATATGTACCTAAAACTGATTTGTGTTCCTTATACCAAATTGTCGGGAAAAAGCGCGACCCTCGTATGATCTGGCTTGCCTTGGGTTTAGCTGAACGGGCAGGTTAAACAGACTGTACCGATCAACCATGACGGTACCGCGGAGTTCGGCAGGAGAGATACGCGTGGGGCGGGCCATCAAACGAACAGGTGCGATCAGGGTTTTGGGCGCGATGTCCGGCACATCGATGGATGGGGTGGATGCCGCGGTCGTCGAAACGGACGGGCACCAGATTTTGGGATTTGGTCCAAGTGGGTATCGTGCCTACTCCGATGAAGAGCGTGCGGTTCTGCGCGCCGCTTTAGGGCAGTGGCACGGGCCGGACGTGGATGCCGCTGCAGAGCTTGTCACCTTGGCCCATGCCGAGGCGCTGTCTGAATTCGATGAGGTCGACCTGATCGGTGTGCACGGTCAAACTCTCGCTCATGAACCAAGTGGGCGTGGGACGTTGCAGGTGGGCGACGGGAAAGGGCTAGCTCAGGCATTGGGCGTGCCGGTCGTCTGGGATTTCCGCAGCGATGATGTGGCGATGGGCGGCGAAGGCGCCCCGTTGGCGCCGTTCTTTCACTTTGCCTGCGCCAAGTGGATCGAGGCAACCCAGCCGCTGTGCTTTTTGAACCTTGGCGGTGTCGGGAACCTGACTTATGTGGACCCCAGTTTCGATGGCCCCGAAGCCTCCGGCGCGTTGCTGGCTTTCGATACCGGTCCCGCGAATGCACCGGTTGATGATCTGATGCAGGCGCGTCTGGGCCTGCCGATGGATCGCGACGGAGCCGTCGCGCGCGGCGGAACCGTCGAGATGGGCGCACTCGAGCTGTTTCTGTCCGAACCTTTTTTCACCCGTATGCCTCCAAAATCACTGGACCGGAACGACTTTTCCGAGATGATCAAACTGGTGCAAGAGCTCAGCGATGCGGACGCAGTTGCCACGCTTACCGGCATGTGTGCAGCAGGCGTGGTGCAGGGGATGGAACACTGCCCCAAACCACCCTCGCGTTTGTTGGTCACCGGGGGCGGTAGACACAACCCGGTATTGATGGAGATGCTGCGCGTCGCGCTGGATTGTCCGGTCCAACCGGTTGAGGCCGTGGGTCTGGACGGCGACATGCTCGAGGCGCAGGCCTTCGCCTATCTGGCGGCACGCGTCGCCCGCAGGCTGCCGACGTCGTGTCCGGGGACGACAGGTGTGAAGGCGCTGGTCGGTGGTGGGGTTGTGAGTTCGGTTGCGTAATGGGGCGGTTGGTTAACAGTTGATTGCCCGGACTTCGCTTTGAGGACTTTTCCGTCGTTCGTTTACCAGCCTGAAACGTCCGCTTTTCTACTTCAGTCGTTATGCAGTAAAATTACTGCACTTGACGTGTAGTAATCTTACTGCATATAGGGCCTATGACAGATGACCAGCTAGACTTAATCTTCAAAGCTCTTTCAGACAGCACCCGTCGTCGCATCATCGACCATCTGAGCAAAAGGCCAGCTCAATCGTTATTCGAGGTATGCGCGGCTTCGGTTGCAGAGGATGGAATCGCTTTGTCCCGACAGACGGTCTCCCAGCATCTTGCTGTCTTAGAGAAGGCGGGATTGATCGAGGTCGAATGGAAGGGGCGAACGAAGGCGCATTCTTTGAGCGTAAGCAAAGACGACATCGTGGCGGCATCGTGGCTTACAAAATACAAACCGAAAGGAACTAAGACATGAAAATTTATGTCACCAGTGTCTTTGTTGACGACCAAGACAAGGCCGAAAAATTCTATACCGAAGTGCTCGGCTTCAAAGTGAAACACAATATTCCACTGGGCACTAATCGTTGGCTGACGGTTGTTTCAGAAGAAGACCCAGATGGAACAGAGCTGCTGCTTGAACCAAGCGACCACCCCGCCACGAGCCCGTTCAAGGAAGCTATCGTTGCCGATGGAATCGCGGCACATTCATTTCAGGTGCAAGACCTCGATGCCGAGTGGAAGAAGCTGACCGACCGAGGAGTGGAGTTTACCACCGAACCAATGGATGCCGGCGCAGTTCACATGGCTGTTTTTGATGACACCTGTGGCAACCTGATCCAGTTGATCCAGATGAAAGACGCCTGAACAAACCTATTCCTTGGCCGGACGTACCGAAAGATACCGTTCGGCCTGTGCGCAGCATCGGTCGCTTCGGGCTCAAGGCAGCCTTTCCGTAAACAACTAGCTGAATGACTGGTGCTTCACGCTTCGTACATAATTACTTGTAAACTGCGAGTATCCGTCCGAAGTCGATTTCAAATGTTCCCGCGTCCAACCGTGCAATGCAGGCAGCTGGTGGAAGGGCACATTCGGAAAGGCGTGGTGCTCTGCGTGGTAGGGCATGTTCCAGGCCACAAAACGCACCATCCGGTTGGTAAACGTGGTGCGCGAGTTCTCGAGCATGTTGGCGACTGGTGGGCATAACCCGTGTTCCGCCAGTAGATAGAGGCGCAGGAATGGTTGCCCCAGCAGAACGGGTAAAATCCAAAGCCAGAAGAGCAGCGGCGATAGGAGCAGGCTTAGGGCTGCGACCGCGTAGAGTATCAACAGCAGACGTGCCTCAGCCCGCATGGCGGTGTGTTGGCGCGCAGGTAAGTACGGGGCGTCGATGCGACCAAACGCGTTTTGATACAGGACAAGTGCCATGCCTTTCCAATAGGGCCAGCCGGACAGGTAGATCAGCAGGCTCAGCCGGTCCTGCGGTCGTGGCTTGCCGCCAAGCTCGGGGTCTTTCTCCGGGTGGTTCGTCCATTTGTGGTGCGCAAGGTGAAAATACCGAAACCACGTAAAGGGCAGGGCGATTGGAACTGAAGCAAGATGTCCGACAGCGTCGTTCAGCCAGCTGCTCTTGAACGGCGTTTTGTGGGTGCATTCATGGCTGAGCGTGAACAGAAACACCAACAAGACACCCTGTGGCAGGATCAGGACCGGCCAGAGAGGGACCCGCCACGCGATACCCGCGCTGGTGGCGGACAGTAACACCAGGTAGCCCAGAAGATGACGCAGACCTGCTGTGTCCGAGCGCCGTTGTAGCTGATCTTTGGTCTCGGGTGGCAGCGACGCTATGAGGGCGCGGTGATCCATGCATCATCCGCGCGCTATGTCGAACCTTGGCTCGGCCAGTTCGAACCCGTCAAACTGGAACCCGGGCGAAACAGTGCAACTGACCAACGTATAGTCTCCGGTGGTGCGCGCCGCCTGCCAGTGGTTTTCGGGCACGATCAATTGCGGTGCGCCCTTTGAAAGGTCGGGGCCCAGGATGTGATCGGTGGCTGGACCGTCATCGGTTGCACTCAGCGACAGGATCAACGGAGCGCCGGAATGATAGAGCCAGATTTCGGTCGCGTCCACGCGGTGCCAGTGGCTGCTTTCACCAGCGGCGAGCAGGAAATAGATGCAGGTGCCGGTGGCGCGGCCCGCGTTATCCGCGCGCCAGGTTTCGCGAAACCAGCCACCCTCGGGGTGTTGTTCCAGTTTCAGGTGGTCGATGATCTCTTGAGCGGTCATGGGGCCTCTTGTCTTTTGCGATGATTATGCACGGGAAGGTGCGATCCGCTATGGTATTCGTGTCCGCAAGGAATATGTTTGCCGCATGACCCTGACGATCCCGTTTGACAACAGCTACGCTCGCCTTCCCAACAGCTTTTATGCGCGGCAGGCACCTATACCTGTGCGTGCCCCACGCCTGATCGCATTCAACTCGGAATTGGCGAAGGTATTGAAGGTCACACCGGGGGAGGTAGAGGAGATGGCTGAAGCCTTCGCTGGCAACACGCTGCCCGAAGGCGCAGAGCCGATTGCGCAGCTTTATTCGGGACATCAGTTCGGCAACTATAACCCGCAGCTTGGCGACGGCCGCGCTGTCCTGCTGGGCGAAACGATCGGGACAGATGGTCTTCGTCGGGATATCCAGCTCAAAGGGTCGGGACCGACCCCGTTCAGCCGTCAGGGGGATGGCCGCGCTTGGCTGGGACCCGTGCTGCGGGAATACGTAGTGTCCGAGGCAATGCATGCGCTGGGCATCCCGACGACCCGCGCGCTGGCGGCGGTTGAGACTGGAGAGATTGTGCTGCGAGAGGGGCCGATGCCCGGTGCGGTTCTGACCCGTGTGGCGAAAAGTCATCTGCGGGTCGGGACATTTCAGGTTTTCGCCGCGCGTGGCCAACTGGACAGCCTGCGCCGCCTGACGGAATACGCAATAGACCGCCACTATCCCGACGCGGATGGCCCGATGGGCCTGCTGCGCGCGGTGGTGGAGGCGCAATCGCAATTGATCGCAGCATGGATGAGCGTAGGCTTTATCCATGGGGTGATGAATACTGACAATTGCTCTATCGCGGGTGAGACCATCGATTATGGGCCTTGCGCCTTTATGGATAGCTATCATCCGAACACGGTCTACAGTTCGATCGACCGGATGGGGCGCTATGCCTATTCCAACCAGCCCGACATCGCCGTTTGGAATGTGGCGCAATTGGCGACGGCATTGATTCAGCAGATGGATGAAAAGGAAGCTGCCGTTGAAGAGGCGACCGAGATCGTACACGCCATGCCTGCGCAACTGCAGGAGAACTGGTTGAAGCGGTTCCGCGCCAAGATCGGTTTGGTGACCGAGGAAGAGGGCGATCTGGAGCTGATCTCGGACCTGCTGACACGCATGGCGCAGAATCAGGCGGATTTTACCAACACCTTCCGTGCGCTGGGCGATGATGCCGCACGTGATCAGTTCACCGATCCCACGGCGTACGACACCTGGTCCGAAGGGTGGAACGCGCGTCTGGGGCGTGAGCAAGACCCATCCGCCGTAGTGTCCGCCGCAAACCCGGCGTTCATTCTGCGCAATCACCGTGTTGAGCAGATGATCCAGTCTGCCGTTAAAGGCGATTATGCGCTGTTCCAAAGGCTGAACACTGTGCTGGCGCGACCTTATGAGGAACAGCCTGATGAGGATGATTTGAAGCGTCCGCCGACCGACAGCGAAGTGGTGCACGCCACGTTCTGTGGAACCTGAGTTTCGACCGCTCAGGCCTCATCACGATAGGGATTGATCTCATCCGGCCAACGCCGCGCATATTGCGAGATCATTAGGTAGACATCCGCCCCGTCGATTGCCTTGCGCGCATCGCGGACCATGCGCAGGTTCAGGGTGTCGACCTCGTCAGCGGTGATGGCGCGCAGGGGGTTGTAGTAGACGGTGATCAAAATGGTCCGACCTTGTTTGGTTACGGACATGTCCCGCAATGCGCCACCGTCCTCTGCGATTGCCGGGCGCAAGGCACGACGCGCAGCAGCAAGAAGTTCTGGGCTTGCGGTGGCGTTTGCCAGCTCACCCAGCCCGCCGCGGAAGTCGCGCAGATATGATCCGATGGCTAGGATGCACAGGAAAAGTACGATTATCGAGTCACCGACGGGTGCGATCGCCGATAGGGCCCCATCCCGGAACAAGTAGATTGCTCCAAGGCCAATTGCTGCGGCGGCCGTGAACAGACCATCGAACAGCGCTGCCTTGGATTCCAGCCGCAGGATTGCACTGGCCCTCCCGGTCTGCCGCCAAGTGAAATAGTGAAACGCCCATAACAGCACGCAGGTAAGGCCGATGGCAGCGAAGTAGATGAACATCGGCCCAAATATCAGCGGTTCAGGCATCATGCCGTTGTAGTAGCTGTAGATGTTTTTAGTCGCGTTCGAGATGGCGAACAGCACCAGTCCTAACAGAGACAAAGAGCGGAAGGTGGAAAAGATCGCCTCATCCGCTGCATAGCCAAACGGGCGTCGCTTGTCGGGGCCTGCATCAATCTTCAAACTGATACGGCGGCCAAGGAATGCCGATCCAAAGCCGACCAGCGAATACAGCCCGTCCATCATGATCGCATTGGAGTTCGACAAAATTCCGGCCAGTATACCAGCCGCGCCCATGAAGAGATTGCCGCCCATGGCAATGATAAGAGCGCGCCCCTCAAGCTGTTTTCTGCGTTCTGCATTTGGCGTCGACATCTGGTAACGTCCTGATAGGGCATCAAACTCCGCAACAGATACCCGTTCGAAGGGGATAGGCCAACACCTGCGATGGCGGGTTGTCCTAGTCCCGCACGATTTCAAGCACCGCAGAACTGACAATCAGGATAGCGCCCAACAGCTCGCGCAACCCGAACGGCTCGCCCGAGAACGCGGCGGCCGAGGCCAAGCCGACGACAACCTCGCTCATCAGCAGGATACCGACCCGGGCAGGGGACAGTTTGGTTGCGGGCCAGATTGTCATGAACACCATGGGTAAGGTGTAGAAGGCCGACAGCAGCACAAACTGAAGGGTCCAAAGAAGATCCGCCTGCACAATTGTCGGGAACACAGGTTCGGGCAGAACCGTGAGGCTGACCAGAGAAAGGATCAGTGCGCCTGCGACAAAGGCAAAGACCTGACCCGAGGCTGAGATCGTACTGGTTCGGTACAGCCCCAACGTACCCAGCGCCCAGCACATGCCCGAGGCCAACGCCATCCAGTCGCCGCTGTTTTGGGGCAGCGGGATACCACCCGAGTCGCCCAGCACGACGAATAGACCACCGACACCGCAGGTAAGGCCCGCAAGCCGCCCCAGAGTCAGGCGTTCACCCAGAAACACCCGGCCCAGAATCGTACCCCAAATCGGGGTGAGGTAGAATAACAGGATCGACCGCACCACATCCGTATAGACAAGGCTGATGGAGTAAAGACTGAAGGCCGCGCCGGTGAACGCACCGCTGAACAACAGGTCGCGCCATTGCAGGGCCAGCGTTCCTCTCTCTTTCCAGATGAAGGGAACCAGCCCCAGCAACGCAACGCTATACATCGCGATCCCCGGCCATGGTCCGGTCAGACCCAGATCATAGAAGAACCGAACGGGGATCCAGTAGAGACCCCACATCATGCCACCGATCACCAGAACGATGCTTGCCCAGGTGCGGTTGTTCGAGAGTGTGTTGCTGGAAACCACTTCAGGCCTCAATTGGACGCGTTCCACGGGGATAGAGTATCGGCACCCCGTTGATCAAGCGCGGCATTCTGGATCGCGCCGCCTGCCAGAATATTGGGCACTTTGGCAGCGCGAAAAGCTCTTATTTGCCGCTCCTGCAGAAGACTGGGGTTGCGCCCGGCCACCAGCGTGGCACTTTGGGGTTCGTCCATTTGATCGGAACCTTATGTCGCCTCAATCAACCCTGCGGATTGCAAGCTATAACATCCAGAAATGCGTGGGCTTGGATTTTCGCCGCCAACCACAGCGCATCTTGCAGGTCATCGAAGGCATGCAGGCTGATATTGTGGTGCTGCAAGAGGCTGACAAAAGGTTGCCGCCGCGACCCGCTGCCTTACCACATTTCATGCTGGATGAGGCGGGTTGGCAGATCGTCGATCTTGGCGGCGCAGGCAGCTTGGGCTGGCACGGCAACGCGGTCATCTGGCGCGGGGACAAAATTGACGTGCGCACGACCGGTCACCATGATTTGCCCGGGTTGGAACCTCGCGGTGCAGTTCGGGTCGAGTTCGACACCCAGATCGGGCCGCTTCGGGTGATGGGGATGCATCTGGGTCTTTTGCCCGCATCTCGGCGGCAGCAGATTCATCAACTCCGGCGCTGCGATGAGGATCTGGATCAAATGCCTACCGTATGGGCCGGAGATTTCAACGAGTGGTCGCGCCAGCCAGTGCTCGATCATCTTGCACCCGACATGCGATTTTTGCCCCCGGTTCCCAGTTTCCCGGCTGCACAGCCTCTGGGCGCACTGGACCGGATCGCGCTGGGCGCTGGGCTTGAAGCCGTTGTGCATGGCGTCCACAAAGCGCGGCCTGCGCATATCGCATCAGATCACCTGCCAATCTGGGCTGATCTTCGCAAGGTCGCTTAGGCGCAAATCCCCTGTGGCGCCAGCGGCGCAGACGTATTAAGACAGAAACCCGAACTACTCTGAGGGTCACTATGTCCGACACGATCATCGCCCGTTGCGAAGCCAAAGGTCTCCGCATGACGGGTCAGCGCCGCACAATTGCTCAGGTGTTGCAGCAAAGTGATGACCATCCGGATGTAGAAGAGCTGTATGCGCGCGCCTCTAAGGTGGATTCGGGTATCTCGATCGCCACAGTCTATCGCACCGTGAAGCTGTTCGAAGAGGCAGGGATTCTTGAGCGGTTGGAATTCGGTGATGGGCGCGCCCGCTATGAAGATGCCGAGAGGGACCACCACGACCATCTGATCGACATGCAGTCGGGGGAAGTGATCGAATTTGTCGATCCCGAGATCGAGGCCCTACAGGAAAAGATCGCAGCCAAGCTTGGGTACAAGCTGAAAGGGCATCGGTTGGAACTGTACGGCGTGCCGCTGAAACAGAGCTGATCCATCACGAAACGCGATTGGTTGCCGCACGGCAATTCATGAAACATGTCGCAATATCGCTTGCGGCGTCGCGGATGATACGGTTTTGCTGACTTTAGGTCGCGGAATTTCCCGCACCATCTCAACGGACACGCGTATGAACAACGTACACGGCATCTTGCTGATCATCGGATCGATGGCGGCCTTCGCGCTTGAGGACATGTTCATCAAGCATCTGTCGATCACTGTACCTACGGGTCAGATCATGATCGCCTTGGGTCTGGTCTGCGGGCTGGTGTTCGTACTGATGTCATTGGCCACGCGCAAACGCATCTTTGATCCGGAGGCGTGGAAAGGTCTGCCGCTGGCGCGGGCAGGGACCGAGGCGGTAGGAGCCCTGACCTTTGTTACTGCGCTGTCGCTGGTCGAGCTGTCCACCGTTGCCGCCGTTTTTCAGGCGATGCCGCTGGCAGTGACTATGGGGGCGGCACTGTTCTTGGGAGAGCAGGTCGGTTGGCGACGTTGGAGCGCCATCGGAATCGGCTTTATCGGTGTCCTGATGATTATTCGTCCAGGTCTGGAAGGGTTTCAGCCCGAGTCGCTGTTCGTTGTCGCGACCGTAATTGCGATCGCCGCGCGTGATTTGATTACACGCAAGCTGGACGTCCGTGTGGCTTCATCCGTTGTTGCCATGCAAGCCTACATCGCCGTTGCCCTTGCCGGGGCGGTTCTGATGGTGTTTCTGGCTCAGCCAGTTGTTCCGCTGCAGAACGCCCAGATTGGCCCCTATCTGGGGGCAATCGCATTTGGCGTCTTGGGTTATTACGGCATCGTGACGGCTATGCGGATCGGTGAGGCCTCGGCCCTGACGCCCTTCCGGTACAGCCGGCTGGTGTTTTCTATCGCGGCCGGGATGCTGATGTTTGGCGAACGGCCTGATTTGATGACGGTGGCCGGTGCCGCGTTGATCCTCGGATCGGGCATGTACACCTTTATCCGCGAACGCCGGCTGGCGCGCACAATGGCGGTTGCGGCCTGACGGATCGTCGCACGTTGGCGCAAACACGTGGCTGTTAGCCCTAAATCCCCATGAATATAACCGTTAGCGGTAACATCGCTGGTTTACTTTTGGCTCTGTGATGTTATGAGGCATGCAACCAAATGCAGCCACAGGGACGGGCCTCATGAGCACCATCATCGACATCCACGCACGCGAAATCCTGGACAGCCGGGGCAACCCAACCGTCGAAGTGGACGTGGTTCTGGAAGACGGCACCATGGGCCGCGCCGCTGTGCCTTCGGGTGCGTCAACCGGTGCGTATGAAGCAGTGGAAAAGCGTGACGGTGACAAATCGCGCTATATGGGCAAAGGCGTACTTGAAGCTGTCGCCGCTGTGAACGGTGAGATCGCCGAAGAACTGGTCGGCTATGACGCGACCGAGCAGGTCGCCATAGACGGCGCAATGATCGAACTGGACGGGACCGAGAACAAAAGCCGTCTGGGCGCAAACGCCATTCTGGGCGTCTCGCTGGCCACAGCCAAGGCTGCGGCAGATTTCACCACGCAACCTCTATATCGCTACGTCGGCGGTACGTCGGCCCGCGTTTTGCCAGTACCGATGATGAACATCATCAACGGCGGCGAACATGCCGACAACCCGATCGACATTCAGGAATTTATGATCATGCCGACCTCGGCCGCGAATATCCGCGAAGCCGTGCGCATGGGCTCGGAGGTGTTCCACACGCTGAAGAAAGAACTGTCCGCCGCTGGTCTGAACACTGGTATCGGTGACGAAGGTGGGTTTGCCCCGAACATTGCATCCACCCGCGAGGCATTAGATTTCATCCTGAAGTCCATCGAAAAGGCGGGCTACAAACCGGGCGAGGAAATACACCTTGCGCTGGATTGTGCCGCAACCGAATACTTCAAAGACGGCAAATACGTGCTGGCGGGCGAGGGGATCTCTCTGAGCTCGGACGAGAATGCGGCTTACCTGGCGGCTTTGGTCAATGATTACCCGATCATTTCCATCGAAGATGGCATGTCCGAAGATGACTGGGACGGCTGGAAAGCTCTGACCGACATGATTGGCGACAAGGTGCAGCTGGTGGGCGACGACCTGTTCGTGACCAACCCCGTGCGTCTGGCCGAAGGGATCAAGCGCGGCTGTGCCAACTCGATGCTGGTCAAGGTGAACCAGATCGGATCGCTGACTGAAACACTGCGTGCCGTCGATATGGCGCACCGTGCGCGGTATACCAACGTGATGTCGCACCGCTCGGGCGAAACCGAGGATGCGACCATCGCCGATCTGGCGGTTGCGACCAATTGCGGTCAGATCAAAACCGGCTCGCTGGCGCGGTCGGACCGGTTGGCCAAGTACAACCAGCTGATCCGTATCGAGGAATCGCTGGGTGAAGTTGCGGAATACGCGGGCGCGTCGATCCTTCGCAACTGAGGTCAATAATGCTAGACTGATCCTCGTGTTTTTCGAGGATCGTGTTTTGCTTAAAGTTATCGAAGCTGAAACGCCGGACCACTTTGATGAGGTTCGGCGTTTGTGTTGGGAGTATCGCGACTTCCTGCTGACGTTGGACGCCAAGTCCGTGCGCGTCGTAAAAACCTTTTATCCCCGCGACGTTTATGCCCGGCTAATGGACGAGATCGAATTCGAACACGCCCCACCGGGCGGTGGTGTGCGGCTGGTACTAAAGGATGGACATGCCGTTGGGTGCGGAATGTTCCGGACAATCGGGCCGGGCATTGCCGAAATAAAACGGGTGTTTGTAAATGACGCCGCCCGAGGGACAGGGGCAGGATATGCGGTTATGATGTCCTTGATTGAACAGTGCCGTGAACAGGGGTTTGACTGCATTCGCATGGACACGGGCAAACCATTGGAATCGGCAACGCGTCTGTACCTGTCGATGGGCTTCCAACTGCGCGACGCATATTCCGAGATTCCGGAGATCGCGAAAGACACCTTATTGTTTTTTGAGATGCCTTTGTCCGGTGCTCAGGCAGAAAACTCGCAAATTGAGTGATTTTTTTTCAAAGTCTTACGTGTTGTTTTCGCTTGTAAAAATCATACTTGTTAGAAATACACCTACATAAATTCAATTTTGTGTGAACTTTTACCTATTTGTCCGATCCCGGTGTCTCGTAATGTGCCTGCATTACAGAAAGGGAAACGACATGACTGGTTCGAAAATCCTTCTCGTAGCTTCAGTGATCAGCACTGTATTTTTGGCGGCCTGTGCAGGGCCTGGCACTTATCCAATCACCGGGGTGGCGGTGTCCGCAAGTGACCCGGTTCTGGGTATGGAAACGCCGTCATACATGTATCGCGGTGAAGCCCGCTAGGGCCTTCACGGGGGGACGGGCGGCGACGCCCGTAAGTATCTGACCGTTTTAGAGCTTTCGGCTCATCAAGACATAGCGATCGCGCGGTTTGAAGCCGGTGCGCAAGTACAGCTTATGCGCAGCCTCGTTCGTGCGATCGACTTCCAGGTGAAGGGCGGTCAGGCCAGCCTCGGCCAGGGCTTTGGGCAGGTCAAGCAGCACTTCGGTGGCGATGCCACGGCCGCGCACGGCCGGGCGGATGTAGATTTCGTCTATGAATCCGTCCATGCCGCCGAACTCGACCGACCAGCCGAACGTCAGAATGGCATAGCCCAGCGGCGCACGTCCTGGACCGATCAGGTAGACGCAACCGTGGGGAATACCCTCTAGCAAGGGGGTCAGCGCATTGCGGGTCTGGTCCATGTCCTGCGCGATCCCGGCTTCGGTGTGGAACGCTGTCACCAGGCCCATCAGGCGGTCCAGATCTTCGGGGCGCGCGAGGCGAAGTGCGGCGCTCATAGCCGGGCCAGCCGTTCGGTCAGCAGGGCAAAGAAACCTTCAGCGTCGATTTCCCCAATAAACATCGCATTGGGCGGATGGTCTGTCACGCGCCACCAATCAGCGACGGTCATGCCCATCGTCAGTTCGGACTGCGTTTCGATCTGGACGTTGATGTGTCGGCCTGAGAACAGCTCGGGCTGGATCAGATAGGCGGTCACGCACGGGTCGTGCAGCGGCGCGCCTTCCGAGCCGTATTTCTCTATATCGAAACGTTCAAAGAAATCCGTCATCTCGGCCACGGCATGCCCGACCTTACTGTCGAGCGCGCGGAAGGCGTCATTGCGATGTTTCGTGACCAGCGCATCGTGGGTCACGTCTAGCGGCATAACGACGACATGAAGGCCGGATTTAAACACGATATCAGCAGCTTCGGGATCGACATAGATGTTGAATTCCGCCGCTGGGGTGATGTTGCCTACCTCAAAATACGCACCGCCCATCAGAACGATTTCCTGTATCCGATCAACAATATCTGGCGCTTTTTGAAAGGCGGATGCGATATTCGTCAGCGGGCCAAGCGGGCAAAGTGTGACGGTTCCAGGCTCGTGTGCGCGCAGGGTGTCGATGATGAAGTCGACCGCGTGCCCGTCAGCCAGCGGCATTTCCGGATCAGGCAGGACGGGGCCGTCTAGGCCGGTCTTGCCGTGCACATGTTCTGCGGTGACCAGAGGGCGGTTTAGCGGGCGATCACACCCGGCATAAACAGGGATATGCGTGTGGCCGGCCAGTTCACAGACGATCCGCGCATTCTTGGCCGTCAGTTCCAGCGGTACATTCCCCGCAACGGCGGTAATGCCCAGAACATCAATCTCTTCCGGACTTGCCAATGCCAGCAAGATGGCGACTGCGTCGTCCTGCCCGGGATCGGTGTCGATGATGATCTTGCGCGGTGCCATGCTTTGCCTCCGGGGTATTGAAGCGCGGACACTCGCAAGTGTCACCACGCTTGTCCAGCGGTTTCAGACCTCGGTCGTCGCACCTACCGGCGGGAGTTTGCCATTGGCACGATGTTCTTCGATTTTGACCTCGTCCCACAGGGCATCCATCTCAGCCAGATCACTTTGCGCTGGTGATTTTCCACGATCGGCCAGGCGGGCTTCGACCTGTTCGAAACGCCGTGTAAACTTGGCGTTCGTGCGGCGCAGGGCGGCCTCAGGCTCGATGCCCAGATGTCGGCCCAGATTAACCATCACGAACAGCAGGTCGCCGAATTCATCTTCCAACGCGTCCGCGTCCATGGCATCGCGGGCTTCTTCCAGCTCGGCGGCCTCTTCGGTGATTTTCGCAAGCACATGGCTGGCATCCGGCCAGTCAAACCCCACGCGGGCGGCGCGTTTTTGCAGTTTGTGCGCGCGCAACAGGGAAGGCAGGTTGGCCGCGACACCGTCCAGAGCGCCTTTCTGTTCCTTGCCGGCGCGCTCTGCCGCCTTGATGGTTTCCCAATCCACGGTCTGCTGGTCCGCTGATTTATCGCGGGATTCATCGCCAAATACATGCGGGTGACGGTCGACCATCTTGTCCGACATGGTCTGCACCACGTCCTGAAAGGTGAAATGCCCGGCTTCTTCGGCCATTTGTGCGTGAAAAACCGACTGGAACAGCAGGTCGCCCAGCTCGCCTTTCAGCTCATCATAGGCTTCGCGCTCGATGGCGTCGGCGACCTCATAGGCCTCCTCAATCGTGTAGGGGGCGATGGTGGCAAAATCCTGTTCGATATCCCACGGGCAGCCCGTTTGCGGGTCACGCAGACGGCGCATGATTTCCAACAGGCGCTCGATACCTGCATCGCTGTCGTGGATCAGAGGATTTTCGGCCATTGCGAACCCTTTCGTTCCGGTGTCAGATGCATCCATTCCGCAGTCCCGATCAGGAGTCCACCCCAGATGCCCGTCGTCAACCGAATTGCCGATTACTCAGCCGATATGGCCGCATGGCGCAAACACTTGCATTCGATCCCCGAGTTGGAGTTCGAATGCCATGAAACTGCAGCGTTCGTAGCGGACCGTCTGCGCGAATTCGGAGTGGACGAGCTGCACGAGGGTATTGCCAAGACCGGGATCGTCGCGATCATCAACGGGCGGGGCGAGGGGCCTACGATTGGTCTGCGCGCCGATATGGACGCGCTGCCGATCCCTGAGGAAACGGGCGTTGAATACGCCTCGACCAATCCGGGCAAGATGCACGCCTGCGGTCATGACGGGCACACTACGATGCTGTTGGGTGCGGCGCGCTATCTGGCCGAAACGCGGAATTTTCGCGGCCGTGTGGCGCTCATTTTCCAGCCAGCCGAAGAAGAAGGCGGCGGCGCGGGCGTGATGGTCGAAGAAGGCATCATGGACCGGTTCGACATCTCTCAGGTCTACGCGCTGCATAATGCACCGAACCTGCCCGAAGGCGCATTTCACACCACTCCGGGGCCGATCATGGCGGCGGTGGATACGTTCGAGATTCATATTCAGGGCGTTGGTGGTCACGGTGCCATGCCGCATGAAGCCCGCGATCCTGTGATGGCGGCGTGCGGCATTGCGCAGGCCATTCAGACCATCGTCAGCCGCAACAACTATGCTCTGGACGACCTGGTCGTCTCGGTCACGCAAATCCACACCGGGACGGTGAACAACGTGATCCCCGATACGGCCTTCATCAACGGTACAGTCCGGACATTCGACCCAAACGTTCAGCAGATGGTGATCGAGCGGATGGAGCAAATTGTGCAGGGGCAGGCGACCTCATACGGGGTCGAGGCGCGGCTGGATTATGAAAGGAACTATCCGGCCACGATCAACGATGGCGAAAAGGCCGGATTTGCCGCCGAGGTGGCCCGCGATGTGTCGGGGGCCGAGCGTGTGGTGGGCAACATGGGCCGCGAGATGGGGGCCGAGGATTTCTCGTACATGCTGCAATCGCGCCCCGGCGCCTATCTGTTTTTGGGGCAGGGCGAGAGCGCCGGGCTGCACCATCCGAAATACAATTTCAACGACGAGATCGCGCCGGTTGGCGCTTCGTTCTTTGCACGGATCGTCGAAAAGGCGCAGCCGCTGGGCTGACGGGGGGAAGACATGGCACTGGAAGACGCAAAGAACCAGGTGGACGAGGCATTCACCAATCCTGATCTTAAGGGGTTGTCCTATGAGAACACGTTTGGCGGCGCGACGTCGTTCCTGCGGCGGCTCTACACCAAGGACCTCAAGGGCGTCGATATTGCCGTCACAGGGGTGCCTTTTGATCAGGCAGTGACGAACCGTCCCGGTACCCGTCTGGGGCCGCGCGCAATCCGAGAGGCCAGTGCGCTTCAATCTCCGGATGCCCCATACGGGTGGCCGTTCGATGCGCTCAGTGAGCTGGCAATCGTGGATTACGGCGACATGGCGTATGACTATGCCAATATTCCCGCCTTTCCGGATACTTTGACCGACCACATCCGCACCATTTTGGCCGCTGATGTGTCTTCGGTCACGTTAGGCGGTGATCACTATATCAGCTTTCCGATCCTCAAGGCTTATGCCGAGAAATACGGGCCGATGTCTCTGCTGCAATTCGATGCACATACGGACACCTGGGCCGATGACGACATGTCCCGCGTGGATCACGGGACGATGTTCTACAAGGCGGTGAAGTCCGGGATCGTGGATCCGAAACGCTCGGTTCAGGTCGGAATTCGCACGACCAACGAGGATACTCTGGGCGTCAACATCATCGACGCGCGCGAGGTGTACGAATCCGGCCCCGCCGTCGTGGCGCAAAAGATCAAAGGTATTTTGGGCGACAGCCCGGTCTACCTAAGCTTTGACATCGATGGTCTGGACCCGGCCTTTGCCCCCGGCACCGGCACGCCCGTTTGGGGTGGTCTGAGTTCCATTCAGGCGCAGATCATCCTGCGCGATATCGCCGGGATCAATATCAAAGGCGGGGACGTGGTCGAGGTCTCACCGCCCTATGACACCTCAGGCGCGACGGCCATTGCCGGTGCTCACGTGGCGACTCAGATCATTTGCCTGCTGGGGTGGAACAAGCTGGTGCAGGATTAACCTTTGGTTAGCCATCTTTCCGGTATCTGATTAACCAAAAGCCGGACGGGAGAAATACGGGCATGACAGACTTTAACCAACCGATCAGCGGCAATGATCTGGCGCGGTTTTCCGGGCCGAACACGTTCATGCGGTTGCCGCAGGCTGACTCGCTGGCCGGGTTGGATGTGGCCGTGCTGGGCATCCCGATGGATATCGGCACCTCTTGGAGGTCAGGTACACGGTTCGGGCCGAAACAGATCCGCAGCGAAAGCGCGATGATCCGGCCCTATAATATGGCGAATTCCGCAGCTCCGTTCGACAGCCTGCAGATTGCAGATATCGGGGATCTGGCGATCAATACGTTCTCGCTGCCCGACAGCCTGAAGATCATCAAGGAAAGCTACGATTCAATTCTCGATCAGGCGGTGATTCCCGTTGCGATGGGCGGCGATCATTCGATCACGCTGCCGATTTTGCGCGCCATTGCCGCCAAGCACGGACCGGTGGCGCTGGTGCATGTGGATGCCCATGCCGACGTGAACGAAGAGATGTTTGGCGAGCGGGAAACGCACGGCACTGTCTTTCGCCGCGCCTATGAAGAAAAGCTGATCGTCCCGGACAAGACCTTTCAGATCGGCATTCGCGGTTCGGGTTACGCGGCCAGCGACTTTACCGAGGCGCAGGACTGGGGCTTTCGCCAATTCCCGGCGTGGGAGCTGTGGCAGCAGAACCTGACCGAGATCGGCTCACAAATCCGCAAAACGATCGGCGACCACCCGGTATATTTCACCTATGACATCGACAGCCTGGACCCAGCATATGCCCCCGGCACCGGAACACCGGAAATCGGTGGGCTGACCACGCCGCAAGCCCTGCAGCTGATCCATGCGCTGGCAGGCGTGAACGTGGTCGGATGCGATCTGGTCGAGGTGTCGCCGCCATACGATCCGTCAGGAAATACGGCGCTCACAGCGGCCAATCTGTTGTTTGAGCTGCTGTGCATCCTGCCAGGCGTGACGTCGCGCTAGGGGCAGGTAATTAGTGTGATCTACCTCTTTGCAATCAGGGTCTATACCAGAGCTGTAGTATTCCGAATTGCTATTTGAGGGGCTACGATCCTGAGAACTTCTATTTTTCGAGAAGTGTATGTAAAGCATGAAAAATACAAACGGGATAGCGACCCATGCAAGTTCCTCAAAAATCCAGATTACGATCTCCATGAAGAATTCCTTTAGCCCTAGCGCGCGTGTTTGTGTTGTAGTTTATTCAACCGTGAGCGTTTGTCACCTTGCCCAACAAAGATGAGGGCTCGACCTGTAGACTGGCGGAATAACTTTGGACAAAAAGATGATGGTTTGGGTAATCGTTGGCCTGCTGGTTCTATTCGGGGTATACATTCGGCTTGCCCCCTCAGACCCGGAGAAATGGCATATTGCGCCGGTCAGCGATCATGACCTTGATCTTGATGGAGGTGTTGTCCGCGTGGTCGAAATGGGGCCGGATGGTCTGCTGCGGCTGGATGCCTTCGCACGCGTTTCAGACCGAACATCAGTTCTGGCCGGGTCTGTTGATGAAGGGATGATCACCTACATCACACGTACGAAAGTGATCGGCTTTCCGGACTACACGACAGTGCAACAGGACGGAGACACGCTTCGCATCTTTGCTCGTCTCAGGTTTGGCCGGTCAGATTTTGGGGTAAATCGCGCTCGTGTTGATGAGTGGCTTGCTCTGTTGCAGCCCTGAGGACAAGCACCCCTCCTGAACCTCGCGCCACATCGGTACGTTCAGAGACATCTGGCATTGCGCCATGAACATGCGCCCGTCGACCTGCAGGCAAATCATTTCGCCCAACTCAACCCGAGTTCCCGATTTGTCGGTGCAATAGCAGTCCTGAACCTTGCCTCCGGGGCCGACCACGTCGGCCAGGGCGGGCGTTACGAGCAGTGTAAAAACAAGTATCAACCGTTTCATGTGCATTAGCCTAGCATAGTGAGGGGCCTTGACCAAAGGGCCGGATTGATAGACACCGCCCGGATGATCCCCGAAGAACGACTTGAACAGATAACCCAGCGATTCCAGTACCTCGAAGCGGCCATGGCAGATGGTGCCTCGGGTGGGGATATTGCGGCCTTGGCCAAAGAATATTCCGACCTCAAACCGGTTGTGGATCAGATCATGGCATGGCGTCAGTTGGTGGCCGATCTGGCCGAGGCCGAGGCAATGCTGGCCGACCCGGACATGAAAGAACTAGCGGAAGAAGAAATTCCCGCGTTGAAGACCCATATTCCCGAAGCCGAGCACGCCTTGCAACTGGCACTGTTGCCGCGTGATGCGGCGGATGCGCGTCCGGCGATGCTGGAGATTCGTCCCGGAACTGGCGGAGATGAGGCCGCATTGTTCGCCGGGGACCTTCTGCGCATGTACCAGCGCTATTCCGAAGCGCGTGGATGGAAGTTTGAGATTATCGAAGAACAGGCTTCGGATCTGGGCGGGATCAAGGAGGTCGTGGCCCATATCAAGGGAGAGAACGTGTTTGCTCGGATGAAGTACGAATCCGGTGTGCACCGGGTACAGCGCGTGCCGGAAACCGAAAGCGGTGGGCGCATTCATACTTCGGCTGCGACGGTCGCGGTTTTGCCCGAGGCCGAGGATGTGGACATCCAGATCGACGCCAATGATATTCGCATCGACACCATGCGCAGCTCGGGCGCTGGGGGGCAGCACGTGAACACAACCGACTCGGCGGTTCGGATTACCCACCTGCCGACGGGGATCGTTGTGACAAGCTCGGAGAAATCGCAGCACCGCAATCGCGAGATTGCGATGCAAGTGCTCAAAACCCGGCTGTATGATCAGGAGCGTCAGCGGATCGACAGTGAGCGGTCGGCTGATCGTGCCAGCCAAGTGGGGTCAGGGGATCGATCTGAACGGATCAGAACTTATAATTTCCCGCAGGGGCGCATGACCGATCACCGCATCAATCTGACGCTATATAAGCTGGATCAGGTGATGCAGGGCGATCTGGACGAAGTGATCGACGCGTTGACTGCCGATGATCAGGCGCGGCTGCTGGCCGATATGGCGCAATGATCGCCGCGCTGACAGCAGCACAGGCGATGGTCGCGGCCACAGCGCGATTGCGGGCGGCTGGCGTGGCTGACCCGGCACGGGATGCGCGTGTTCTGCTGGCCCATGCAGCGCGGATAGAAGCCAGCCGGGTCACTCTGATTGCGCCCGAAGAGCTGTCACCAGAGATTGCAGAGCGTTATGATCAGTTGATCTCGCTGCGTGCGGTGCGTGTTCCGGTGTCGCACCTGTTGGGCGAGCGCGAGTTTTATGGCCGACGGTTCCGCGTCAGTCGCGATGTGCTGGACCCACGGCCGGAAACCGAAGCGCTGATCGAAGCCGCGCTCAGCGAACCGTTCGATCATGTACTGGATCTGGGTGTCGGCTCAGGCTGTATCCTGATCACGTTGCTGGCTGAACGGGCCAGTGCCTCGGGCGTGGGTGCGGATCTGAGCGAGGCCGCCTGTCTGCAGGCCAGCGCAAATGCAGTGCAACATCAGGTACAGGGTCGGGTGGAAATCCTGCAATCTGACTGGTTTCAGAATATTGACGGCCAGTTTGATCTGATCGTTTCGAACCCGCCCTACATTTCACTGCAAGAAATGGCCGACCTTTCACCAGAAGTACGCGTGCATGAACCGCGCATGGCGCTGACGGACGAAGGGGACGGGCTGGGCGCTTATCGCCGCATCGCGGCGGGTGCGCCGGACTTTCTATTGCCCGGCGGTCGTCTGCTGGTGGAAATCGGGCCAACGCAGGGGCAAAGCGTCGCGGCTTTGTTCGAGTCGGCAGGTTTGACAGCCACACGGATCGTTCCCGATCTGGACGGTCGCGATCGCGTCGTTTTTGCCAAAATGCCGCATTAATGTGGCAACCTGAGGCCGAAATACGCCGATTAATGTAAAAAAGCTGCGAAATTTTGACCAACCCCCTTGTCTGCACGCACAGGACGTGTTTACTCAGAACCAGTCGGAGGGCTGACGCTGGTTCAGCGGGCCCCGGACGCCAAGCCCAAAATAGTCGACATCGCGTCACAGCTAAGCTTTTGAGCAGTGCAGGATGCGAGATGATCGACAGCGAATGACAAGGCTGACGTAAAGTAAATGAGATCTTCCAAATCCCGCTCTCGGGTCAAGAATAACCGCAACCGTCCTTCTGGGGGCAATGTCGTAAACCGGGTTTTTGACAGCTCGGGTCCCGAAGGCAAGGTGCGCGGTACGCCCCAGCAGATTATCGACAAATATAATCAGTTGGCGCGCGACGCCCAACTGTCCAATGACCGTGTGGCCGCTGAGAACTTTCAGCAGCACGCAGAACACTATCTGCGCCTGCTGAGTGAAGCACAGCGCGAAATGGAAGCGCGACGCGAAGAGCAAGACCGCCAGAACCGCGAGCGTCAGGCTGAGCGGGACCGTGAACGCGCCGAGCGCCAGGAGCGCGAAGCTGCCGCCCGTCAGTCGGACCCAGCCGAAGCGCCGCAGCCTGATGTGATGGATTTCACACCCGAGGCAGCTACCCCGGAATCCGGTTTGGTTGAGACCCCGGAGAGCAAGGATGCTGCTGCGGCGGCGGCCACCGAAGCACCGGCGAAAAAAGAAAAAGCACCGCGTCGTCCGCGTACGCGCAAGCCAAAGCCCGCGCCAGAGGGGGCAGAGGACGCGCCGACAAGCAACGGTGATGCACCGGAAGCGGCTGAGTAATTTCCGCGATAGAGTTCAAAAAAAAGCCCCGGAGTTCGCTCCGGGGCTTTTTCTTTGGGTATTAGCTTTTTTGAACTTCTCGGGCCAGCGCGCAGAACGCTTCGAGCGGGACTTGTTCGGCGCGCTCTGTTGGTTGAATCCCAGCCGCGATCAGGCGGTCCTCGATATCCGGTGCCACGCCTTTTAGCGATGCGCGCAGCATCTTGCGACGCTGGTTGAAGGCTGCGGCCACGACGCGCGACAAAACCCGGGCATCCGCCGGATAGCGCGGTTCGGGCAGGGCCGTCAGGTGCACAACAGCGCTTGAGACCTTTGGTGGCGGCGTGAAAGCCCCGGGCGGCAGGGACATCGCAATGCGCGCCTCGGCCCGCCATTGGGCAAGGATCGCAAGGCGTCCATAGGCTTTGCCCCCGGGCTGGGCAACGATGCGTTCAGCGACTTCGCGTTGGAACATCAGCGTCAAGCTTTGCCAAAACGGCGGCCATTCGGGCGGGGTCAGCCAGCGCACCAGCAATTCGGTGCCAACGTTATACGGCAGGTTCGCGGCGATGCGGATCGGTGGGGTCAGATGCGCCATCGGGTCGATTTCCAGTGCGTCGCCGTTGATGACCTCAAGACGACCCGGATAAGCAGCAGCGATGTCGTTCAGGGCAGCGATACAGCGGGTGTCTTTTTCGACCGCGACGACCTTGCGCGCACCTTCGGACAACAGACCTCGGGTCAGACCACCGGGGCCGGGGCCGATTTCCAGCACGTCGCATTCCGTAAGATCCCCTGCCTGCCGCGCGATCTTGGCCGTCAGGTTGAGATCCAGCAAAAAGTTCTGCCCCAGCGATTTACGCGCCGAGAGCTGATGTGTCGCGATAACCTCGCGTAGAGGGGGAAGGGTGTCGATTGAACTCATGATCCGATTACCGTGGCGCGTGTCCGTGCGGGAACGCCAGTGATTTTTTGCCTCCGGCGGGGATATTTTCAGCCAGGTGAAGGATCAAGCGCTTTGTGCCATCCGTTGGGCCAGTTTCAGCGCCTCGATCAGGCTGGTGGGGTTTGCTATGCCCTGTCCGGCGATATCCAGTGCGGTGCCGTGATCGGGCGAGGTGCGAATGAAGGGCAGGCCGAGGGTCACGTTCACGCCACGGTCGAAGTCGAGTGTCTTGATCGGGATCAGTGCCTGATCGTGATACATGGCAATTGCAGCGTCATATCGGGCGCGGGCGGCAGCGTGGAACATCGTGTCCGCCGGGTATGGGCCGGTAACCGTGCAGGTATCGCCCGGCAAATCAGATATCAGAGGGGCGATCCAGTCCAGTTCTTCATGCCCCATTTTACCGCCTTCGCCCGCATGCGGGTTGAGACCTGCAATGGCGATGCGGGGATGGGGGATACCAAACTGTCTGCGCAGGCCTTCAGCGGTAATGCCGATGGTTTCGCGCAGCAGGTCGGGGGTGAGCTCGGACGGGACGCGCGACAGCGGAATGTGAATCGTTGCGGGCACCACGCGAAGCTGCTCGCTGGCCAACATCATCACAACGCGCTTGCGACCGGCCAGAGCGGCGAGAAATTCGGTATGGCCAGGATAGGCGAACCCGGCCCCGTCGATCAGGGCCTTTTTGTGGATCGGTGCAGTGCACAGCGCTGACGCGGCACCGGATTGAACCAGGGAAACACCGGTTTCGATTGCGTCGATCACACTGGGCGCATTGGACGGGTCCGGTTGGCCTGCTGCGTTTGGGGCGGGAAAGCTCAATTGCAGAACAGGCAGGGCATTCGCGCAGATATCAATGGCCTGTGCCGGATCGCTGATCCGCTGCGTAGGCGTGCCTGCCGGCAGATGCGCCGCGTCGCCGATATAGAAAAACGGGCAGCTCGCGCGCAGTTTTGACCAGGCTTTGGCGGCGATTTCGGGGCCTATTCCAGCGGGATCGCCACAGCTAAGCGCGATGGGCGCGGTCATTGCTCGATGATCGTCGCGTCGGCGCGGAGCTGTTCAACCAGACTTTCGGCAAAGGCCTGAAGGCGCTGTTGTGTCAGGGCGTTGGCTACATCCACGCGCGTCGTGTCTTCGCCCCGGTCCAATGTGCGCGTACATAGCATCAGGAACTTCAGAGTCTGGCCATTGTTTCCCGTCAGCGTCGTCGAAACTTCGTTCAGGTCCAGCTTGGACAGCTCAAGCGCCACATCGCGGGGGATCTCGGACGGGCTGGCTTCGATACGTTGCAGTACCCCGGCAGGTTGATCCTTGGCGATACCGTAGAGGTCGTCGCAGTTATCAATCTGTTCGCGCAACTCGGCGGCTTTGGCCAGGGTTTCGGCACTGCGACCGCCGGCCATGTTGTAAATCGCATAGTCGATCTTGGAGTAACGCGGCGCGCTGGTACTTACTTCGCGCAATCCGCGCAGCTGGAACAAGGCGATCGCGTTGGGCAATGACAAGGGCTGTGTGATGTCGCCCGTTTTGAGACCTAGAATCACGGGTTGCAGGGCAGGGGGCAAGTCGGTCAGGTTAAGCCATTCCAAACGCCCGCCGTCATCGCGTGTGCCAGCTGCAGAATACTGTGTGGCGGCAGAGGAAAACGCATCGAAACCTTCAAGCAGTGCGATCTCTTCGGCTAGCAATTCGGCTTGGGCTAAGGTCTGCGGTGTGACCGGAATAATGATTTCCGACATCAGGACTTGAAGCCCGCCACTCCCGGCCTGTCCCAAAGCCCGGTTGATCTCGTCTTCGCTCGGCCTGGCCTGCGACAGAAAGCGCGAACTGACGTAGTCGCGCCACGACAGCTGATCAGCGACGAAATCCCGTACGGTTTCGGGGGAAACGCCGGATTCGCCCAGCAATTGCAGGAACTCATCTGTCGAAAGACGGCCACGGGCTGCGAACTCATCAATGCCCACCTGAATGTCTTCAGGTGCGACCTCGATTCCTGCGTCGCGCATGGCCTGCTTGCGCAGTCGTTCGTCGATCAGCGAGTCGCGGACTTCGTCCTCGGTGGCGCCAGGGGCACCCAGAACAGTCAGGAATTGCTGGCGCTGCTGAAGTTCGTACCAAGTGACAATGTCCTGGTTGACCTTGATCGCAGGTGAAAACAGGCTCTGAGCCTGGCTGTGACCAGTGGACAGGGCCAGCAAAGCGGCAGCCAGTGCCGGTGCAACCGGCTTTAACCAACCGGAACGGACTATGCGCGAGAAATGTGAAATCAACTGCATCTTCTCTTGTACTGTTGGCCGCCACCCTCGACGGAGTAACCTGTCAGGGCAACGGTAAACCCGAATTCTGTCGAAGGCTCAATACTTGATGATGAGGTAAATCGCCTGCTGACGGTCATGTTAACTTTTACACACTCATTCTGGTAGGTAACGCCCAGCCCATATCGGATCGGTTCGGATTCGCTGAGGTCATAGCGCGCATAGGCCTGTGTCAGCCAGTTCTGGTCAACAAGGTAGCGGCCATTCATCCAGATCTCGGATATCTCGTCATTCGCATTTTCTGCCGGATCTTTTTCCTGCCACACATAGCTGCCGGTTAGGCCGACATTTGGCTTGTTCCAGCCTGCGCGCACCTCGGCCTTAGCAAAGCTGAAATCACCATTCAACAGGCCGCGACCCGCCAAAGACCAGCCATTGGCGGTTTGCAACTGACCGGCCAACAACACGTCGGAGGCGGTACCCTGTAGGCCCGACGTCAGGTTGAAGTTTGGGTCAGCAGTCGAGCGGAAGACCTGTCCGACAGTGGCAAGCGCGCGCCAGCCATTTGCGGCATAGCGCGCCCAATTGACCCCGAACACCGCCGTCGCGCCATCTTCGCGGCGATCCGGGGCCGGAAAGCGTGACAGGGACAACAGGTTCCCCTGGTCGAATTCCTGAAAGGTGCTTTCGTCATTGGGAACGTCCTGATCTGTCACGTTCGTCCAACCGACTTGCGCGATGGGTTCAAGCACCTGCGTGGCGCCTGACTTTTCCCGACGGGTCATCGGATAACGCAGCGTGAGTGCGGCGCGGGGGGCTGCGCGGGTCACCTGGTCAGGAAACTGGCTGTCATCCCTGATGTTGAAAATATCCACCGATGTCCCGAACCTGGCATCAGCCCTGAGGCCCGATGCGAAAATCCAGCTGCGCATCCAATCCGCATCGAACGTGGCACGCGCGACATCGCGGCCAACGATGTCCTGATCGCTGGTGCGTGTGTGATTGTGGGCCACAAAGCCTAAGCGAACTTCGCCGCCAACAGAGGTTGGGAAGTAGCGTTTCTGAAAATACAGGTCGAAGATCCGCGATGGGATCACTTCCTCATTTTCGCTGTCTCGTAGGGATTTGTAATGGATGAAGCTGGTGCGGAAGGCGGTATCGCGTTTGATCCGCTCAAGCGCGATTTCGCTGCGCAACCGGTCAAAATCAGGCAGGCCATAATCCGCGAGATAAGCGTTATCCGAGGTTGTCTTCACATCAAACAAAAGGCGGAAGTCGTTGTTTAGGAAGAAATAACCGTTGGCAAAGAGATAGCCTCGATCCTCGTTCTCCTGCAGGTCGTCGCGGGTGAAAGCACCGTTCAGCTCAATCCGGCCGCGCTTGAATGCCTGGCGATAGCGATAGCCCAGTGTTCTTGTTTTTCCCGAGATATAGGGGGTCAGCGTCAGGTCCTTGTGGTCGCCAAGCTTAAAGAAATACGGCACCTGCACGCCGGTTCCCAGCTGCGATGTGGTGCGAATCGACGGAACAAGGAAGCCTGTCGCGCGGTCCAGTGTCGGGTCGGGCAGGCGCAGATAGGGGAAGTAGAAAACCGGGAAATCCAGTATCCGGAACTGTGCTCCTTCGAAATACAGTTGGCGTTCCAACTGGTCATGCGTGACTTTGCGGGCGCGGATTTGCCATAGCGGCGGTTTGCCATTGGCGCAGACATGGCAGGACGTGGCGGAGACCTTGCTGAACTGTGTGTAACGCCCCCCCGCGCGCGCAGCCTGGACCGAGGCGATCTGAACCTGCTGATCGAATACCATGCGGGCACCAATCAGCAGACCGTTCATGATTCCGTCATCCAGTTCGGCGGAATCAGCCAGCAACGTGGTTTCGCCGCCTTGATCAATGCGGACCGGGCCTTCCAGCGACAGATTGCCGGTTTCGCGGTCATAGGTGATGCGCGTGGCCGTGACCTTGGTGTCGCCCTGAAAGGCTTCGACATTCCCTTCGGCCACCAAATTACGCTCGGGTGTGATAAAGATCCGGTCGGCCACCAGGAGGGCGGGCTGATCCTCTTGCGTGGTACCCTGTGCAGCGTCGGCAGCGGGTTGAGATTGCGCGAATGCGCCCGCTGGCATGGTTAGTGCGACCGCACCGGACAGCAACAAACTGGCTATAAGCCGCATCAGCCGTCCTCCGCATGCAGCAAAAGGCCGAGGGACAGAAGAATGGCTGCGAAGGGCGGGGCCCAGGCCGCGACTAAGATAGGCAATTGACCGTTTTCCCCCAGAATTTGGGCAAAGTTGCGAATGAAGTAGATACCAAATCCCAGCAGGACGGCGGTCAGAACCGCGATCCCGGTGCCGCCAAATCGCACGTGGCGCATGGTGAAGGCCGCGCCGATCAGAACCATCGACATCAGAAACAAGGGGCGGGCCAGTTGGACCTGCAACCAGACCTCATATTGCTTGGTCGAAAACCCGGCTTCGCGCAGGTCACGGATCAGTTCCGGGAGGTCATAGACCGATACGGAATCCTGGTCGCCGAGTGTGTCCAGAATCCGTTGGCGTGTCAGCGATGTGGGAACCTCAAGCCGCGCGTGTTCTGTGGCGTGGGTTTCTGGATTCACACCGCCTTCCAGCGCCCAGATCTTGGCATTGGTCAGGACCCACGTACCGTTCTCCAGATCGGCTTGGTCGGCCACGACCTGTTGTGTCGGTGTGCCGTCTGGGGCGAAGGTAATGATCGTCACCTGATTAAGGGTGAACCTGTCGCCGTTAGAAGTGTCCTGGGCGTGGATCACGGATTGGCCATTGGCCGATCCCTGCCGCAACCAAAGACCATCTGCACTGATCGAAAGCGTTGAGCCGCCGTTGTTTTTGTAGGATTCGGCAAGCTGTTTGTATTCTTCCGACGTGGCGGCTGCGATGGGATTCAGCATGCCAACCGCCAGTGCGCCGATGATCAGGGCAATCACCACAGGGGCCAACAGGGCGCGGATGCCTGAACGGCCAGTGGCACGGGTGACAACCAGTTCCGAACTGCGGGCCAGACCGATAAACAACGCGATCGTGGACAGGATGACCAGCAGCGGCAGCATTTCGCTGATCGCGGCAGGCGTATTCAGCAACGTCAATTGCAACAGCTGACCAAAGGACAGGTTTGCATCGTCAAAGCGGCGCACCTGTTCGATCAGGTCGATCAGAATCATCAGCGTCAGGAAAATGCTGCCGATGACCAGGAAACTTTGAATGAATCGGCGGGCGAAGTAGCGGTCGAGGATCACGAAGGAACTCCTGCCGAAAAGACGCGCAAACAGCCTTTGGTCGGGTACAGACCAGAATCACCGCTGCACGCAATTGTGCGCGACAGCCTATGCCTGCTCTGTCTTGCCAAAACCTTCTCCCCCGAGCCTGTCGGATTTTTTCCGGGACTGTAGTCCAAATGCGGGCCGGGGAAAACTGCTATCTGGTCAAGCCGCGCGGCGCGGGCTAGGTCTTGGGGAACTGATTTTGAGGAGTTCGCAATGAGCAGTCTTGTACCGATCCGTTTCCAGGACCCCGACATGGATGCGATGGCGCAGGCCGAAGGGCGCGTGGCCATAATCATCCCGTCCGACGGCAAAATGAACCCCGCCGCCCGTCGCGCCAACCGCCTGACCCGCGGGGCTGTGACACGGCTGGTCGAAAGCGAGCGTTTCGAAAAGGTGAAAACCGGTGACGTGATCTCGATGGCGTGGCCATCCGGCATGGCAGCCGAGGCGCTGGACGTTCTGGTCCTGCCGCGCCGTCCGGAACCGGCCGAGGCCCGCAAGGCCGGTGCTGCGCTGGCCAAGCTGGCGGGCAGCAAGGACCTGCTGGTGATGTCGGGCAATCAGGTCAAAGCCGAGGATCTGGCCATGGGCATCGCGCTGCGCAGCTATGATTTTGATGCGCACAAGACCAAGGATTCGGATGAAGCCGGTTCGGTCATCATAACCCACCAGAAGGCAGATGAGATCGAGGCTGCGTTTGCACCGCTCTACGCGGTCGCCGACGGTGTCCGTATGACACGCGATTTGACCAACGAGCCTGCGAATATCCTGACCACCACCGAATTCGCCGACCGTCTGGACGAGATGAACGCACTGGGGCTTGTGGTCGAAGTGCTGGAAGAGGACAAGCTGGCCGAGTTGGGCATGCGCACGTTGCTGAGTGTCGGGCAGGGCTCTGTCAGCCCGTCAAAGGTTGTGGTTATGCAGTGGAACGGCGGCGACAAAGATGACGCGCCGCTGGCTTTGGTGGGTAAGGGTGTGGTGTTCGACACCGGTGGTATCTCGCTGAAACCTGCGGGTGGCATGGAAGACATGACCATGGACATGGGCGGCGCTGGCGTAGTGGCAGGTACAATGCGCGCGCTGGCCAAACGCAACGCCAAGGCCAACGTTGTCGGCTTGGTCGGATTGGTGGAAAACATGCCTTCAGGCAACGCCACCCGTCCCGGCGATGTGGTCAAATCCATGAAGGGCGACACGGTCGAGATCATCAACACCGATGCCGAGGGCCGTTTGGTTCTGTGCGACGTGATGTGGTACGCGCAAGAGCGGTTCAAGCCTGTGGGCATGGTCGATCTGGCCACCCTGACCGGAGCGGTCATCATCGGACTGGGGCATGAGAATGCAGGTGTTTTCTCGAACAATGACACGTTCTGCAATGCCTTCCTGAAAGCCGCAGGTGCCGAGGATGAAGGCGCATGGCGCATGCCATTGGGCGAAGCCTATGACAAACAGCTGAAATCGCGGATCGCCGACATGAAGAACGTCGGTGGTCGCCCGGCGGGCTCGATCACCGCAGCGCAGTTCCTGCAGCGGTTCGTCAAGGAAGACATGCCGTGGATTCACCTGGATATTGCCGGTGTGGCTTCGGTCTCGTCCGAGACATCCTACGCCCCGAAGGGCGCAACCGGCTGGGGCGTACGCGCGCTGAGCCGTTTCGTTCAGGACAACTTCGAGTAAGCCGATGGGGGCCGTCTATTTCTATCACCTGACCCGCCAACCGCTGGAGCATACCTTGCCGGTGTTGCTGGACAAGGCACGGCAGGCCGGGTGGAAGATTGCCGTGCGGGGCAGCGATCCCGCGCGGATGGACTGGCTGGATGAAAAGCTGTGGCAGGGGCCCGAAGAAGGGTTCCTGCCACATGGCCGCGCAGGCGGTCCGCACGATGCCGCGCAGCCGATCCTGCTGACGACCGAGGCGCAGGCTGCCAATGACCCGTCTTGTGTCATGGCGGTAGATGGCGCGGCGGTCGACCCCGATGAGATCAAGAAACTGGAACGCGTATGTATCCTGTTCGACGGCAATGACGCAGAGGCCGTTCAACACGCGCGCGGGCAGTGGAAGGCTTTGACCGGTGCGGGATGTTCCGCCCAATACTGGTCCGAAGAATCCGGGCGCTGGGAAAAGAAAGCTGAGGCTTAGGGCCCGAGCCGCTTTCCGGAAGGCGTGGTGGTGATTGCGCAAAGATGTGCGATCAGAAATGCCTCAATGACCGGATTGAAGCCCAAATTGACGGATGCCGTACACGACAAAAATGACAGCTTTCAATTGTTAAGGCCTAAGTTTGAGGAGCCAAATGTCCAACAAACCTCAGTCTCTCTTGCGCCAACCGCTAATTCTGCCCTGCGGCGTAACTCTTAAAAACCGAATTGCTAAATCGGCGATGTCTGACTCGCTTGGTGACGGCAAAGGCAATCCAAGTGATGATCAAATCAAACTTTATGAGCGTTGGGCAACTGGCGGCCTCGCCCTCTCGATCATCGGCGAAGTGCAGGGCACACCTCATTTCGCAGAGAAGCCCGGCAATTTGGTTTTGAACGATCAATCCGATTTCGCATTTCTAAGAAAACTTGCACAGGCAGGGGCAACCAACGACGCTCATTTGTGGCCGCAACTTGGACATGCAGGTGCGATGGCGGATGCTCCGATCAGCTCGCCGAAAGGTCCGAGTAGACTTGATTTGCCCGGTCTGAAATGCGACGCGCTGTCCTTGGATGAGATCCACGCGCTGCCGGCCGAATTTGCACGCACTGCAAACCTTGCCAAGCAGCTTGGTTTCGGTGGCGTTGAGTTGCATGCGGCCCATGGATTCTTACTCAACCAGTTTCTGTCTCCGCTATTCAACAAACGCGAAGATGCCTATGGCGGTTCTTTGCAAAACCGGATGAGACTGCTGCTGGAAGTGATCAGCGCCGTGCGTAATGCCGTTGGCCCGGATTTCCCTGTGGGCATCAAGTTGAACGCGACAGATCAACTTGAAGGCGGCTTTGCTGAAGATGAATCCCTTGAGGTCATTGCGGCATTAGACAAAACAACAATTGATCTGATTGATGTCAGCGGTGGCACATATTTTCCGGGTGCTGCGTCATCATCAGATCGTGCGGGTTCCGGCGCCTATTTTCTTGATTTTGCTGAACGTGCGCGTGCGAAAACGAACATTCCCCTTATGGTGACGGGCGGTTTCAAGACGCTTGCACAGGCCAAAAGCGCCATTGCGGAAGGCAAAGCCGATCTCGTAGGATTGGCTCGCGCATTGGTCGTTGATCCAGAGTTGCCGTCATTTTGGCTTTCCGATCAACGCGACGAGCCGCAATTCCCACGTTTCAGAAACCCTCCGGAAGGCGGTGTGACTGCATGGTACACGATGCAAGTCACGCGGATCGCCAGGGGTGAGGGTGCGCTTGAACCAGATGATCTAGACGAAGCAATAGCGGCATACGAGGCCAGAGATGAGATTCGACGAGAGATTTGGAATTCTCATTTCGGCTGAACTTCACGAGCAACCTCAAGCCGACATTGGTGCAGCCGCAGTGATTTGCAGCATTGGTTCGTATAGCCACTCAAAACCTTGAAATGAAAGCGCATTTACTGGAATCTGAGTGGATACCCGTATGGTTGCGGCAGAAACGCCATGCGCTGCGTTTGGCTTTATGCCGCTTTTTTGCAGCGAGGTTTGCATAAGCCCAACCCCTTGTTGCACGGGAATTGATCGCCTGCACCCTTGCCCTACCTGATCTCTGCATTAGGGTGCGCGACGTTGCGAGCGGAAGGATTTTGAGATGAAAAAGAACCCATTGGGGCGCACTGGTATTGAAGTGACGGATCTGTGCCTTGGAACCATGACGTTTGGCGCGCAGACCTCTGAGGCCGATGCACATACGCAGATCGATATGGCGCTGGAGGCGGGTATCAATTTCGTTGACGCGGCTGAGATGTACCCGGTGAACCCGGTCTTGAAAGAGACCGTGGGGCGGACCGAAGAGATCCTGGGCAACTGGAACGCGGTGAACCTCGCGCGGCGGGCGAGGTATATTCTGGCGACCAAACATTCCGGTGCAGGTTTCGCCCATGCCCGCGACGGGGCACCGATTTCTGCGCAAACGATCCCCGAAGCGATCGAGGGGTCTCTGCGTCGATTGCAGACAGATTGCATCGATCTGTATCAGTTTCACTGGCCCAATCGCGGCAGTTACATGTTTCGACAGAACTGGGACTATGCGCCGTCTGGTCACAACACCAATGACGTACTGGAGAATATGCAGGAGTGCCTTGTCGCTCTGCAACAGCAAGTCGATAAGGGCAATATCCGCGCGTTCGGCCTGTCGAATGAAAGCGCATGGGGCACCGCGCAATGGCTGCGGCTGGCCGAACAGATGGGCGCGCCACGGGTCGCTTCGGTTCAGAATGAATATTCTCTGCTGTGCCGCCACTTCGACACCGATATGGCCGAGCTAAGCGTGCACGAGGATGTCGGCCTGATGGCGTTTTCTCCGTTGGCGGCAGGGTTTCTGACGGGCAAATATCAGGGCGGAGCGGTGCCTAAGGGCTCGCGCATGGATCTTGTTCCGACCATGGGTGGGCGTAAGTACGAGCGTGTGTTTGGTGCGGTCGATGCCTATCTGAAGATCGCGCAGCGGCATGGCCTGGATCCGGTACATATGGCGCTGGCATGGTGCCAAACGCGCCCGTTCATGATGTCTGCCATTTTCGGAGCGACCACGGTTGCGCAGTTGGCCCATATTCTGGGGGGCACGGAGGTGGTGTTGGCGGATGATGTCCTGGCGGATATCAGTGCCGCGCATCGCGCGCATCCGATGCCGTTCTAAGGGGGCTCTGCATCCGCTGCGCTTTGCGCGACTCCCCCGGGAAATTTTTAGCCAGATGAAGCGGATCCGGTCAGTGATGTGTGGGCTGGATCCGGTCCTGACGGAGGTCTCTGGCCGACAGGCCGTGCGCGGTGCGGAAAGCACGGGCAAAGCTGGATTGTGAGGCAAAGCCTGTGGCGAGTGCCACGTCCATCAATGGCATATCCGTATCGGTTACCAGACGCCGCGCTTCGGCCAGGCGCAGTTGCAGATAGTGATCCTGTGGCGTTGTGTTCAGGCGCAGACGGAACTGTTGTTGCAGAGTACGAGGGCTGGTGCCCAGAGAGTCGGCAATGACGGCCAACGGTAGCGGGTCCTCGAGCGAAGTCTCCATCAACGAGTTCGCCTTTGCTGTCAGAGCCGTATGACGATGCGGCGCGCCTGTACGGCTTTGTGGCTTGGACGGTTCGGGTGCGCCCTCGTATAGGAACAGGCCGGACACGCGGGCGGCAAAACCTGCGCCGTGGCGCGCGGCGATGATGTGTAGCATCATCTCGACTGCGGGGATCGCGCCGCCTGAAGTCAGCCGGTTGCCGGATACAGTAAATCGGTCAGGGCGAACATCAACTTCGGGGAAGCGGTTCGCGAAATTGTCCAGATCCTCCCAGTGCGTTGTGGCGGAGTGGCCGTTCAGCAGGCCGGCTTCGGCCAGTAGCCAAGGGCCGCCGTCGATGCCAGCCATGGTGGCTCCGGTACCGGCAATGCGGCGCAATCCGGCGAGCAGGCTGGGTGTGGCGTGACGGGCCAGTTGAAATCCCGCGATGACAATCATCAGGTCGCAGCCCTGCAACCGAGCCAACGGTGTGCCTGGAACATTTAGGGCGCTGGTCAGCATCGCCGGTTCCGCCGTGGCAGTCACATAGTCCCAGTCAAAGGCCGGGCGGTCCGCCAGACGGTTGGCGGCGCGCATGGGATCAACGGCCGAGGCAAAGCTGAGCGTGTTGCATTCGTCCAGAACCAGCACGGCCGTTTTTAGGGCGCGATGTTCGGGCTGCAATATGTTTTTTGCGGATTTCATCAAGTTCGATTCGCATTCTGGCAAGTTGTTTCCATAAAGCTGCGCCAGAGTCGGGGATGAACGCAAATCGGAATCCGGGGAGAAGCCTGAGGATAACTTAGGTCAAAACCGGGTATAAGTTGGGGAAAACACCATGCCACTGGAAATGAACCGCGAAGTCTTCATCACCTGCGCTGTCACCGGCTCGGGCGGAACACAGGATCGCAGCCCGCATGTGCCGCGTTCGCCAAAGCAAATCGCCGAAAGTGCGATCGCCGCGGCCAAGGCAGGCGCGGCCATCGTGCATTGCCACGTGCGCGATCCGGAAACCGGTGCACCCAGCCGTCGTCTGGACCTGTACCGCGAGGTGACTGATCGCATTCGTGAAGCCGAGGTCGACGTTGTGCTGAACCTCACCGCCGGGATGGGCGGCGACATGATTTTTGGCCCGACTGAATCTCCGCTGCCGCTGAACGAAGATGGCACGGACATGATCGGCGCGGCGGCTCGGGTCGAACATGTGGCTGAATGCCTGCCTGAAATCTGTACTCTGGATTGCGGCACCATGAATTTTGCCGAGGCCGACTATGTCATGACCAACACGCCCGGTATGCTGCAGGCGATGGGCCGGATGATGACGCATCTGGGCGTGAAGCCCGAGATCGAAGCCTTTGACACCGGTCACTTGTGGTACGCAAAGCAGCTGGTGAAGGACGGCGTTCTGGACAGCCCGGCACTGGTTCAACTGTGCATGGGCGTGCCGTGGGGTGCACCCGATGACCTGAATACCTTGATGGCTATGGTGAACAACGTGCCTGATGACTGGACATTCAGCGCATTCGCGCTTGGGCGGAACCAGATGGCATATGCGTCGGCTTCGGTGCTGGCGGGCGGCAATGTGCGCGTTGGCCTTGAGGACAACCTGTTTCTCGACAAAGGCGTTCTGGCCGAAAACTGGCAGCTGGTTGAGCGGGCGAACACCATCGTTTCGAACATGGGCGCGCGGGTGATCGGCGCGCAGGAAGTGCGTGAGAAGCTGGGGTTGGTGAAGCGGGCACCGGTGGCAAAATAATGTTCTGCGAGAGTCGGCGTGACAACGTTCCCGTTCAAGGACAACGGTTTGGCATGATCATACTATTTTGCCTATCGTTTTTCGTCGCGTCGATGCTTGCGTTGACTTCTTTCCTGCAAGCCGAGTCTCCTTGGTGGACTGGGCCTCTAGGTGTCATGATGTTGCTTGCTCTTGGTTTCGTGGTGTTCGTTTTGATGCCGCAACCAAACGAAGGCAAATCTTTGTCACCTTTGGGCTTTCTCGGATTGGGTTTTCTGATTTGCTCAGCCATCATCGGGGCCGGCAGCGCCGTATCACTGGTGATGCGCAGGTTCTGGTCACCTGGTCAGGTCGCAGGAAGGGTTTTTCTGGGCGGTTGGTTGCTGACGTTCCTTTGGTTTGCGACCACAGCCATTACCTGAATGGATATATGATATGGCAAAAACAGCAGCTATCATTGGCGGTGGCGTAATTGGCGGCGGTTGGGCCGCTAGATTTCTACTGAACGGCTGGAACGTCCGGGTGTTCGACCCGGACCCGGAGGCCGAGCGCAAGATTGGCGAGGTGCTCGATAACGCGCGCCGGTCTCTGCCGGGGTTGAGTGATGCGCTTTTGCCGTCTGAGGGGGCGCTTACCTTCCACGACGATCTGACTGACGCCGTGCAAGGCGCCACCTGGATTCAGGAAAGCGTACCTGAACGGCTGGATCTGAAGCTGAAGGTTTACAAAAGCTTGCAGGATGCCTGCGATCCGGAGGCGATCATCGGGTCGTCAACCAGCGGGTTCAAACCGTCCGAGTTGCAGGAAGGCGCGTTGCGCCCTGAACAAATCGTGGTGACACACCCGTTTAATCCGGTTTACCTGCTGCCGCTGATCGAATTGGTACCGACCGACAAGAACCGGCCTGAAATGGTCGACCGAGCGAAGGATCTGTTGAAATCGGTGGGTTTCTTCCCTCTGCATGTCAAAAAAGAGATCGATGCGCATATTGCTGACCGGTTCCTCGAAGCCGTCTGGCGCGAGGCGCTGTGGTTGGTCAAGGACGGTATCGCCACGACTGAAGAGATCGACGAAGCAATTCGCATGGGTTTTGGCATTCGCTGGGCACAGATGGGTCTATTCGAAACTTATCGCGTGGCCGGTGGCGAGGCGGGGATGCGGCATTTCATGGCGCAGTTCGGCCCGGCGTTGAAATGGCCCTGGACCAAGTTGATGGATGTGCCCGAGTTCACTGATGAGCTGGTCGACATGATCGCGGATCAGTCTGACGCACAATCGGGCATGTACTCGATCCGAGAATTGGAGCGTATTCGCGACAATAACCTCGTTGGCATGATGCGGGCGCTCAAGGCGCAGAACTATGGGGCCGGTGCTGTTCTGAACCAGCATGACGCGGCGCTGAAACCGGGCGCACTTCCGACGTTGGATCAGGCCGATCTGAGCCAGCCAATTCTGACCTTGTCGCGCGCAGTGCCGTTGGACTGGACCGACTATAACGGTCACATGAACGAGGCGCGGTACCTTGAGGCCTTCGCCGCGGCGACCGACCGGTTCATGGAGATCATGGGGTGTGATGCCGATTACATCGCTTCGGGCGGCAGTTACTTTACGGCCGAAAACCACATCCGCTATATCGACGAAGTCCACGCGGGCGCAAAGATCGAAGTGCGTACACAGATGCTGTTGGGGCAGGGCAAGAAACTGCACGTGTTCCATTCAATGTTCGAAGGCGACAAGCTGTTGGCCACCGGAGAAAGCTTCCTGCTGCATGTCAGTCTGGAAACCCGTCGCCCGAGCGCACCTTCGGCAGAGATCGAAGACGCTATGGCCCGGATTGCAGAAGCTCAGGCTGGATTGCCTTATCCTGAAGGTGCGGGTGCTGCGATCCGCAAACCGGCATGAGTGGGCGCGTTCTGATCACGGCAGGCGCCTCGGGCGTTGGTCGCGCTATGGCCGAAGCCTTTGACGCAGCTGGTGCGCAGGTTTGGGTGGCTGATGTTGACCCGAATGCCCTGTCTGATTGTCCTGCCCATTGGCGGCGGTCCGAGGCGAACGTCGCGGAGGAAAATGCCGTGGCCACCTTGTTCAACGACATCGAGGCGGAATGGGGTGGTTTGGATACCCTGTGTGCAAATGCCGGAATCGCGGGACCAACCGCTTCGGTTGAAGATGTTGAATTGGCCGATTGGCGCGTGTGCCTTGCAGTAAATCTGGAGGGTGCCTTTCTGTGCTCCAAACACGCCGCTCCAATCCTGAAACGTCAGGGCAGTGGCGCGGTGGTCATTACGTCTTCGACTGCGGGACAATATGGATACCCAAATCGCGCGCCTTATGCTGCTGCGAAGTGGGGGATGATCGGTCTGGCCAAGACCCTGGCGATGGAGCTTGGCGCGCATGGCGTGCGGTGCAATGTCATCTGCCCTGGCTCAGTAGAAGGCCCACGGATGGAAGGCGTGCTGCAGCGAGAGGCCGACGCCAAGGGCATGACGCGGGACCAGGTCTATGACGGTTACGCCTCGGGCACTTCAATGGGTCGCTTTGTCGAAGGTCACGACATCGCCAATATGGCCGTGTTCCTTGCGTCGGATGCGGCGCGGTTGGTGTCGGGGCAGGTGATTGCGGTCGATGGGCACACCGTCAACCCCGACCCGAAAATCTAACCCTGATTGGGTCCGCGAATCTGGTGGATGCTCTGACGAACCGCCTGCCAGTCACGGGCTTGCTGCATGTTCCCGGCGTCTTTGCATTCGCGCATCTTCTGCGCAGCTTCCGCCTCGGCCTGATCTCCGTGGGCGGAATAAAGCGCCCGTGCGTATTGAGCAGTTTTTAATGCGTCCATTCCTATGGTCCTCCGTCTGTGATCGGATCGCTCGAAAGTTCGCGCCAAGTGACGATATCACACCTTAGTCGCTTACGCATCTATGAGGCCGTTATCAGGCGGAAATCGTTGATCGTAGCTGCCTGAGATGATCGGGGAAGTCCCGCGCCGTCACATCCGCTTCTCGCACCAACGTATCGAAATGACGGGAAAAAACTTCGATCCTGTCGCGGTCCCGAAAGGCCATATAGTGACTGCCCGCGTAGAACACACACAGCAGCGGGCCAAAAATCGTGACCGGCGCAGAATAGAGGCGTTTGGCATCAAACAGATAGATGCGCATTCGAGGATAAAGCTGGTCGCTCAGCTCTAACAGGTGGTCGATCTGTTCCATCCTGATTTTCGGGCACAGGCCTTCGTAGTATCCGGTCGCGCGGGCAAAGCTGTCGATCTCATACAGTGGCATGGCGATCTCATAATCTGATTGTGCGCTGCGCATCCACGTCAGCCGGTCTTCTGACGCGCCGATGGCCTGATCCGCCGTTCGCCCCAGATGCGGGGCGTATTCCCACTCTAGCACGGCGCGGGTTTTCAGCATGTCGGGCAGGGTGGCAGGTACATAGCGAACCTTGTAGCCAGCCGCCTCTTTGTGCCATTTGAAAATACGTTCATCGACCAGCGCGCGTGGCGCCTTGGTCATACTCAGAGAAAGCGCCAGAAGCTCTGCAGCGCTTTCTGGCCGATCTGATAGGCTCAGCAGCCAGTCAGCCGAAACACCAAGCGCTGTGGCGCAGCTGCCAACGACATGCGCGTTCGGCAGGCGCGCACCTTCGCCGGTCAAAAGTTGGGATACGGTCGATCGGTCGACACCGATATCCCGGGCCAGCGCGCTTTGGCTGATGTCACGTTCTTCCATCGCGCGGGCAAGGCGTTGGCGAAACTGTGCAGCGCGGTCTCGTTTGTCTAATTTATCCGTCATATGTTGATTTATATCATGGATGATGAATTTTGTTAATCATATTCAGAATTTTCAACTCGGCCACGATCCGTAATTCTTAAAACATAACAATAATATGGGTGACGGAATGGAAACGCGACGAAGATCGGTCGTGAAGGCTGTGGTGTGGAATGCGATGGGCCTGGTCATGATGACGCTGGTGGGTCTGATCGCAACAGGTTCTGCCGCAGTTGGTGGGACGTTGGCGATTGTGAACACGGGCATCGGCCTGACGATGTACGTGATCTATGAGCGTGTCTGGGCAGGCATCACATGGGGCCGAAATGTCTGAGCGGCCAGGTCCAGAGTGGGGCACCTTTGCCCTGATCATTGCGTGTTATGCAGCGTGGCTGGCGGTGATATTCACACTTCCCATCTGGCTGGCTATCCCGGCCATGGGCTTGGTCGCAGCGTTGCATTCATCACTGACGCACGAGGCGCTGCACGGGCATCCGTTCCGCACGCGTTGGCTGAACGAGGCGCTGATGGCCCTGCCTCTGACCTTGTTCATTCCGTACAACCGGTTCCGCGATCTGCATCTGGCGCATCACAGGGATTCGACGCTGACCGACCCCTATGACGACCCTGAGTCGAACTATCTGGACCCGAAGGTTTGGAATACGCTCAAAAGCTGGCAAAAGCGGCTCCTGAGGGCGAACAACACACTGCTCGGGCGCATTGTGTTGGGCCCGACGATTGGTCAGTATATCTTCTTTCGGGATGAGTTGCGCGGCGCCAAACGCGGAGACAGAGCCGTACTGTTGGCATGGGGACTGCACCTGATTGGAGTGGTCGCTGTTTTGTGGGTAGCTGCGCAGTCTCCGATGCCGCTTTGGGCTTTTGTTCTGTCTGCCTACATTGGTTTGGGCTTGGTCAAGATCCGGACGTTTCTTGAACACCGGGCGCACGAATGCTCCAGTGCCCGAACGGTCATTGTCGAAGATCGTGGGTTGTTGGCTTTTTTGTTTCTGAACAACAATCTGCACGTCGTTCATCACATGAATCCCGGTGCTCCGTGGTACCGATTGCCTGCGCTTTATCGTGCCGGAAAAGACGGCTATCTGGCCAGCAACCACGCTTATGTCTATCGGTCTTACGGGCAGATTTTCCGGTCCTATTTCTGGCGTACCAAGGACCCGGTTGAGCATCCGCTCTGGCCAAAGGGTTGATTTGACGACACAAGGGAATTCATGAGTTTGTGGATTCCTATCACCATCGCCGCCGCGGCATTTCAAACCGTGCGGTTCATGCTGCAAAAGTCGCTGAGCACTGTGAAACTTTCGGCAGCCGGCGCGACTTTTGCGCGGTTTGCCTATTCCATGCCGTTGGCAGTCCTTGCGCTGATCGTGGCGATGCAATTGACCGGATTCAGCCTGCCGGCCCTGACCGGGCGTTTCTGGTTGTTTGCAGTGATCGGCGGGACAACGCAGATACTGGCGACCATCTGCGTTGTGGCCCTGTTCAAACAACGCAATTTTGCCGTCGGTATTACATTCAAGAAGACCGAAGTTATCCAAACCGCCATCGTCGGATTTCTGGTCCTGGGCGATCATGTATCCTCGGGCGCGTTGTTTGCGATTGTTCTGGGACTGGTGGCTGTCTTGCTGTTGTCGAAAAGCCCTGGTGGAGAAGGGGCTTGGTGGGCACACCTCACCAACCGTGCATCGCGCCTTGGGCTGGGTTCGGGCGTGCTGTTTGCTTTCTCATCCGTCAGCTATCGCGGTGCCTCGTTGGAGCTGGGGGATTTGGACGCCTGGTTCCGGGCGCTGGTTACTTTGGCAGTGGTGGTTTCGTTCCAATTCCTCAGCATGGGGCTGTGGCTGCTGTGGCGCGACCGTGCCGAGCTGCGCGCAGTTTGGGACACACGCCGAACGGGCGTTTTTGTCGGGCTCACCAGTCTATGTGGATCGTTCTGCTGGTTCTTCGCCTTCACGCTGCAAAACGCGGCCTATGTCAAAGCTCTGGGGCAGGTCGAACTGATCTTCAGCCTGTTCGCCTCGCTCTTGTTTTTCCGCGAAAGAATCACCCGGCGCGAGATCGCCGGGATGACGTTGCTTGGTGCCTCGATACTGGCACTGGTGCTTACGATTTAGCCTGCACGGCGTTCGTCAAAGCTGAGGGCGATGAAGCTGGGCAGGTGATCGCCCATGCCGACAACAGCAGGGCCCCTGTCGTCTCTGCGGCCGCGGCCTTTGGACTCTTTGTCCTTACGGGGCTCTCTATCCTTGCGCGGTTCTCTATCCTTACGAGGCTCTCTTTCCGTACGGGGCTCGCTTTTGCGCCGATCGGACTTTTTGGTGTCCGCCGCTTTTGGCTGATTCTCGGTTTTTGGGGAATCGGCTTTGGAATCATCCGCCTCAATCGGGTTGTTCAGACGGGGAATTTCTTTCTGAATCAACTTCTCCACCGCCGCCAGCGCCTTTTCATCGCGGGAAGAGCAGATCGTGATAGCCTTGCCCTCACGCCCTGCGCGACCGGTGCGGCCAATGCGGTGGACGTAATCCTCGGGGTGGCCGGGGACGTCGAAATTGATCACATGGCTGACGGATGGCACATCCAATCCGCGCGCGGCCACGTCCGAGGCCACGAGTAGGCGCAAAGACCCGTCCCGGAAACCATCGAGTGTTTTCGTGCGCTGGGATTGATCCAGATCGCCGTGGATCGCGGCGGCGTCATAGCCGTATTTCTTGAGAGACTTGGCGCAGATATCCACATCGGTCTTGCGGTTGCAGAAGATGATGGCGTTGGTGCACTTCTCGCCTTCAGCGTCGATCAGCGCCCGCAGGACATTGCGTTTCTGGCTGGCCTCACGATCCCGACGACCGCCTTTGAACATGACAACGCCCTGTTCAATAGTTTCCGAAGCAGTGGCCTGACGCGCAACCTCGACCCGCGTGGGTGCGGACAGAAAGGTGTCGGTGATCCGCTCAATCTCGGGCGCCATAGTGGCCGAAAAGAACAAGGTCTGGCGCGTGAACGGCGTCAGCGAGAAGATGCGTTCGATATCGGGGATGAACCCCATGTCCAGCATCCGGTCAGCTTCGTCGACAACCATGATCTGAACACCGGTCAAAAGAAGCTTGCCGCGCTCGAAATGGTCCAGCAGGCGACCCGGCGTGGCGATCAGGACGTCAACGCCCCGGTCGATCAACGCGTCCTGCTCTTTGAAGCTGACGCCGCCGATCAGCAGCGCTTTGGTCAGTTTCAGGTGTTTGGCGTAGGTGTCGAAATTCTCGGCCACTTGCGCGGCCAGTTCCCGGGTCGGGCACAGCACCAGCGAGCGCGGCATCCGTGCACGGGCGCGCCCACGGGCCAGCAAGGTGATCATCGGCAGCGTAAAGCTGGCCGTCTTGCCGGTACCGGTCTGAGCAATGCCCAGAACATCACGACCTTCAAGGGCAGCGGGTATCGCGCCTTCCTGAATTGGCGTGGGCGTTTCGTATCCGGCTTCCTCAATGGCTTTGAGGACCTTCGGGTTCAGGTTCAGTTCGTTGAATTTTGTCATGTATGTCCGGTTCATGCGGACACTAGACCTAGCCCGCGCGTCAAAGGAATGCCGGGCCCGGATGGCCATACGCTGTCACGCGCATTTCGGCTTTGCGCGGACATAACAAAATCATGGGGCAGGGTCAAATGAAGAGCCCTTAACCTGACGTCGCTAACGCCCACTGCTGGTTTTCCGCAACAATTCAGCAGCTTCCGGGAAAGTGTTTCGCAACCTTAGCGTCCAGATCCAGCGGTCTGTGCCGGATCACCCCATATTCTTCGAGACGTGCGCGTACGCCGGGGTCGGCACCGCTAATTTCGTCATAGAACGCGCGCAAACCGTCCTGGCCCTGTTCTGTCTCGATCCAGTTGAACAACTCATTCTTGTTCAGACCGCCCAGTTCGCGCGGAACGTTCGGGGACATGCCGGGTTGATAGGACCCACGCGCCATCCGGAACTGATAGTGCGCGGCCCAGTGGTCCCAGTCAGGGGCGTGGCGATGACACAGCTCTAACCCCGGAAGTTCGAATTTGCAGGGCAGAAGTTTTTTGTTTTGAAACAGGTTGTGGATGCGAAAGTTCAGCTTTTCCATGCCTGTGCGGACGAACAGCTTACCCTGAACGTGGCTGAGGAACCCGCCGAGTACAAAGCTGCCATAGTTGGGATAGATGGACTGTACCATAGCTGAGCGGTCCGGGCCGCTGGGAATATGCGCCTTGAACAGATCCTCGCCGCCTGCCATTGCCTCCGTTGGCCGGACGCGGACGGCAGGGATTTCGGCGGGGACGGATTGCAACTGCTCCCGGATAGGTTTTGAAGACCAAAGGAACTCATCCACGTCGATATGGGCCAGCCAGTCCAGATCGGTGTTGCGATAGGCGAATGTGGCATGAAGTGTCTGACGAACCTGATGGCGGTCAGGGCGGTCGCGTTTGCGTTTCTCCCAAAAGGCATCGTCGCAGATTCGCGCCCTTATCTTCGGGTGTTTCCTGAGGGTTCGGTGCGCCTCATGATTGGGTTCGTCCAAATAGATGTACAGATAATCCGCACCCTGATCGAGGTGATGGGCCGCGAATTTCAGTATGTCCTGGGTCGACCCACGGACCATGGACACGATTCCCCAGGTCGTCATTGGCGCGCTTCCCTACGCGCAGTAAGAGTCCTGCGCATCTTTGCCAGGCGCCGGAACACTGTGCCGGGATCGCGATTCAAAGCCGTGAAGAGATGATCCGAATGCTCGGCCCACAACCGGCAAAACAGGGTGGGGGCGTGGTTCGGCCAGGATTGCTTCCGCAGGTTCGAGATAAGCTGCGCGTTCAGAAACGCCAGTTCAGTTTTTCCAACGAATTCCTGCGCGATGTGTCGGCGTTTGCGCGTCCAGAATGTATCCTCTTGGCCGGGTTGCGGCCGGGTCGCGCTTTCAGGAACAATCTGACGCGTAAAATGGGTCAGATCGACATCTTCTGCCGGTAGTACCTCGTCCGAGAAGTCGAAAGGCGCTCGTCGCCTTTCGAACCTGTCTTGCAGGGCGGGCAGGCCACCCGAATACGTTAGATCATCATCCATTCGTACTTTCGACCCGTGCCATCACGCCATCATCTCTTTCGTGGCCGTCAGGCTCAGCTCGGGATAGTCGCGGACGACCCGGTCGATGTCCCACTGCAGGCGCGTCAGATAAACGATATCGCCGTCATGATCATGGGCTATGTGCTGCTTGTTGGCTTCGACGAACTTCTCGACTTCGGCCTTGCCGCCGCTGACCCAGCGGGCCGAGGTGAATTGCGACGCCTCAAAGCGCACGGGCAGGCCGTATTCCATCTCAATCCGGCTGGCGAGCACTTCGAACTGCAACGCGCCAACGACGCCCACAATGAAGCCCGACCCGATCGAAGGTTTGAACACCTTCGCGGCACCTTCTTCGGCAAATTGCATCAGAGCCTTTTCCAGATGCTTGGCCTTCATTGGATCGCCGGGGCGCACGGTTTGCAGCAGTTCCGGCGCGAAAGAGGGGATGCCGGTCACCCGGATCGCTTCGCCTTCGGTCAGCGTGTCGCCGATGCGAAGCTGGCCGTGGTTGGGAATGCCGATGATATCACCGGCCCAGGCCTCTTCGGCCAATTCGCGGTCGGACGCCAGAAACAGCACAGGGTTCGAAATCGCCATCGGCTTTTTCGAACGCACATGAGTCAGCTTCATACCGCGCTTGAAATGGCCCGATGCCATGCGGACAAAGGCGACGCGGTCGCGGTGCTTGGGGTCCATATTGGCCTGAACCTTGAAGACAAAACCGGCGACTTTCTTTTCGTCGGGAGCAATCTGACGCGGTTCGGCAGACTGGATCTGCGGCTGGGGGCCGTAGGCGCCAATGCCTTCCATCAGTTCCTTCACGCCGAACGAGTTGATCGCCGAGCCGAACCAGATCGGGGTCATATGCCCCTCAAGCACCGCCTGCGGGTCCATGGCGGGCAGCAGCTCGCGCGCCATCTCGACCTCTTCCAAGAACTTTTCCAACAGGTGCTCGGGCACGTGTTCGGCCAGTTTCGGGTCGTCCAACCCGTTGATTTCGATGCTTTCGGCCACCTTGTTGCGGTCGGCGCGATCCATCAGTTCCAGCCGGTCGCGCAGCATGTCATAGCAGCCGATGAAATCCCGACCCACACCAATTGGCCATGCTGCAGGGGTGACGTCGATGGCCAGCATTTCCTGGATTTCGTCGATGATCTCGAACGTATCGCGGCTTTCGCGGTCCATCTTGTTACAGAAGGTCAGGATCGGAAGGTCACGCAGGCGGCAGACCTCGAACAATTTCTGCGTCTGGCTTTCCACACCTTTCGCGCCGTCGATTACCATCACGGCGGCGTCCACAGCGGTCAGCGTGCGATAGGTGTCTTCCGAGAAATCGCTGTGGCCGGGCGTATCCACCAGATTGAACCGGAAGTTGTCGTAGTCAAACGACATTGCCGAGGCGGAAACCGAGATACCGCGATCCTTCTCCATCTGCATAAAGTCCGAACGGGTGCGCCGGGCTTCACCCTTGGCGCGCACCTGACCTGCCATTTGAATGGCGCCCCCGTACAACAGGAACTTTTCAGTCAGCGTCGTCTTGCCCGCATCCGGGTGCGAGATGATGGCGAATGTCCGGCGCCGAGCAATCTCGGGCGGCAAAACGGGTTGGTTGGTGGCGGTATCAAGCATGAACGCGCGTATATGCGGGGAATTCTGCCGAGGCAAGACAAAGGGGGTGTTCAGAATCGCCTGATAATGGCAAAAAGAACATATAGTGAACAAATGATGGAGAGGTGTGATGAATTTAAAAGAAATCGCAAACGAACTGGTCGCTGGCTGCCGCGAGGGCCGGGCCAAAGCGAATTTGGATAAGCTCTATGCAGAGGATGCCGTTTCTGTCGAAGCAGCAGATGCCATGGGTATGGGGCGCGAAGCCAATGGGCGCGACACCATACGGGGCAAGCATGAATGGTGGGAAGGCGCGCATGACGTGACCGGCGCCTCGGTCAGCGATCCCTTTATGCATGGTGACGACCGCTTCGCCGTAATTTTCGAGGTGCAGGGCACAGTGAAGGAAAGCGGTGACAGCTTTGATATGCGTGAGGTCGCTATTTACCACGTGGCGGATGGTAAGATCGTGCGCGAAGAGTTCTTTTACTAACGTGTTTTGGTTTCTGGTCTTCCCTGAAAGGCTGGTGCTAGATGTGCGGCAAAGACAGGGAGGATCAGATGGATCTGGGAATTAGAGGAAAGCGCGCGCTGGTTTGTGCCAGCAGCAAAGGTCTGGGTCTGGGCTGTGCCGAGGCGCTTGCAGCGGCCGGCGTTGATCTGGTGATGAACGCGCGCGGGTCTGAGGCTTTGGAAGCCGAGGCCACGCGCCTGCGATCTGAACATGGGGTGGACGTGCAAACTGTCGCCTGCGATGTGACCTCGGTTGACGGGCAAGAACAGGTGATAAAAGTCGCGCAGGGTGTTGATATTCTTGTGACAAATGCCGGAGGCCCGCCCCCGGGTTTGTGGTCGGACTGGGATCGCGATGATTTCATCAAAGCGCTGGACTCCAACATGCTGACGCCAATTGCGTTCATGAAGGCTTTGTTGCCTGGGATGATGGACAAAGGCTGGGGCCGGGTGGTGAATATCACCTCGCAATCTGTGCGCGCACCGATCCCTGCGCTGGGTCTGTCGAATGCAGCCCGCACCGGATTGACAGGCTATGTTGCCGGAACTGCGCGTCAGGTCGCACCAAAAGGTGTGACGATCAACAACTTGCTGCCGGGCATTCATGCAACTGACCGGGCGGACTCATTGGATGGTGGTGTCGCCGCGCAAAAAGGAATTTCGATGGACGAGGCGCGCGCTGAACGCGCGGCAACTATCCCGGCGCGCCGGTATGGAACGCGTGAAGAGTTTGGCGCAGCCTGTGCCTTCCTGTGTTCGCAGAATGCCGGTTTCATTGTCGGGCAAAACATACTGCTGGACGGTGGTGCCACCAACCTGACGATGTGATCATGGCACAAAACTTCTCGCTTAAAGATCAACTGTTTAATGTCGAAAAGACCCGCTATTTGGCGGGGCTTTTCGCGGGCGCGGACCCGTCCTTTGATGCCGAGGCGTTTGAGGCACAGGTCATGTCACGCCTGCTGGATCTGGAGCTGAAAGAGAGGATGGCCTGGATCGCCGAATGTCTGCAACAGGCGGTGCCGGGCGACCTGCCTCAGATCGCACCTACGCTGCTGCGCGCCTTGCCGCCGCCTTTGGATCCCGGCAAAACGGATGATGATTTTGGTGATTTCATCTTTGCACCGCTGGGTGACTGGGTTGTTGCCGTGGGGATGGATCATCCGGAGCAGTCATTGGATGTGCTTGAGGAATTGACTCAGAGGTTTTCAATGGAATGGGCCATACGTCCGTTCCTCAACACCCATCAGGAACAGGTGCTGGCGCGGATGCAGGAGTGGTGCGCGCATGACAGCTATCACGTGCGCCGGCTGGTCAGCGAAGGCACAAGACCGCGTTTGCCCTGGGGGCAGGCGGTGGGGCTGGACCTGACCGATCCGCTGCCTCTATTGGATCGGCTGCATGCCGATGGGACGCGATATGTCACCCGTTCAGTGGCCAACCACCTGAACGACATCACCAAGAAAGACCCGGATCTGGTTTTGGACCGGTTGCAGGACTGGACTAGGAACGGAGAGCAGGATCAGGCCGAGATGGACTGGATGACCTCGCACACCTTGCGCGGGCTTGTGAAAGCAGGCCATCCGCGCGCCATGAAAATGCTGGGCTTCGACCCGGATGCGAAGGTTTCGGCCGATGTCACCATCAAGGGTGATGCCCGGATCGGCGGTGCGCTGGAATTCGATGTACTGCTGAGTGGTAACAGCGACCAACCTGTTTTGGTGGATTACATTGTTCATTTTCAAAGGCCTGGTGGTAAAACCTCTGCTAAAGTGCACAAGCTGAAACAGTCCGCTTTGGTAGATGGTGCTCTTACCCTGACCAAAAAGCACAAGCTTAAAGGTGATGCGACCACGTTCAAACTGATCCCCGGTGCGCACCGGCTTGAGATTCAGGTGAACGGCAAGCTGCGCGCGGGCGTTTATTTCGAACTGCTGGCATAACCCCTACACTCCCTCACGCTTTCGTCAGATTCTAAAGGCCCGGATTGCGCCAAGCCCCGCGCTGCATTAGCTGCTATGCAGCCATCAGACAGAAGGATAACCGCGATGAAGCATGAGTCAGTGCAGAATTACTATGGCGAAGTCTTGCAGGGCAGCTCGGACTTGCAGACAAACGCGTGTTGTACGCCTGATGACATGCCGGATCATGTCAAAAAGATACTGTCGAAAATTCATGATGAAGTTCTGACGCGCTACTATGGCTGCGGTCTGATCGCTCCGCACGACCTTGAGGGGATGAGCATTTTGGATCTCGGCTGTGGTGCGGGACGTGATGTTTATGCCTTGTCTGCAATGGTAGGCGAAAAGGGGCGCGTTGTCGGTGTGGACATGACGCCGGAGCAACTGGACATCGCGCGCGCGCATCAGGACTATCACGCGCAGGCCTTTGGGCATTCTGCCAGCAATGTAGAATTCCACCACGGCTATATCGAAAAGCTGGATGAGCTTGATCTGGAACCCGGTTCTTTTGACATCATCGTCTCGAACTGCGTGATCAATTTGGCCACCGATAAAGAAGCTGTTTTACGCGGTGCGCACCGGCTGCTGAAAGACGGGGGCGAGATGTATTTCTCGGACGTCTACGCCGACCGCCGAGTGCCTAAAGAAATGGCCGAGGATGAGGTTTTGTACGGCGAATGCCTGTCCGGCGCGTTGTATTGGAACGATTTTCTGTCGATGTCGCGCAAGGCGGGCTTTGGCGATCCGCGTCGGGTCACACACCGTCCGCTGACCATCGAAAACGCGGTGCTGGAAGAGCGCGTCGCGCCTCTCAAATTCTTGTCCGCCACCTACCGTCTGTTCAAGCTGCCCGAGTTGGAACCAGACTGCGAGGATTACGGTCAGGCCGTGATCTACAAGGGCACCATCCCGAACGCCCCGCATCTGTTCGAACTGGATGATCACCACGCGATCGAGGCAGGCAAGGTCTTTCCTGTCTGCGGGAACACTTGGATGATGTTGAAAGACACCCGTTTTGCCCGGCATTTCGACTTCATTGGCGATTTCTCGACCCATTACGGGATATTCGAAGGCTGCGGTGGTGAAAGCCCGTTTGAAGCAACGGGCGAGGCCCCATCCGGCGGCTGTTGCTGATCTCTTGCACCTGAGGAGCGGGGTTGTTATCCCCGCCTAAGCCCGATGGAATTGATCGGGAAAGGCAACGGGGCCCATCGGTGACAGAAAACGCTACTCCTCCTCGACTGGAAATCCGAAATCTGATCGCCCGGTATGAGGGGCGGGTCGTTGTGGATGACGTCTCGCTGACGGTGCGGGCGGGGCAGGTGACCTGTCTGCTTGGCCCGTCAGGTTGCGGCAAGTCGACAACCCTGCGCATGATCGCCGGGGTCGAGATGCAGGAATCCGGCGAGATCTATGTCGATGGCAAGCTGATCTGTGACACGGTGTTTCGTGTACCGCCCGAGCGGCGCGAAATAGGGCTGATGTTTCAGGACTTTGCCCTGTTTCCGCATCTCAGCGTTGCCGACAATGTGGCCTTTGGCCTGAAGGGGCATAGGGACGAAAAACGCGCCCGCGTCGAAGCGCTGCTGCACAAAGTCGACCTGATGCGTTTCGTCGATGACTACCCGCATCATCTGTCAGGTGGCGAGCAGCAACGTGTGGCACTGGCCCGCGCATTGGCCCCGCGTCCGCGGATCATGCTGATGGATGAACCTTTCTCGGGCCTCGACAACCGGTTGCGGGACGGCATTCGCGATGAAACGCTTGCGATCCTCAAGGAAGAGGACGCCGCAGTTGTTCTAGTCACGCATGAGCCGGAAGAAGCGATGCGCATGGCGGATGAAATCGCCCTGATGCGGCGGGGTAAAGTCGTGCAACAAGGCGCGCCCTACAACGTCTTTACCCGCCCGGCGGACAAGGCGGCGGTGGCGTTTTTTAGTGATATCAATGTTTTGCAATCCAAAGTGAATGGAGCCTTGGCCGAAACGCCATTCGGGCAATTTCTGGCACCCGGCGTTCCAGACAATACAGATGTCGAAATCGTATTCCGCCCGCAGCACGTGAGGCTGGACTTTGACCGAAACGGCAAGGGGCCGCTGCCGACACCGACCGACGGCGTTGCCGCGCGGGGCGTGGTCGAGCGGGCACGGTTTTTGGGCAACGAAAGCCTTGTTGAATTTCGGATGGACCATGATGGCTCGATCCTGAGGGCGACGGTGCCCAATGTCTTTGTTCCCAGCCCGGGACGGGTCATGTGGCTGACCATCCGCCGTGACAGGTGTTTCGTTTTCCCGGTTTAGGCTGGAAAGCCACAGTTTAGCGCCAAGTGGTGCGCGAAAGCATCAGATTGGACGCGTGCTTTGCTTGCCGCGACGCGGGGGCGGGTCTATCAAGGGCAAAACGCCGGGTGGATGGGGCTTATGCGTATACTTCTGACCAATGATGACGGGATCAATGCCCCGGGGCTGATCGCACTTGAGGCGATTGCCGCCGATCTGGCAGGCCCGGATGGCGAGGTTTGGGTCGTGGCACCTGCGTTCGAACAATCGGGTGTCGGCCACTGCATCAGCTATACCCACCCGATGATGGTCGCTAAGCTCGGCGAACGCCGCTATGCCGCCGAAGGCTCACCCGCTGACTGTGTGTTGGCCGGGCTGCACGACGTCATGAAAGACACGCCGCCCGATCTGGTGTTGTCCGGTGTGAACCGCGGCAACAACTCGGCCGAGAACACGCTGTATTCCGGCACGGTGGGTGGGGCGATGGAAGCTGCCCTGCAGGGTATTCCTGCGATTGCCTTGTCGCAGTATTTCGGACCGCGCAACCTGGGTCTGGATGATCCTTTTGAGGCTGCAACGTGTTACGGGGCCGACCTCGTGCGGCGAATTCTGAAAGCAACGCCTGAAGGGCAGGGCGATTACCGCCTGTTTTACAACGTGAATTTCCCACCTGTGCCGGCGGATGAGGTTCTGGGGACGCGCATCGCGCCGCAGGGTTTTCGCCGGGATACCAATTTCTCGGTTGAACCGCACAGCTCGCCCTCGGGTCGGCGGTTCCTGTGGATCAAGGGCGGTTATCAGCACAACCCGACCGCACCCGGCACGGATGCGGCAGTTAACCTTGGGGGCTACATCTCGGTCACACCGATGCGTGCGGACCTGACGGCCCATGATGTTCTGGAACAACTGAAGTCGATCGAATGAGCGGACTTGATCCAGAAACAACCATGCAATTCCTCTTCGCCCTGCGGTCGCGCGGAGTAACGGATGCGCGCGTTCTGGCTGCGATGGAACAGGTCGATCGGGGCCGTTTCGTCAAGGGTCTGTTCGCCGAGCGCGCTTATGAGGATACACCGCTGCCGATCGCCTGTGGCCAGACGATCAGCCAGCCTTCGGTAGTGGGGCTGATGACGCAGGCGCTGGATGTGCGCCCTCGTGACACAGTGCTGGAAGTTGGTACAGGCTCGGGCTATCAGGCCGCGGTTCTGTCCAAGCTGGCGCGCCGGGTCTATACGGTCGAACGTCATAAACGTCTGGTGCGCGAAACCGGCGAGCTGTTTCGAGAATTGGGAATGACCAATGTGACGGCGATGCTGTCGGATGGGTCGTTCGGTTTGTCGGAACAAGCCCCGTTTGATCGTATCATTGTGACCGCCGCCGCCGAGGACCCGCCCGGGCCGCTCTTGGCGCAGCTCAAAATCGGCGGTATCATGGTTTTGCCGGTGGGACAGTCGGATGCGGTTCAGACCCTGATCCGGGTCAGACGCACTGAGACCGGCCTGGACTATGATGAATTGTTGCCCGTTCGGTTCGTGCCCCTGCTAGAAGGGCTTGGCAAAGACGGAGCGTAAAGAAATATTTCGCGATAAGCGCTGGAACCCCGGACAACAGGGGCAGGCGGTGAGGACAGTAAAATGAGAGCAGTTTCCAAATCAGCAGTCGCAGCAGGTGTTGCGTCTTTGGCGTTCCTCGCGGGATGCGAAGGCCCCATAGATTATGACCTGCGTGGCAATGTCGGCGGGTTCTCCACGGCCGATGCGGCGCAGGCAGCCACTGCCAACCGGCCGGCACCGGATGCGCGTGGCGTGATCACCTATCCCAATTATCAAGTGGCCGTTGCGCGCCGGGGCGACACGGTTGGCGATGTCGCCGCCCGGGTCGGATTACCGGCAGCGGAAGTCGCGCGTTTTAACGGATTGCAAGCTGCGGACCAGCTGCGTGATGGCGAGGTGGTCGCCTTGCCCCGTACCGTCAGCGCGGCCAGCTCTGTCGATATCGCGACAATTGCAGGCACTGCGATTGACGCAGCTCCGGCGGATGGGTCGGTGCGCACATCGACGCTGGAACCGGCACAACCAACCGCCGCGCCTGCTCCGGCCCCTGCGCCGGCGGGACCCGAACCCATTCGCCACAAGGTCAAGCGCGGCGAAACCGCGTATACGATCGCGCGCCTGTATAACGTGCCGGTAGATGCCTTGGCCGAGTGGAACGGGCTGGGGTCGGACTTTACCGTGCGTGAAGGACAGTTTCTGCTGATTCCTATCAAGAACCAGCCTGCGCCCCGTCAGGAGGCGGCCGCCGTGACAACAGTCCCTGCGACTACGATCACCCAACCTGGGCAGGGATCGCCGACACCGACGCCACCCAGCGCGACGCAACCTCTGCCGGATGAAGTCATCAAGCCCGCCGAGCCCGCGCCAGACGTGACCGCCGAAGCACCCACAACGCAAAGCAATTCTGCGCTTGGCCTGCCGGTCACAGGAACGATCATCCGCACCTATAAAAAGGGCTCGAACGAAGGCATCGACATTGCGGCCTCGCCGGGTAGCCCGGTTAACGCTGCCGCTGCGGGTACTGTTGCCGCAATCACGGCGGACGCGGATCAAGTGCCGATCATTGTGGTAAAGCACAACAGCGACCTGCTGACCGTCTACGCGAATGTCGAAAACATCACTGTGAAAAAGGGTGCTCGCGTCAAGCGCGGCCAAAAGATCGCCTCCTTGCGCGGCGGCGACAATGCCTACGTCCATTTCGAGGTGCGTAAAGGGTTCGAATCTGTCGATCCGGAACCCTATCTGCGGTGAGGGTTATGGCCCCGAGCGGGATGTGCCTTCTGCCAGAGTATTCGAGAGAAGACGAGACCTGTCAGGCGTGCGGGTCATAATCGCTAAGGCTCTTGCCGGGCTCGTCTGCGAAGACCTCGGGCAGGGGCAAGATTGTTTCGATCAGGTCTATGCGAAAAACACGGAACCCCTGACGTAACTCGCACCATGCCGTCAGGGTCCAGACGCGCCCCCAGTATTCCATGTGCAGCGGGCGTATGACCCGATCAGTCAGAACGCCGTCGATCCGACGGTAAGACAGACGGAGTTTCTGGCGGGATTTGATGGCGGCGCGGATCGGGGCCATATGCGCCAGCCCACGCGCCGCATCGGCAAAGGGATAGACTGCAAATTTCCAACTGTCAGCCTCGGCCACGACCTGCGTGGGCAACACGGCGTCGATCTTGTCGGCCAGCGACGTGGCTGCGGCCTTGAGGTCGGGGTCTGCGGCTTCGGCTACGATGGCCATACCGAGGTTCAACGCCTCAAGCTCGGCAGGGGTCAGATTCAGCGGGGGCAGGGTGATCTGCTCACGCACCATGTAGCCCACACCGCGTTCGCCCTCGACGGGGATGCCCGAGGCAACCAGCGTATCCATGTCGCGATAGATGGTGCGAACCGACACCTCAAGCCGGTCCGCGATGTCCTGCGCACGGTGAAGTTTACCGTCGCGCAGGATCTGGATGATATCGAACAGCCGGTCAGAGCGGCGCATGGGATGTCCTGTGTGTCATGACGCTCCGATGGTCCAATGGATTGCATCGTGGCGCATGGTGACCGTGTCCGGCGCGATTGCGGCCATCACCGCAGGAGCGAAATCCTGCTTTGGAAAGGCTGCGGCGGCGGATTGAGCGCAATCCATGTTGGCCCAGATGACTGTGTCGGTCCAAAGCCCATCATCCCCTGCGCTGAGGCGTCGAAAGACAAAGCCGTCCGCGTTCCGAACAAAGGATTCAGTGCCTTTCATGATGTTCACGAAATCCTCCTTTGTTACATCGGCCGCGAGTTTGAAGGTTACGGTTTCTGCGATTTGTGTCACGTCATGCTCCTGTTTTGATGAGACAGGGCCGTTGTACGTGTTTACAACTGACATAAACCTGTCAGTTGAGAAATGCGAGTCCTCAAAAATCGCGTGATCCGTTCATTTTGGGGCACAGAACCGGGCCGACACGCTTTTGCGATGGACCGCCCGCGCGTAAACACGGTGCCAGATCACATTCCCGGCGCGCTTGCGCTGACTTCAAAGGAGAAGAGACATGCTTAACAATATCGGACTTCCCGGTCTTCTGCTGATTGCCGTTGTGGTGCTGGTGCTGTTTGGCCGCGGCAAAATCAGCTCGCTTATGGGCGAAGTGGGCAAAGGCATCACCTCGTTCAAGAAGGGCGTCAAAGAAGGTGCGGACGAGCTGGAGCAGGACGCGTCCGAGGTGGCAAAAGACGTCACGCCCGAGACAGACAAAGACAAGGTCTAAGCGCAGATGTTTGATCTGGGCTGGACCGAGCTTCTGGTCATCGGCGTTGTTGCCCTGATCGTTGTGGGGCCAAAGGATCTGCCGGTGTTGTTCCGCAATGTCGGCCGCTGGGTTGGCAAGGCCCGTGGCATGGCGCGCGAGTTCAGCAGCGCCATGAACGAGGCGGCGGATCAGGCGGGCGTGAACGAGATCAAGAAGGGTCTGAATGCGGCCACCAATCCTGTGAACACCGCCATGGACGGTGTCAAAGAAGCCGCACAGGAAATGGCCAAGAGCATGGACCCGACCAAGTTCGACCCCGACAGCGAGACAGGCAAGCTGGCTGCAGAACGTGCCGAGCAGGCCAAGAAGATTCAGGCCTCGACCGCACGTGCCGCGGCCGAGCGTAAGGCCAAAGAAGCTGCGGATGCGCTAGCCAAGGCTGAAGAGGCCGAAGCCGCGCTGAATACTGAAAGCAAGACATGAGCAATACCGACGAGATCGAAGACAGCTCGGCCCCATTGATCGAGCATCTGGCAGAACTGCGCACGCGGTTGATTCACTGCGTCGTGGCGTTCCTGATCGGGATGATAATCTGTTTCACGGTCGCTACGCCGCTGTTTAACTTCCTGACGAATCCCTTGTGTCAGGTACTTGCTGATCGCGGACAGGATTGTGGGCTGATCTTCATCTCACCGCAGGAAGGTTTCTTCGTCGCCATCAAGGTCTCGCTGCTGGGCGGCTTCATACTGGCATTCCCCTATATCGGGATGCAGATGTGGCGGTTCGTGGCACCAGGCCTGTACCGGACAGAAAAGAATGCGTTCCTGCCGTTCATGCTGGCGTCGCCGTTCATGTTCCTGCTGGGGGCAAGCTTTGCGTTTTACGTGGTCACGCCACTAGCTTACGACTTTTTCCTGGGTTTCCAGCAGTTCGGAGCGGAAGGCGAGGCAGTGGTTGACGGCACGGTCACAGCGCCGCTGAGCGTGGTCTTCCAGGGCTCGGCACAGGAATACCTGAACCTGACGATCAAGTTCATCGTGGCCTTTGGGCTGTGTTTCCAGCTGCCGGTTCTATTGACCCTGATGGGCAAAGCCGGGTTGGTAACTGCCGAAGGTCTGGGGGGCGTGCGTAAATACGCTGTGGTTGCCATTCTGGTTCTGGCCGCGCTGGTGACACCGCCTGACGTGATCACGCAGGTCATCCTGTTCGTGGTCGTCTATGGGCTGTACGAGGTTTCGATCTTCCTGGTCGCACGTGTTGAGAAGAAGCGCGAGGAACAACTGCGCGCCGATGGATACTATGACGACGAAGAAGAAGCGGATGAAGAGATCATTCAGGAAGAAGAAGGCAAGTAATCCTGATGATCGGTAACAATCAGGCGCGCCCGTTGGGGCGCGCCTTTTTTGTACGCGGCTCTTGTTGCGCCCGGCGGAACATGGTTTGAAACCCGCAAAACCGACCGGAGGCGCCCATGAACGACCAAGCCCTGAACCGTATCGCTGACGCCTTGGAACGCATGGCACCGGCCCCATTGGCCGCGCCCGACTTCGAAGCTGCCCCGGCTTTTGTCTGGCAAGTCGAGCCGGACCGGCTGGAGCCGGTCAAACAGGTCAACCGTGTCGATCTGGACCTGTTAGTGGGCATTAATCGTTCACGTGATACGCTGCTGGACAACACGCGCCGCTTTGCGGCCGGATACAAGGCCAACAACGCGCTGTTGTGGGGTGCACGGGGCATGGGTAAATCCAGCCTCGTCAAAGCCGTCCACGGTACGTTGCAGGCGGAATTTCCTGACCTCAAACTGGTCGAACTTCAGCGTGAAGACATGGGCTCGGTCGCGCGTCTTCTTAACCACCTACGGGCAGCGCCACACCGGTTCATCCTGTTCTGCGATGACCTGTCGTTCAGCCACGATGACCAGCATTACAAGTCGCTCAAGGCGGTGCTGGACGGAGGCATCGAGGGCCGTCCCGAAAACGTTGTTTTCTACGCGACGTCGAACCGCCGTCACCTGATGCCGCGGGACATGATCGAAAACGAACGCTCCAGCGCGATCAATCCGTCAGAGGCAGTCGAGGAAAAAGTCTCGCTCTCCGACCGGTTCGGCCTGTGGCTGGGCTTCCACCCCTGCGATCAAGATGAATATCTTGCGATGATCGATCGGTATTGCTCGGCTCATGGTGTATCCGTAGACGCCGATATCCTGCGCGCCGAGGCCATCGAATGGCAAGCCACCCGGGGCGGACGTTCGGGTCGCGTGGCGTGGCAGTTCTTTGTAGATCTGGCGGGTCGCAACGGCGTACATATCGCGTAGTCCGCCCGCTTCATCTGGCCAAAACATTTCCTCGCCGGAGGCATGGCCCAAGGGGCCATTCCTACAACAATGCCAAAATTCTGGCCGCCTCATCCGTAGGACTAGTCAACACATCGCGGTCTTCGCCGGGGTGGAACCGAGCGCGCACAGCCGTGGGCATTGGCGCGGGTTCCACGATGGACACGCGCGGACCTGTACGTTCTGTCTCTACCGCCCAGCTGCGGGCAAGCGCCAGTTGCGCGGCTTTGGTTGCGCCATAGATGCCATAGAACTTCTCACCCGCCTTGGGATCGTCAAAAAACACCGCATGGCCGCTGTCGCCCAACAGGGGCGCGATATACGGGATCAGAACCGACGTGGCTGTTGCGTTGATGTTGACCGCCTTCGTCCATTCCTTGGGGTCCACGAAATGCACAGGCGTCAGGGCCGAGGTGTGGACTGCAGTGTGCATCCACAGATCAACTTTGCCCCATCGGTCATGGATTCCCCGGCACAGGGTCGCCATGGCATTCGGGTCCGCGATGTCCATCGGCGCAAGCGTGGCCGCGCCACCTTTGGCCTTGATCCGGTCATCCAGCTCTTCCAACCCACCAGTGGTGCGGGCGACGGCGACGATGTGATACTCGGGTGCCAGAGCTTCGGCCAGGGCAGCACCCAATCCGCGCGAAGCCCCGGTGATGAGGGCAATTTTAGTCTGATCGGTCATAAGGGCGGTTTGAACCCATGCGTGCAGGGCGTCAAGGCAGATTAACTTCCGGGGATGACGATCCGCTTGGTCTGGCCGCTTTGTCGCAGCATGACGCCTTCGTCATCAATGGCAATCACAGTGCCCGACGACACCCGGCTGCCGGGCTTGACCTCTTTGACCCGGCCTGACGACAGGCGCACCAACGCACGCATGTCAGCTTTTGGACCAAAGACGCCCAGCACAGAGACTGAGTTCTTCTTTAGCGCGCCCGTCTGTGTGGCCGCGTTTTTGACGTTGGCGTTTGACATAATTTTCGGCCTGGCCACGTTGGCCTGACCCCTTGTTTTTTGAGTGGTTCGGCAAATGCGCTATCAAACGAAAGACAGGAACTAAAGAGGCGGGGATTGCGCGATAGCGCGGCTGAATAGCTGCGTCGCCGAAGTTCCTGCAATTGCAGTTTCTTCATCGAAAAGTTGTGCGCGAAAACCAACCGATCAGGCGTGGCCCATACGTGAAAAGGCCCGCATCGCAATTGCGAAACGGGCCATCACTGCAATCTGATTCGGGGGCGTATTCTTAGCCGGACGCCAATTTGGCCGCATTCCAGGACCCGCCGGGCACCTGCATGTCCTGCTTTTTCTTGCTGACCCGGCTGCTGTTTTCGAGGCTGTCCAGATAGTCTTCGCTGACGCTGCCGGTGATGTAGTTTCCGTCAAAGCACGAGCAATCGAAGGATTCGATATCCGGGTTACCTTCCTTGGCGGACCAAATCAGGTCATCGAGATCCTGATAGAACAGGGCGTCTGCGCCCAGCTCCTGCCGGATATCCTCAATGTTCTTACCGTTTGCGATCAACTCATGTTTGGTGGGCATGTCGATGCCGTAGACGTTGGGGAATTTCACCGGTGGCGAGGCGCTGGCGATGAAAACCTTCTTGGCCCCGGCTTCGCGGCACATCTGAACGATTTTTTTGATCGTGTTGCCGCGCACGATGGAATCGTCGATCAGCAATACGTTATGGCCTTTGAACTCCAACGGAACGGCGTTCAGCTTGCGGCGTACGGATTTCTGACGCTCTTCCTGACCGGGCATGATGAATGTGCGGCCTACATAGCGGTTCTTGACCAGACCCTCACGGTAAGGAATGCCCGTGGCTTTCGCGACCTCAAGCGCCACTGGGCGTGCGCTATCGGGTACCGGGATGATGCGGTCGATCTCTAGGCCTGCAGCCTCAATCTGGCGCGCCAGCGTCTGACCCATACGCATCTGGGTTTTGTAGACCGAAACACCATCCAACAGCGAATCCGGACGGGCCAGGTAGACATACTCAAAGATACAAGGGGTCAGCTGACCATCGACTGCCTGGAACGTGTGCATGTTGCCGTCAAGGTCGATCAGGATGGCCTCACCCGGTTTCACATCACGCAGCTTTTCAAAACCATTAATGCCGAATGCCACGTCTTCGGAGGCAAAAGCATAATCGTCGCCGTCCCCATCTACATCGCGCTTGGCGACCGACAGGGGGCGAATGCCGTAGGGATCGCGGAACGCCAGCATGCCAACGCCGGCCACCAGACAGATCACTGAATAGGCACCCTGAACGCGTTCCATCGTCATCTTCACACCGGCAAAGATGTTGCGGATCGGTTCGGCGTTGCCATTGACCTTGATCGCGTCGGCCACTTTGTCCGCCAGAACATTCAGCATAATCTCGGAATCCGACGTGGTGCGCAGGTGGCGGCTGTATTTGGCGGTAACTTTCTCGCGCTGCTCGGCGGTGTTGGTGATGTTGCCGTTATGGACCAGATAGATGCCATAGGGCGCGTTGACGAAAAACGGCTGCGCCTCAGCCGCGCTGAGCGATCCGGCCGTAGGATAGCGCACATGCCCCATACCGACCTGTCCCAGCAGGGTCTCGGCGTCACTGGCGTTAAAGACGTCCTTGACCAACCCGTTGGCTTTCTTCTCACGGAAGAACTCACCGGTATAGGTCACGATCCCCGAGGCATCCTGACCCCGGTGCTGCAACATCAGCAGCCCGTCATAGATTTCCGCAAAGACATCATGTGTCCTGCTTGCGATCCCTAAAATGCCACACATATACGGGCTCCAATTTCCATGACGTGTTTATGTTGATTAGGTGTGCGGGTCGGGCCGTCTGGACAGCGGTATCTGTACGCATTGTCGCCCGGCCGATTGGCGGCGCAAACACGCCAGCGTCGCAAGGGCAAGCGCGTAAGAAAACAGATACAGCAAGATCGGCAGCTCCGATTCCATGTCAGTTCGCCACTCACATAATGCCTAAGCGCGCCTGTGTCATCAAAGGATCACATTCGCGATTTGACGCATGCGGATTTTGTCAAAAACAACATGAAAAGGTGACAGGGACCGCAGGCATGTGGTGTCATGGTCGACATAGTGAGTTTTCGGCAATGATAAAGGTTCGATCGGATACCCGCCATGTGGCAGCACAAACAAGGAAACAAAAAAGAAGAACCGGTAAAGCGCCGGTGTCACCGATGCAGGGGTATGGGGCGGGCACCTTGCCAGATCTGTAACGGATCGGGTGAAGTCATCAAAAGTCGCGACATTCACGGAAAGCCGATTTTTAATCGCTGCGACGGTTGTTTCGGTTTGAAGACGATCAGATGCACGGTTTGTGCAGGCGAAGGGTTTGTGTGACCGTAGGTGGAACAACTCAGCTTCCCGACCTAAGGACCGTTGTGCGGGACAAAGCCGACAATGCCGGTTTGGATACGAACCTCTGCTATTCATCCCAATACAAATAAGCCCACACCCTTGACCAAGCGCCCTACCACATTTAGGCAAAATTAATCTGCCCGCCGGGACGACCCGGCCAGGAACGGCGCTTAGTCAGGACGACCTGATAAAACTGAGGTCGAAGATGACAACCAAACACAAAAATGCAAAGAAACTAATCGAGGGTCGACCCGCCCTAATCGTGATCGACATTCAGAAGAGCACGTTCATTGATAACAGCGCAATCCGCTCAATCGACAATATGCCGGGTTATAAGGAACGAATGCTCGCTGCGCGCGATTTGGTTGATGCCGCACATCAAAGCAATGTGCCCGTCATTTTCATTCAGGAAGTTCATCGTGCCGACCAGATCGACTTCGGCCGGGAGCTGGATGGCGATGAGGACATACACTGTCTCGAAGGTGATCCACGGACAGAGGTTGCCAAAGAAGAGATGGGATATCGCACTGGTGACTATTTAGTACCGAAGCGGCGTTATTCTGCGTTTTTTGGAACCGATTTCGAAATTCTGCTACGCGGCCTGAAGGTAGATACTTTGATACTATGCGGAGGCCTGACCGATGTTTGTGTGCACTACACGTTCGTTGATGGCCACCAATCAGACTACTTCTGCCGTGTTGTGGAGGACTGCGTCGGCGGGTCATCCTTCAAAGCCCATGAAGCTGCGCTCAGCGCAATGGAGTATTTGCAAACCGGCGCGGTTCAGAACCGTGAAACGGTGATCAACGCGATCTCTTTGCTCTGATACGCAAACGGCTCCTTCACGTCTGTTTCGCATTGCCTAATGCCCAAACCAGCAATTCGAAATGTGTCGAATGCTGGCAGGATTGGGCTCACCGCAGATGTTCTTCGCGGTGCGTCTTCGTCCCGCAACACCTAAAAAAAGCCCGGCTGATGCCGGGCTTTATTATTCTGACGTCTGATTTATTTTGACGTCTGTTTATTCGGTAGTCGAGGGGGCTGTCAGATCCTCGGCGGGTGCGGAACCTTCCGCGCAGCTGGCGACCAGTTCTTCATATTGGCGGGTGACCCAGCCAAGAGCCGCTTCGGGGTTCTGTTCTTCGATCTTGTCGCTGAACTGCTCGAACACCTTGGCCGAACGGCTTTCGTCAACGATCGTATAGGACTGACCCGTCATGACCGTGTCATAGACAAAGAACGCGATGGCAACCAACAGGATGCCGCGGGCGATGCCGAAGAAGAAACCGAGTGCCTGATCCAGACCGCCCAAAGCAGATCGCTGGACGATCGACGAAAACAGGGGCGTAAAGATGCTGACAATAATAAGTGCAACTGCGAATACCGCAGCAAAGCCCGTGATGACGGACAATTCGCAGCTGTCGCGCAGGAAATCCCCAACAACCGGAATCTCTTTGACCAGTGGCACGGCTTGGGGCGCGAAAATAAAGGCCAGCACTGCGGCTGCGACCCAGCCTGCGATGGCCAGAACCTCACGTAAGAAGCCGCGCGAATAGGCAAGAATGCCTGAAACGACGACGATCAGGGCAACGACCCCGTCAATTATTGTAAAACCTTCCATGGCCCTCGCCTGTTTTTTTCTGCCCCTCAGGGGGCGACTTTAACCTGCTCCGAAGGTTTCGCCAACAAACCCAACCAAATCAGAGGGTCGGGTGAGTGTCAGACCTGCCACAGTACCGGTTTTGCCGCCCGCCGGAGCGATTGCCGATGTGAAACCAAGTTTTTGGGCTTCTTTCAACCTGTTTTCGGTCTGTGGGGCCGGTCTAAGTGCGCCAGATAACGAGATTTCTCCAAAAACAACGGTATCTGCGGGCAGGGCTGTGTCTTCTCGGGCACTCAGCAGGGCTGCTGCAACGGCCAGATCTGCGGCGGGTTCACCGATTTTCAATCCGCCTGCGACATTGAGGTACACATCGAGACCTGCAAAAGGGATGCCGCAGCGTGCTTCGAGCACGGCGAGGATCATTGCCAACCTTCCACTGTCCCAACCGACAACGGTCCGGCGTGGTTGTGAATGTGGAGACGGGGCCACAAGCGCTTGTAATTCAACCAAAACGGGGCGTGTGCCTTCGATCCCGGCAAATACGGCTGACCCAGGGCTTGGTTTGCCGCGCTCGGACAGAAACAAGGCCGAAGGGTTTGTGACCTGTGCAAGTCCTTTGCCCGTCATCTCGAACACGCCGATCTCATCCGCAGGACCAAAGCGGTTCTTGACCGCCCGCAGGATGCGGAACTGATGGCCGCGCTCACCTTCGAAATAGAGCACCGTGTCGACCATGTGTTCGACAACGCGGGGACCTGCAATTTGGCCTTCTTTGGTGACGTGGCCGACCATGATGATTGAAACACCGTGTCGTTTCGCAAACGTGGTCAATTCATGTGCTGCGGCCCGTACTTGTGACACCGAGCCCGGCGCGCTGTCCACATTGTCGGCCCACATTGTCTGAATCGAGTCGATGATGGCCAGACCGGGTTTCTCAGCCTCAAGCGTCGTCAGAATGTTCCGCAGGTTGGTTTCGGCGGCCAGTTGAACCGGTGCGTCCTCTAAACCCAGACGGCGCGCGCGCATGCGCACCTGAGCGCTGGCTTCTTCGCCAGATACGTAGATGGTCTTGACGCCCGCACGCGCAAACCGCGCTGCGGCCTGTAACAGCAGCGTCGATTTGCCAATACCTGGATCGCCCCCAACCAGCAGGGCCGAGGCCGGGACAAGACCGCCACCCAAAACGCGGTCCAGCTCTTCTACACCGCACAAGGTGCGCGGCGGCGGTGTTTCCTCGGTCGACAGGTCCGTGAGTGTAATGGACTGGCCACGTTTGCCGCCGAGGGATTTCTTTGCAGGGCCAGCCGAAAGAGGCACGTCTTGCGTGATTGTGTTCCATTCACCGCAGCCGTCGCACCGCCCGGACCACCGGGAATGCGTTGCGCCACAGGCCGAGCAGGAGAAAGTTGTCTTTGCCATTCGGCCTTGGTGCCCGAGCGCGGGCGGTTCTTCAAGCCCTTGCAGGGCTTTCATCTCTACCGGTGGCGCGCCGCGTCCTCAGGCCCGATGGGCCATCGTTCCCGGCGGGCGCTGTCGCGCCTATTCGGCGGCGCGGGGCGGCGACATTGCTATGACGCTCGATTTCTTGGGATCGCGGTCGTCCACGGGCGATTGAAGCTGTGCCGACAATTCGGGCAGCAGTTCAAACAGTTCGTCCCGCAAACGTGCCAGCTGCGATTTAGCAATGGATTCTTCCATCTCGATATCGTGGGTCCATTGGCGCAGCTCGTGCTGGATGACCTGCGCTTCTTCGATCCGCTTCTGGAACGTTTCAATCTCTTCCTGACGTTGCTGCAGGAACGTGCGGGCACGGCTGACGCGGGCATCGCCATAGGTTTCCGCCAGCTCTTGGCTGATATGGCTCATCTGTGCGGCCAGCTCCAGGATTTCGGGTTCGAGTGATTGCAGGTCGGGGTGGTGGCGCAGGAAGGCCATCCTTTCCTTAACTGCGTCGAATTCTGAGGACAGCAGAAACGTTTCGCCGCGATCCGCTGAATGGGCCAATTGGTAAGCCTGAGCCACGTCATACATGTTCAATGAGAACTTACGATGTGACGTTTCAAGCGCCATCATCCGGGCATTAGCGGGCAGATAGAACGCCAGCATGAGAATCAGCACGGTCAGGCCGATCTGGATATACATGCCCGCGTCCATGGCCGGATCGTTGCCGAAACCGGCCTGCATGGACAGCCAGGGCAGAACCCCCAAGGCGGACAAAAGACAGGCACCGATCAGGAACAATGCCGCAGTGCAAATGAGGAAAAAAGTCAGTCGTAAAAAGGCATTCTGAAATTGCAATGTAATGTTGTGGAGGGCAGTCATCTTAGACGAACTCCTTTTGAAACCGGAACACACCAGCCCAAAGCGGGGAACATCTAACACACACAGAATGATCCGCTCAGGACCGAAACTACAAAAATTTTCTGCTCGAAATATAAAGATGATACTCAGATAAGCGTTTTCAATCAATTACGTCTGAGGATTTCGTGAACCACGTGTCATTTCGGTAATGTGTCCCAATGCGAGCGAGGCCAGAATGCACGCCGTAAACAGGTAAAGACCCCACGCGGTCTCAACGGTGGCGTAAGAGATTCCCTTGGCCAGCGTGATGTAAAGCGCGATGAGGAAAATGTCGGCCATGGCCAGTTTCCCGAGGATGTTGAGTGCGGGTTGGACGCGTGGGTCCAGCATGTCCCATTGGATCAGGGCGGTACCGATTGATTTGATATAGGGCGCAAACAGGGCGAAGATGGTGACGATCAGTGCCAGAAAGACGTCTGATTTCCACAGCGACTGCAGGCCGGTGATGACGCTGATCTCGCTGAGGCCGAAGATCGGCAGGAACCCCGCGCGCATCAGCGGCGCGAACCACGCGATGGGGTAGAGGATCAGGAGCGAGAGGGTAGCGAGGCGTAGCATGGCTTCATATTTTTTGGGTAACAACGAATAGTAGTCCAATCAGAAAACTCGCGAAATCGAGTTTCCATGGTCGGCCTGTCCAGTCGTGCAAGAATTGCTTACGTAAAAACAGCCCTAATCCGAAAAAGGAAAAACCTAGTGCAAAATTTAGCGCTGGGATCTGAGCATTCCTTACCCAGACCAAACCAAAGTACGCCATCGCAATAAGAAAAACCGTGAGCAGCGACAATAGGACGGGGTTCTTAGTTTTGACCACTTTGTCTGGAGCCTCTCCAGCGCCCCAACCGAATTGCTGGTGGTGAATGTGCGCTTGGGCTTGGGCGTATTTGACTTTTGAAGCGAGAGACTTTCCAAATGCAGGAAAGGCGCCTGATGTTGAAACCCCCAAACCAGTTAAATAGGCGAGGCCTAAAAGCCTTACAATGTTCGAAACCTCAAGAATGCTCGAGCTACTTATCACCGCACCGCCTCAATCGGCCCTTCCGCACTCCCGCTGATAAACTGCTCGACATAAGGATCGCCCGAGGCATCCATCTGGCTAACCGGGCCGGTCCATTGGATGACGCCTCCGTGCAGCATGGCCACGTTGTCGGCAATCGCGCGGACCGAGCTCATGTCGTGAGTGATGGTCATCGCGGTAGCGCCCATCTCGGTCACGATCTCGCGGATCAGATCGTTGATGACGCCGGACATGATCGGATCCAGGCCGGTGGTGGGTTCGTCGAAAAAGATGATCTCGGGCTCGGCGGCGATGGCACGGGCAAGGCCCACGCGCTTCTGCATTCCGCCGGACAGTTCCGACGGAAAGCGGTCGGCGACATCGGATTTAAGGCCCACTCGGCGCAGTTTCTCGATAGCGATCTCACGCGCGTATTCAGCAGGTCGCTTCAACGGGCCACGCAGCAGACGGAAGGAAACGTTTTGCCAGACGGGCAGGGAATCGAACAGTGCCGCGCCCTGAAACAGCATACCGAAGCGGGCCAGAAATTTATCACGATCGCCCTTGGCCGCGTCTTTGCCGTTCACGTAGATCATGCCGCTGTCGGGTTTGATCAGGCCCAGAATGCACTTCAGCGCCACGGACTTGCCGGTGCCTGAACCACCGATGATGACCATCGAGGTGCCCTTGGGGATCTCAAGGCTCATGCTCTGCAGAACCTGATTGTCGCCAAAGGCTTTTGCTACGTTCTCCATCCTGATCATACCGAGAAGAACACCCCTGTGAGAATGAAGTTGGCGGCCAGGATCATGATCGCGGCGGATTCGACCGATGACTTGGTCGCTCGGCCAACGCCTTGCGCACCCCGGCCCGAGTTCATGCCGTAATAACAGCCCATGATGGCTGCGATCAGGCCGAAGGCTGCGCCTTTGACCAGCGATGACACGATGTCTTTGGTTTCAAGGAAATTGACCGTGTTTTGCAGGTACGTTGCCGCATTGAAGCCCAGATTCTGGGTCGCAACCACATAGCCGCCTGCGATGCCGATGATATCTCCGATCCCGACCAGCAACGGCACGGTGATGAGTGCGGCCAGAACCCGCGGCGCGGTTAGGTATTTCATCGGGTGGGTCGACAGGGTGACCAGCGCGTCAATCTGCTCGGTCACTTTCATCGTAGCGATTTCTGCTGCAATGGATGAGGTTACGCGCGCGGCGATCATCAGGCCAACCAGCACCGGCCCAAGCTCGCGTACCATGCCGATGGCGACGATCTGGGGTACCACGGCCTCGGCGTTGAAACGCGCGCCGCCCGCATAGATTTGCAAGGCCAGCGCACCACCAGTGAAGATTGCGGTCAGGCCAACAACCGGCAGTGACAGCCAGCCTACATTCATCAGGGCAACGGCAAATTCGCGCGGATAGTAGGGTGGCCGAAAGATGTGTGAGATCGCGTCCAGCGCGAAAATTCCCACCTTGCCAAAGTTGGCAAGCATGGACAGGACAGCACGGCCCAGCCCACCCAGCGCGGCCAAGGGATTCATTCCACATATCCCCGGGAATAACGCGCGCCCAGTGACGTCAGGATTTCATATCCGATGGTGCTTGCGGCTTCGGCCAGGTCGTCGACTGTTTGGTGTCCGTTCAGGATGCGTAGGCGTTCAGGATCTTCGGACAGATCGGTGACGTCGACCGTAATCAGGTCCATCGAAATGCGTCCGACAACCGGGCAGGGCTGGTTGCCAAAAAACACGTCGATCCCACCACCGATGGCGCGGTGCAAACCATCAGCGTAACCGGCGGCAACGGTTGCAATGCGAGAGGGACGACGCGCAATCCAGCTGTTGCCGTATCCGACCGTTTCACCGACGTCGACGGGGCGGACTTGGATAACAGGCAGTTCGATCGCGACAACGGGTTTCGCGTCGGCAAAGGGCATGCCCCCGTACAGGCCGATGCCGGGGCGGCAGAAGTCAAAGTGGAACTCGGACCCCAACATCGTACCACCCGTAGCAGCCAGAGAACGGGGGGCAGTCACGCCATCTGTCATCTCGCGGAAGGATTTCAACTGCTGTTGGTTCATCGGGTTATTAGGCTCATCCGCGCAGGCCAGATGCGACATAACTACCACCGGATTGTTGGCCTCCATCTCGAGCCGCAGTTCAGCCCAGTCTGCGGGCTCAAGCCCAAGGCGGTTCATGCCACTATCCAATTGAACTCCAAAAGGGCGATCTGGCATTGCCTGCTGGAGCCTCTTATACTGTTCCGGCGAATTGATCAAAGGGATCAGATTATCTGCAAAATGTAGCCCATTGTCCCCTTCCATGAAACCAGAGAACACAAAAATCTGCGGCTCGGGGCCTACCGCCAAGCGCACAGCGGCGCCCTCCTCGGCGGCGGCGACAAAAAATTTGCGAACCCCTTCTTCAGCCAGGGTCGCAGACACCGGACCGGCTCCAAGCCCATAAGCGTCAGCTTTGACAACTGCTCCGGTTTCGACTCTTGTTTTGGCATCCAGTGCCCGCCAATTGCTGGCAAGCGCATGAAGATTGATCGTTAAATGTGCGGTACTCATGGAGTGTTCATGACATTGGATTGCGGCAGGTCAAGGGGGTAAAATGCAATTTTTAAGGAGATTTTGCGAGTGCTGGGCGGCTTCTGGCAGCTATCGCAGGGGTAATGGCGGATTTCCTGACTATTAGGAGTATTACAGTTGCCTCGGTATTGTATCCGCCACGTATTCAACGAACGTTGAATAAGTACATCGTTTACTCTGAGCCAGACGATGAAGTGAGAGGAATTCCATGCTGAAAATCACCTGGGACTACAATGCGTATGGGATCGAACTGCCTGAACTGTTTCGCGACGTATTCACGGCATCTGAGGGGGAAGAGGAGGGAGCCGTGATCGGAGCGCTGGTCAGCGATCTGTTGGAGACGACGCGCAGAGATGACCTGCACGCTGCCATCGCCCATGATGGCCCCCAAGTGCTGGGTTGCATCCTGTTTTCTCGGCTGCGCTTTGACCAAGATCCGCGACAAGTGTTCCTGATGTCGCCGGTTGCCGTGCGTACGGATCGCCAGAAAGCGGGGATAGGGCAGCGACTGATCGCGTTTGGGTTGGACGAGCTGCGCCGTGACAAAGTGGATTTTGTGGTGACTTACGGCGATCCGAACTACTACGGCAAAACCGGGTTTTTTCCGATTTCAGAAAAAGTCGCCCAAGCTCCTCTGCCGTTAAGCCATCCGCACGGGTGGTTGGGGCAATCGTTGACAGGGGCTGAGATGGCGCCGTTCAAGGGGCCATCTCAATGTGTCAGTGCATTCAACAAACCCGAGCTGTGGTGAGGGTTAATAACCCTCAATCTGTCCGTCCTGTTGCCACGGTTTGACCAGATTTCCAAAACGGGTGAACTGCGCCTCGAACGAGAGGTCGACCGTGCCGATGGGACCGTGGCGCTGCTTGCCGACAATGACTTCGGCCTTGCCGTGCAGACGTTCCATGGCCTGCTTCCACTCTTCCATCTTTTCCAGTTCGTGATCGCCGGGCTTTTCGCGTTCCTTGTAGTATTCCTCGCGGTACACGAACATCACCACGTCGGCGTCCTGTTCGATCGAGCCTGATTCCCGCAGGTCGGACAGTTGCGGGCGCTTGTCGTCGCGGTTTTCAACCTGACGCGAAAGCTGGGACAGGGCGATTACCGGAATTTGCAATTCCTTGGCGATGGCTTTCATGCCCATCGAAATCTCGGCAATTTCGTTGACGCGGTTTTCGGCCATACCCCGGCACAGCTGCAGGTAGTCGATAACGAGCAGGTCCAAACCATGTGTCCGCTTCAAACGGCGTGCCCGAGCCGCCAACTGCGAGATCGGCAGGGCAGGCGTGTCATCGATGAAAAGCGGGCAGGCTTCCAGTTCCTTGGCCGCGTCGACAAAGCGGCGGAACTCGGACTCGGTCATGTCACCCTGGCGGATTTTATGGGATGAGATTTCGGAGGCTTCAGCCAGAACCCGGCCGGCCAGCTGTTCCGCACTCATTTCCAATGAGAAAAAGCCAACGACACCGCCGTCAATCGCGCCCTCTGAGCCGTCTGGTTTCAGCCCACGTTTGTACGCCTTGGCCACATTGAATGCCACGTTGGTCGCCAAAGAGGTTTTCCCCATCGACGGACGACCGGCAAGAATGATCAGGTCAGAAGGGTGCAATCCACCCAGTTGTTTGTCCAAGTCGGCCAGACCGGTGGAAATCCCTGCCATGCCACCACCGCGCTGGTACGCTTCGTTGGTGACGTTGACGGCTTCTGTGACCGCCTTGAGGAAGGATTGAAATCCCTGTTCGGTCTGGCCCTGCTCGGATAACTGATAAAGCTGTTGCTCGGCCTCGACGATTTGTTCTTTCGGCTCGCTTGCGACATCAACCCGCGCCGCCTTGTCCGAGATATCCCGACCCAGCCGGATCAGCTCGCGCCGGATTGCCAGATCATAAATCATCTGGGCATAGTCATGCACCGCAAAGGCGCTGATCGATGCGCCCGCCAGTTTGACCAGATAGGCCGGGCCACCCAGTTCCTGTAAGCCCTCATCCTCGGCCATGAAGGATTTTAACGTCACGGGCGAGGCCAGCGCATTCTTGGCGATCCGGGTGGAGGCGACCTCATAAATCCGGGAGTGAACCGGGTCATAGAAATGCTCGGCCCCGATGATTGAGGCGACCCGATCATAAAGATCGTTATTGGTCAGGATCGCACCCAGAAGCTGCTGTTCGGCCTCAATGGAATGCGGCATGGATTCGGCGTTCTGAATCCGAGCTGCTGCCTGCTCGATGCTGCTTATCTCGTTCATTTTGTCCCCGCTGCCCTGCGGCGCTTTCTACACGCTATTTCGGCGTGTCGGCTATCTGGAAATACCTGTGGCTAACTATGGATAAAGCCTTGGGATAACTTTCCTGACAGTTTGGATACCTGTGTATGCGTAGCTTATTATGTAGGAATTGGGGGAAAAGTCACCAGATATCGTGGCCGGTCGACCGATTCTTCTGGGCTTATCCCCAATCTGTCCACAAGAGGTTTACGTGGATTTATTTGCTTCCTGCCAGCCACGCGGGTCCTTCAGGAAGGCTTCGACACCGTCAAGTGTTTCCTGATCAAAGGCTTTCTGCGCTTTGGCCTCGGCCAAAACATCCCACCATGTGCACAGGTGATGCAGTTGGATGCCGTGGTCGCCCAAGGTTTTTTCGGTCTCGGGGAAGATGCCATAGTAGAAGATGACAGCTGTATGCCCGCAGGTGGCACCTGTTTCACGGATCGCATCCACGAAGGACAGCTTGGACCCGCCATCGGTGGTCAGATCCTCGACCAGCAGCACACGCTCTCCTTCGATCATCGCGCCTTCGATACGGGCGTTGCGGCCATAACCCTTTGGCTTTTTGCGCACGTAGGTCATCGGCAGCGCCATACGCTCAGCCACCATGGCGGCGAAGGGGATGCCCGCGGTCTCACCGCCGGCGATATTGTCGAATGCCTCAAACCCGGCATCCCGCATCACGGTGACGGTCAGGAAATCCATCAGGGTCGACCGGATTCGCGGGTAAGAGATCAGCTTGCGGCAGTCGATATAGGTCGGGCTGGGCAAGCCGCTGGCAAGTGTGAAAGGCTCACGCGAATTGAAATGGACGGCCTTGATCTCCAGGAGCATCCGCGCGGTCAGGCGAGCGATTTCGGTGCTATCGGGGAAAGAGCTGGGGATCATGGTGCAACCTCGGGACAAAATGACGTTGCGGGCTGATAGCCTGTCCCCCGTCCCAGAGTCGAGAGGGGTGTGCGCAAAAGAAAAGCGGACCTCACGAAGAGGCCCGCTTTGGCCCTTGCGGGCAAGAGGCAGCCAAGGTGGGCTTAGCTGCTCATGTCATAGGCACGCTCGCCGTGTACCGAAAGATCGAGCCCGTTTGTCTCGGTTTCTGCATCTACGCGAAGCGGGGTGATCAGCGCAACCACCTTGATCAACACAAATGTGACAACTGCCGTAAAGACACCTACGATGACCAGCCCGCCCAACTGCGCGGTCCAGGCACCAAGGCCGAACACAGCGATCATGATGGTGCCAAAGATGCCGCCTACGCCGTGCACCGCGAACACGTCCAGAGTGTCGTCGATTTTCAGCTTATTACGGATGATGTTCACGGCCTCCTGACACAACACGCCTGCTACGGCACCGATGATCAGCGCCTGAACCGGATCGACATATCCCGAGGCTGGGGTGATCGAGGCCAGGCCCGCAATCGTACCTGTAACCAGGCCCACCATCGAGGCTTTGCCGTATTTGATGCGTTCATACAGCGCCCATGTCAGCGATGCGGTTGCGGCTGAGATATGAGTGACTGTTATCGCCATAGCGGCACCGCCATCTGCCGCCAATTGTGAACCGCCATTGAAGCCAAACCAGCCTACCCACAGCATCGCGGCACCGATCATGACATAGCCCGGATTGTGCGGCGGGGTCGTGCGGTTGCGGCGCGGGCCAAGCGCCACGGCGATGATCAGCGCGGCCAGACCTGCGGTTTCATGCACCACGATGCCACCGGCAAAGTCACGCACGCCGATCTCGCCCAGAATGCCGCCATCGGTCAAAATGCCGCCGCCCCAGATCCAGTGAACAACCGGTGCGTAACACAGCAGCATCCACAGGCCCGAGAAGATCATCACAAACCCGTAACCCACACGTTCGACATATGCGCCGATGATGAGGGCGGGGGTGATGATTGCAAAGGTCATCTGGAAGGCAAAGAACAGAACCTCAGGCAGGGTGCCCGACAGGCTGTCGACGTCAACTCCGTTCAGGAAGGCTTTGCCCAGACCGCCCCACAGACCCGATCCGCCGTCACCAAATGCGATCGAATATCCGGCGACCAGCCACAGGATGCTCATCAAACAGGCGATTGAGAAGCAGTGCATGAAAACGCTCAGCACGTTGCGGGCGCGCACGAGGCCGCCATAGAACAGGGCGAGGCCCGGCAATGTCATGAATAGGACCAGTGCAGTTGCAACTATGATCCAGGCGGTATCGGCTCCGTTCATCAGCCGGTCTCCTCTGTGGCGTCTTCAGCTTGCGTAGCTGGCGTTGAAGCGGAGAGAAGGCGGGGAAAAAAGAGGCAGAGGTGGTTTTTGACGCCTGTTTTAAGGGCCTTTTGTGAACCGGTGATTAAATGAGCGCCAAAATGAGTGGAGTGCTAGATTATTAAGCAATTGACGAAAGGCCGTGCGACAACAGGTCCAAGGCATGATCGCGGGCGGTCAGCCGCACCTTGTCACGCCCCAACGCCCCGAATTCCACGGTTTCGGTTATCGTCTTCTGCCCGTCCACTGCCAATCCAAAGCACACGCGGCCTTCGGGTTTGAAATCGGATCCACCTGGACCCGCGATGCCGGTGATGGACACAGTCAATTGCGCGTCTGAATTCCTCAACGCGCCATCGGCCATCTCTTGCGCCACTTCCTCGGACACCGCGCCATGAGTTTCCAGCGTTTCGGGCTGCACACCCAGCATCTGCTGCTTGGCTTCATTGGTGTAAGTGACAAACCCGCGATCCACCACGGCCGAGCTGCCTGGAATATCCGTCAGTGCGGCAGCGACCATGCCGCCAGTGCAGCTTTCGGCTGTCGCGATCATCACGCCTTGCGACTTGGCGCGGTCAAGCAAAGCGGCGACATTCATAGGCCCAGAACACCGTGTGAGATGCCGGCGAGAACCAGAACGCCGATCCCGGCAAAGACGCCGGCGATCACATCGTCCAGCATCACACCCATCGCGTCACCTTTGCGGTCAGCCCAACCCACCGGGCCGAGTTTCGTGATGTCGAACAGGCGAAACAGAAGGAAACCTGCGATCCAGCCGGGCCAAAGGGCTGTGATATCAATTCCATGCGCCCAAGATGGGTAGGAAATGGCCCAAAGCGCGATGAACTGCCCGGCTACTTCGTCGATGACGATTTCGGACGGGTCGTGATCTTCCTGCCCAGCAGTCATCACTTTGGTTGCCCACAGGCCACCGACAAAAACGGCCACAGTGGCGATGACCAACAAGGGAAAACCGCCCAGCGTATGCAAAACCCAGGCCAGAGGCAGGGCGGCCAGAGATCCCCATGTTCCGGGTGCCGGGCGCAGATATCCGACACCGCAAACCGTCCCGATCAATCGCGCGGCGTTCATGACTTCACCAGGCAAGCTGTCGCCAATGAGGCGATGCCTTCGCTTCGCCCGGTAAAACCAAGGCGTTCGGACGTGGTCGCCTTGACCGAAATCTGATCGACGCGCAACCCCATAATGCGCGCTATTTCTGCACGCATCGCGGGTGCGTGCGGACCGATCTTGGGGTATTCGCAGACCAGCGTGCAATCGACATTTGAGATGCTGTAACCCATCTGCTCGGCCAGCTCGACCGCGTGGTGCAGGAATATCTCGCTTGCGGCGCCCTTCCATTGCGGGTCCGTGGGCGGAAAGTGCTGGCCAATATCGCCCTGCGCCAGCGCGCCATAGATTGCATCAGTAACCGCATGCATGCCGACATCCGCATCCGAATGGCCCTGCAGCCCCCGGTCATGCGAAATCTTAACCCCGCACAGGATTACGTGATCTCCGTCACCGAACCGATGCACGTCGTATCCGTTGCCCAGCCTTACATCCATTTCTTTTCCCAATATGCGTTCCGCCCGGGCAAAATCCTCGGGTCTTGTGATTTTGATGTTATCAGCATCGCCTGGCACGATCATCACGTTCATGCCAGCGGCACGGGCGACCTCGACATCGTCCGCCGCGCCGCCAGAATGGGCCGCGTGCGCCGCGACAATCGCGTCATAGCGAAAACCCTGTGGGGTCTGCGCCGCAAAAAGACCCGTCCGGTCCTGCGTTCCGGTCACAGCGGCTTCGTCACCGGTCCAGAGCGCATCTGTAACGGCCAGACCGGGTGCTGCAGCCTCCTGCTTGGTCAGGGCGGTCAGGACGTCCGCAATAGTCTGGCCGCTCACGCAGGGGCGGGCGACGTCGTGAATCAGGACATGTTCGATCCCCAGCCCATCTAATGCATCCAGCCCGTTCCGTACCGACCCGGCACGATCGCTGCCACCTTTTGCCAGCAGCAGATCAGAGCCTAAAAACTCGTCCCAAGCGGTCTGATCATCCTCGGACAGCACCAGAACAATATGATCGACCTGATGGCGAAACCGGTCGATGGTCCAATCCGCAACTCTGCGTCCGGCCAATGGTCGCCATTGCTTGGGAATGCCGCCTCCGGCGCGCAACCCGCGTCCTGCGGCGACGATGATGGCGGCGGTGGTCATTGGGCGAATTCTCCGATGATTTGAGCGCAGTGTTTAAGCTGCGGTGAATGTAGAGGCAATCACCCGCGTCAAGTTGCTTAAAAAATAGGCAAGTGGTGATTTTGCAAGCTTGTTTCCTGCCGTTTTGTTGTTCATATGCGCCGAATTCGATATCTAAGACGCAACTGCCCAAGGATTAAGCACGTTGACCCTGCACCTCGCCGACAAAACCTTAAATCCGCCGGTCATGCTGGCCCCGATGGCCGGGATCACCGATCGACCGTTCCGCGATCTGGTGATGCGCTTTGGCGCGGGCATGGTCGTCAGCGAAATGGTCGCTAGTCAGGAAATGGTGCAGGCCAAACCGGGCGTGCGGGAACGGGCCGAGCTGTCTGCTGACGTTGAAAACACCGCTGTTCAACTTGCAGGGCGCGAGGCGCATTGGATGGCCGAGGCTGCGCGTCAGGTGGCCGATCGCGGGGCGCGGGTGATCGATATCAATATGGGCTGCCCGGCAAAGAAGGTGACGAATGGCTATTCCGGTTCGGCGCTGCTTAAGACGCCGGATCACGCGCTGACGCTGATTGAGGCCGTGGTCGAGGCTGTCGACATTCCGGTCACTCTGAAAACTCGTCTGGGTTGGGACGACAACTTGCTGAACGCACCGGATGTGGCGCGCCGGGCGCAAGGTGCGGGCATCCAACTGATCACAATCCACGGGCGGACGCGGTGCCAGTTCTACAAAGGACGCGCGGACTGGCAAGCGATCCGTGCGGTGAAAGAGTCGGTCTCGATCCCCGTCATCGCGAACGGGGATATCGTAGATACTGATGCAGCGCGCACGGCTTTGGACCACTCAGGCGCCGATGGCGTCATGGTTGGACGCGGGGCACAGGGTAAGCCATGGCTGCTGGCCCAGATGTGCCACGATTTATATGGCGCACAAGCGCCGGTCATCCCCGCTAATGGCGACCTGATCGACATGGTGCGCGGTCATTATGAGGCGATGCTGGACTTTTACGGCACCGATCTGGGGCTGCGCGTGGCACGTAAACATCTTGGCTGGTACATGGATGAGGCCGCGACCCCGGCAACCTTGCGCCGTGCGGTTTTGACCTCGCGGGATACAGCCGAGGTGCTGCGTCTGTTGGGCGATGCCCTGCACGGCGACGCAGAGGCAGCAGCATGACCTCGGACCAGAACATCTGGGCATCGCTGCCGGTTCCGGCTTTCATCATTGATGCCGATGACCGGATCACAGATGTGAATTCCGCCGGGGAGGGGTTCCTGAATGCGTCCCGCAATGCAGTCATCGGTCACCCGGTCTGGGACCAGATCGCCGTGGATGCCCCACTGGAAGAAGCGTTTTTGCGCGCACGCCAACAGGGCACACCGCTTTTCGTGAACGATGTGGATGTGGGGTCAGGCAATCGGGCGCCGCTGCAATGCGCTTTGCAAATTGCGCCGCTGCTTGGGCATCCGGGGTCGATGATCATGACCATGTCCCCACGCGAACTGGCGGGGCGGATGACACGGGGCAACACGGTAAAATCTGCGGCGCAATCGGCGATTGGCATGGCGGAAATGCTGGCACATGAAATCAAGAACCCATTGGCGGGGATCACCGGGGCTGCGCAGCTTCTGAGCATGAATATCAGCCAGCAAGACCTTGAACTTACAGATCTTATCGTTGCTGAAAGCCGCCGAATAGTGAAGCTTTTGGAGCAGGTCGAGCAGTTTGGAAACCTGACCCAGCCAGATTTCAAACCGGTCAATATCCATGACGTTCTGGACCGTGCGCGGCGCTCGGCGCTGTTAGGTTTTGGCGCGCATATGACGATTATCGAGGATTACGACCCCTCGCTGCCGCTGGCCTATGGAGACCCGGATCAACTTTTGCAGGTCGTACTGAACCTGCTCAAGAATGCATCCGAGGCGTCCCCCAAAGGCGGGACAATCCGCCTGCGGACGTATTTCGAACATTCCTTCCGCCTGCGCCGCAGCGACGGTTCGGGGCATTCTTTGCCCCTGCAGATCGAAATCATCGATGACGGCCCGGGGCTGCCGGACAAGATCCGCAGCGACATTTTCGATCCGTTTGTGTCGGGCAGGGAAAACGGCACCGGTCTTGGGCTGGCGCTGGTCAGTAAAATCATCTCGGACCACGACGGCTGGATCTTGGCTGAGTCGGTTCCGGGACACACCGTATTCCGCCTGTCCCTCAGACGCGCGCCGCGCGACGGGACCTGAGATGGACAACCGGGCAGAGATAGTAAGGAGAGCACCTGATGGATGGCACAGTACTGGTCGCAGATGACGATCGCACAATCCGAACCGTACTGACTCAGGCCCTGACGCGGGCCGGGTGCAAGGTTCATGCGACATCCTCGCTGACCACCCTGATGCGCTGGGTCGGCGAGGGCAAAGGAGACGTTGTAATCTCGGACGTGGTTATGCCGGATGGCAACGGGCTGGAGATGTTGCCCAAGATCGCGCAGGATCGTCCGGGGCTGCCGGTCATCGTGATCTCGGCGCAGAACACGATTATGACCGCCATTCAAGCGGCCGAGGCGGATGCATATGACTATCTGCCCAAACCCTTTGATCTGCCAGACCTGATGAAGCGGACCGCACGGGCCTTGGAGCAAAAGCAACGCGTGCAGGCGGATGCGGTCGTACCTGCCGAAGACTGTCCTGAGGAGCTGCCGCTGGTCGGGCGCACTCCGGGGATGCAGGCGCTGTATCGCCTTGTGGCACGTGTGATGAATACCGATCTTTCTGTCATGATTTCCGGTGAAAGTGGCACCGGCAAGTCCTTGATAGCGCGAGCTATTCATGATTTTTCGGACCGGCGCACGCTGCCCTTCGTCACTGCGACCGCTGGTGATCTGCGTGACCTCGAGGGACCTGCGCGCATTATGGCCAGGGTACGGGGCGGCACCCTGTTGATCGACGAGATCGCTGATATCGAAGATGAGGTCCAGGCACGTATTGTCCGGATGATGGACACGCCCGGCGATCATCTTCCGCGTTTTATGGCGACCAGCCAATCGGACCTGACCGAAGCGATGGAAAGCGGGCGGGTGCGTCAGGATCTGTATTATCGACTGTGCGGTGCGACGATCCACGTGCCAGCGCTGCGCGAGCGGGTGGACGATATCACCCTGCTGGTTGATCACTTCCTTGCCCGCGAAGAACGGGAGAATGGAACAAAGCGCTGGCTCAGCTCCGAGGCCGTAGAACTGGTCCGAAGGTATTCCTGGCCCGGTAATGTACGACAGTTGGAAAACGCGATCCGACGTTTAAGCCTGACCAGCCGGGTCGAAGAAATATCGAAAGCCGAGGTTGAGATGGTTTTGGGCAGTCAGCCCGAAGCGGAACCGATTCTTGGTGACGGCGAAAGGGAGAAACTCTCGGCCTCTGTGGCCCGTCATTTGCGTCGCTATTTCGATCTGCACGGCAATTTGTTGCCACCTCCGGGCCTGTATCAGCGCATCCTGCGCGAGGTTGAGGGCCCCTTGATCGAGCAGGCACTGGACGCAACCGGCGGAAATCAGGCGAAATGTGCGGATTTGCTAGGGATCAACAGGAATACGCTGCGCAAAAAAATCACCGATCTCGATATTCAGGTGACACGCCGACGCAAACTGATGTAATATCGCCACACAAAGCGTGGCATCCGGGTACAAGCCCGGCAACGACCACGAGATATGGCGGTACGCCGCGTAAGCGGCACATCAGGATGAGGGCAGACGGTGGCAACCCGAGCACAGAGCGGGCTGATCCTATCGATTGATCGGTGGCGGAAATCCCGAAAGCTGCGCAATTTTAGCACCTTGGGGCTGGTCCTTCTGGGGCCAATTCTGGCGTTGGCCACGTATCTGGTCATCGGTCCGTTTGATTTAGGTTCGGCAGCGCCCACGCTGCGGCTGATTCTGCTGGCGGATCTGGTCTATGTGCTGGTCGTTGCAGCACTTGTTCTGGGGCAGGTGTTCAGCCTGATCGCTGCACGCCGGGCAAAATCTGCCGGGTCTCGTCTGCACCTGCGGCTGATCGGTGCGTTCACCTTGCTGGCGCTGGTGCCGACAGTGACCGTCGCGATCTTTGCCGGCCTTACGGTGAATATCGGGCTTGAGGGATGGTTTTCGGATCGGGTCCGTCAGGTTGTCGGATCATCCCTGTCGGCGGCCGAGGCCTATGAGCTTGAACACCGCAGCGGCCTGACACAGGACGCTATCGTTCTTTCCCGATTCCTCGACAATGCGCGAACGCTGGACTTCTACATCTCGGACGCAGAACTGCGCGAGGTTCTGGCACAGGGACAATCGCAGATTCAGCGGGGCTTGCGCGAGGCCTATGTCATTGATGGCAGTGGAGAAATTAAATCCCGTGGCGACCGGTCCTACTTGTTCAACTATGAACCACCGACACCGGAGCAGATGGTTGAAGCAACCGACAGCGGCCTTCTGATCATTGCAGATTGGCAAAACAACGAGTTCCGCGCGCTGGCGCCGTTGCAGGCTTATCTGGACCGGTATCTCTATGTTAGCCGAGAGGTGGATGGCGAACTGCTGAAATTGCTGGATGACACCAAGGAAACGGTTCAGTTCTACCAACAGCTTGAAAGTGAAAGGGGCCGGGTTCTTTTTGAGTTCGGGCTCCTGTACCTAGGCTTTGCGGTCATCTTGATCCTTGCCGCGATGTCGTTGGGGATGTGGTTCGCTGAACGCCTGTCGCGCCCGGTTGGCCGTCTGACTACAGCCGCACAAAGGGTCGGCGCCGGGGATCTGAGCGTTCAGGTCATCGAAGAGGCCAGCGATGACGAAATCGCCATGTTAGGTCGTTATTTCAATCAGATGACGCGGCAACTTAAAGGGCAGCGAGAAACGTTGTTGGAAAACACGCGTCAAATTGAGCGCCGCCGCCGCCTGTTCGATTCTGTACTGAGCTCGGTGACGTCCGGTGTGGTCGGCGTCGATTCGGATGGATGCGTCACATTCGTGAACCGTTCAGCCGAGCGTCTTCTGGATTGGTCGCGCGGTGAAGAACAATTGGCCATCGGAATCGCGGTCCCCGAATTCCTTCCCTTATTCGAAAATCTGAAAGGCAGCGGTCAAGAGGCCGTGCAGGGTGAGGTTAAGGTCACGCGTAAGGGGCGGTTGGAAAACTTGCTGGTGCGAATGGCGATCCGGCGCGGCGAGGATGGAGGGCTGGAGGGCTACGTGGTGGCCTTCGATGATGTGACCGATCTGGTCAGCGCACAGCGTATGGCGGCCTGGGGCGATGTGGCCCGCCGTATTGCTCATGAGATCAAGAACCCGTTGACGCCCATCCAGCTCAGCGCGGAACGGATCAAGCGCAAATTCTCGCGCAAACTGGACGAAGAGGATTGTGACAGCCTTGTATCCATGACCGATGTGATCGTTCGGCAAACCAACGATCTGCGGCGGATCGTGGACGAGTTCTCAAAATTCGCGCGGATGCCTGAACCCGATCGGCATGAGGAAGACGTCGTCGGCTTGGTGCGCGAAGCTGTTCTGTTGCAGCAAGCCGGACAGCCGGATGTGCAGATCGACGCGACCCTGCCGGAAAAGCCCATCCTGGCGGATGTGGACGCGACGATGTTGAACCAGGCGTTGACAAATTTGATAAAGAACGCGGGAGAGGCCATCGAAACACTTAAGAAAAAAGGTCCGCCAGAAAATTTGAAGCCACAGATCGAAGTGGACATTTCCAACGATGATGCGGGGACGGTCATTACAATAGCGGACAATGGCATAGGGCTGCCCGAAGATCGGGCGCGGTTGTTTGAACCCTATGTCACTACACGCGACGAGGGCACGGGTCTGGGCCTGCCCATAGTCAAGAAGATCATAGAAGAACATGGCGGAGCGCTGACTTTGGAAGACGCGCCCGTATTCGACGGACAGGACCATTTCGGTGCGATGGCCGTGATCCGTTTGCCGGGGGGCAAAATTTCCCAGACTGGAGCGCCACAAAAGCAGGCAATTCATACTAACAAACTGAAAGCAGGCCAAAGATGAGCGACATTCTGATCGTAGATGACGAACGCGATATTCGCGAACTGGTGTCCGACATTCTGGAGGACGAAGGCTATTCAACCCGGCTGGCGGCAAACTCGGATGAGTGTATGTCGTCGATCAATTCCGAGCCACCGGGACTGTTGATCCTTGATATCTGGCTGAAAGACAGCCGCATGGACGGGATCGATATCCTGAAGTCGGTTAAACGCGACAACCCTGATGTGCCGGTGGTGATCATTTCCGGTCACGGCAACATCGAGATTGCTGTGGCGGCCATCAAGCAGGGCGCTTACGATTTTATCGAAAAGCCCTTTAACATTGATCAGTTGATGGTCGTGATCCGCCGCGCCATGGAGACCTCGCGCTTGCGCCGCGAGAATGCCTCGCTCAAGCGGCGTGAGGTCACCAACTCGGACATGATCGGCAAATCAGCCTCGTTCCGGGCAATGCAGAGCCAGCTGGACAAGGTCACCAAGTCGAACGGCCGCGTGATGTTGAGCGGGCCAGCTGGGTCGGGCAAAGAGATTGCCGCGCGTTACATCCACGCCCATTCCAACCGCGCCAACGCTCCTTTCGTCACCGTTAACTGCGCAGGGATTGAGCCTGAACGCGTCGAAGAGGTGCTATTCGGGCGCGAGTCATCGGAACGCGGGATCGAATCCGGCTTGTTGGAAGAGGCCCATGGCGGAGTGATCTATTTTGACGAAGTGGCGGACATGCCCTTGGGTACGCAATCTAAGATTCTACGGGTCCTGGTCGACCAGCAATTCCAGCGGGTAGGCGGGTCTGACAAGGTACGAGTGGACCTGAGGGTCATCTCGTCGACAAATCGCGATCTTGATGCTGAAATCGAAGCTGACCGGTTCCGCGAAGAGCTGTATCACCGCCTGAACGTCGTTCCGATCGCCGTGCCTTCGATGGAGGACCGGCGCGAGGATATTCCGGTTCTGGCACAGCATTTCATTGAAATGTGCAACGAATCCCAAGGCTTGCCAATTCGCGAGATCTCGGAAGAGGCGGTGGCATTGTTGCAAACCATGACCTGGCCCGGCAATGTTCGGCAGCTGAAGAACCTGATCGAGCGTGTCCTGATCCTGGGCGATGGAACAGGTCCAATCGAAGCCCGCGAATTGCCAACCGAAGAAGAGAAAACCGACGACTCGGGTCGCGTGGTTTTGTCTGGTGCACTGGCAACCCTGCCGCTGCGCGAAGCGCGCGAGGCGTTCGAGCGTGAGTACCTGTTGACCCAGATCAACCGTTTCGGTGGCAATATCAGCCGAACCGCCAGCTTTGTTGGCATGGAGCGCAGCGCGCTGCACCGCAAGCTCAAATCGCTTGGTGTTGTGACCTCGAACAAATCCGGGGCACGGGTGGCGCAAATCGACGAACCGGAACCGGCGGAATAATCCGCCGGGACATTACCCTGCCTGTCCCGGGTTGATGATCTGAAACGAGCCATCGTCGAACTTCACATAGCAGGATTGGGTTCCCAGCGGCGGCAGCTTCGTTGTGCGCGCAGGTGGAACCTGTGATTTAACACTCTGTTTGCAGGGTGGCAGGCTGATCGGACGAAAGCCTTTTTTGGCCATGCATTGGGCCTCGACCTGATTGCGCAGACCGGCATTCACGTCGACCGTATAAACGCGCCCGGGCTCCCACCAACCAGGCGAACGATAGCAGTGTCCCCGGTTGTCGCAATAAGTACGTCCCGGCCAGTATGTGGGCGGGCTTTGCCGCACCTGATTGGCGACGGGAACGTCATTTACCGCCTTGACCTGACATTGCGTGGTCTCGGACTGCGTGCGCGACACGCTTTCACCTTCGCGGTAATACAGCGAAAGTGGGCCGCTGCAAGCGGACAGGACAGTCAGCGGAATTAGTAAGTGAAGCACTGATTTCATAGGGTTATCTTGCCCCAGCTTTGTCAGAATGACAATTCAATTGACCACTATAGGGGCATCTGTCATTCAAGGATTTCAGGCAGAAGGGCCAGAAACATGAAGGTCATCATATGCGGTGCCGGTCAGGTCGGCTGGCAGATCGCACGTCACTTGTCGGGCGAACTGAATGACGTAACGGTGGTGGACAACAATCCCGATCTGGTGCGCCGGGCGACGGAAACGCTGGATGTTCAGGGGATTGCCGGATTTGCCAGCTATCCTGACGTGCTGGAACGGGCAGGCGCACGGGATGCCGATATGATCATCGCAGCGACCCATTCAGACGAAGTGAATATGGTCACCTGTCAGATGGCGCATTCGATCTTTTCCATCCAGCGCAAGATCGCGCGGTTGCGGGCGAAATCGTATTTGCAGGCGATCCATTCGGATCTGTTCCGTCGTGACCACTTGCCCATCGACGTCGTGATCAGCCCGGAACGCGAAGTCGCAGCCGCTGCCATGCGCCGCCTTTCGGCCCCGTCCGCCTTTGATACTGAAATGTTCATGGATGGGCAGGCGCAGCTGCTGGGCATTCGCATCGACGAAGATTGCCCCATCGTGAACACCCCCTTGCGGCAGCTCACGGACCTGTTTTCGACCCTCAGCTCAATTGTCGTTGGTGTTCGGCGCGATGGCACGCTGTTTGCGCCTGAATCCGAAGATCAGCTGTTTGTCGGCGACGAATGCTATGTCTTTACCAATGTCAAAGACGTGGACCGCACGATGGAGGTTTTTGGCAAGGCCCAAAAGAAACAGGACCGCGTCGTGATCGTTGGCGGCGGCAATGTCGGGTTGGAAGTGGCCCGGACGTTGGAAGAGCGAGAAAGCCGGGTACGCGCCAAGGTGATCGAGCGTGATCGCCAAAGCGCTGAAATAGCCGCCGAAACACTGGAACGAACGATTGTCCTGAATGGCGACGGGCTGGATGCCGCCTTGTTGCGCGAGGCCGGGATCGAACGCGCCGACGCGATGCTGGCAGTCACCGATGACGACCGTGCCAACATGCTGGCTGCGGTGCGGGCCAAGGCCGAAGGTTGTGCCTTGGCAATTGCCTTGATCAATGATCCCAGCATGGTGGCCTTGATGGGGCCGCTGGGGATCGACGCTTACATTAACCCGCGTGCAACCACAGTCAGCTCGATCCTGCGCCATATTCGCCACGGTCGTGTGCGGCAGGTCTATTCTATCGGGGATGCCGAGGCAGAAGTGATCGAGGCCGAGGTGCTGTCGACTTCACCCATGGCAGGGCAGAAGCTGCGGGATATCGATTTTCCCGAAGGTGTTCTGGTAGGCGCCGTCCGAAAAGGCGATGAGCTTTTGCGCCCGACCGGCAGCCTGCGGATCGACGAAAAGGACGTGGTGGCAATCTTTGCGATGGCCAAGGACGTGCCCGAGGTCGAGCGCCTGATGCAGGTTTCAATTGATTTCTTCTGATGGCGCGCGCTCGGAGACAACAGATCACTTTGATACAGCGGCTGCCGCTGTTTCTGTTGATCTGGGGAATCGCGGCGCTGTCGATGTGGGTTCCGGCGATTTACGCACTGGCCTTGGATGATCACGACACGTCGCGATCGTTTTTCTATTCCGGTCTTCTGGGGCTGTTCGTGGTATCCACGATCGCTGTGGCAGCATCAAACCGGGTGCCGCGACGTGGGACGCTGGGGCAACTGGCCGTGTTGCTGGGGTGTTTTACCGTTCTGCCGCTTTTTCTGGCGATTCCGCTGCATGATGCCTTGGGCACCACCACTTTTCTGAACGCGTATTTTGATATGGTCAGCGCTGTGACCACCACCGGTGCGGACCTGTTTCCGGACCCGGATCGCCTGACTGCACCGCTGCACCTGTGGCGTGCTTTGGTCGGCTGGTTGGGTGGCTTGCTGATGTGGATTGCCGCGGCTGCGATTCTGGCGCCCTTGTCGTTGGGTGGGTTCGAGATTACAGCACGTGGCCAGCCTGGCCGTCCGGTGTCGGGCGTCGCACAAAGCGAAGAGGTCGACCCCCGCGGCCGTCTGATCCGTGTGACCCGGACCTTGACACCAGTCTATACCGGTCTGACCGCAACCATATGGATCCTGCTACTGATCGCCGGCGAAAACGGCCTGACTGCCGTGTGTCACGCCATGTCAACCATGGCCACGTCGGGGATATCTCCGGTCGGCGGGCTGGAGGGGGCGCAGGCCGGAATAACAGGCGAAGCGATCCTGTTTCTGTTCTTGTTCTTCGCCTTGTCGCGGCTGACGTTTTCGACCGATACGGCGACCACAGGCTATTCCCGGCTGGACCAAGACCCCGAATTCCGGATTGGCTTGATGATTGTGGGTGTCGTCGCGGCACTGTTGTTCGCGCGCGTCTGGGCCGGCGTTCTGGAAATCGGCAATCAGCTGGAACCGCTTCAGGCACTCAGCGTGATCTGGGGTATGATCTTTACGGCGTTGTCTTTCCTGACCACAGCCGGTTTCGAAAGCGCAAACTGGAATGATGCCCAGCAATTGTCCGGCCTTGGCACCCCCGGGCTGATCCTGATGGGTCTCGCCCTGATCGGAGGGGGGGTGGCCACAACGGCGGGCGGGGTCAAACTGCTGCGGGTCTTTGCCCTGTACCTCAATGGCGCGCGCGAGATTGATCGGTTGATCTATCCCTCATCCGTTAGTGGCATTGGCGGCGGTAACCGTCGCATTCAAAGCGACGGGGCCTTTATCGCCTGGATCTTCCTGATGATGTTCGCCTTGACCGCAGCACTGTTCAATCTGCTGCTGGCCGCGATGGGGTCGGGGTTTGAACAGGCGATGGTCCTCAGCGTTGCGGCACTCAGCACCACCGGGCCGCTGATCGAACTGGCCACCGATGTTCCCATCCGTCTGGTCGATTTGCCCTGGGGCGCAAAGCTGACCATGTGTGCGGCGATGGTGATCGGGCGATTGGAAACTTTGGCGATCATTGCGCTGATTACGCCAACCCTCTGGCGAGACTAAGAATCCTCACCTTTGCCGACACCTTATTTTTCATCTGGAATATCGGTTAACGACACTCCATACTCTGCCAGAGGGAGCGCGTTGGTCCGCAGCGCGTAGCAAGAACAATGGCGAGATTATAATAATATGGCTTCGGACAGACAGAATCTGCAGGACGCGTTCCTGAATAATGTACGGAAAGCAAAGGTCCCGGTCACAATTTTCCTGATCAACGGTGTGAAATTGCAGGGTGTCATCACCTGGTTCGACAATTTCTGCGTATTGTTGCGCCGCGACGGACAGTCGCAGCTGGTCTACAAACACGCAATTTCAACGATCATGCCGTCACAGCCGATCAACCTGTATGAGGGCGAAGACGCCTCTTGATGGAACACGACAGGACGCGCACCCGGGCTTGGGTGCTGCATCCGGAAATCAAATCAGATGAACAGCGCCGTGTCCCTGGACCGGCGTTGGAAGAGGCGGTGGCACTGGCTGCCGCTTTGCCCGATCTGGATGTGATCGGGTCCGATATTGTGCGTCTGCCACGTGCCCAGCCGGGGCTGTTGTTCGGGACCGGCAAGATCGAGGAGCTGGGCGAACGGTTTCATGACGCCGAGGTCGAGCTGGTTCTGATCGACGGGCCGGTTACCCCGGTTCAGCAGCGCAATCTGGAAAAAGCGTGGAAGGTCAAGATCCTCGACCGGACCGGGTTGATTTTGGAGATTTTCAGCGACCGCGCCCGTACCCGTGAAGGTGTTCTGCAGGTCGAGATGGCCGCGCTCAGCTATCAGCGTACGCGTCTGGTTCGCGCCTGGACCCACCTTGAACGTCAGCGGGGTGGATTGGGGTTTGTCGGTGGTCCCGGTGAGACCCAGATCGAGGCTGACCGAAGGGCCATCGACGATCAGCTTGTGCGCCTGCGCCGTCAATTGCAGAAGGTGATCAAGACCCGGACCTTGCACCGAGCTGCTCGGGCCAAGGTGCCATATCCGATTGTGGCGTTGGTGGGCTATACGAACGCCGGTAAATCAACTTTGTTCAATCGCCTCACCGGGGCCGAGGTAATGGCGAAGGACATGCTGTTTGCCACGCTGGATCCGACCATGCGGCGGGTTGAACTGCCCGATGGTCCCGAGGTGATTCTGTCGGACACGGTGGGGTTCATTTCGAACTTGCCGACCGAACTGGTCGCGGCCTTCCGCGCCACACTTGAAGAGGTTCTGGGCGCAGATATCGTCGTGCATGTGCGCGACATCAGCCATGAAGACACCGAGGCACAAGCCCGGGATGTCGAGACCATTTTGACCTCGTTGGGCGTTGATGACGAACGGCCCCGGCTTGAGGTCTGGAACAAAATCGACCTGTTGAACGAAGATGAGCGCGAGGCCACGTTTGCCCGGGCCGACCGCGACCCGTCGATCTTTGCCATTTCCGCCGTGACGGGCGAAGGCATCGAACCATTGCTGGCCGAGATCGCGGTTAATTTGCAAGGGGTTCGGCACGAGACAGTTCTGACGCTGGCATTTGCCGAAGGCAACAAGCGTGCGTGGCTGTTCCGTCAGGACGTTGTTCAATCCGAAGAGCAGACGGATGACGGATTTCAGATCACCGTATTGTGGACCGACAAGCAAGCGGCGCAGTTCGCCGCGCTTTGATCGACAAGCGAGGTCACGATGGCAAAAATTAAGGTGGTTCTGCGTGGTCATATTTCGGTGCCTGCCGACCGTGTCACACAGGTGCGTGAGGCGTTGCCGGACCACATCGCCCTGACTCGGGCCGAACCGGGTTGCATCACATTCGACGTTACAGAAGACGCGGATATTCCCGGTCGGTTCAACGTACACGAAATTTTTGAAAACCAAGCGGCCTTTGACGCCCATCAGGCGCGAACCAAAGCCTCGACTTGGTTCAAGGTGACAGAAGGCATTCCGCGCGACTACCAGATCACGCGCGTTTAGGCGGGGCGTCCGCTACTGCCCGTCTATCTGGCGCTGATAGTCGTCAGCATCGAACCAACCCAGCGACGTTTGCACCTTGTTGTCAGCGGTCAATTCCCATTCTTCCCAACCACGCGTGACGACGTGGTTGCCGGTCTCGGAGTGATGGCCTTCCAGCGTCCAGACAAAAATCGCGTGTGATCCGGCCCATCGCAGCATGTCGCAGCGCACTTCCAGATCCGGGAAGTCGGCGTAGAATCCGCGCGCCATTTCTGCGACGGCGGCACGGCCGACAATTGGTTCACCCCGGTTGATCGTGATCTGCCCGTCGGGTGCAAAAAAGCTGGCAACCGCATTTGGGTCGCCCGAGCTCCACGCGATTGCGTAATCGCGTGCGAGATTGTTCAACATATCCCGAAAACTGGCCATCTGTACCCCCAAGGTCCCGAATTGTCGGCTTGCAGATCGTAGGCGAAAACACCTGCGCGCGTCCACGGCAGCTTGCAAAAGGGGCAAGGTCCTGCCGAAGCAGTGAAATCAGCGCGGGGTCAGGTTGGTTACGCCGACCGCTGCCGCGCGGGCCAGATCCATGTCCAGTGACATGGGGATATACTCACCTCGCCGCCAAAGCTGGGCCTGGTCGTCGTAGTAGCGCGACAGGAAATGCCCCGACTGACCTGTGGCCGTGATAAAGACCGAACTGTTGGGATCGGCAAAATCATAGACACCGCGATATCCCGCACCGTGGACGTTTTGGAAAGGGTTGGGCCCTTCGCCCGATGTCCGCCCGCGCAGCAGAGTGTTGTCGCCGCCGCTAGTGGATTGGCGGATGTTGACGAAGAACCGCAGAACGGGAACCGTGCCCAGAACCGGGTGGTCATGCGTGGCCTGATGGGCGTCTCCCCAGCGCAGGGATTCCAGCGAACCACCGTATTTCTCGCTGATCCAGATCAGCGCATCGTCCAGCGCCAGTCGTGCCATGTCGGTACAGGTTTCCACGGGTGCGCTCTGACGCACGTCGCACCAGACCGACGCGCCGTCGATATCGCGGTACACCCGTTCGATGAACAGCGGCTCAACATGTTTGTATTCGGCCGCCAGCGGCCCCAGCTCGTCCGAGATCAGCCGGATTTGCAGCGCGCGCAACCATGCGGCATAGATCAGCGGTTCAGGCAGGTGCTCGTTCATCTCACCGTTCCACTCGGCCAGCAGGGCCAGCGCGACCTGACGCTGGCGTTCCGGTGTGCCCTCGGGCGCAGAGGCTCCGGTAAACCAAAGATCGGCGCCGATTAGCGGCAGAAGTGAACGGGCGGTAAAGCTGACGGTATCAAGTTGCGCTTCGATAAAGCTGTCGCGGGTGTGAACCTCGCGCGATTGCATCAGGCGTTCCCAACGGTGCACCCTTTGGGTGTCACCCCATTCGTATGAGACGTGGTTGGGAAAGGGGCGGTCGATGATCTTGTTGTTTGTATTGCCCAAAATCCCGCCTGCTGGCGTCACGAATTCGGGGTTGTTTGCATAAGGCAAGCGGCCTTGCCACAGGTTCTCGGCCAACCAACCGGGCGTTGGGATACGGCCGCGGCTTTGGTTGCGAAGATCTCGGTCAGGCATTGCGCCGATCAGCTTCATGCCGATCGTGTCCTTGTCGACCAGCGACAGGTTTTGCGACGGCGCAATGAACAGTTCGGCCACGTCGATGGCTTCGCGCACACTGCCCGAATTCATTAATGCCATCGAAGCCGTCATCGACGTGTCGCGCGGGCTGAGCGCGGTCCATGACAACGACGCGACGTGTCCGGGCGGCGTGATCGTTTCCAGATCGTAATGGCTGCCGGGCAAGACGGGTCCGTTGTCGGTCCAGCGCAGAGTCAGGGTGATGGGGGCTTCGTCTTTGATCTCGATGATCGAGGGGCGAGAGCGGAACCGTTTGAAACCATCAGGCGACAGGTACTCTTCTGGGTTTTCAGGGTTCAGCTGTTCGATGTGAACATCCTGATCGTCCAGGTAAGACGACGTCAGACCCCAGCCCAACCTATCACTGCGGCCCGTCATGATCGCCGGAACGCCCGGAATGGTCGCGCCGATAACACCGCCTTTGGCAAGCTCAAGCCGTGCCAGGTACCAAATGCCCGGTGCGGTCAGACCCAGATGGGGGTCATTGGCCAGCAGGGTGCCTCCGATCGCGGAACGCGAGGGCGCGGCCGACCACGCGTTCGACGCCCCGGCCAAGCCGCGTTTAGGGAATGGTGACAGCGGCGTGTCGGGCATTGGCGTGCCTTCGGCATAGCGCGGCAGTTCTGGGAACAAAGACGCATATTCCGGCAGCGCCGCAATACCCGCGCCCGGTACGTCTGGCAGGATATCGGCCAGCCGCTTTGGATCGTTCAGCATTAGGGATGTGCGGGCGCGCAGGACCTCATCTTTCAAATGGCCAGACAGTTGCAGGCTCATCAGTTTGATGATCGCAATGCTGTCGCCGGGCTGCCACGGCGATACAGATGCGTTGAAAAGGAACATCTCGGGCGCGCCGCGTCCCAATGCGTTCTCATTGATCTCATCCAGCCGGGCATTGACGCCCGCAGAATAAGCGCGCAGCGCAGCTTTGGTGTAATCGTCCTGCACCTCGACCGAGCGGTGGGCAAGACTGTAAAGGTCAAAACGGCGCAAGAGCTTGTCGATAGGGGCAGTGCGCTTGCCGAACACTTCGGATAAACGGCCCTGCGCAGTGCGTCGCATCACGGTCATCTGCCACAGGCGATCCTGCGCATGGGCATAGCCCAGGCCAAAGAATACGTCAGGGTCGCTTTCGGCCAGAATATGCGGAACATTGGCGGTGTCACGCACGATCTCGACCGGCGCACGCAGCCCGCTGACTTCGACGGTCTGGTCATAATCCGGCAGGGACTGGCTGGCCAGGAAGTAGACAAGACCCACAGCCGCAACGGCCAACAGGATCAGGCCCGTAGCAATCCGAACCAGCCAGCGAAAGACAAGACCCATGAACGCCCCATATCCCCATAAGAAATTATTGGCTGAACCCTACTGGAAGGACTGGGCAACCGAAAGAGGAACGCCGCGCGAACGTTGAGTTAACATGTTGAGATGAAAAACCCCGCCACATGGTTTTGAACATGTGGCGGGGTCCGTGGCAAAGGGGGGTGGTATTCGGTATCAGGGGATGATGCGCGTGTACTTGGTGCCTTCGACAGTCGCGCCGAATTTCAGACCAGCCTGTCCGAAAACGGCGGCCAATACTGGCTTGCGCAATTGGGTTGTGTCGGTCGAGAGCGAGTCGCCGGTGGCGTCGACGACATAGCCGATATCCGCCCCTGCGGTCCAACCGCTGGAACGGCGGAAGTCATCCAGCGCGTCCTGCGTCATGAAGAACAGGACATGCGCATATTGTTGCGCGCCGATCTGCAGACCAGCACTGCCGGATAGGGCCGAGTAGTAGTCGACCGTTGCACCGTTAATGCGCAGCGCGCCCTGGCCATAGGCACCGCCAAAGATGAACCCGGCCTCGGTGATCAGGGGCATCACCAGCATGCCGTCGGCTTTGTTGGCGATCTCGACGGTGTTGGGGTACTTGCTGAACATTTCGTTCAGCGTCACGTTCACACGGGCGTCGATCTGGGCCGCATTGGAATTACCTACACCATTTCCGCATGCTGCTGTCAGCGTAAGACCGGCCATGCCAAGCGCAAAGCCACGACGGTTTAGTCGGGGAGAGTTGGAACTGCTCATGTTTTTTTCTCTGTATAAACTGCCTGAAGTGTCGGGTGTTCCCGATCTTGTGTGCAAGAATACGCCGATTGCGTCCGTGTGTCACGGGAAAGCTGGTCCAACAGCGTTCACAATCGGCGAAAAGTCGCGACCGTCCGGGGTTTTAGCCCTGAAGGATGCGTGCGACCTGCGGTGCAAAGTAGGTCAGGATTCCATCGCAGCCTGCGCGCTTGAAGGCCAGCAGGCTTTCCAGCATGACTTTCTCACCATCAATCCAGCCGTTCTGCGCCGCCGCCTGTACCATCGCGTATTCACCGGACACCTGATAGGCATAGGTTGGCGCGCCAAACGTGTCTTTCACGCGGCGACAGATATCCAGATAGGGCATGCCTGGCTTGATCATCACCATGTCTGCGCCTTCTGTCAGGTCACGTTCGATCAGGCGCAGCGCCTCGTTCGAATTGGCCGGGTCCATCTGGTAGGTCTTCTTGTCTCCGGTCAGCGCACCGGACGCGCCTACTGCATCGCGGAAGGGGCCGTAGAATGCGCTGGCATATTTGGCTGCATAGCTGAGGATCATCACGTTGTGGTGCCCGGCAGCCTCAAGCGCGCGGCGCATTGCGCCGATGCGGCCATCCATCATGTCTGAGGGACCAATGATGTCGGCCCCGGCTTCAGCCTGCGCCAGTGTCATTTTGACCAGCGCCTCGACGGTCTGATCGTTCACGATCTCGCCATCAACGACATAGCCGTCATGGCCATTGATGTTATAGGGGTCCAGCGCCACGTCGGTCATCACGGCGATATCTGGAGCCGCAGATTTGATCGCCCGAATGGCCCGGTTCGACAGGTTGTCTGGGTTCCACGCCTCGGCGCAATCTTCGGTTTTCAGGCTGGGATCAGTATAGGGAAAGATGCAGATCGCCGGGATGCCCATAGCCTGTGCCTCGACTGCAGCCTTGGCGATCAGATCGACCGAGCGCCGCACAACGCCGGGCATCGAAGGTACGGGTTCTTCAATGCCTTCACCATCGCGCACGAAAACCGGCCAGATCAGATCGTCCGTCGTCAGCGCGTTTTCCCGCACCAAGCCACGAATGGCGTCGGATTGGCGTGCCCGGCGAAATCGCGTAAGGGGGTAGGGGGCGATGGTCGGTTTCATGTCGCGCTCTCCTTGAATATTCGTGCATTGGGTGGCATGAATTCCCGATGGTCTCAAGGGTAACATTGGACGCGCCTGCGCGAAGAACGCCCAAGGACAATGAACAAAGGGCTGATGCGTGGATTTGCACTCTTCGATTTTCGAACTCATTGACATGCGCAGCTTTTCGAATCTGTGGTACTGGATTGTGTTGGCGGTGCTCTGGTCGTCGGCCAGCCACTGGGCGATGGGGGTTCCCTACGATCTGCTTGTGCGTGCCCGTCGTGTTGGCGGTCAGTCCGAGCAGGACCTGCTGGATATCGTAAGGATCAACCGTAACAGGATGCTGTACATCGTTGATATGTCAGGCCTGGTTATTCTTGCCTTGAGCTGTTTCTTTTTTACCGGGCTTGCGATGCTGGGTTTCTACTATGGCGTCGAATTTGCACAGGCCCTGTTTTTGTTGCTGTTCCCTGTGAGTTTGGTGACCCTGATCAACATTCGCGCCGCACGCAAGTTGCAGCGCATCGAGCCGGTGCTCGAAAGCATATCGAAGATCCTTGTGCGCTGCCGGATTTACACCCAGATCATTGGCATGATCTCAATTGTCATTACTTCACTTTGGGGTATGTACCAGAACGTCTCGATCGGTGTTCTCGGGGGATGAAAATCAGAAAGGCAAGGCGATGACGGCTCCGAACCATGTGACGGTTGGTGGCGCTCCTGAAGGGTTTGACGCGCAGCTTGTTCTGAATGAAATCGCGCGCGTTGGCGGGCCGGCCTGTCATGTCGCGCGTGATGACAAACGGATGGAGGCGATGCGCGCCGCACTGGCTTTCTTTGCCCCCGATATGCCGGTCTTTGTGTTTCCGGGGTGGGATTGTCTGCCATATGACCGGGTATCGCCCAACGCCGACATAGCGGCGGCCCGTGTGGCGACTTTGGCGGCACTGGTTCATCAGATGCCGGATCGGTTTGTCCTGCTGACCACGCTGAATGCCGCGACCCAGCGGGTGCCTGCGCGTGATGCGCTGCGCGAGGCTGCTTTTACGGCCCGCGTGAACCATCGCGTCGACGAAACGGCGCTGCGGAACTTCCTTGTACGCATGGGGTTCACGCAAAGTCCGACAGTGATGGAGCCGGGCGACTATGCCGTTCGCGGCGGTATCATCGACATTTTTCCCCCGGGCGAATCCGGTCCCGTACGTTTGGATCTGTTCGGAGACGTGCTGGACGGCGCGCGCCGGTTCGATCCGGTTTCGCAACGCACGACCGAAAAGCTGGATGTTGTCGAATTGGCTCCGGTTTCCGAGGTCATTCTGGACGACGCCGCCATCACGCGGTTCCGCCAAAACTATCGCATCGAATTTGGCGCGGCGGGCACCGATGATCCGCTGTATGAGGCGATCAGCGCGGGCCGCAAGCATCAGGGCATCGAACACTGGCTGCCGTTCTTCCACGAAAAGCTGGAAACCCTGTTTGATTATCTGCCGGATGCGACGATCACTGTGGATGATCAGGTGACACCCACGCGGCTTGCCCGCTGGGATACAATAGCCGATCAGTATGAAACGCGGCGTCTGGCGCTGGAAAACCGTTCGCGCATGGATACGGTGTATAAGCCTACACCTCCCGGATTGCTCTATCTGGACGATGCCGCGTGGGAGCAGGCGGTCGGGGACCGGCGGGTGATGCAGTTCAGCCCGCTGCCTCAGGCCAGCGGTCCCGGTGTGATTGATGCAGGCGGGCGGATTGGCCGCAATTTCGCACCAGAGCGGCAGCAGGAAAACATTAGCCTGTTTGGTGCTTTGGCAAGCCATATCACCGACAAGATGGCCAAGGGGCCCGTCTTGATTGCGTCGTATTCTGAAGGGGCGCGAGAGCGTCTAACAGGCTTGATCGAAGATGAAGGCCTGGCCGAAGCCGTCCCTGTCACCAATGGCACCCGGATTGGCAAACGCGGATTGCATCTGGCTGTCTGGGCGCTTGAGCACGGGTTTGAAACGCCCGGTCTGACCGTGATCGCCGAACAGGACGTGCTGGGTGACCGCCTCATCCGCCAGCCCAAGAAGCGCCGCAAGGCCGAGAATTTCCTGACCGAAACCCAATCGCTTAGCCCGGGCGATCTGGTGGTGCATGTCGACCACGGGATCGGGCGATACATAGGGATGGAAGTGGTCACGGCGGCCGGTGCTGCGCATGAATGCCTGCTGCTGGAATATGCCGAACAGTCCAAGCTGTATCTGCCGGTTGAGAACATCGAGCTGCTGTCGAAATACGGTCATGACGAAGGTCTGCTGGACCGCTTGGGTGGCGGCGCTTGGCAGGCTAAGAAAGCCAAGCTGAAAGAACGCATCCGCGAGATGGCGGACAAGCTGATCCGTATCGCTGCGGAACGCGCTTTGCGCAAAGCTCCGGTCATGGATCCGCCGCCCCACGCGTGGGAGGAGTTCAGCGCGCGCTTTCCATATCAGGAAACCGATGATCAGTTGCGCGCGATTTCCGAGGTGATGGAGGACATGCATTCCGGCGCGCCGATGGATCGGTTGATCTGTGGTGACGTGGGCTTTGGCAAAACCGAGGTTGCCATGCGCGCGGCCTTTGTCGCCGCGATGTCCGGTGTTCAGGTGGCCGTGATCGCACCGACCACATTGCTGGCGCGTCAGCACGCGGCCAGTTTCAAGGAACGGTTCCGGGGCTTTCCGTTGGAGGTGCGGCAGCTATCGCGCTTTGTGTCCGCGAAAGATGCACAGCAGACCCGTGATGGTATGGCGCGCGGGACCGTCGACATCGTGATCGGCACCCATGCGTTGCTGGCCAAGGGTATCCGGTTCAACAATCTGGGCCTGTTGATCATCGACGAAGAACAGCATTTTGGCGTCGGTCACAAGGAACGACTTAAGCAGCTGCGCAGCGACATTCACGTTCTGACCCTGACCGCCACACCGATCCCACGGACACTGCAACTGTCACTGACCGGGGTGCGCGATCTGTCGATCATTGGCACACCGCCGATCGACCGTCTGGCCATTCGTACCTATGTCAGCGAATTCGACGCGGTCACTGTCCGCGAGGCGCTGCTGCGCGAACACTATCGTGGCGGGCAGAGCTTTTACGTTGTTCCCCGTATCTCCGACCTGCCAGAGATCGAGGAGTTCCTGAAAGAACAGCTGCCCGAACTGACTTATATGGTGGCACATGGGCAAATGGCGGCGGGCGAACTCGATGATCGTATGAACGCCTTTTATGACGGAAAATACGACGTGTTGTTGGCGACGACGATTGTCGAAAGCGGGCTTGATATTCCCACCGCGAACACGATGGTCGTGCACCGGGCGGACATGTTCGGGCTGGCGCAGCTTTATCAGATCCGTGGTCGGGTAGGGCGGTCTAAAACCCGTGCCTATGCGTACCTGACCACCAAGCCGCGTCAGAAACTGACGGCGACAGCCGAAAAGCGCCTGCGGGTTCTGGGCTCGCTGGATACTCTGGGGGCCGGGTTCACGCTGGCTTCGCAGGATCTCGATATTCGGGGTGCGGGCAACTTGCTGGGTGAGGAACAATCCGGCCAGATGCGCGACGTCGGCTATGAGCTCTATCAATCGATGCTGGAAGAGGCGATTGCCAAGATCAAAGCAGGCGAGATGGAGGGGCTGTCTGAAGCCGACGACCAATGGGCGCCACAGATCAATCTGGGCGTGCCGGTTCTGATCCCCGAAGATTACGTGCCCGATCTGGATGTGCGTTTGGGGCTTTATCGTCGCTTGTCATCGCTTTCGACCAAGGTCGAATTGGAAGGCTTTGCCGCAGAACTGATTGACCGGTTCGGCACGCTGCCGAAAGAGGTAAACACCCTGATGCTGGTCGTGCGTATCAAGGCGATGTGCAAGCGGGCAGGGATCGCCAAGCTGGATGGCGGGCCGAAGGGTGCGACAATCCAGTTCCACAACGACAAGTTCGCCTCGCCGGAGGGTTTGGTAGAGTTCATTCAGAACCAGCGCGGTTTGGCCAAGGTCAAGGACAACAAGATCGTCGTCAGACGTGATTGGAAGAAGGACAGCGACAAGATCAAAGGCGCATTCGCCATCGCCCGCGACCTGGCGGAAAAGGTCATGGCGGCGAAGAAGAAAAAGGCGAAAGCCTAGTCTCCGCTGACGAAAGTGCACAATTGCCATTCGCCCGCGTCGGATTTTACGAATGCGGCGCGGTGGCCTGTCATGGGCCAGAGAAAGTCGCCGTGCATGAATCCCCGCGTGCCGTCGGTCAGCATCACCGGTTGATAGTCGGCACCGTCGCGATAGTTCGGGACGATGACGATCTCGTAGCTGATGAGGCTCAGCGCTGGGGAGCCCGGCTCGGCAGCTTGCCGAAGAGTCACGTCCTCACCGGTCACAAAGTAGGCCACGTAAGGGTCCAATGAGGCAGGCAAAGTGATCTGCCATTGATGCGGCATCCAAAACTCGCCCTCGTCGTCGAAATAGCCCGGTTGGGACAGGGTGGTTTCCAGATCGCTCCAATAGGCTTGGCGGATCTGATCTTCTTGAGAGTCGCTGGTTTCTGGGGCGAGGTAGTCAAGGAATTCCCCGGGTCCGCCATTTCCGCCATGGCTGAGGTAGATGTCCGGGCAAGCGGCTGCGATCACGGCCTCGGTATCCCGCACGGCCACGCTCGCCAGCAAACTATCCCGAAAGGCTACGAGGGTAGGATCGCGTTCTGCTTCATCGACCGGCGGAAAGGTCTGACGGTCAGCCAGGGCCGGGCCGCAGATTAACAGTGACAATAGAAATGCGCGGATCATTCTGCGGCCCTCATCGCGGCCTGCGCGCAAAAACACGAGGCCCCGACGGCCCGGTCAGCGCGGGCAAGCGCTAGATCAAGACGTTGTTTGATCAATTTGATCTCAACTGTCTCACCGCGTGCTTTCAGACAATCATGCAGGCCCTTCAAACTCCAGACATTGTCGGGGTGGATTGAGGCGCGGCTCAGAGTGCCGCCAAGCCCAAGATCTTCGCGATACACTGCTTCGGCCTCGGCCACGTGGCCCTGTTCGTACAACAACGCACCAAGCGCGTGGCGCGCGGGTTGCATCCATCCCCATGGCTCGTCGTAGGGCAGCGTGTCGTCCAGTTCGACCGCGCGCCTCAGATGGGCGAATGCGGCGTCATAGTTGCCTTTGCGATACTCAATCTCTCCGCGCAGCATTTCGCGGGCGATGTCCAGCAAGTCGATCACGCGGTTGTTGTGCAGCAGGCGAGTTTCCGGCACTCGATCCTTGGCGGCAAGGAACAGTTGCTCTTCGGCCTCTGCCTCGGGCACCTCACCTGTGGCCGCATAAGCGAGTGCGCGCGCGTAATGGGTAGTCGCGGTGACAGTGCGGTAGAGATCCTGGTCGCCGGGCAGCGGTAGGTTCTTTGCTTCTTCCCACCGGCCAAATCGGATCAGGATATGCGGACCCATCGACATGTAGCTTTCGAAGAAGTCCGCCATGGGCGGGCTTTCGGTGCGTAGCATCTCTTCAGGGGTGGTGTCCCAGATGCCTTGATTGGCACGCAGCGCGGGTTCCATTTGACCAAGAAACAGCGCGCCGTAGATGGCAAAATGATAGTCGTGCTGGCGATAGCCTGTGTAGATATTGAACGCGCCTTCGCGCTCATAATACTTCAAGTCAGCCTCGGTCGCCTTTTCATTCCAGTGAACGACGTTCTGATAGTGCCCGCACAACACGTCGATATGGGTGGGCATATGCACCAAATGCCCCGCATCCGGGACCAATGTGCGCAACACGTCGCCAGCCTTCAGAGCCTTTTCTGGTGTCGGCGACATCTCCATCAGATGAACATAGAGGTGCAGTAGACCCGGATGCGACATCGCCGCCGGATCGTCTGCCATCGCGTCTTCCAGGGCTTTTTGCGCCTCCAGCGTCGCAGCGCCGTCAGCGGGCTTGCCGCTTTTCAGGTCCCACATCTGCCAGGGGGTCAGGTTGAGCAGCGCTTCGACGTAGATGGTTCGCAGATCAAGGTGATCAGGCAATACACCAAAGGCCGCCCGCATCGCGCCGGCGAAATCGTGGTCCCAGCTATGCATGTCGTCGACGGGATCGCGCTGTGGATACCGCGCGGGCAGGGCGCGGATCAGCGCCTGTTCCGTCGGGCTGCACCCTTCGGCCAAAGCCTCGGCTTTCTGCGTGGCATCGTAGGCCAGCGCCAGCGCTTTTCGTCGCCCGCGGTCATCCAGCAGGTTCCAAGGCAGGTTGTAATTCGGGCCCGCGGCATAAGCCACGCCCCAGTGAGCCATCGCGCAGTCAGGGTCAAATTCAAGCGCGCGCTGAAAGCACACAACCGCTTCGTCGTGGTTATAGCCGTAGGTCCAATTCAGCCCCCGGTCGAACCAGAGCTGTGCGTCTGTTGAAGCCGTCGTTATCGGACAGGAATATGCGCCAAGATCGTAATAGTCGCTCACTGAAAAACTCCACTCATATTGAGCAAAGGTTAGCCTGATTCATCGTTCCTGCACAGATCAGGCTGGCAGCCTGTTTTCGATCCGCCCCATATGCAGCATCAGGCCGAATCCTGCAGCGCTCATGGCCAGGATGCCGACAGCCAGCGGGGTGATGGACCCGTCGAACATCTGCCCGATGGGGGCTGCGATCGCGGCAGCAAACACGGTCGAGATCGCACCGATCACAGAAGCCGCCATACCCGCGATATGGCCCATAGGCTCCATCGCGATAGCGTTCAGATTGCCCATAGTCATACCTGCCATAAAGAAGACCGCAGTTTGCCAGCTTACGAAAACTGCGAAGGACAGCGTGGGCGATAGGTCTGTCGCATTCAGGGCGATGACGGCTGTGGTAAAGAGGACCTGTGCGCCCAGCGCCCATGTCACGATCCGGCGCATGCCCAATTTGATAACAAGGGCCGCGTTTAAAAGGCTGGCTGAGCCTGCCATCAACGCCACGAACCCGAACCAGAACGGAAAACTGTCGGCACTGTCGTGGATGACATCGTAGACCGGTTGAACCATCGTCAGCATGGTGAACAACATGCCCAGACACAGTGTCTGAACCAAGATCGACAGTCGGACAGTTGGGTGTGTGAACATCTGGCGCGCGGCGTCCAGTATAAGGGGCATGCGCAGCGGGCGACGGTTCTCGACCGACAGGGGTTCCGGAAGGCGCAGGCCCATCCAGACGATGGTGATCAGTGAGAACAGGATGAATGAGGCAAAGATGCCCCGCCATCCGGTCAGTGCGATCACGCCGGCACCAAGCATTGGCGCAATTGCCGGTACCAGGGTGAAGATCATCATCGCAATCGATACAATCCGCGCCATCTCGCGGCCCGAATACAGGTCGCGAATAATTGCCATTGCCACCACGCGTGGGGCCGCACATCCGATCCCCTGGAAGACACGGGCGACCAATAGCATTTCGAGTGATGAACTGGCCCAGGCAGCCGCCGCAGCGATGATATACAGTGCCGATCCGACGTAAATCACTGGTTTGCGGCCAAAGGCGTCCGACAGCGGACCGGTGAAAAACGTGCCAATCCCCATGCCCAACACAAACGAAGTCAGGATCAGCTGGGCTTTGTTGACGTCGTTGGGGCTGAGTTGCGCGCCGATATTTGGCAGTGCAGGCAACATGGAATCGATCGAAAACGCGATTGTCGCAAACATCATTGCGACAAGTGCTACGAACTCACCCCGTGACATGCGATTGGCCATAACGCCCTCCTGATCTGTTCGCGCTATCACGGCAAATCAGTTGGCGCTAGGTGTCAAATTGCACAGAGGTCTGTGCTAATTTGCAGGGGAGGCCTCAAGTTGAGACATGATTTCAGCAATCACTTTTTCCCACATTTCAGGGGGTTGCACCCCGGGGACGGCATGTTGATTGGCGACGATGAATGTTGGGACAGAGCTGACGCCCATCTGCCTGGAATGGCTGTCACGGTTGCTGATATCCTCGCGGTCCGCGTCGGATTTCAGCAGTTTCAGCACGACCGCTGCGTCCATTCCCGCATTGTCGGCAATATCCGCCAGAACCTCATGATCGCCGATATCGCGGGCCTGCACGAAATAGGCATCGAACAAGGCATCGACCACGGCATTCTGTTTGCCTTCAATCCCGGCCCAATGGATCAGGCGGTGGGCATCCAGTGTGTTGGGCGTACGCTCCATACCTTCGAAGTCGATTTTAAGGCCTGCGTTCTCGGCATGATCTACAACCGGAGCATAGGCCCGCACCGCGCCTTCCTTGCCCCCGAACTTGCGTTCGAGATATTCGCGGCGGTCCATTCCGGCATCCGGCATGTCGGGGTTCAACTGGAACGGATGCCATTCGATCACAAACGGATGGTCCGGGATCGCCGCCAGCGCCTTGTCCAGATGGGTTTTGCCGATATAACACCACGGGCAGATCGGGTCGGACATGATATCAAGCTTGACGGTCTCGGTCATCGGTTGGTCGCCTTGAAATAGGCCGGCAGCGCCCGGCGCAGAAGTTTCCCGTTCCCGCCGGTGGGCAGTTCAGGCAGATGGATAAAGGCGCGCGGTTGCTTATAGCGCGCCAGATTTGCCTCGACATAGGTGCGCAGGGCGTTGTCGTCCAGCTTTTCCGGTCCTGTATAGAAGGCTGCTATCACAAATGTGTCCTGTTTAACCTCGACTGCCGCAGCCCCGACCTGCGCGATGCCGGGGTATCGAGACAGCGCCGCCTCGACTTCAACCGGTGACACCCTATAGCCGCCGGCATTCATCATATCGTCATCGCGACCCAGATAAGTGATCTGGCCATCCACGGCCATGGCCCCTTGATCGCCGGTCAGGAACCATTCGTCCTGCATCCGGGATTCGGCCTCGTCGGGGGCATTGAGATAGGTCAGCATCAGGCCGGGGTCGGACCTGTGGACGGCAATGGTGCCTTCCTGACCCTGAGGTACGGGACCGTCAGGTCCCAGGATAGCCACACGGCGGCCAGGCTGCGGTTGGCCCAATGCATCGGACCGCGCTGGATGCGCCGGGCTGGACGAAATGAAAGTCGAACACTCGGACATGCCATAAGCTTCGTAGAGTTCAGTGCCGGTCGCCTGCGTCCACTGTTCATGTAGATGCCGTGACAGTTTTTCTCCGGCGCATAACCCATGCCGCAATTCCGGCAGGTCCAGGTCGTCTGTTGTGCTCACCACCTTACGGAATACACCCGGTGCTGCAGCAAAGATGGTGACTTGATGATGGCGTAGCAGGGCAGGTAGTGCGTCCAGATCGGTGCCAGGCGCGGGTATAAGGGCTGTTGCGCCAGTGGTCCACGGATCCATCAGACCGGTGCCTAGGGTATAGGTCCAGTTGAACGCGCCCGCGTGACACAGGCGATCGGTTTCACGCAGCCCGTACCAGCCATCCACCATCATCCGACGCGCCCAGATGGCGCGATGGGCATGGGCCACAGCCCTCGGTTTTCCCGAGGTGCCCGAAGTATAGACGACATAGGCCATCCGTTCCGGGTCACCCATTTGAAACTCAGCAGCAGGCAGATCACGCATTCCGGCCAAATCGGACAGGTCAATCTGAACCGGGTGCGCGGCGCACGCAACCTGTGGGTCACGCAGAATGGCGGCAGGCATGAGGTCCTTGATCATGCGCTCTGTTTCCGGCTCGGTCAGCTGCGATGATGTTGGGACCGGGATGATGCCGACAGCAATCGCTCCGAGATAGGCAATCGGGAAATCGACCGTGTTCCCAAGCCGCATCAACGCGATATCGCCGGGCTTCAAACCGGCATTCAACAACCCCGTGCCAGTTCCCAGAATGGCCTGCCGCAACGCGCTATACGTCCAATGCTCGGTATGCGAGGACCCCAGCACAGACAGGGCGGTCTTGTCCGCAAGCCTGTCCGCACAGCGCAGTACATGCGCTGCCAGATTGAACGGAGACGGGCAGGCCGGCGGCGGCCCCTGATCAAAAACAGAAAGCATGGCAACTGGCTAGCGCGACCACTGCTGCGTTGCAAGCGCGACGGGCTGCGCCTATAGAATGACGCATGAGCACCCAAGACCAGACATCTCTGATCCGCATTGCCCGGGACTCGGGCGAACATACGGAAGTTGAACCACTGGACCTCGGCGCGCGCGTGCGCGAGCTGCGGAAAGCACGGAAATGGACGCTTGAACAGGCTGCCACGCAGGCCGGTTTGGCGCGTTCAACGCTCAGCAAGATCGAAAACGGTCAGATGTCGCCCACCTATGACGCGCTGAAAAAGCTTGCGACCGGCCTTGAGATCTCGGTGCCGCAACTGTTTACGGCGCCACAGCGGGACCAGGTGATCGGCCGGATGGCCGTGACGCGCATGGGCGAAGGGTCAGCCCATCCCACAACCACCTATGAACATGAACTGCTGGCCGAAACGCTGACGAAAAAGCAGATGTTGCCCTATCGGGCCCGTGTCCGCGCGCGGTCAATGGATGAGTTCGACGGCTGGGTCCGCCACGACGGCGAAGAGTTCTTGTATGTCCTGACGGGTGTTGTGCGCCTTTACACCGAGTTTTATGAACCAGTCGAAATGCGCCGCGGCGACAGCGCCTATTACGACGGGAGCATGGGTCACAATGTAATCTCGGTCAGCGACGAAGATGCAATGATCCTGTGGGTAACATCACTTACTTAACGACCGGCTGAATTCGCGGTTCAAACCTTCCGTGAACAAAAAGTCCTCAAGCTCTTCGTGGGCTTCGTTCATGGTCAGTTGATGGCGTTCAGCCAGATACGCTTCGAAACATTTGCGGTCTTGGCTTAACCGCACCATGTCCTGATCCCGCAGGTTTGGAAAGCGCCGTTTGGCGCGGGTATACATTGCACTCCAGTCTTGCGTCAGATCGGTCCATTTCAACATTAGACAGCTTTCCGTTTTCATGGTTTCAAACCGCTCGTCCCAAGAACCAGCGTACGAAGGTGATGGGGGCGTTCGGGCATGACAAAATGTCGCACCCGGGGTCGGGTGGCGGTTTGATTTTTGACGGGGGCGAAAGTGCCCGTTGCAGCCTATCCGCAACGGGCAGACGGACCTGATTTTTGAGTGAGTGGAGGCCGGTCCGTAAATTCGATGTTCTGCGCACCGGACGAAGAGTTACGTTTTGAATTTCAAAGCAATAATCAATTCGTGCAGCGTACTGCAGTATATGTACAAGCTATATCGCTAAACCCCGGTCAGTAAAGCTTTTTGTGTGAGTTTTTTAGGGGAACACTTGACGTTGGGGTAATTGCAACATGTTGGCATGGCAAAAAACCGACCCGCAATATGCGGTGCCAATAGGCTGTGCGCCGATTTCCGCCCACGTCCCTTAGGTGCCGCGCGTGACCCGTTACTGTTCGTACCACCAAACCTGCGGCATGTACTCGGGCCCATCGCCATAGATCGGCAAGTTTTCCGGCTGCTTGAGTTCCTTGGCGTGGGCGATCCGGCCTACATCAAAGTTCCAAATCGGAATGACATAGCGCCCGGCGGTCAACACACGATCAAGCGCGCGCGTTGCAGCGACGAAATCCTCATGACTTTCCGATGCCAACATGGCGTCAATCATTCCGTCCACAGCGGGTGAAGCCACCCCCATCAAGTTGCGCGTGCCCGGAGTATTCGCGTTTTCGCTGCCCCAGTACAGGCGCTGCTCGTTGCCGGGTGACAGGGACAAAGCACGACGGAAATAGGTCATGTCGAAATCCAGCTCGGATGTACGGCTGGTGAACTGGGCGCTGTCGACCTGTTCCGTGCTCACTGCGATGCCAAGACGTTCCAGTGCGCGCGTGTAGATCTCGATTGCCGTTTCGCTTTCTGTGTCGCCCTGTTGCAGCAACACGGTCAGAGTAAAGGCATCCCCGTTTTCGTTACGCAGCACGCCGTCCTGGATGGTCCAGCCCGCCTCAGCCAACAGTTTGGTTGCAGCGCGGATGTTTGAACGGTTGCGGGCCGATCCGTCACTTTCCGGCAAGATATAGCCTTCAAGCGTTCCGGGCGGCAGGTCGTCCTTGAACGCCAATAACAGATCTTCCACACGACCACTTGCCGGGCCGGGTTGCATCGCAAGGTCCGAGCCCGAGAAATAGGATGAGATACGCGGCTGCGCGTTGCCGGTAATCGTGTCGTTGATGAATTCGAAATTGAACGCCAGCGTCAGCGCCTCGCGGACACGCCAGTCGTCAAACGGTGCTTTGCGGGTGTTCATGACAAACCCGGTCATACCCGAGGGCTTGCCGTGCGGGATCTCGGTCTTGACCACATCGCCGCGCTGGACGGCCGGGAAATTGTATTGATTAGCCCATTTGTCGGCATTGAATTCACGAACCGCAGTCAGTTCTCCGGCTTTAAATGCCTCGAATAGAACAGTACCGTCGCCGTAGAATTCGATCCGCATTTCGTCCAAATTCATGGTGCCTTTACGGAAGGGGATGTCAGTGCCCCAATAATTCGGGTTCCGCTTGAGGTTCACGTATCTACCGGCCTCATAGCTGTCGACGACGTAGGGCCCGGTTCCGACCGGAATGTCATGCAATCCGGCATTGGCAAAATCTTTGCCTTCCCACTGGGCTTTCTGCAGGATCGGGCGCAGACCTGCGATCAGGGCAAGCTCGCGGTCGGGCTCGTTGAAGGTGATGCGCACCGAGCGGGGACCGGTTTGTTCGATGCTGTCGATCTTGCTCCACAGCCCGCGATAACGCAGATGACCTTCGGTTCCCAAAGTCTCATACGACCAGATGACATCATCCACTGTGACAGGCGTACCATCCGAGAATTCGGCGTTCTCACGCAGGGTGAATTCGACCCAGGACCGGTCCGGCGCTGTCTCAACTGATTCGGCTAACAGCCCGTAAAGAGTGAAAGGTTCGTCCCAAGATCGACCCATCAGGCCCTCATGGGTCCAAAATCGCAATTGCCAGGGCGAGCTGCCTTTTTGCACGAACGGGTTCAAACTGTTATAGCCGCCCGTATTTCCGAACACGACTTTCCCGCCTTTTGGCGCGTCCGGATTTGCGTAGGGCAGGGACACAAAATCCGGTGGTAAGGCCGGGTCACCATACATAGCTATGCCATGGGTCGATTCTGCATGGGCAATTGACGTGCTCAAAAGTGCAGTGATTCCCGCGACCAATGGACGAACGGGGCGTAGAAAATCGGGGCTCATTTTGGAAACAATCCTGCTCTGGCCTTATTTTGTTGGGATTCATCGTAGCGATGATTTTTCTTATTTTCAAACTTTTAGCTTGGACGAAGGCACGGAATTGCTTATAAAGGGTGCACTGCTCGATAGGTTTCTTGCCTGTATGAAACCTGCCTCAATAACTTAACGCCCGCTTCGTGCGGGCGTTTTTTTTGTGCGGGTCTTTCAAAGGATGCGCCGCCCGGATGTTTCCCCGTTTTCTTTGCAGCTGCAGCATGGCACTGTGTTGCCAAAGTTGATTTTGTGGGAGTTCGGCTATGAGCCTTTCGGGAAAAACAGCCATCATCACCGGTTCGAATTCAGGGATCGGATTGGGCGTCGCGCGCGAGCTGGCGAAGGCCGGGGCCAACGTGGTGCTGAATTCCTTTACCGACCGCGACGAAGATCATGCGCTGGCCGCCGAGATTTCGAAAGAGACCGGGACCAGCGCACGCTATATCAAGGCGGACATGTCCAAGGGTGAAGAATGCCGCGCGCTGATCGAAAAGGCGGGGGCATGTGATATTCTGGTGAACAACGCGGGCATTCAGCATGTTGCGCCGGTTGATCAATTTCCGGTCGAAAAGTGGGATGCGATCATCGCAATCAACATGAACTCGACTTTTCATACGATGGCCGCCGCTTTGCCAATGATGCGCAAGGCCGGGTGGGGACGTATTGTGAATATCGCCTCGGCTCATGGGTTAACAGCGTCTCCGTTCAAGGCGGCCTATGTCGCGGCAAAGCACGGCGTGGTTGGTATGACCAAAACCGCGGCGCTGGAGACCGCGCAGGAGCCAATCACATGCAACGCGATCTGCCCGGGATACGTCCTGACACCATTGGTCGAGGCACAGATCCCAGGCACCATTAAGGAATACGGCATGAGCCGTGAGGACGTGATCAAGAACGTGATGCTTGAACGGCAACCTTCGAAAGAATTCGCAACGGTCGAGCAATTGGGTGGCACCGCGATCTTCCTATGCTCGGATGCGGCAGCGCAGATCACCGGGACCACGATCTCGGTCGATGGCGGTTGGACAGCGTTGTGAGTTTTGACGGGGGCGCTGCCCCCGTACCCCCGGAGTATTTTGGAAAAGATGAAGGGGCAGGACGGTGAAACGGATCAATCTGGCTTTGCAGGGTGGCGGCGCGCACGGTGCCTTCACCTGGGGCGTTCTGGACCGAATTCTGGACGAAGAAGATATCGAGGTTGCGGCGATCACTGGGACCTCGGCCGGGGCGTTGAATGGCGCTGCCTTCAAATCCGGGATGGTGCACAACGGAAGCGACGGCGCGCGGGCTTGTCTGGACGGGCTATGGGCACGGATGGGTGCGGTGGGGGATATGCGCCTTGCCGATTGGATGCAGGCGCTGGAGCCCGCACAGATTGCCCAGTCGATGGAGTATTCACTGCCATTCTCGATTGGTGATGCCTGGTCGCGAATGGTGTCGCCTTATGCTTATGGTCCGTTTTACCGCAACCCTCTTGAACCGGTTGTGGATCGGTTCAACTTTGATGAGATTTGCACGGATCAGGGACCCCAGTTGTTTGTCTGCGCGACCTGTGTGCGCAGCGGCAAGATCCGGGTGTTCACCGGGGAAGAGATTTCAACGGATGCCATTCTGGCCTCGGCCTGCCTGCCGAGCCTGTTTCAGGCCGTCGAGATATTTGACCCCATCTCGGGCCGGACCGAGGCATATTGGGATGGTGGTTACACTGGAAACCCGGCGCTTTATCCCCTGTTTAACAGTGATTTGCCTGAAGACGTCGTGGTCGTGAACATCAACCCGCTTGAGCGTGATGAGGTGCCGAAAACTCCGCAGCAGATTCAGAATCGGATCAATGAGATCAGCTTTAACTCATCCCTGTTTCGCGAGTTGCGGGCGATCAATTTTGTTCAGCGTCTGTTGGCGGACGGCAAGCTGACGGCCGGAGAGATGAGCCGCGTATTTGTTCACATGATCGCGGATGACGAATTGATGAACGATTTGTCCGTGGCGACCAAGACGGTTCCCAACCCTGTGATCCTGCACAAGCTGAAGGAAGCCGGGCGCGCCGCGGCGCATCGGTTCATCGGCGATCACAAAGCCGATCTTGGCGCACGCAGCACCGTCGACCTGCCCGAGATGTTTGGCTGATCACTCGGGCGGCTGCGTCGGGTCTTTTTCGTTGGGGTAAACAAGGCCTGCGGAAATCACCAGCTTTGCGGCGTCCTCGATTGTCATATCCAACAGGATCACGTCCTCGGCCGGGAAGAACAATAGGAAGCCAGAGGTCGGGTTGGGCGTGGTCGGGACGAAGACACCCAGCAGTTCACCACCGGTTTCAGCCCGCTCGCTGACTTCGCCTTTTGCCGCGGTAGAGACGAAACCAATCGCCCAGATACCGCGGCGCGGGTATTGGATCAGGCATGCTTTTTCGAACGACCGTTCAGTCTGCGCAAAAACCGTTTCCGAGATTTGCTTGATCCCAGAATAGACAGACCGGACGACAGGCATCCGGCTGACAAGACTTTCGGCAATTTGGATCAGGGACCGGCCCAGAATACCTTTGGCGATCCATCCAACCAGAACAGTGAAGATCAGGAAGATGACAACGCCGACGCCCCGCAGGTTGATGCCCACGTATTCCTGCGGCTGGAACCGTTGTGGAATTATGGGCAGAACCGCACTGTCGATCCAGCCGACCACGGACCAGATCAGCCAAATGGTCAGCCACACAGGCGCAATCACGACGATGCCCGTCAGGAAAGACGCGCGCAGTCGCGAAAACAGGCCCGGGCGGCGTTGTGGTTCTTCGTCAAATGGCGTGTTCATTGCGGTCCTGAGCGGTTTTCTGCCAAATTAGTTAAGCAGTTGGGTGCCTTGGTACAATAGGCTTATGTCAATCGGTTCGGTCGGACAGCGCCCGAGCAATTCCGGCCGCCAGTCGCGCGTTATTACGAACCAGGGCAATATTGGCCGTCAGCGAACGCCCTTCGGTCTGTTCGTAAATCCGTTGCAGCAGGTAAGGCGTGACGCCCTTGCCGCTGATCCGGTGAGTATCAGCGTCGGCCTGTGCTGATGCAATGATGGGAGCCAGTTCTTCGGCCGGGATCTGATCGGCGGTCGGAATTGGGTTGGCAACCAGCTGGCCGCCGGGCAAGCCAAGCGCGCGGCGTGTGGCGTGGGCTGTGGCGATGTCCTCGGCGCTGTCCATGCGCAGGGGCGCGGCATAAGGGGATTTAGCCGACCAGAAGGCCGGGAATTCGTCCTGCCCGTAGGCGATGACCGGAACGCCCAGCGTTTCCAGAACCTCGAGCGTTTTTGCCAGATCGAGGATGGCCTTTGCGCCTGCAGCGACAACCGTAACCGGGGATTGCGCCAGCTCATGCAGATCGGCTGAGATATCAAAGGTTGTCTCGGCACCCTGATGCACGCCGCCGATGCCACCGGTGGCAAACACTTCGATCCCGGCATAATGGGCAGCGATCATCGTCGCTGCGACTGTGGTCGCGCCAGTACCGCCGGTCGCCATGCAGGCGGCCATATCTGCGCGGGACAGCTTGGCGACGCCCTGCGCCTGACCCAGCGACTTTAGCTCGTCGGCTTCCAGACCCACGTGCAGTTTTCCTTTGATCACGGCCATTGTAGCCGGAACCGCGCCTGCGTCACGGATGTCTTGTTCGACCTGTGCCGCAACCTCGATGTTCTGAGGGTAGGGCATGCCGTGAGTGATAATGGTGCTTTCCAGCGCAACGATGGGCTGGCCTGCGTCCTTGGCGGCGCGGACCTCGGCGGAATATTGAATGTCGATCACAGTGGGGTTTCTCCGGATACGTATGTTGCGGCGGCGTGCAGGGCGCGGGCCAGGGCCTCTTCGCTGGAAGCTCCGTCGGATTCTGAGGCGATGTGGGCCGCCATGAATGTGTCGCCTGCGCCGGTTACGCGGGTAACCAGAACGGACGGGGGTGTTTGGGTCAGGATTTCATCCGCATTACCAACCGTGGCCGAACTTCCGCCGTCGGTGACCAACACGCGCAGCGCGCCGCGATCCAGCAGGCCTTTGGCGGCGCTTTCGGAATCCTTGAATTCGCGCTGGCACAGGATACCGGCTTCTTCGAGATTCACATACAGCGTGGCCCGCGCATGCTTCAGGAACGGCAGCAAGCGTTCGGCTTTACCGGGCGAGGCCGGTGCCACACGCAGATCGGCGCGCGCAAAGGCGGGGCTTTGGGCGATTTCCTCAAGCAAGGTCAGTGTCAGATTGCCGTCCAGCGCGATAGGGCCTCCGAACGGCTCGTTTTCGTACCCTAAAGGCCCGTGCATCAATGGACGCAAGATTTTGGCACCCGCGGCCTCAAGCGAATGCGCATCAGCGATGGCTGCTATCAAGCCGTTGGCCCCTTCGACCGCCATGTAACGGTCGGTCGGCAAATCCTGCGAACGGTAAATGTGATCCGTCACCATGCCCAGTCGGGAACAGGCATTTGCCAACTCATCGCCCTCAGGATCGCGTCCGATGGCGGTCAGCAGGGTGGGGGTCATGCCAAAACGCACCAGTGTCATGGCGATGTTCATGGCCACGCCACCCGGTAGGCGGGTGATCCGCCCCGGCACGTCCGACCCTTGCCGCATGGCGCTGGCGGACCGGCCAATCACGTCCCAAAGAACCGATCCGATACAAAGGATGTCGCTGTTTTGTGTCATGTCGTCGTCATGCCGCAGCCCCGGCGTAGGTGCAAGCGTTAACGCTCGCACCGATCAGCGCATCGCGTCGGTCAGACCCTTCAGCGCGGCCAGAGGGTCATCCTGTGACCAGATCTCGTCCCCGATACCGAAAAAATCGGTGCAGGGGGTCAGATCGCGAACCAGGTCGGGGTTCAGGCCACCCTCGGCAACGACCGGAACTTCGATCGTCTCAGACCACCACTGGAACAGATCCATTTCGGCGATTGTGCCATCACCCAGCGTTGACGCGCCCACTGGTCCAAAGGCGACATAGTCCGCACCGGCCTCGCCAGCAGACATGCCGTCATGGCTGGACGCACCGCAAAAGCTGCCAACGATGGCTTCCGCGCCCAATTCCTTTCGTGCAAACCGGACCGAGCGCGCGGCGTCATCCAGATGCACCCCGTCCAGCCCCAACCGCTGCGCCAGCAGAACATGGTTCGAGATCACCAGCGCCACATCGCGCGCATGCGCAACCTCACGGCAGGCATCCGCCGCGCGGGCGATCGTGTCTTCATCTCCACCGGCCAGCGCCAATCGGATACAAGCGATCTCTGCCCCGTCCAACACGCTGGCCAAACGGTTCGTAAAGGTGCTCAGTTCGATGGTCGGTGGCGTAATCAGGTAAATCTGCGGCTGCTCGGGGGTGTCCATTGGCGCGTCCTTCGCTTTCAGTCTTTTGCGCGGTTTAGCGGATTGCGGCTGGGAAGCAAACTTTTATGCTGGTTTCCGGCCCAAATGAAGGCGCGGATGGCTTGCCCTGCCTGTGCGCGCAGATTAGAGCAGGCGGAACCTTCGGAGACAGCCATGCCTAGCGATAAATCTCAGCCCTCATTCGTGCTTGTGCGCCCGCAGATGGGTGAAAACATCGGTGCCGCCGCGCGGGCGATGTGGAATTTCGGGCTGGATCGGATGCGGATCGTGGCACCTCGGGACGGATGGCCGAACCCCAAGGCTGTGGCGATGTCCAGCGGCGCCGGGCGTCTGTTGGATGAGGCGCAGCTGTATGACGATCTGGCCGGTGCGCTAGCCGACAGCACTTTTGTTTTTGCGACCACGGCGCGGCAGCGTGGATTGACAAAGCCGGTCTACAGCCCGGAACGCGCAATGCAACTGGCTGCCGAAAAGGTTGCTGCTGGTGAAAAGGTCTGTGTTCTGTTTGGCCCGGAACGCGCAGGGCTCGAAAACGAAGACATCGCTAAGGCAAACGCCATCATCTCGGTTCCGGTAAACCCGGAATACGCCTCGCTAAACCTTGGGCAGTGCGTGTTGCTGACCGCCTATGAGTGGATGCGCCAAACCGGCGATGTGGTTCATGAGGCCACCGATCTGGGCAAGGGCGACTGGGCCACGGGCATCGAGGTCGAGAAACTGGTCGAACACTATGAAGACCGGCTGGAAGAGGCGGGGTTCTTTTATCCGCCCGAAAAGGCCGAGGGTATGAAGACCAACCTGCGCAATTTGTGGTCCCGTATGCGGATGACCCGGTCCGATGTGCAGATGTTGCACGGGATCATGCGTCAGATGGTCCGCTGGAAAGACAAAGGCTGAGGCTGGACCTATGTTCCGCTTCATCCTAGCTTGCGACAAAATCCAAGGCACAAGAGGACAGCATGAGCGGTAAGCGCAGCATCTTCGAAGACGTCTCAGACACTGAAAAACAACAAGCCGTTCAACCGGGTATGATCGATCGTGGCCGCGGGGGTGCGCGCAAGGCCATTCGCGCCTGGCTGATGATCCTGTTTGCGCTGGTGGTCGTCATGATCGCTGTGGGCGGGCTGACCCGCCTGACCGACAGCGGGTTGTCGATCACCGAGTGGCGGCCGCTTACCGGGGCCATCCCGCCGATGAATGAGGCGGACTGGCAAGCCGAGTTCGACAAATACAAGCAAATCGACCAGTGGCGCATTCAGAACCAATGGATGGAGCTGGGTGACTTCAAATCCATCTACTGGTGGGAATGGGGCCATCGTCAGCTGGGGCGCGTGATTGGGCTGGTCTGGGCTCTTGGCTTCTTTGGCTTCCTTATCGCGCGGAAAATACCAACCGGCTGGACCGGTAAGTTGTTGATTCCGGGCCTTTTGGGCGGTGTTCAGGGTGCAGTCGGTTGGTGGATGGTCGCCTCGGGCGTGACGCAGGGCGAGGGGATGATTGCTGTGGCCAGCTATCGTCTGGCGATTCATCTGGGGCTGGCTTTTGTAATTCTCGGCTTCCTTGCATGGTACATCTTTGAGCTGGGCCGCGACGAACGTGACCTGATGCAGGCCCGACGCGCGAAAGAGGCGAAATTGTTCTCGCTATCCACCGGGTTGATGCATTTCGCCTTTTTGCAAATACTCATTGGTGCGCTTGTCGCCGGGATCGACGCCGGGCGGTCTTATACCGATTGGCCGCTGATCGGTGGTCAGCTTCTGCCGCCTGACATGGCGATGCTGGAACCGATGTGGCGCAACTTCTTTGAAAGCCCGGGTCTGGTTCAGTTCATCCACCGTTGCGCGGGCTATCTGCTGTTCATCTTCGGCATCGTCGTCTGGCGGCGCGGCAGCACCAGTGCACATCCGCAAACTCGCTTTGCCTTCAACGCGGCCTTCGCAGCGCTTTCGCTGCAGGTGGTGATTGGGATCGCGACCGTGATCTACGCAGCCCCGTGGCAGATCGCCATCTTCCACCAGTTCATGGCCGTCGTCGTCTGGACCCTTATCCTGCGGGCGCGATTCCTGACCGCTTACCCAATAGCAACCTCTTTGCGCGGAGCCTGATACCGATGAGTGCTTATGACGATTTGATGGCCTTCCAGCGCGAAACATCGGCCTTGGGCGAAATTGCCGGACGCTTGGGCTGGGATCAGGAAACAGTGATGCCTCGCGGAGCCGCGCCGCAACGGGCCGAGGAGATGGCCGCGATCGAGGCTGTCTTGCACGCGCGCCGATCCGACCCGCGTGTTGCTGAATGGTTGAACGCTGCTGGACCGCGGGACGCGGTCGGACAGGCCCAGCTTCGCGAAATTCGTCGATCATATGAGCGGACGGTCAAGGTGCCCGCCGATTTGGCAACGGCCATCGCGCGCGTGACCTCTGCAGCGCAGGGAACCTGGGCTCAAGCTCGCGCAGACGAAGATGTCGCTGCTTTCCTGCCAGCACTCAGTGAGGTTGTCGCGCTAAAACGCGAAGAGGGTGCCGCGCTGGCACAGGGTGGCGATATTTATGACGCGATGGTCGAGGATTATGAGCCTTACACGACCGGATCGCAGATTGCCGAAATCTTTGACCAGATGCGCCCGCGTTTGGTGGCATTGCGTGCAGCTGTTCTGGACAAACCTGCACCTCAGGCTTTGGCGGGGAGTTTCGATGAGCTGAAACAAATGCAATTGTCAGAAAAACTGGCAACCACTTTCGGGTATGACCTGAATACAGGCCGCATCGACAAGGCTGTTCACCCGTTCAGCTCGGGCAGTGGATCGGATGTTCGGATCACCACCCGGACCAGTAAAACCGATCCGTTCAACTGTTTCTATTCGACAATCCACGAGGTCGGCCATGCCGCTTATGAACAAGGGATTGATCCGGCTTATGCCCTGACGCCTTTGGGGCGGGGTGTGTCGATGGGCGTGCACGAAAGCCAAAGCCGGATTTACGAGAACCAACTGGGCCGATCCCGAGCCTTTACCGGTTGGTTGTTTGGCCAAATGAAAGACGCGTTTGGCGATTTTGGCATCTCCGACCCGGATACGTTCTATGCAACGGTCAACGGTGTTCACAACGGTTATATCCGCACCGAGGCGGATGAGGTGCAATACAACCTCCACATCATGCTGCGCTTTGATCTGGAACGCGCGCTGATGGCCGGTGACCTCCAAGTGGATGATCTTGAGGCCGCGTGGAACGACCGTTTCAAGGCGGATTTCGGATATGCGGTCGATAAACCTTCGAACGGATGTCTGCAGGATGTGCACTGGTCAGTGGGTTTGTTTGGTTATTTCCCAACCTATTCGCTGGGCAATGTCTATGCAGGATGCCTTTATCGAGCGTTGCGGAACGCTGTGCCGGAACTGGATGCGCAACTGGCAGCAGGTGACACGTCAGGCGCAACCGATTGGCTGCACGAGAATGTGCAGCAACATGGCGGGCTTTACGCTCCACGCGAGACCATTCAACGTGCAAGCGGTATGGAACCCGGACCTGACCCGTTACTCGGGTATCTGGAACAGAAATTTGGCGGGTTATACGGGCTCTGAGGTCAGAAAACGTTTCGTCAAGTTGCCGTGTAGGTGCATTGGTTTTGACCTGAATGAGAGTAGGGTGGTTCGAACGGTTTTACCAAAGGAACCACTTTGTTCTTTGCAACACATGTCAAACCACACATAGCGTCAATTCTGACCAGCAACACGCGCCTGATGGCGCGTAGGCGCGTGCTGGAGGCAAAGCATCACGTGCTGAACCGCCCGCGCGTTGTCCATTATTTCCATGATGTTTCCGACCCATACTGTCACCTCACCGCACAGGTCTTGCAGCGGTTTCGAGACACCTATGATGTCGAGCTGCGCCCGCATCTGATTTCGGGCCCTCCGGCCGAGGCTTTGCCGGACCCGGCAGCACATCGGCAAAATGCTATCAAAGATGCGGCAAGACTGGCCCGAAAGCTTGGTCTCAGTCCTCCTGAAGACTCAGTTCCTGACGAGGCTTTCATTGCAGTTGCGGAAAAACAGATGGCAGCCGAACTGACGAATGAGAGCTTTGTTAACAATGTCCGGGTTATCAGCAAAGATCTTTGGTCGGGAAAGGGTTTTTCGTCTTCGGATCACCCCTTACCGGCTGCGCTGATCGAGGATGGTGACCAACAACTTTCCGATTTGGGTCACTATCTCGGCGGAACATTTCACTACGATGACGAATGGTATTGGGGCGTTGATCGTCTTCATTATCTCGAAGACCGGTTGCTGCTCGCGGGTTTGGGAAGTGGGTCGTCACCGATAGTGTCTTTGCCTTCAGTGCAATTGGGCCAAGAGAAGCCTCAGGATCAGGAGATCGAGTTCTTTTTTTCTTTCCGCAGCCCTTATTCTTATCTGGCATTTGACCGGGCCGTCGACTTGGCACGCCACTACAACGCACGGCTGGTTCTGAGGCCGGTTTTGCCAATGTTGATGCGAGGTTTACCCGTCCCTCCACCCAAATCCTCCTACATCCTTTATGATTGCGTGCGCGAAGCGCGTCGGCTGGGAATCCCGTTTGGGCGTATCTGTGATCCTTTAGGCAAAGGAGTCGAGCGTGGCTATGCCTTACTGGATTATGCCGAAGCGCAGGAAAAACTGCCTGAGTTCTGTTCCGCCTTCCTGCGCGGCGTCTGGTCAAAGGGTCTAAATGCTGCAACCGATCGTGGGCTTCGGATTATCGTCGAAAACGCGGGGTTGGATTGGCAGAGTGCGAAACCGCACGTTAGCTCGGATCATTGGAGAGATCGGGTAGCGGTCAATCAGGACCGCCTGCAAGAGATCGGGCTATGGGGTGTCCCAAGTTTCCGTGTCGCCGGGGAAAGTGTCTGGGGACAGGATCGCCTTTGGGCGGTCGAAGACCTTTTGATAAATAAAAAGGCGCCACACCCGAAAGTGTAGCGCCTGAATAATGTTATGGATCTGTCGGTTACTCTTCCGCTTCGTCCTCGTCGCCTTGATCGGCGATCCAGGCAACACTGACGACCACTTCGCCTTTGCCGGTGTTGAAGACCTTCACGCCACCGGCCGAGCGGGAGCGGAACGAAATCCCATCAACCGGCACCCGGATCGATTGGCCTTTGGACGTCGCCAGCATGATTTGATCTTCCATATCGACCGGGAACGAGGCGACGAGTTCGCCACCACGCATCGCCTTGTCCATGGCGGCCACACCCATCCCGCCGCGTCCGCGGACTGGGTAGTCGTGGCTAGAGCTCAGCTTGCCCGCGCCGCCTGCTGTGATTGTCAGGATCAGGTTTTCGGCTGCCGACATCTCGGCATACTTTTCCTGGTTGAAATCACTGCTTGCCGCGGCTTCCTCTTCGTCACCAGCGTCATCTTCGGTAAGCCCTGCAACCGCACGGCGCATTTTGAGGTAAGCCACACGATCTTCGGGGGTCGCTTCGAAATGGCGGATCACCGACATCGAAACCACGCGGTCTCCATTGGACAGCCTGATACCGCGCACACCGGTGGATTCGCGCGAGTTGAACACTCGTACATCGGTGGTGCGGAAGCGGATTGCACGACCCGAATTGGTGACCAGCATCACATCTTCATCTTCCGAGCAGATACGGGCGTTCACCAGCTCAACATCTTCGGGCAGTTTCATTGCGATCTTGCCGTTGCGTCGGACATTGGTGAAGTCTGACAAGCGGTTACGACGCACGTCGCCCGCGCTGGTGGCGAAGATGATTTGAAGGTTCTCCCATTCTTCATCGGGTACATCCACCGGCATGATCGCGGCGATGGAAACACCGGTCGGGATCGGTAAGATGTTGACGATTGCCTTGCCCTTACCAGTGCGCCCCGATTGCGGCAGACGCCAGGTCTTGAGTTTGTAGACCATGCCATCCGTCGTGAAGAACAGCAGCTGCGTGTGGGTATTGGCAACGAAGAGGTTAGTGACAACATCCTCTTCCTTGGTCTGCATCCCCGACAGGCCCTTGCCGCCCCGCTTTTGCGCGCGGAAATCGGCCAGCGGAGTACGCTTGATGTATCCGCCCGACGTGACGGTCACGACCATATCCTCACGTTCGATCAGATCCTCGTCTTCCATGTCGCCGGACCAATCAACGATCTCGGTGCGACGGGGCACGGCAAACTGTTCACGAACGCTGCGCAGCTCATCTCCGATGATCGACATGATGCGCTCTCGCGAGGACAGAATATCGAGGTATTCCTGGATCTTACCTGCCAGTTCTTCCAGCTCGTCCGTGACCTCTTTGACACCGATCTGAGTCAGTCGCTGCAGACGTAGGTCAAGGATGGCGCGGGCCTGAACTTCGGTCAGGTTATAGGTGCCGTCGTCATTCATCTTGGACAGAGGATCGTCGATCAGGCGCAGATAACTTTCGATCTCAGCCGCGGGCCAGCGACGGGTCATCAGCTTTTCACGCGCTTGCGCGGCGTCAGCGGATGACCGGATTGTGGCGACCACCTCATCCACGTTCGACACAGCCACCGCCAGACCACACAGGATGTGGCTGCGTTCGCGGGCCTTGCGCAGGTCGTACGCAGTGCGACGGGCCACGACATCTTCACGGAAGTCGATGAAAGAGGTCAGGAACCGGCGCAGGGTCAACTGCTCGGGCCGGCCACCATTCAGCGCCAGCATGTTGCAACCAAACGAGGTCTGCATCGGCGAGAAACGGAAAAGCTGGTTCAAAACAACTTCCGGCGTCGCATCACGTTTGAGTTCGACCACGACACGCACCCCATTGCGGTCGGATTCGTCCTGAACGTGGCTGACGCCTTCGATGCGTTTTTCGCGAACGGCTTCGGCGATCTTTTCGATCATCGAGGCCTTGTTTACCTGATAGGGGATCTCGTCCACGACGATGGCATAGCGGTCCTTGCGGATTTCCTCGACGCGGGTCTTGGAGCGGATAATGACGCTGCCGCGCCCTTCCAGATAGGCTTTGCGCGCGCCGGATCGGCCCAACATCACACCACCGGTTGGGAAATCAGGGCCGGGGATATATTCGATCAGCTGTTCGGATGTCAGATCCGGTTCATCGATCAGCGCCAGCGTTGCGTCGATGACTTCGCCAAGGTTATGCGGCGGGATGTTGGTTGCCATACCGACGGCGATACCACCGGCACCGTTGACCAGCATGTTCGGGAAACGGGCGGGCAGAACCGTCGGTTCGCGGTCCTTGCCGTCATAGTTGTCCTGAAAATCGACCGTTTCTTTTTCGATATCGGCCAGCAGGGACGCGGCAGGCTTGTCCATGCGTACTTCGGTGTAACGCATGGCCGCCGGGTTATCACCGTCCATCGAGCCAAAGTTGCCCTGACCATCCAGCAGCGGCAGCGACATCGAGAAATCCTGCGCCATCCGCACCAGCGCGTCATAGATCGCGCTGTCACCATGCGGGTGGTACTTACCCATGACATCGCCAACCGGACGGGCCGATTTGCGGTATGACTTGTCGTGGGTATTGCCCGTCTCGTGCATGGCATAGAGGATGCGCCGGTGCACCGGTTTCAGGCCATCGCGCAGATCGGGGATCGCGCGGGACACGATGACCGACATCGCATAGTCCAGATAGGACGTGCGCATCTCGGATTCGATGGATACCGTCGGGCCGTCATATACGGGACGCTGGGGCGGTGTTTCATCCATGTTTTCTGGGGTTTCTGGCGTATCGCTCACGTAACCTGCCCGTTTATTGTGCTGGGTCTATATCTTGTGGATGTACCTTATCAGACCCGGCACATAAGGTGCAAGCAAGCAGCGCATTCTGGGCAAAAAACACCCGTAACACTGGGGTAACATATTGTTAACCAAGGGTTAGGTGGTTTCTGTGCTATGCTGAAGAGACCTTGCAACAATTTTGGAGGTCTGCATGGAGCAAAGCGAAACAGAACTGATGCTCAAGGGGTATGGGCTGACGACGGCCGAATTTTTTTATCACATGCCCGACTATATTCACGTGCTAAATACATTTATCTGGCAGGAATACGACCTTGCGCCGGATCATCCCAAACTATTCGATTTTATTGAATTCTGGCAGCGAGAGATCGAAGGACCGCTGCATTCCGTGCGGTTTACACATCGCAAGATGATCGCGCCCGGGGAATGGCGCAACGTGGTAGGCGAATTCCGAGTGAATTGACGCCCGGGCACATCAGGCCTAAACCCATATACATTTCCGGTGCATCCGGTATCGTGGCGGCGAAGTCATTGGCCACAAGCGGAAACACGGAATGCCCAGAGTTTTATTGATTGCAGTTGCCATCTGTCTAGCCGGGCCAGTGTCGGCCGAAGGTGTCCTTGATAAAATCAAGAAGGGCGCTGAAAATACGGCTAATGCTGTCGGACGCGGGGCAGAAACCGTCGGGCAGACACTCGAAAAAGGGGCGAACGCGGTTGATGAAACCATCACGTCCACCTCTGATTTACTGTCCAACGAGGCGACGCCCGAAGAGACTCGTGCCAAGCTGGATGTCATGGCCGTCGATGTGTTGGCGCAGTTGCTAACCGAAAATCCCGACGCACAGGCGCTATATGATGTCAGTGCGGGATACGCTGCGTTCGATTCTCGCAAGGTGACAGTTTTCCCGGTGTCCGCAGGGTACGGGCGCGGTGTTGCCGTGAACAAAGAGACTGGTCAGCACACCTATATGAATATGGGAACCGGTGGAGTGGGCGCGGCGATCGGTATCGGCGGGTTCGAGACCAAATTCGTGATCCTGTTTGAAACCCCAGCAGATTTGGACAGTTTTGTCACGCACGGTTACGACGCGACTGCGGAATCCGGCGCGATGTATGGAGATGAGCGCACCGATGAGACGCTCAGGTTCATAGACGGGCGGTCGTTCTTTGTGCTCAGCAAAAAGGGCTGGCGCGTTTCGGCTGGGGCGTCAGGCACAAAATACTGGAAATCGCCCGAGCTGAACTGATCAGCCCGAGCAGCTGGCGCCGCCCAGAACGCAGAACTTTGCGCAATGTGGGTGGTTGAGGTGCACGTCGGCCTCGGCCTCGGCCAGTGTGGTGCCCATTTCAAACTCAGGCTCGTACGGCAGTAGGGTACAGGCCAGAACGGCAGGCCGTTCTGCGCCTTTGCGTTTGACCACCATGCGGGCATTCGAACACATTACAGCCTCGGGTGCTTTATCCAGAATGCCCCAGCAAGCGGTTGTGATTTCGGGGACTTCGACGGTTTCGTCCATCTCGGGGAACAAAACGGTCTGGCCGGGATTCTGTGCGTCGATGTCAAAACGGTGCTGCTTGAAGAACGCCTCATACCCGGCGCGACTGTCGGCGTCGCTGTCACCCCAGACCGTGCGACCTGCGATAGCGATATTGAACCCGTTGTCGCGCAGCCACTCCATTCCGGTGATCGTCTTGTCAAAGCTGCCTTTGCCGCGTTCCTCGTCATGCAGTTCGGGGCGATAGTGGTCCACGGAAACTCGAAGTGTCAGCTTGTTTCCATAGTTGCGCTTCAGATCCAGCAACCCCTCGCGCATCTTGCGGCGCATCATCGGCAGCATTGCATTTGTCAGGAGCAAAACTTCATAGCCGCGTTCCAACGCGACACGAGTCATGTCGATCATTTCCGGGTTCATAAAGGGCTCGCCCCCGGTGAACCCAATCTCACGCACCGGCCAGACGCGTTGTTCGATCTGGTCCAAGTAATCGCGCACCTCTTCGGTGGTGATATAGACCAACGCGTCGTTGGTTGGACTACTGGCGATGTAGCAGTTGACGCATTCGATATTGCAAAGGGTGCCGGTATTGAACCACAACGTCTCGGGGTTTTTCAACGCTACGGAAGCGCGAGTTTGCCCATCTGCTGTCACCAATTTGTTCTTAAACTTGCCGATATTGGCGGTCTGAGGCGCGTTGTCTTTCATTCCGGTATCCGGTTCTTTGAAGTTACTTCTGATGTAGCTGCTCGACTCGGATTAGTTAAGTCAGGCAAGTGCGACCTGACAGAGTTTTGATGATGGGGGATTTAGGCTGACCGATTGCGCTAACATTGGACATGCCCGGCGGGGCAAGATAAGGAAAAACCATGGTTTCTCGCGTCATACCAGTTGATCCGTTCGATCTCGTCATTTTTGGCGGGACCGGCGACTTGGCGCAACGTAAGATTCTACCGGCCCTGTTTCGGCGCTTTTGTTCAGGGCAGTGGGCCGAGGGCGTTCAAATCATCGGCGCTGCGCGCACGGTCCATGACCGCGCGGGGTTTCAGGCAATGGTCGCCGAATCGCTGCAAACCCATGCGGCTGCGCAATGCCAGGACGAGGGCGCATTGCGCGCGTTTCTGGACCGCGTCGACTATGTGACACTCGACGGGAATTCGAATGAGGGCTGGGAACAGCTTGCCGACAAACTGAACTATGACCGGGTGCGGGCGTTTTACTTTTCTGTTGGCCCGCGTCTGTTTGGACCATTGGCCGAGCGGATCAAGGCACATGATCTGGCGACGCAAAATACGCGGATTGTCGTCGAAAAGCCCTTTGGGCACGATCTGGAAAGCGCAAAGGCGTTGAACGCGACCCTGGCTGAGCATTTCAGAGAAAGCCAGATTTATCGGATTGACCACTATCTGGGTAAGGAAACCGTCCAGAACCTGATGGCGGTTCGTTTCGGCAATATGCTGTTCGAACCGCTGTGGAACAGCCAGTATGTGGATCACATTCAGATCACCGTGGCCGAATCCGTGGGTATCGCCGGGCGAGAAGAGTACTATGAGCGCGCAGGCGCCATGCGCGACATGATGCAGAATCACCTGATGCAGTTGTTGTGCCTGATCGCGATGGAGCCGCCGGCAAAGTTTGATCCGGACGCAGTGCGGGATGAAAAGCTAAAGGTCATTCGCGCCCTCGATCAGGTCGAACCACATCATATCGTGCGCGGGCAGTTCGATGGAGGCGGCAGCGGGAACGGATACCGCGAAACCGTAGGCAATCCGCGCTCGACCACCGAAAGCTATGTGGCGCTGCGGGCGCATATCAGCAATTGGCGTTGGGCGGGCACGCCGTTCTATCTGCGCACGGGCAAACGTCTGGTTGCGCGGTCATCGGTGATCAATGTGATGTTCAAAGATGCGCCGCATTCAATTTTCGGCGAAGAGGCCGGACGCCACGCGAATGTCCTTTCGATACGCCTGCAGCCGAACGAAGGCATAACGCTGAAGGTGACGATCAAGGAGCCGGGGCCGGGCGGTATGCGTCTGGTCGATGTGCCCTTAGACATGAGCTTCGCCGAGGCGCTAGGGTCAGGAAACCAAGACCCCCCGGATGCATATGAACGGCTGGTCATGGACGTGATCCGGGGCAACCAGACACTGTTCATGCGCGGGGATGAGGTCGAGGCCGCATGGGCCTGGACCGACCCGATCATCGCGGGCTGGCACGCGCGCGGTGACGTTCCAAAACCTTATGAAAGCGGCAGCACAGGCCCGGGCGACGCCGAGCTGTTGATGAAACGAGATGGTCGCCGCTGGCAAGGAATAAACCCATGAAGATTCAGGAATATGCTGATCGCGACATGCTGGCAATTGATGTCGCAAACGCCTTGGCCGGAGAGTTGGAGGCTGCCTTGCTGCATCACGACACGGTCTCAATGGCCGTGCCGGGCGGTACGACCCCTGGGCCGGTCTTCGACGGTCTTTGCGCGGCCGATCTGGCATGGGATCGGGTGCGGGTTTTGCCCACCGATGAACGCTGTGTTCCGGGTGACAGTGACCGGTCGAACGAACGGCTGATCAGGCAGCGCTTGCTGACAAACCGTGCTTCGGTTGCCCAGTATGTGCCGCTGTATCTTGAGGGTAAGGAACCCGACGATGTCCTGCCGGAAATCGAAGACCTGATCGCGCCGGTTCTGCCATTGTCAGTTCTGGTATTAGGGATGGGTGAGGATATGCACACCGCGTCACTGTTTCCGGGGATGCAAGGGCTTGAGGCCGCGCTGGACAGCCATGCGCCCATCCTTGCGGTTGCCCGTCCCGAAACCCAGCCCGAGGCACGGATTACGCTGACCGGCCCGGTGCTGGACGGCGCGCTGTCCAAACACCTGATTATCTATGGCGCCGCCAAACGTGACGCGTTGGAAAAGGCCATGTCGCTGCCACCAGAAGAGGCCCCGATCGCCGCCACGCTGACCGGCATGACGGTTCATTGGGCGGAGTAACGCAGATGCAGTTGGACCCACTCAAAAATCTAGCATCCGAAGTGCAGAACGAGGCCATCCTCGGGCTGTTTGAAAGCGATCCGAACCGGGCTCAGAGTTTTTCCGCGTCTACCGGAGATCTGCTGTTTGATTATTCTAAAACCCAGATCACAGATGACGCCCGAAAGGCCTTGATCGCGTTGTGTGATGAGGCTGGCCTGGCTTCGCGCCGCGCGGCGATGTTCGATGGTGAAAAGATCAATGAAACCGAAGGCCGTTCCGTTCTGCACACAGCGCTGCGTAATTTGGATGGTGGCCCGGTTGAGGTCGATGGTCTGGACGTTATGCCCGACGTTCTGGATACGTTGCAACGGATGCGCGTCTTTGCAGAAGAGGTGCGTGGCGGCGCGGTCACCGGGGCAGGGGGCGCCTTTACCGATGTGGTCAATATCGGGATCGGTGGTTCGGATTTGGGCCCAGTGATGGCGACGCATGCGCTGTCCCCGTATCATGATGGACCAAGACTGCACTATGTCTCGAATGTGGACGGCGCACATATCGCCGATACGCTGCGTCAGCTTGACCCAACGCGGACACTGGTGATTGTTGCCTCCAAAACTTTCACGACCATCGAGACGATGACCAATGCCCGAACCGCGCGAGCTTGGATGGAAGATGGCGGCGGCGATCCGGGCAAGCAGTTTGCCGCCGTGTCCAGTGCGTTGGACAAAACCCAAGCCTTTGGTATTCCCCAAGAGCGCGTTTTCGGTTTTGCCGATTGGGTTGGCGGGCGCTATTCGGTCTGGGGCCCAGTGGGCCTGCCGGTAATGATCGCCGTCGGATCGAACGCTTTCGATGCGTTCCTGCGCGGCGGTCAAGCGATGGATGTACATTTCCGCGCCGCCGACTGGGTCGAAAATATGCCCGTTATGCTGGCTTTGGTCGGCATTTGGCATCGTCAGGTTCTGGGCAACGCTAGCCGGGCCGTGCTGCCTTATGATCAGCGCTTGCTGCGATTGCCAGCGTATTTTCAACAGCTCGAGATGGAATCGAACGGCAAATCTGTTGCCATGGACGGCAACACTCTGACCATTCCCTCCGGCCCCGTCGTCTGGGGGGAGCCGGGCACCAATGGGCAGCATGCATTTTATCAGTTGATCCACCAAGGCACCGACGTGATCCCCTGTGAGTTCATGGTCGCGGCCGAAGGGCACGAACCGGAATTGACCCACCATCACCGACTGTTGCTGGCCAATTGCCTGGCGCAGTCCGAGGCGCTGATGCGCGGTCGATCCTTGGGCGAAGCACGGCAACGGATGGCGGAGAAGGGGCTGGAAGGGGACGAGCTGGAACGGCAAGCCCGTCACCGAGTTTTTCCGGGCAACCGTCCTTCGACAACGTTGATGTATCCAATGCTCACGCCGTTTGTTCTGGGCCAGATCATCGCGCTTTACGAACATCGTGTGTTTGTCGAGGGCGTCCTATTGGGCATCAACTCGTTCGACCAGTGGGGCGTTGAGTTGGGCAAGGAACTTGCGACATCTCTCGGCCCGATCGTCGACGGAGAAGAAAGCGCCACTGGCAAGGACGGTTCGACCGCTGCCCTGGTTGCCTATGCAATGCGCCACCGCGATCAGTAACGCGGTTTTTTGCGGCCTGCCGAATAGGCAAGCCGCATTCTTTTATTGTCAGACAATTAAATGATTGGCAGGGTCTGTTCTAGGGAACGCCCTGAACACTTTGCCTTGCGCACGCTGGCGAGTGGCATCAGGCAAGCAGACAGCACTGCCCAATAGAGGCGACGCTGATAATGGGAGGATGTCCATGCTGGGACAGATGATGACGCAGCCTTTGCTGATTTCGTCGCTGATTGATCACGCCGAACGCTATCATGGCCAGACCGAGATCTACTCGGTCGAAACCGATGGATCGGTCACCGAAACCACATGGGAGCAAGTGGCGCAAAACGCGCGAAAACTGGGATCAGCGCTGACCAAGCTGGGGTTGGAGCCGCAGGATCGAATTGGCACGTTGGCCTGGAACAACCGGCGACATCTGGAGATCTACTATGCCACCTCCGGCGCGGGTTTTGTGTGCCACACGGTGAACCCCCGGCTTTTCCCGGAACAGCTGACTTACATTATCAACCACGCCGAAGACCGGGTTCTGTTCTTTGATGCGACATTCATCCCTCTGGTCGCGGCCCTGCACGAACACCTGACCGAAGTGCGCCATTTCGTTTTGATGGGCCCACGGAATGAAGACGCCGTTGCCCAAATCCCTGGCGTCGCGTTCTATGATGATCTGATCGAAACTGGCGATGGCGATTTTCAGTGGCCGAGTTTCGATGAAAACACAGCGTCCAGCCTGTGTTACACCTCGGGCACGACGGGCAATCCCAAAGGCGTTCTGTATTCCCATCGTTCCACAGTCCTGCACAGTTTTGGATCGAACACGCGAGATGTCATAGGCTTTTCTGCTATGGATGTCGTGATGCCGGTGGTTCCAATGTTCCATGTCAACGCCTGGGGGTCGCCCTATGCCTGCGCCATGTCGGGTTCACGCATGGTGCTGCCCGGGCCGGGTCTACATGGCGAAGCACTGGTAAATCTGGTCGATACATATGGCGTGACGCTGGCAATGGGGGTTCCGACGATCTGGCAAGGCTTGCTGGCACATGCCGAGAAGTCAGGTAGCAAACTCGCCAGCTTGAACCGCACTGTGATTGGCGGTGCTGCGTGCCCGCCCTCGATGATCGAAACTTTCCGCGAGACCTATGGTGTCGATACGGTTCACGCCTGGGGCATGAGCGAGATGAGTCCGCTGGGAAGCACGAACAACCCACTGGCCAAACATCTGGACCTTCCGCCTAAAGAACAACACAAGCTGCGCGAAAGCCAGGGTCGTCCACCCTATGGGGTCGAGTTGAAAATTGTCGATGATGACGGCAATGATCTGCCCAATGACGGCGTCACGCAGGGCGATCTGCTGGTGCGCGGTCATTGGGTGTTGGACAGCTATTTCCAGATGCAGGATGAAGACCTGCTGCAGGACGGATGGTTCGCGACCGGAGACGTCGCAACGCTGGACCCCGACGGGTACATGACTATCCGCGACCGGTCCAAGGACATCATCAAATCCGGCGGCGAGTGGATCAGCTCGGTCGAGTTGGAAAACATCGCCGTAGCCCACCCGCAACTTGCCACTGCGGCCGTTGTTGGTGTGCCGCATCCCAAATGGGACGAACGCCCCTTGTTGGTGGCCGTCAAAGCCGAAGGCGCGGACCCGAGTGAAGCGGAGTTGCTGGCTTTCTTCGACGGTAAAATCGCCAAATGGCAGGTGCCCGATAAGGTTGTCTTTGTGGATGCATTGCCACTGAACGCGACCGGCAAGGTCTTAAAGCGCAACCTGCGCGCGGACTTTGAGGGTGCTTTGATGGGCTAAGCGCCTGATATTGTTGAAAATGGCTCCGGCGGTAGGGATCGAACCTACGACCAATTGATTAACAGTCAACTGCTCTACCGCTGAGCTACGCCGGAACGGTTCGCGCCGTATAGCAACCTGTTTCTGCGGCGTCCAGAGGGTACGGCACATTTTTTGGATGAAAAAACGAGCCAGGTCCCGGCGCCGATTCCGAGATCAGAAAACGAGCGCTGGTTCGGCGGATCCGGCGCGGACCGAAGTCGACGAACTCAAGACTGAGATGTCATCAACTCGCGGCCCCAGGCGCGGAATCAAGGTGTCAAAACATGGGATTTCTGCCGGGATGCTCTATGGGCATCTATACGCGTCGCCTGAAACTAATGTTCCGCCATCGCTGGTTGAGCTCTGGGTCAAAACGAATCCATTGCCACCCATTGCCGCCACAGAGTTGCGCATTTTGTTCTGCGCGCTTTGCGCATCCATCGGCGTGTCAAAGCCAAAAAGCTCCATTCCACTTACCGGCCCCAAAAACTGACAGTTCTGAACGTGAGCCTCCCCAACTGAACTGGTCCACCGTTATGTTTAGGAAACGGAGGACCACGAATGGCAAACAAGCGACCGAAG
>NZ_JBXWNI010000011.1:0-140402 GCF_059610285.1 Ruegeria sp. YTSA072 | reverse complement strand
TTCGGCTTCGGCTTCGGCTTCGGCTTCGGCTTCGGCTTCGGCTTCGGCTTCGGCTTCGGCTTCGGCTTCGGCTTCGGCTTCGGAAAGGGTCTCTTCTAGCGACTCATCCGCGTCAACGACTGTCTCATCACGCTGCGAGGTGAATTCAACCGTTTCGTCCGACTTGGGGTCTTCCACCGGCTTTTGATCGGTCTTTTTCTTACGAGCCACCGCGACGTTCCCCTTATCGAATCCAATTTCATATGAATAACAGGCCACTCTAAGTTAATCAGTGGTCTCTCCACGCTCAACCCGCATCGCGTGTTTGACAAGCTTTTTCACGGCTTTCCGCATTTTCTTGGGTGTCGGCTCTTTGGCGATCTTTAGGCGCTCATAGTCCAAAGAATAAAGGGGCTCGGCCGTGGCTTCGCTGATGGAAACCAGCCACAAAGGTGCTGTTCCGGTCCAGATTTCGGCAAATTGTCGCGCCGTTCGGGGCGAAAACAGCGGTGCGAGAACAGGTCTGTCACCGGATGTGGCCGCAGCCGCTTCGGATGTCAGCGGTAACAAACGCTGTTGATAGACAATCTGTTCGTGAACCGTCAGCCCCGATTCGGTCAGACGCCCGGCAACATTTCCCCGCGTATGTTTACCCCTGAGATGCAGCAACGGGCTTTCAGGCCGGTGTTTCAACAGGTAGGCCACCAGTTCTTCGGCGGTATTACCCACCATCAATGCATCCCATCCAGCCCCTTTGGCGGTTCCAGTGGTCGCCGGACCAACACAATAAGCGGGCAGATCGGGTTTAACGCCCAGCGACGCGGCGGCATTGACCGAGTTGGCCGAAGTAAAGATCAATCCGCGAATTCCGTCCGTTTCGACCACAACCCTCAGGGGTCGGATTTCCAGGATCGGAGAATAGATGACATCCACCCGCGACCTGACGCGGTCCGACAGCTGTGCCACAAACCTTTCAGAGGCGGCGCGAGGGCGGGTCATCAACAAATACAATGGCGGGGCCTTCGGCCTTGGGATTGTTTGCGTCCGCGCAGGGTGATACCCCGCTTGAGTGTCATGATGCAACGGATCAGGCCTATGGTGCAAACACTTACCGTTCTTGGATTGGAAAGCAGCTGTGATGACACGGCCGCCGCTGTTGTGCGCCAATCCGATGGTGCGGGTGCCGAGGTTCTGTCGTCTATTGTTCACGGTCAAACCGAGCTGCACAGCGCATTCGGCGGGGTCGTGCCCGAAATCGCAGCGCGGGCCCATGCCGAAAAACTGGATATTTGTGTGGTGCAGGCGTTAGAGGATGCAGGACTGACACTGTCCGATATGGATGCGATCGCCGTCACTGCGGGTCCCGGCCTGATCGGCGGGGTCATGTCCGGCGTCATGTGCGCCAAGGGGCTGAGTGCCGCGACCGGCCTGCCCCTGATTGGTGTGAACCACTTGGCCGGTCATGCTCTGACGCCCCGGTTAACGGATGGCATCGCTTTTCCCTACCTGATGCTGCTGGTTTCCGGCGGGCATTGTCAGTACCTTATCGCGCACGGGCCCGAGCAATTTACCCGCCTTGGCGGCACAATCGACGATGCCCCCGGCGAGGCGTTCGACAAAACCGCCCGCCTGCTAGGCCTGTCGCAACCCGGCGGTCCTTCTGTGGAGACTGAAGCACGCTGCTCTGGCGATCCCAAGCGTTTCCGGTTTCCCCGACCTCTGCTGGATCGGCCGGGATGTGATCTCTCCTTTTCGGGGCTGAAAACCGCGTTGATGCGGATGCGGGATCAGATTGTCGCCGAAAAGGGCGGCCTGACCCGTCAGGACCGCGCCGATTTGTGCGCCGGGTTCCAACAAGCCATCGTCGATACTCTGGCCGAGAAAACCCGCCGCGCGATTGACAGGTATCTTGATGAAAACCCTACAGAGCCGGTTATTGCCGTCGCAGGTGGTGTGGCCGCAAATACCGCCATTCGATCCGCATTAGAGACTGTTTGCGCAGAAAAAGGCGCGCGCTTTACCGCACCGCCGCTCAACCTGTGCACCGACAATGCCGCCATGATCGCCTATGCCGGGATGGAACGGTTTCGCCTGGGCGCACGCGATGGGCTGGACCTGACGGCCCGTCCACGCTGGCCGCTGGATAAAACCAGCCCCGCGATGCTGGGCGGCGGCAAGAAAGGCGCCAAGGCATGAGCGTTTCCGTTCTGGGATCTGGCGCATTCGGCACAAGCCTGGCCATTTCACTGGCCGGGAACGGGCCGGTTACGCTGTGGTCTCGAGATCAGGATCAGGCCCAGCACATGCAGACAGAACGTGAAAACACTCAGCGTTTGCCTGGCGTGTCTTTGCCTGCTGATATCACGGTGACATCGAACATCGATCAGGCGACCAAGGCTGATGTTCTGCTGATAGCTGTCCCCATGCAAAAATTGCGCGATGCCTTGCAAGCGCAGGCCTCTGATCTGGCCGGAAAAACCTTGGTGGCGTGCTGCAAGGGTATCGAGCTATCGTCCGGGCTTGGGCCGATTTCAGTGATCCAGCAAACGATCCCGGATGCGCGACCCGCCCTGCTGACCGGGCCCAGCTTTGCCGACGACATTGCACGCGGACTGCCAACGGCGCTAACCTTGGCCTGCGCAGATGACTCGCTGAGTCTGACGCTGCAACACGACCTGACCACTGCCAACCTGCGCCTTTATCGAACCACCGACATGATTGGGGCGGAACTTGGCGGCGCCTTGAAGAACGTAATGGCCATCGGATGCGGCGCTGCAATCGGGGCCGGGTTGGGCGACAGCGCACGCGCCGCTTTAATGACACGCGGGTTTGCAGAAATGCAGCGCTTTGCGCTGATGCGCGGGGCGCGACCTGACACTCTGATGGGATTGTCTGGATTGGGGGATCTGGTCCTGACTTGTTCGTCCGAACTGTCCCGAAACTATCGCTTTGGCCTATCATTGGGTCGGAAGATCCAGTTCGACACCCACACCACTGTTGAAGGGGTCGCTACAGCGCGGGCCATGACGGAAATTGCCGCCGCCGAAGGGCTGGACATGCCAATCAGTACAACGGTGGCAGACCTTAGCAGTGGCGCCTACAGTGTGACCGAAGCTATCCGAGCCCTGCTCAACCGACCCCTGAAGGAGGAATAATATGCTGATCGTTCTCATCGCCCGTGACAAGGACGGCGCGCTGCAAACCCGGCTGGACAATCGCGCTGCCCACCTGGCCTATATTGAGGAAACGGGTGTCGTTGCGCAGGCGGGTCCGCTGCTGGACGGCGACGCAATGATCGGCTCGTTGATCATTCTGGAGGTCGAAGACATGGCCGCCGCGCAAAATTGGGCGGACAACGATCCTTATGCAAAATCCGGGTTGTTCCAATCGGTTGACCTGATTGCGTGGAAAAAGGTCATAGGCTGATGGCGTACTGGCTGTTCAAATCCGAACCATCGACCTGGGGTTGGGACCAGCAGGTTGCAAAAGGGGATGCGGGCGAAGAATGGGACGGCGTGCGCAACTATCAGGCGCGCAATTTCATGCGTCAGATGGCAGTTGGCGATCGTGGGTTCTTTTACCACTCGCAAAAGGACAAGGCGATTGTCGGAATTGTCGAGGTCTGCGCCGAGGCGCATCCCGACAGCACCACGGATGATGAGCGTTGGGAATGCGTGGACATCAAGGCCGTTCACCCGTTTGCAACCCCCGTCACGCTGGACCAGATCAAAGCTGACGAACGTTTGGGGGAAATGGTGTTGGTCAAAAACTCTCGCCTGTCCGTTCAGCCAGTCAGCGAGGCGGAATGGCAGGTGATCTGCGATCTGGGCGGCACGCAGGCTACTTAATAACAGATTAAAGGGAAGGCCCTGACAGATGCAGAACCTTCCCTACCCCGCGTGCTCCCGACTCACCACACGCGTATGGAAATTTTGGCTCTGACCGTCCTGGTCACGTCCTGACATTAACCGATCCATGCGGTGCGGTTCAAACGGCAAGTACTTAAAATTGGAAACGCCCGCCAGGGATCTGACGGGCGCTGCAAAAAAGGTGTGGCGGGATTAGCCGTAAACAGCCTCTTTGCCGAAGTGCTTGGTCAGCATGTAATACACGACGGCGCGGTATTTGTTACGCTCGGACATGCCATAGGTTTCCAGTGCCTTGTTGATCGCTTCCATCAGTTCCGGTCCGTCCGACAGGCCCAGCTTTTTGATGAGGAAGTTGTTCTTGACCGTTTCCAACTCACCTTCCTGAGTTGCCGCGACAGTCGATGCATCGGCGTCATAAATTGCAGGTCCACAGCCGATTGTGACTTTGGTCAGCAGATCCATATCTGCGTCCATACCGCATTTGGACTTCAGGTCCTCGGCATATTTAGCGATCAGGTCGTCGCGTTTTCCCATGGTTATCTCCCGGTTGAAACTCGTTTTTGGCCATACCAGCGCCGCAGACACGGTAACGGGAGCGGGAATTTGCACAAAGGGAAAAATTAGCGGCATTCCCCCTAAACCCTGCCGGTCTGATCTGAGGCTTGATTTTGATAGCCCTTTATTTAACAATAGGGTTAAATAAGTTGCTTGTTCCAGAACCAGGAGGCTACAATGCCTGTGTCGCTACCCAACGAAACTTCGCAATACAGAACCGCACGAAACACCTTGCTGTCGGCTGAGGCTGAACTGCGGGCTCAGATTGAAAATGTTGCAAAGCTGCGCCGCGGTTTGCCCAAAGGCGGGGCAGTTCCGCGGGACTATGTATTCCGGTCAGACAAGGGTGCGCCGACACCGCTGTCGTCTTTGTTCGGATCACATGACACCTTGGCTATATACTCGCTTATGTACGGGCCGGATGCAGAGTCACCTTGCCCGATGTGTTCTGCCTTTCTGGACGGGTTGAATGGACAGATCGCCCATATATCGCAGAAAATCGCCTTTGCGGTCGTGGCGCAAAACACCTGTGAAAGGCTGGCAGCGCTGAAAGCGGAAATGTCGTGGGATGATCTACCGCTTTATTCTGCATTGGGCACAGACTATCAGCGCGACTATCTCGCCGAGGCCGAGGATGGAAGCCAACTGCCGATCCTGAACATCTTTCAGCGCGATGCGGACGGCATAAGCCATTTCTGGAGTTCCGAGCTGTTCTTCGAGCCCAGTGACTGGCATCCGCGGCACGTGGATGCGGCGTGGCCCCTGTGGAATATTCTGGATTTCACACCACAAGGACGCGGAGATTTCTTTCCGTCACTGCGTTAAATACCCGTCAAGGTGACCTATCGGCAATAACCCCAACCGGGACCCTGCAGATGAAAGTGGTCCGCGTGCAAGCGATTGAAATCAGGGCCTAATACCACACGAAACCAATCACATGCGCCGCGCCAGATCTGGCGCAGAAATTGACCCTCAGGTCCTTCGGCGCCCCAATCGGATAGCAAGGTCAGGCTGCGCCCATCAGCAAATTGCAAACCAACAATATCAATGGAATCCGCCTTGGCATGGCTACTCCAACCACTGCTCTGACCCTGAGCGGTACGCATCTGGCGGCAATTGTAACTGCCCACATGCCGCAAGCGACTGACCTGCGTGCCCAAAAGATCTCTCGCAGCGGGTTGAATTACATGATGTTCCCACATGGCCAGCCGCAGAGTGGTCGCGCAACTGGTTTCGACCGCATTTACATCCGCTGTCACCAGCGCAGACAACAGGCCGCGCCCGGTGATGCCGCAATTCTCATCCACGACCAGATCATCCATCGCCGCAAAGTTCGCGCCGGCGTCGGCCAAGGCGGCGCGGCACTGTACTTCGTTCGCCAGCGCGCGATTAAGCTGAAACCGGGTGATTGGCGTGACCGGCGCGGTGACTTTCAGCTCTCGCAGGGGGTTCCAATGCGTTGGCACGGGTGTTTCCGGGTGCGCCAGCAACCACCATCCGCCCCCTCCGAACAGGATGGCGACAACGGCGATACTGAAAACAAAAGACGCCGCCGATAACAGGAATCGGCGGCGTCCGAAGTGTTTACTCATGCGTTCTTTCGCACTCAATAACGGTAATGTTCCGGCTTGTAGGGGCCTTCGGGCTTCACGCCAATGTAAGACGCCTGCTCGTTGTCCATCTGGGTCAGCTTGACGCCGATGCGATCCAGATGCAAACGCGCGACCTTCTCATCCAGATGCTTGGGCAGGATGTAGACGTCGTTGTTGTACTGATCGCCCTTGGTGAACAGCTCGATCTGCGCCAGAACCTGGTTGGTGAACGAGGCTGACATCACGAAAGATGGGTGACCGGTTGCGTTGCCAAGGTTCAACAGGCGGCCTTCGGACAGCAGGATGATGCGATTGCCCGAGGGCAGTTCGATCATGTCCACCTGTTCCTTGATATTGGTCCACTTGTGGTTCTTCAGGCTGGCCACCTGAATCTCGTTGTCGAAGTGGCCGATATTGCCGACGATCGCCATGTCCTTCATCTCGCGCATATGCTCGATGCGGATCACGTCCTTATTGCCGGTGGTGGTGATGAAGATGTCGGCAGATGCGACTTCGTCTTCCAGCAGCGTGACTTCGAAACCGTCCATCGCGGCCTGCAGGGCGCAAATCGGGTCAACTTCGGTCACTTTCACACGGGCACCAGCACCGCGCAGCGACGCGGCCGAGCCTTTGCCAACGTCACCGTAACCGCAAACCACGGCAACCTTGCCGGCCATCATGGTGTCGGTGGCGCGGCGGATGCCGTCAACCAGCGATTCTTTGCAGCCGTATTTGTTGTCAAACTTCGACTTGGTGACCGAGTCGTTCACATTGATCGCCGGGAACGGCAGTTGGCCGTCTTTCACCAGTTGATACAGGCGGTTCACGCCGGTGGTGGTTTCCTCGGACACGCCCTGAATCTGGTCGCGCATCTTGGTGAACCAGCCCGGGGATGCTGCCATGCGTTTGGCAATCTGCGCTTTAATGACTTCTTCTTCTTCGGACGTCGGAACAGCAATGATGTCCTCACCCGCTTCGGCACGTGCGCCCAGCAGAATGTACAATGTCGCGTCGCCACCATCGTCCAGGATCATGTTTGGGCCATCGTCGAACAGGAAGGATTTGTCCAGATAATCCCAGTGCTCTTCCAGCGTCTGGCCCTTGATAGCGAATACAGGAATGCCAGCCTCGGCAATTGCAGCCGCCGCATGGTCCTGCGTCGAGAAGATGTTGCACGATGCCCAGCGCACGTCCGCGCCCAGCGCGACCAGTGTTTCGATCAGAACAGCCGTCTGGATGGTCATGTGCAGCGAACCGACGATACGCGCACCAGCCAGAGGTTTGCTTTCGCCATATTCTGAACGCAGGGACATCAGGCCCGGCATCTCGGTTTCGGCGATGTCCAGCTCTTTGCGGCCAAACCCAGCCAATGAAATGTCTTTAACGATATAGTCCCCGGCCATCAGGTGCTCCATTTTCCGGTAAATCACAGTCCGGGCAGCCCCTAGCATTCCTTGGGGCAGGTGGCAACGCGAATGGCCGGAAAGGGGGTAAACCGTCCGTCTAAATCAACTTGGTTCACCCTTTAGCTCTATCTTTGGTATCGCTTCAAAAAAATCTGTGCCAACGGCGACAATACAACTAATGCCGTTCGCCTGGGTCACCAGAACCGTATAGCTTCCGGTTGCCTTTGAGGTCCAAACCTCCATCACCGCCTGCGCGCCGCGTGTTTTCTGCAATCCGCCAAAGACCAGCTCTTCTGAATAGCTGCTTTGCAGTTTGGCGATCACATCCGCGCGTTGTGCACAGCTTTTGGCGAAGGCAGGCGGTGCGGTGGCGGCCATGCCGAAGGTCAGGGTTATTGCGAATAAACGTTTGAACATAACATGCTCCTTTCGATATGCGTTTCATTTCGAGAGGGCACAACTGAAAGGAGTACGCCCCCCTCAGTCCATATGTCGGGATCGATACGTGCAGGTTCAAAGCACGAAAGCTCAATAAAATGTTGGCAGCATGTGATCCAGACAGGTACATCATAGCACAAAAGCGCGAAGTTAACGTGTCCTAGTTCACAAGGCATGGCAGAATGGCAACACAACCCAGAGCATGGCAGCGCATGCTTTCCGGCCGTAGACTGGATTTACTGGATCCGACGCCCGTGGATATCGAGATTGAAGATATCGCGCACGGTCTGGCCTTTGTGGCGCGCTGGAACGGGCAAACCGCTGGCGATTATGCCTATTCCGTGGCCGAGCACTCCCTTCTGGTTGAAGAGCTTTTTGGCCGGATTGCCCCCAAAGCCCCGGTAAAATGGCGATTGGCCGCGCTGTTACACGATGCGCCAGAATATGTGATCGGAGATATGATCTCTCCGGTCAAATCCGCCGTTGGCCCCGATTACGGCGCGCTGGATGACCGTTTGGCCGCCGCAATCCACATTCGGTTCGGCCTTCCGGCGGAGGTGCCCAAAACAGTGAAACGGCAGATCAAAAAAGCCGACAAGATCAGCGCCTGGATGGAAGCGACTCAGATCGCCGGATTTTCCGAGGCTGAGGCGACAAAGTTCTTTGGTCGGCCAGATAAAGCAGTGATGGAGGGGTTGACGATCACGTTACGCCCGCCGGTTGAGGTGCGGCGGGCGTATATGGAACGTCATATGGCTCTGCTGACGCAGCTTTAGCTGAAGACGTAAAAACACAGCTTATTGCCGTCCAGATCGCGAGCGTAAGCGCCGTAGAACCGATCAGGGACGCGCTGGCCGGGTTCTCCTTCATCTGTAGCACCAAGGCTGATTGCCTTCTCGTAGAGCGCCTTAGCCTCATCCTTGGAGTCAGCTGCAAAAGCAACCATTCCACCATTACCGGTCTCGCAGGCTTCGCCATCGTAGGGTGTGCAAACGGCGAGCATTGGCGCTGAAGGGTCATTGCCGATGAAAGCGATGCGCCCCGCGTCGATCACAACCTTGGCGCCCTTGTCGGCAAACAGTGTCGTATAAAAACTTTTTGCGCGCTCCAAATCCGAAACGCCAATGGTCACATAGCCGATCATTGATTTACTCCATTGTGACGAAAGATGAATTCCCTGCCCGAACCTCGGGCAAAGTGGTACTGGTATCAAGTCACTAAACTGTCAGGACCGGCGCACAATTGCAGACTTTTCCTGGGCCAGGGCATTCAAGGATTTTGGGCGGCCGGACAAAGCGGTGATGGAGGGGTTGGGGATCACGTTGCGCCCGCCGACAGAGGTGCGGCAGACATACACTGAACGGCGCGAAGAACTGCTGTTGAAACTGTAGCCTGAAACGACGACTTTCACCCCTCAAATCAGGGGAAGACGTCGGGTTCTCCAAACTGGTTTGAACCACTCTCACTTGGCTGAATGTAGAAGTACAACAGGACCAGAGTTCCGATTATCGGAATCAAGCCAATCAACAGCCACCAACCAGTTCGTCCGATGTCGTGCAAACGTCTGGCTCCAATCGCCAGATTGGGAAGCAAAAGCCCAAGCGAAACCAAAACGGAAAGCGGTTGTCCGGCGTTCGGCTCAAACACCCCAAATCCGAGCATCGGAGCGATCAAAGCGCCATCAATTATTCGCGTCACCAGAAGAACGAGAAGAACGGCCAGAACCCACCACCAAAACGTCGGGCGCGAAGAACGCCCATTGAAATTGGCGTAGTTTGACAGAGCCCTTCGAAATGCCGTCGTGAGATTGTTCATGCCATCCTCCGCAATTGGACGGCATTCACATATCACTATTTCAAATTATTTAACACGGAAACTACCAGATTGGTGGTCTGCCAACAAACAAGTCACGCGTATGCCCCGGCCGAATAGGTTAGTTCATAAGAATGGCTGTATAGCTCAAATACGTTTCCAAACGGATCTTCCATGTAGACCATGCGATAGGGTTTATCGCCAGGGTAGTATTTGCGAACCTGCTTCATTCGCTGTTTTCCACCAAGCTCTTCGATAATCTTGACCCGCTCTTCAAGGTTGTCGTCCTGAACACAAAAATGGAACAACCCGCGACGCCAATATTCGAACGGCCTCTCTTCTTCGATCGTGTTTGGAAACTCGAAGAGTTCAATACCTATACCATCCCCCATCGAAAGATGAGCAATCCGAAATGAACCCCAGCCTTCTCCAAAAACATCGTCACACATCTGACCTATGGCACTATCGTCATGCAGCACTTCGGTGGGCTCCATAAGCACATAGAGTCCAAATGCCTTAGAATAGAATTCTACCGCTTTTTCCAGGTCTGGAACGGTTACTCCGATGTGTGAAAAGGTTAGTGCAGACATTTTTAGAGACTCCTCGTTCCGCAGCAAACAAGACAAAGGGCATCAGCAACCCTTGCCGATACCCCCGAAATAGTGCGCCTGTTTCTGTCTCCACGTCCAGAGCGAAGCAAAGATCCGCTTTGGTCCGACCTGAAGAGATTTAACGCGGACTGCGCTTCGCTAATATCCGTTGCAATGTCCGGCGGTGCATGTTCAGGCGACGCGCAGTCTCGGAAACATTCCGGTCGCACAGCTCATAGACCCGCTGGATATGCTCCCAACGGACGCGGTCCGCACTCATGGGGTTTTCTGGTGGTGGGGGCAGTTCGTCGCCCTTGGCCAGTAGCGCATTGGTGATGTCCGTGGCGTCGGCGGGTTTCGACAGGTAATCCGTGGCGCCGATCTTGACCGCAGCAACGGCGGTGGCAATCGCACCGTATCCGGTCAGGACCACAACCCGGCTGTCGGGGCGCTTTTCGCGCAAAACTTCGACCACATCCAAACCGTTGCCATCTTCGAGACGCAGGTCAACGACCGCGTAGGCGGGCGGGCGGGCGGTGGAAATGGCGCGGCCTGCGGCGACGGAACCTGCGGTTTCAACCTCGAACCCGCGTTTTTCCATCGCTTTTGCCAGACGTCTCAGAAACGGTTCGTCATCGTCCACCAAAAGCAGCGTTTTATCGGGGCCGATGTCGAGGTCAGAGCTGTCCGCCATATTCTGTTCTTTCCGCTATTTCACGCCTTTGGCTTAAACATGAGTAATAGCAGCGCCATCCCAAAGGTCAAACAACCCGTCGTTTTTTAGATTTTGTCGAGGAAACACCCAACCTTGTCGGCCATCTGCTCGGCGGTGTCGTCCCGGTTGAAGAATTCGATGAACCCATCCTCGGGCGTGACAAGATAGGTAAAGGTCGAGTGGTCTACCAGATAGTACTCATCGCTTTTGTCATGGGCCTTGTAGTAAGTTTTGTAGGCCTTGCTGGCGGCCTTGACCTGCTCAGGCGTGCCGGTCAGCGCGATAGTCTTACCGCCCAGGTTAAAGGCATAATCGGCCATCACTTCGGTCGTATCGCGATCCGGGTCAATTGAAATGAACAAGGGCGTCACGGACTGGCCACGCTCGGCCAGAATGTCCACGGCCTCGGCATTGCGTGACATATCGAACGGGCAGACGTCGGGGCAGAAGGTATAGCCGAAATATACCAGCGTCGGTTCGGTGATAACATCGGTGTCGGTGACCGTTTCGCCCTTGCCGTTGAGCAGTTCAAATGGCCCGCCGATGGCCGCCGTTCCGCCAGCAATCTGACTGGTCCGGCATTGTGCGAACTTGTCATCTGATCCGGCACCGCGCGTCAGCAGCCACATGGCCCCCAGGCCCACGGCAAGAACAACGGTTGCGAGGATGGCATAAAGACGGACCATGACATCAATCCTGACGTAAGAGGGGTTGTTGATCGTTTCGGCCGGGACACCTATCAAGAAGTTCAGCCGATGCAACAGGACATAATCGACCGATGGCAAATTCCAACATCACATTATGGCGCGGTCAGGAACGCAGCAGCTGGATTCGGCTGCGCACCCTGATCCTGTTGCGCTGGGTGGCCATTTTCGGCCAAATCACAGCGATCACCGTCGCGCAGCAAACTTATGACATCCAGCTGGACGCAACGCTTTGTTATCTGGCGATTGGCGTCTCGGTCATGGGGAATCTGACTGCAATTCTGCTGTTTCCCCGCAACAAGCGCCTGTCCGAGTTCGAGAACTTCCTGATGGTGCTGTTCGACCTGCTGCAGCTGACCATTTTGCTGTACCTTACAGGCGGGCTGAACAACCCGTTTGCGCTGTTGCTGGTGGGGCCTGTCACGATTTCCGCGAGCGTCATGAGCACCCGGTCAACCCTGATAATCGGCGGCGTTGCCATTGCCCTGACAACGCTTCTGGCTGAATTCCACCTGCCTTTGCGCACCGCACTTGGGGCGGAACTGGACATTCCAGATATTCTACTGTTCGGAAACTGGGCCGCAATCGTCATCGCAATTGTCTTTCTGGGCGCGTATTCGCATCGCGTCAGCTCAGAGGTGCAGTCTATGTCCGAAGCGCTGGCTGCCACCCACATGGCGCTTGCACGCGAACAGAAGCTGACCGATCTAGGCGGCGTGGTCGCCGCCGCCGCGCATGAGCTGGGCACGCCACTGGCAACGATCAAACTGGCGAGCTCCGAGTTGATTGAGGAATTGGATGACCGGCCCGACCTTATCGAGGACGCCGCCCTGATCCGCGAACAGGCGAACCGTTGCCGCGATATCCTGCGAGACATGGGCCGGGCGGGCAAAGACGACCTGCATCTGCGTCAAGCCCCGCTTTCGACCGTGGTGCATGAAGCCGCCGAGCCGCATATCAACCGAGGCAAGACCGTTCATTTCTTCGAAGGCCCGGCCGAGGATGGCGATGTGCAGCAGCCCTCGATCCTGCGCAAGCCCGAGATCATTCACGGCCTGCGCAACCTGATCCAGAACGCGGTGGATTTTTCGCGCGGAAATGTCTGGGTCGAGGCGGAATGGTCCACCAAACAGATCACCGTCAGCATCATGGATGACGGTCGTGGATATCCGTCGCAGATGATCGGCCGGATCGGCGATCCCTTCATGCGCCGCCGCCGCAGCGAGACCGAAAAAAGGACCCGTCCGGAATATGAAGGCATGGGTCTGGGTCTTTTCATTGCCAAAACGCTGCTTGAACGCAGCGGAGCAGAGCTGGATTTCGCCAACGGATCGGACCCATACCAAACCCTGTCGGATAACCCCGAACGCCGGGGTGCGATCGTCAAGGTGTCATGGCCCCGTAACCTTGTGGATGCGCAAACCGGTGATACGCCTGTGCCTTCGGGTGTAAACCAGCGTTTCCAAACCTGATCTGACACGGGCTAACATTGGTTAAGACCCCGTTAACTATTAAGGTGCATAGTACCGCTTCTTGGTTTCGCGCACCGGAGGGCGCATGGTCGACTGGATCATTCTGGCCATCATCGGCCTTGTTTCCGCAAGTCTTGCTGTGCAGTGGCTGTTGCCCCGCAGGCGGGAACGGGGGGACAACTTTGGGCTGTCCTCACCTGCCTCCTTGTTTGATGCGGCATTCCTGTTTGATAGTGACCGGCTTATCAGTCACTCGGACATCGCGTTGGAAGGGTTCGAGCAGGTCCGTGATTGGGCCGATCTGTGCCGGCTGCTGCACAGGGATTTTCCAACATTCCCCGAAACACCTGATCAGGTCCGGCGTGAAGGCAACCTGGTCATCCCAGCCATCGATTGCACGGTTGAACGCGATGTTCTGTGCGAATGGATAGACGGAATTGTACGCGTTCAGCTGCGCGACCGTACCGATTGCCCCTCGATAACTCAAATCGCATCAAATGATCCAAACCGCCTTGCCATGGAAAAAGCGCCCTACCCTGTCTGGCTGTTGGATCATCAGGGCGATGTGCGCTGGTGCAATGCTGCTTATGTTTCGCTGGTGCGCAAAGTACGGGATCAGGACACGGACCTGACCGCACCATTGTTTCCGGTCCCCGATGCCGACCAACGGCTAAGTGCAAAGGCGCGGGTCTCAATTTCCTCCGAGTTCAGTGAAAACAAGCTGTGGTTCGATCTGACATTGGTAGATCACCCCGAAGGGCACTTGTCTTATGCCGTGGACATTAACGCAATCGTCGAGGCGGAGATGGCGCAGCGCAAATTCGTTCAGACCATGACCAAGACCTTTGCGCAACTGTCCATCGGGCTAGCTATTTTTGACCGTAACCGTCAGCTGGCGTTGTTCAACCCGGCCCTGATCGACCTGACCACCCTGCCCCCGGATTTCCTAAGCTGCCGCCCCAGCCTGTCCAGCTTTTTCGATCGCCTGCGGGATCAGCATATGATGCCGGAACCCAAGAATTATAGAAGCTGGCGCAGTCAGATGAATGACCTTCTCGAAGCGGCAGAAGACGGGAACTATCAAGAAACTTGGTCCCTGCCCTCGGGCTCGGTTTACTCGGTCAGTGGACGCCCGCACCCGGACGGAGCGGTTGCTTTTCTGTTCGAGGACATCACTGCCGAGATCACTCTGACCCGTCGATTCCGGTCAGAAATGGATTTGATGCAATCCATTCTGGACAAACTGGCCGACGCCATCGCGGTCTTCAGTGACGATGGTACACTGGCTTTCACCAATTTCGCCTACCAACAGCTTTGGGGTGATACAGGCGACACAGGCTTTGACGCGGACTCCGTCCTTGAAGTGACCAAAAGCTGGCAGGAGAATTGCACTGCAACGCCGATCCTTGGCGAAATTCGCGATTTTGTGGAGGCGCGGGAAAATCGCGCGGAATGGTCAGGCGTGATCTATCTGCGAAACGGTATTCAAGTGTTGTGCACGGTCAGCCCGATGCAGAACGGGGCCACCATTGTTCGTTTCTCGGTGGATCGGGATGCGCTGATGCGGCAAGAGGCGCAGCAAATCAGCGCCTGAACCGGGTTGCAGCCAACCGGGCGCAAGGCCATTGTGGCGCCATGACCAATTCGCCCTGCATGATCACTTTGAATTCGCCCGAGGATACAGCGGAATTCGCGGCCCGTGTCGGCACAGAACTGAGACCCGGGGACATCTTGTTGCTTGAGGGCGAGATCGGCAGCGGTAAGACCCATTTTGCCCGCAGCCTGATCCAATCGCTGATGATCGAGCCCGAAGATGTGCCTTCGCCGACTTTCACGTTGGTTCAAGCTTATGACACGCCGGCCGGGGAAATCTGGCACTGTGACCTGTACCGCCTGAGCGCGGTTGAAGAGGTTGAGGAACTGGGCCTGACCGAGGCTTTTGAAAGCGCAATCTGCCTGATTGAATGGCCGGATAAATTGGGCCCGCTGACACCGGAGTCTGCGGTGAAGATATCCTTCGAAACAGACCCTAACATGACAGAAGCACGCCATCTGACTCTTTCCTGGTCAGCCCCGAAATGGCCCGTGAAACTAAGGATTCCTGCATGACAAACCGCGCAGTATTGGCCGAAGCGTTGATCGCGCAGACCAAATGGTCAAATGCAAAGCACGCGCCGCTTGCTGGGGATGCCTCGAACCGGCGGTACGAGCGGCTGACCGATCCGGAAACCGGCAAGACGGCCGTGTTGATGGATTCACCTCCGGGCAAAGCGGAAAATGTCAAAGACTTTGCCCGCATGGCCGAATACCTGCGGTCCCTTGGCCTGAGCGCGCCTGAGATCTATGCCGAAGACACGCATTACGGATTCCTGCTGCTCGAAGACCTTGGCGACGACCTCTTCGCGCGCGTGCTCGTGCAGACCCCCAGCATGGAGCGTGCGCTTTATGAGGTTGCAACGGATGTTCTGATCGACCTGCACAACGCGCCAAGCCTGTCTTTGCCATCCTATGATCCGAGTTTGATGACCGAGCTGGCCGCGTTGTCCTTTACCAAATACGCGCAGGCCGTGCAGGGCATGCACGACACCGATGCGCGTAACCGTTTCGAAAACCGGTTCTCGGACATTCTGCACCGGGAAACTTCGGGATCCAAAGTTGTTGTGCTGCGCGATTACCACGCCGAAAACCTGATCTGGTTGCCGGATCGCGACGGGGTTCAGCGCGCCGGTCTGTTGGACTTTCAAACCGCCATGCTGGGCCATCCGGCTTATGACCTGGTATCGTTGTTGCAGGACGTGCGTCGCGATGTGTCACTTGGAACCGAGATGCAAATGCTGAATCGCTATATCGCCGCGACCGGAGTAAATGATCATGACTTCCGCACTGCCTACGCCGTTTTGGGTGCACAGCGAAACCTGCGCATACTTGGCGTATTTGCCCGGCTGGCAACCGAATATGGCAAGCCCAGCTATGTCGATCTGATTCCGGCGACTTGGGCCCATCTGATGCGAGACCTGGAACATCCCGCGCTGGTAACCATCGCCGATCTGCTGCGCGACACCCTGCCCGCGCCCACCCCTGACAATTTGGACAGGCTTCGACAAAAATGACCCAAGACCCCGAAGCCGTCATGCTGTTTGCAGCCGGGTTTGGCACCCGTATGGGCGCGTTGACCCAAAATCGACCCAAACCACTGATCGAGGTCGCCGGCCGGCCTCTGATTGATCACGCGTTGGATCTGGTGAATGACCTGCAACCCAAGCGTATCGTGGCCAACCTGCACTACCTGCCAGATCAGCTTGAGGCACACCTGGCCCCAAAGGGTGTTCTGCTTTCCCATGAAACGTCGGAAATTCTTGAGACCGGCGGTGGCATACGCGCCGCTTTGCCCCTGCTTGGATCGCACCCGGTTTACACCCTGAACCCAGACGCGATCTGGTCAGGACCGAACCCTTTGACGATGCTCCGCGAGGCGTGGAATCCCGATCACATGGACGCGCTGTTGATGTGTGTACCGGTGGATCAGACTGTCGGGCACACGGGCAAAGGCGATTTCACAGCAGATGAGAACGGACGGATCGTGCGTGGCGGAGGCTTGATCTATGGCGGTGCGCAGATCATGAAATCCGAAGGGTTGGTGGATATCCCTGAGAAAGCGTTCTCACTTAACGTGCTATGGGACCGGTTGCAGCAGCAGGATCGTCTGTTTGCCCTCACCTATCCCGGTCGCTGGTGCGATGTCGGCCACCCCGAAGGGATTACTCTCGCCGAGGGGCTGATTGCCAATGTTTGAACGCAGCCCAGTTCCACGTGTTTTTGCCGTTCCGCCCGGTTCGGACTTCCCAAAAATGCTGGTTCAGGGGCTGCAAGATCGTAGTGCAGCGCATCCGCCCGAGATGCTGGCGCGCGTTCAACTGGTCGTCAATACAAGGCGTATGGCCCGGCGCGTCCGCGACCTGTTTGACCAAGGCCCGGCGTGCCTATTGCCGGATCTTTCACTGGTTACCGATCTGGGGGAAAGCGTCGATCTTGCGCAGATACCTCCGGCGATTCCACCGCTGCGGCGCAGGTTAGAGTTGACGCAGTTGATCGCTAAGCTGTTGGAACAACAGCCTGATCTGGCTGCACGGTCTTCACTTTTTGACTTGTCCGACAGCCTAGCCGCGTTGATTGATGAGATGCAGGGCGAAGGTGTTTCGCCCGACGCGATCCGGAATTTGGATGTCAGTGACATGTCCGGGCATTGGGAAAGGGCGCAAAAGTTCATCGGAATTGCCGATCAAATCATAGATTCAGGCCCAGATGCGCTGGATGTTCAGGCCCGGCAGCGGCTTGTGGTGGAAAACCTGATAGAGCGCTGGCAAGTCGCTCCGCCGCAGCATCCGGTTATCCTTGCCGGGTCAACCGGGTCACGCGGAACCACCCTGATGCTGATGGAGGCGGTCGCGCGCCTGCCGCAAGGCGCATTGATCCTGCCAGGGTATGATTTCGATCAGCCCGACCGCGTTTGGCGAGGGTTGGACGATGCGCTGACATCGGAAGATCACCCGCAGTACCGGTTCCGCAAGCTGATGTCACAGCTTGGCTTGGAGCCAGATCAGGTCATGCCTTGGACGGATGATCAACCACCCTCGCCTGCTCGCAACCGCTTGGTTTCGCTGGCTTTACGCCCAGCGCCGATCACGGATGCCTGGATGTCCGAAGGCCCGCAACTGACCGATCTGGATGGCGCCACAAAGGACCTGACTTTGGTCGAGGCCCAATCGCCCCGGTCCGAGGCGCTGGCCATCGCGCTGCGCCTGCGCCAGGCAGCCGAAACCGGCCAAACTGCCGCACTAATCACGCCTGACAGGATGCTGACCCGCCAAGTCAGCGCTGCTTTAGATCGCTGGAACATCCTTCCCGATGACAGCGCTGGTCTACCGCTGCAACTATCGCCGCCCGGCCGGTTTCTGCGTCACGTGGCGGGGCTTTTCGCACGGCGTCTGGATGGCGAGGCATTGCTGACCCTTCTGAAACACCCGCTGTGTCATGATGGTGATGAGCGCGGCGCGCATTTGCTGCACACGCGGGAACTTGAACTAGATTTGCGCCGACATGGCCCGCCTTTCCCGGACAGCGCCAGCCTGACCGCTTTTGCAATCCGCAAAGAAGCGCCCGAGAACTGGGTGCGTTGGCTAAACTCCCATTTCTGCGATCAACAGATCGCAGGCCAACTCCCATTGACGGATTGGGTTGCCAAGCTGCGCGTCTTGGCTGAGGCGATTTCGGCGGGCGCGTCAGGGGAAACAGGCACACTCTGGGACAAGAACGCAGGCCAAAAGGCGCAAGGCGTCCTAAGCGCACTAGAAAAAGAGGCGCAGCACGGCGGCCCGATGACCGCCCATGATTTCGCCGACCTGTTGGGTGCTTTGCTCGCGGGCGAAGAGGTCCGGGATCGCGACGCCCCGCATCCACACATTATGATCTGGGGCACGCTCGAGGCGCGCGTGCAAGGGGCAGATTTGCTTATCTTGGGCGGCCTAAATGAAGGCAGCTGGCCCGAGGCCGCCGCGCCAGACCCCTGGCTGAATCGCCAGATGCGCGACAAGGCCGGGCTTTTGCTGCCCGAACGGCGGATCGGCCTGTCGGCTCATGACTTTCAACAAGCCATCGGCGCGCCCGAGGTCTGGCTGACCCGTGCCAAGCGGTCCGATGACGCAGAAACCGTTCCGTCACGCTGGCTAAACCGCCTGACGAACTTGCTGCACGGCTTGCCGGGGCAGGGCGGGCGTGAGGCACTGTCAGAAATGCGCAACAAAGGCCGGCAATGGCTGCAATGGGCGGAACAGCTTGAAGTCGCGCCGCATATCGAACCGGCAACGCGCCCATCTCCGCGGCCGCCAGTGGCATCGCGCCCAAATCGGCTGAGCGTGACGGAAATCAAACGGCTGATCCGCGATCCTTATGCGATTTACGCCAAACATGTGCTGCGCCTGAATCCGCTGGACCCTTTGGTGCAAGCGCCAGATGCCTTGTTGCGCGGGATCGTGATCCACGAAATTCTGGAACATTTCGTCAAAGACAGTGTTCTGGACACCGCCTTATTGACCCGCGAAAACTTTTTGAAACGCGCGGAAACTTTGTTGGATCAGCATGTTGCGTGGCCCACAGCGCGTAAATTGTGGCTGGCGCGTTTGGAACGCATCGCGGATGATTTTCTGGCCGCTGAAATCGCGCGGCGAGGGGACGGAGGGCCAGTCGCCTTTGAGGCGGCGGTGAAGCTTTTGCTAACGCCTCTGGATTTCACCATCGTGGGGCGCGCCGACAGGATAGATCGCAACAAGCGCGGTGCATTACGGATAGTTGACTACAAGACAGGGGCGCCCCCAACGGAAAGCCAGCAATCCAAGTTCGACAAACAGTTGCTTATCGAAGCCGCGATGGCCGAAGAGGGTGGTATCGACGGTTTCGACCCTTCTCCCGTGGCCGAGGCGATTTTCATTGGTATGGGCGGCACTTACAAAGAAGTACCCGCACCGCTGGTGAAAGAGCCGCCAGACAAGGTTCTGGCCGAGCTAAAAGAGTTGGTTTCTGCCTATTTAGAGCCTGATCAAGGGTTTTCATCCCGTCGAATGTTGCACAAGGATTCAGATGTGGGTGACTACGATCAACTGGCCCGGTACGGGGAATGGGACCGCACTGATGACACAACGCCTGAGGACCTGACATGAGCGCTCGCAACGACGCAACCGAGCGGCAGGTACAGGCCGCGCGGCCCGACGCCTCGACCTGGTTGGCGGCCAATGCAGGCTCAGGAAAAACGCGGGTTCTGACAGATCGGGTGGCCCGATTGCTGTTGGGCGGCGTGCAGCCACAGCACATCCTCTGCCTCACCTACACCAAGGCCGCCGCCAGTGAGATGCAGAACCGGTTGTTTGATCGCCTCGGACAATGGGCAATGAAGGATGATGCCGGTCTGATGTCCCAACTGACCGATCTGGGCGTACCCGGCGAGATCGACTCAGACAGGCTCGCACAGGCCAGAACCCTATTTGCGCGCGCCATCGAAACACCCGGTGGCCTGAAGATCCAGACGATCCACTCGTTCTGCGCTTCACTGCTACGGCGTTTCCCGCTTGAAGCCGGGGTCAGCCCGCAATTTTCAGAGATGGAGGACCGCGCGGCGGCCCTTTTGCGTGAAGAGATTGTCGAAGATTTCGCCGCAGGTCCCCAAGCCAATTTGATCGAAGACGTCGCGCGGTTTGTCACCGATACTGGGTTCGACAAACTCACCGCGGCCATCACCCAGAAACGCAACCTGTTTGCGCAGCCGCTGGAATGGGCCGATGTGCTGCAGCAGTTTGAACTGGCCAACGGATTCGATGAAGACGCTTTGATAGGATGTGTGTTTTTGGGCGGCGAAGTGGAATTGATCCGGTCGATCCTGCCGGCGCTTTCTGAAAGCGGCGGCAATAACGCCAAGGCGGCCGATAAGCTGGCAGCGTTTACCGAGGCTCGCGTCAGCAGCCTGCCAATTCTGGAAAGTGTATTTCTGACCGGAAAATCCGCCAAAGAACCCTTTACGGCCAAAATCAACAGTTTCCCCACCAAAGCTCTGCGAGAAGACGTGCTGGTGGGCCAGATGCCCCAGCTCGAAGCGTTGATGCTGCGGGTCGAGGCCGCGCGCGAACATCGGCTGGCCCTGGTGGCCGCGCGCAAGACAATGGTGCTGCACCGCTTCGCTGCGGCGTTTTTGCCGGAATATGAGCGGCGCAAGCAACTACGCGGCTGGTTGGACTTTGACGACCTGATCCTACGCGCGCGGCAGGTGCTGAATGATCCGGCGGTTGCCGAATGGGTGTTGTACCGGCTGGATGGCGGCATCGACCACATTCTGGTGGACGAAGCGCAGGATACCAGTCCCGATCAGTGGGATGTGGTCGAAAAACTAGCGCAGGAATTTACCAGCGGGGAAGGGGCCCGGTCCGGAGTTGAGCGCACAATTTTTGTGGTCGGTGACAAAAAGCAGTCGATCTATTCGTTTCAGGGTGCCGATCCGCAGGCATTCGATCTGATGCAAGCTGAGTTTGGGCGAAAACTCTTGGAATCAGGCTCTAAACTGTGGGATTCCACGTTAGAATACTCATTCCGATCCTCCAGTGCGATCTTGTCCTTGGTCGACATCCTGTTTGAAAACCGCGTTGAGGCCGGGTTTCATAAGGAAAGCCAACACCGCGCGTTCAAGGCGGATCTGCCCGGCCGCGTGGACTTGTGGCCCGTGGTTGAAAAGGTCGAAGACGATGACGATACCGACTGGACCGATCCGGTAGATCGGCCTGGCGCACGGCATCACACCGTCATTCTGGCCGAAAAAGTGGCGCATTCGATCAAGGCAATGATCGAACAGGGTGAGACGATCCCTGAGGATGGCGAAACGCCCGGCACGTTTGTGCGGCGTAAAGTTCAGCCGGGGGATTTCCTGATCCTCGTTCAGCGCCGCTCGGACCTGTTTGCCGAGATCATCCGCGCCTGCAAAGCCGCTGAACTGCCGATCGCTGGAGCAGACCGGCTTAAGGTCGGCGCGGAATTGGCGGTCAAAGACCTGGCCGCGCTGTTAAGCTTTCTGGCCACGCCTGAGGATAGCCTGTCGCTTGCCACGGTTTTGAAATCGCCCCTGTTCGGGTGGGGCGAACAACAGTTGTTCGACTTGGCACATCGGCGCAAAGAACAGTTCCTTTGGGCGGCTCTACGTCAACGCGCCGATGAGTACCCTGAAACACTGGCCGTTCTGCACGACCTGCGCGGGCAGATCGACTTTCTGCGCCCCTACGACCTGATCGAACGCATCCTGACCCGCCATGATGGCCGTCGTAAACTGCTGGGCAGGCTGGGCGCCGAGGCTGAAGACGGGATCAACGCGTTGCTGTCGCAGGCGCTGGCCTATGAACGCACAGATATCCCCAGCCTGACCGGATTTCTGGTGTGGATGCAGACCGACGATCTGGAAATCAAACGGCAGATGAGCGGTGTGGGCAACATGATCCGAGTGATGACCGTACATGGCTCCAAGGGGTTGGAGGCGCCGATTGTGATCCTGCCGGATACGGGTAAACGGCAAGCTCCGCGCGATGCCGAGATCATGGTGGCCGAGGGCACACCACTTTGGAAAGTTCCGGCTGACGCGTCCCCGGCGTTGATTGCGCGCGCGCGCGCCGAGGCCCGAACGCGGGAAGAAAATGAGCGGCTTCGCTTGCTCTATGTGGCTCTAACTCGGGCTGAAAAGTGGTTGATCGTGGCGGCTGCCGGCGATGTCGGCAAGGATGGGACCAGCTGGTATCAAATGGTTCAAGCCGCGATGGAACGGGCAGGGGCGGTGGCGCTGCCCGGCTCAGAAACGCTGCGATTGTCACATGGTGATTGGAACGCATCGCCAATTATCGAGTCCGCAGAGACCTTAACTGCCGTGACGGACCTGCCAGCCCCGTTCCTGTCGCCCGCCACACAACCAGAGCCTGAAGCGGAAACGCTCAGCCCTTCCGATTTGGGCGGCGCCAAGGCTTTGCCCGGCGATGCAGGTCAGGACGAAGAGGCGGCAAAGCTGCGCGGCACGCGGTTGCACCTACTGCTGGAACACTTGCCTTCGATTGCGCGGGAAGACTGGCCGCAAGTTTGCGCACGGGTTCTGCCCGATATGCAGGACGCGGAACGGCAAGAGCTGCTGGACGAGGCATGCGACGTTTTGACTGCGGCGCATCTTCGGCCTGTCTTTGCCGCCGGCGCCTTGGCTGAGGTGCCCGTGACAGCCGACCTGAACGGACGCCGCATGCACGGGGTGATCGATCGATTGATCGTCACCGATACCGAGGTTCAGGTCATTGATTTCAAAACAAATGCAACGGTTCCCAACAGTGTTGAGACATGCCCAGAGGGGCTTTTGCGACAGATGGGGGCGTATGCCAACGCCTTGTCGCAGGTCTATCCGGACCACGAAATCCGCACTGCGATCCTATGGACCAGGACGGCTGATCTGATGTGGTTGCCACACGATCTTGTGACGCACGCCCTGTCACGCACCCAGATATCTTGACCTTGGATTAACGGGCCCCTACGTTCAGTTCCCGAGTTTACCCCATTCAGGAGACAGAATATGTCGACCGTTGCCGTTACCGACGATACCTTTGACGCCGAAGTCAAAAACTCCGATGTCCCCGTTGTGGTGGATTTCTGGGCCGAATGGTGCGGCCCCTGTAAACAGATCGGCCCCGCTCTGGAAGAGCTGGCCAACGAATACGGCGGCAAGGTGAAAATCGCCAAGGTGGACGTGGACAGCAACCCGAACTCAGCGGCTGCCATGGGCGTGCGCGGCATTCCGGCGCTGTTCATCTTCAAGGACGGTCAGGTTGTGTCGAACCGCGCCGGTGCAGCACCCAAGGCCGCACTGCAAAGCTGGATCGACGAATCCATCTGATCCGATGTGATCGGTTTTGATCAAGGGCGTCCGAGTTTGGGCGCCCTTTTTTGTGACTGGCTCAATTGGGCCATCAAACAGGGAAAGCAAATGGCAAAAACACGGGTTCTGGTGGAATTCGGGATGGGCACATCCCTGCGGCGCGAGGATTATACCGAGGCCGCCCTGCGGGCGATCAAGGATGCGCTGTGGCATAACTCGGTGAACATGGCCGAGCTGTTCGGGTTTCCGAAAGAGGCGATGATCATCGACGCCGAGGTGGGTGTGCAGCAGCCTGACAAGGTCGATACCGATATGCTGAAGGCGATCTTTCCGTACGGCCAGCCTAACATCACAGTAACGCAGGGTGGTCTGGATATCGATAAGCCCCACATCGATGGCCGCACTGTGATCGCCAACGCGGCGGTCATCGTCTCATTCGATATGGAGCCCGCCCAATGACCGAGAAGCGTATTATTCTGGAAATGGGCACCGGCAACGATCTGTACGGTCAGGATTACACCAAAGCCGCCTGTCGCGCCGTGCAGGACGCGCTGCATCATTCGTCGATCACGCTGTTTTCCAAGCTTGGAATCGATCACAAGGAGATGCGGGTTCAGGTGACCATCGCCGTTCAACAACCTGATAAGGTTGACTGTGACAAGGTCGTCGCCGATCTGCCAAGGGGCCGCGCCGAAGTGCGGGCCGTCAAGGGTGGGTTGGATGTTGTGGATGGCGCCGCTGGCACGCGCCATGTCATCGCCACTGCCGCGATCGAGGCGTATTTGCCGGATCAGGCTGGTAAATACGTGCAAAGCTGACAAAGAAAAAGCCGCTCGGATACCCGGGCGGCTGCTTCAAATTCTGGTTCTGATTGCGGGATCAGATTTTTGCGATGTCCGCACGCACCAGACCGATGTCTTCCAGCTGTGCGTTGGTCAGACCCGACAGGATCTTGCGTGTCTTGCGGCTTTCGTTCCACTCAACAGCGGAGTCGAAGACATTGATGAATGCATCCACTACGTGCAGGATGGTAGCTGCTCCGAGTGGGGCATGGATGTTTGCAGTTGTTGCCATGTTCCCAGTCCTTATATCTGAAACAGCCGACCCGTTGTCGGTTGTGAGCCTCATGTAGTCCCACGGGCGGGGACTCACAATTGCTGGTCTGGTAACCCCGGTTTGCGTTTTGTGCATATCTTTTGGAAGTTGTGCAACGGGTTGCGCCGATCCCGCGCCCGGCCCATATATAGCGACTGAGAACACGGAGGCTTTCATGGCGGACAGCGATTTTCCCGGATGGCACGGGACCACGATCATTGGTGTCAAAAAAGACGGGCAAGTCGTTATTGCCGGGGACGGACAGGTCAGCCTGGGCCAGACCGTGATCAAAGGCACTGCGCGCAAAGTGCGTCGTCTGTCGCCGGGCGGGTTTGAAGTTGTCGCCGGATTTGCCGGTTCGACCGCTGATGCATTTACGCTGCTTGAACGGCTTGAGGCGAAACTGGAAGCGACACCCGGTCAACTAGCCCGTGCCTCGGTCGAGCTGGCCAAGGACTGGCGCACCGACAAGTACCTGCAAAAACTTGAGGCAATGCTGATCGTCACCGACGGCAAAGACCTGTTGGTTATCACCGGAGCAGGGGATGTGCTGGAACCCGAACACAACGTGGCCGCCATAGGATCAGGTGGAAACTTTGCCCTGGCCGCTGCGCGAGCAATGATGGGCAGCGATAAACCCGCCGAAGAGGTCGCGCGTGAAGCCATGGCGATTGCCGCAGACATCTGCGTCTATACCAATGGCAATCTGACGGTTGAGACGATCTAGGCCAACAGCGCCGAGATTTCTTTCCCCTTCCAGCGCCGGTACATGCCGACCAGCCCAAGCAGGGCGGTTGCGATGACGATGTAATAGGGCAGGCGGATGTCGATGCTCATCAACCCGCCGCCGACCAGCGACATGACACCACCGGCAAGGCAGAAGACCGCCGTCGTGACGCCCATGACCCAACCCTGATCCGCTTCGCCAACGCTGGACGAAAACAAACCCAGCAGGGTCGGGTAGGCGACGCCAAAGAAGAAATAGAAGAAGAAGACCGGAACGTAGCTCAGAACACCGCTGGGGCTGAAGGCGAAGCCAAAGCCGCAGATCACCATCACCACCAATGAGGTGTGTATGATGGAATGCTTGCTGAACCTCTCTTGCGCTGGTTTCACGAGGAATGTGCTGGAAAACGCCAAGGCAAAGCCGATGACCACCATTGCCATGCTGCCGCCGATCACGCCGTAGCCCCATGCACTGGTCAGGAAATTATCGACGAAGACGTAGAACGTGACATTGGCAATCATGAACAGCGCATAGACGGGCAGAATTTTCAGAACCAACGGGTGTTCACGTACCGCGATCAGACTGTCGGTGATATCACGTGGACGAAATACGAAAGCCGCGCGTTCCGTGCGGGTGTCCTTGAAGTAGACGCTCACCAGGAAGATGGCGATCAACACCAGAACAAATGCGCCATAGAACGGCATCTTGAGCGTTGCGTAGCTGCCGAGAATTGCTGCGTCAGACAGAACAGCGCCTATAATCGGACCGCCGACCAGACCAAAGCTGACGCCGGTGATGATATACCCCATATTGCGGTCGCGGTCGGCGGCATCGGTGCTGCCGTCGATCATCGCTGCTTGCGCAATAGGCTGATTGCCCGCCGTAAAGCCGGTGATCGACCGGCCAACGATCAGCAGAAGCAAACTGTTAAGGTAGAGTGCCGTGATGGTGATGGCATAACCGGCCAGCGCGCCGCCTAAACACACCAGCAATGCATTCTTACGCCCGATGGAGTCCGAGACCTTTGAGACATAGACCACACCCAAAAACCAGGACAGAAAGAAACACCCGATCACCAGCCCATAATAGAAATGGCGCTGACCCATAGATGTGCTTTCCGACAGAAACCCGGATTTTGTTTCCATGATCAGAGAGTTGATGATGGGAAAGACCAGCCCTTGTCCGATCAGATCCACGAATACCACGAACAATAACGTAATCTTGGCAATCTTCGTCATGATACACACCTTGGAACTGGTTCCTTGAGGTGAGTGTAACAGACAGGCGCTATGGCACCTAACGCCTTGTCAGAGGCCGGTATTTACCGGCCTCCGGGCGCAATTCGTCGTTCGGTTACGAAAGCGCTGCAACACCCAGCGGAACGCCGGCGACGTCACACCAGATGTAAACTTCGTTATAGCCCGAGATATCCATGGTCGGCGGTACCGCATAAGACTGCTTGCCCTTCAGGTTCAGCAGCGCGCCCAGTTTCGAGTTCGGGTCATAGGTGCCGTCCTTGCCGAAGGCCACGCGCGGGTCGGGACCGTTATCCAGCGAAAAGTCATCGCCCAGTTCAACGATATAGCGCTCACCGTCCTTGACCACTTTGACCGAACCGGTGGTGATATGTTTCGAGCGGCCCTCGAATGTACCCTTTTTCTTGGCACCGCCGGCGGCAGCGACATTGGCACTGGCCAAAGTCAGGGCGGCGCCTGTTGCAGCGGCATTCAAAAAGAGCGAACGACGAGTCATCATGATGTGGGTCTCCATTTCAAAGTGCAGGCGAACTTGCCCGTCGCCGCAGACTATGCGCAGCAATTTTCTGTCTGGCGATTCACAACACCACGATTTTCCGTGTTCAGACCGTGTGTTGGCGTGAGTTTTTCGTGATCAGCTTGTGTTTTTGTGGCTTATGATTAGGTTCCGGTGCGAAACAATTGGATAGAACTCACATGACCGACCTGACCCCGCGCGAGATCGTCTCGGAACTGGACCGTTTCATCATCGGGCAGAAGGATGCCAAACGGGCAGTGGCCGTTGCGCTGCGCAACCGCTGGCGGCGCAAGCAATTGGCCGACGACATCCGGGACGAGGTCTATCCGAAGAACATCCTGATGATCGGTCCCACCGGTGTCGGCAAGACCGAGATCAGCCGCCGCCTGGCGAAACTGGCCCGCGCGCCCTTTATCAAGGTCGAAGCCACCAAGTTTACCGAAGTGGGTTATGTCGGTCGTGACGTGGAACAGATCGTGCGCGATCTGGCGGACGCCGCCATCCTGCAAACCCGCGAATATATGCGCGAGGATGTCAAAGCCAAGGCGCATCAAGCCGCCGAAGACCGCGTGATCGAGGCCATCGCCGGTACTGACGCCCGCGAAGGCACGCGCGAGATGTTCCGCAAAAAGCTGAAAGCGGGCGAGCTGGATGATACGGAGATCGAACTGGAGCTGTCCGACTCGTCGAACCCGATGCCAATGTTCGATATTCCCGGCCAGCCCGGCAGCCAGATGGGTATGATGAATCTGGGCGACATATTCGGCAAGGCCTTTGGCGGGCGTACCGTGAAACGCAAGATGACCGTCGCCGATAGCTATGAAGCACTGATCGGGGAAGAGGCCGACAAGCTGCTGGATGATGAGATCGTTAACCGCATCGCGCTGGAATCCGTTGAACAGAACGGCATCGTGTTCCTGGATGAGATCGACAAGGTCTGCGCCCGCACTGACGCGCGGGGTGGCGATGTCAGCCGCGAAGGGGTACAGCGTGACCTGTTGCCTTTGATCGAAGGCACGACGGTATCCACCAAGCACGGCCCGGTCAAAACTGACCATATCCTGTTCATCGCGTCGGGTGCGTTCCACATCGCCAAACCGTCGGACCTGTTGCCGGAACTGCAGGGCCGCCTGCCGATCCGCGTGGAATTGCGCGCGCTGACCGAAGAAGACTTTGTGCGCATCCTGACCGAAACCGACAACGCGCTGACCCGTCAATACACCGCCCTGATGGGCACCGAAGAGGTCACGGTCAGCTTTACCGATGACGGAATCGCGGCCCTTGCGCGTATTGCGGCCGATGTGAACCAAAGCGTCGAAAACATCGGTGCGCGCCGTTTGTACACGGTGATGGAGCGCGTGTTCGAAGAGCTGTCCTTTACCGCGCCCGATCAGGCCGGAATCTCGATCACGGTTGATGCGCAATTCGTGGACGACAATCTGGGCGAATTGACCAAATCTACTGACCTCAGCCGTTACGTTTTGTAACATCGCCAGCCGGTTTTTGCCGCTTCGGCAGTGTAGTGCCGCTGGACGCCGGGCCAGAATGAGATAGCGTAGTCGCAACTCACCCAGAGGGCTGACCAGTGCTGCGCTATTTAATAATTCTGATTACATCCCTGACGCTAAGCGCCTGTGTTGATCGGACGGTAACCGAGATTGTTCCATCGGCCGCAACTGTCGGAACGCCTGAAAAGATATTCGCAGCCACGACGCGAGCGCGTGAAGCAGACGGAACTTATGGATTCAAGCGTGGGGAAGCGCTGAAGTTTTTGGAAACAACAGTGTCGATCCCGCCATCACACACGCCGGGAACATTGAAATTCTCTTATGCGAATCCGAACCCGAAAAAAGAATTTGTTCTTACAAATGTTACCGAACTGGGCGGGCCAAAGGGCTTACGCGAACATTTGCGCGGCGAAGACGATGTTACGATTTTTGTACACGGCTACAACTCGACCCAAACCGAGACGATTTTCCGCGCGGCTCAGCTGACCCATGACATTGGCCTTCCGGGATCTACTCTGGTCTATTCCTGGCCCAGCCGCGCGACCGGGTATGGATATGCCTATGATCTGGACAGCATGTTGTTTGCCCGCGACGGGTTGGAGCAGACAATCCGTGAACTGAAATCCATGGGTGTCAAACGCATTATTCTAGTCGCGCATTCCATGGGTGGCGCCCTGTCAATGGAGATGATGCGACAGGCTGAACTACAAGAACCGGGTTGGGCCAACAGGAACATCGAAGGGGTCATCTTGATTTCCCCTGATCTGGATGTCGACGTGTTTCGATCGCAGATGAAGCGTATTAAGAACCCACCAGATCCTTTCCTGGTTATGGTTTCGCAAAAAGACAAAATTTTGAATATCTCCGCTCGCCTTCGCGGAACGGATGAGGGCGAGAGATTGGGCAGGATCAGTTCGCTGGAAACACTCGAAGAGTTCCCGATAAACGTGATTGATACAACTGCGTTCAACAAAGACGCCGAGTCTTCGCATTTCGTTGCCGCCACCTCTCCGGCACTCTTGTCGATCCTCAGTTCGTTGCGACGCGTAAACAATACATTTGGGCGCGAAGATCGACCGGGCATCGACATTCTGGTTCCGCCCAGCCAACGCAATCCAGACGGTGCGACCGAAATTGTTCTGACCGAAACAGGACAGGCGCAGGTCAGCTCTCCGTGACGCAGTTCAACCTGCGTCAGTATCTGCGGGACAATGCCACCTGGTTGGGCGCGGGAGTTTTGCTGACCTTTCTGTCCAGCTTTGGGCAGACCTTCTTCATCTCGATCTTCGCTGGAAACATTCGCGCGGAATTTGGTCTTGGGCACGGCGCGTGGGGCGGTCTTTACTCTTTGGGCACCACCGTTTCGGCCATCGTTATGATCTGGGCCGGCGGCCTGACAGATGTCTTCCGTGTCCGCGTATTGGGGCCCGCCGTTCTGGCCGGTCTGGCCGTGGCGGCCGTGGCCATGGCTGTGAACAGCTGGCTTGTCCTGTTGCCGCTGGTAGTTTTTTTATTGCGCCTGTTTGGACAGGGGATGAGCGTCCATCTGGCACAGGTCGCCATGGCGCGATGGTTCATCGTTACACGTGGCAAAGCCCTGTCGATTGCATCGGTTGGCTACGCGATTGGTGAGGCACTGCTGCCGCTGGCTTTCGTGGCCGCGATGGCGTTTCTGGACTGGCGATGGCTGTGGGTGTTGTCCGCAGTGGTTGTCCTGATGGGGATACCCGTCCTGACGCGACTTTTGCGTCAGGAGCGCACGCCGCAGAGTCTGGCGGATGCCTATTCAGCGACAGGGATGCAGGGCCGCCATTGGACCCGGAAAGACGCGCTGTTTCACCCTCTGTTCTGGTTCATGGCCCCGACTATTCTGGCCCCATCGGCCTTTATCACCGCGTTTTTCTTCCATCAGGTGCATCTGGCCCAGATCAAAGGCTGGCAGCATATCGAACTGGTCGCGCTGTTTCCGGTTTTCACCGGCGTATCCTTGATTGGGATGTTTGCGGCCGGCTGGGCGCTGGACAAATGGGGCACCGCGAGATTGATGCCTTTTTACCAAATCCCGATCGCAATTGGTTTTGTGATCGCAGGAATGACGAACTCGATCGGAGGGGCCCTCATCGCAATGATCTTTCTGGGCCTGACTGTTGGAGCAAACAACACGCTACCAAGCGCCTTTTGGGCGGAATTCTACGGCACCAGGCACATTGGGGCGATCAAGGCGATGGCCACAGCAGTTATGGTTTTGGGATCAGCAATCGGCCCTGGCCTGACCGGGATATTGATCGACGCCGGTATACCGCTGAGCACACAGTTCCTGTGGATCGGCGGTGTATTCATTCTTGTATGCCTGTCGGCTAAAATCGGAATTACGCGCGCTGTGCGCACGCTTTAACGCGTCCGGCGCAGATAGACGTAATAGGCCCCTTCGCCACCGTGGCTGATATGGGCCGGGGTCACCTGCAGAACCGCCTGTGCAAGCGGCGGCAAGGCCAACCATTGCGGCACCTGATTGCGCAACACGCCGCGCGGGGTTGGGATTGGGCCGGGTTCATCCCTGTCTTTGCCCTTTCCGGTGACAACCAGAACAAGGCGCTTACCTGACGCCTGGGCCGTCAGAATAAACCGGGTCAGCGCCGGATACGCGGTGTCCATGCGCATGCCATGCAAGTCCAGTTTTCCTTCAGGTTTGATCTTGCCGCGTTTCATACGGCCAAATGCCTTGGTGTCCATTTGCACCGTGCTGGTACGCAAATTTTCACTGATCGAGGGCTTTAACGCATTTCGCACGGGTTTACCGGGCGCGTTTTGTCCGACCTCGAATGCCTCAAACCGGGGTTTTGGGGGTTTGCTCGGCTTGGGTTTGGGCAGCGTGACCGGGTGGACCGATTGTGGAATTTCGGGGTGCAGCCGCTCAGCCTGTTTGGCAACCTTGCGCCACAGCTCGACCTCGTCTGCCGTCAATTTGCGTCGGGACATCAGAATTCATCCGGTAACAGGGCATAGGCCCGCTGGATCGGCAGCAGCAACACCATCCGCCCCGGATCCCTGAGGCGCCCGGCGGCCTTTCCCGCCTCGTCCCCTGTGCCAAAGAAGATATCCGCGCGCTGCGCCCCTTTGATGGCTGCACCGGTGTCCTGCGCAATCATCAACCTTCGCAACGGGGTCTTGCCGTCCTTTTCCACCCAAACAGGGGCACCCAGCGGCGTATGAGCCGGATCAGCTGCGATACTGCGCATCGTGGTGACCGACCGGTTCATGGCACCCAACGGCCCAAGCTCGGGCGCAACGCGCGAGACCTCGCGGAAGAACACGTAAGAGGGGTTGTGAAACAGCAACTCGGCCCCAGCTTCGGGATTTTTGCGGACCCATGCGCGGATCATCTGAGCGCTAACCTCATGCGCACGCAGCGCCCCCTGACGAATCAGCTCAGTCCCGATGGAACGATAGGGGTGACCGTTCGCGCCGCCATAACCGACGCGCAAGGCACTGCCGTCTGGAAGGCGCACACGCCCCGAGCCCTGAATTTGCAGAAAGAACAACTCAACCGGGTCATCCACCCAGGCGATCTCAAGGCCGCGGCCCTGCATCGCGTCGCCCGTCAGGATTTCACGGCGGCTGAGCCAAAGCCCTTCGGCCCGCGCCTCTGGCGGCATTTTGTAAATCGGATATTTGAACCGGTCAGTCCGGGTTTTGGACCCGTCCAGTTCAGGTTCGAAATAGCCGGTGAACAGAGCCTCTTCTCCGTCCTCGACCAGAACCGGACGAAAGAACAACTCAAAGAACGACCGCGCCGCGTCTGCGTCGTAGGTTTGGGCGACGCGGCACAATGCCTGCCAATCCGGATCGTTCAAATCACCGCAAGTGTTCAGAAATACCGAAAGGGCCGCCCCGTGATCGTCGGCAGCCCATCCATCCAGATCGTCAAAAGAAAGAATTGATCGCGTCGGTTCAGCGCTGGCGGCAGTGGTCATAACTGCCACCAGAAATAGCGACCGGAGCGCGCCAATCATGCGTCCGTGGCAACAAGCAGCCAGTTTGGATCATCAGCGCCCATGACACGGGCAAAGGTCCAGCTGTCCTTTTGGCGTTTTACAGTGTTTGGGTTGCCTTCGATGATATCACCGCCACGATCGCGTACGACCGAGGTCAGTTCACCCACAAACCGCATGGTGATTTCCGCCTGGTTTGTGTCTTTGTCGAAGGTCGCATCCGCCAGCGCGGTTTCGCGCACGCCGACAAACTCGGCCTCGATGGTCAGGCCCTGATCTTCACGGGCCGCCACAACTGAAACGAATGTGTCAAACACCTCTTCGGACAGGAAGGGCTGGATTTCATCCAGATTGCCCTTTTCGAACCCCATGACGATCATCTCATAGGCTCCGCGGGCACCCTGCACGAATTCACCAACAGAGAATTCGGGCTCGACCCGCTTCATCGCGGCCAGCGTTTTCGCCTGTTCGCTGTCTTCGGCGACATGGTCTGTGATGTCATGATCCGGCCCGCCTTCGATCACCTCGAAGCCGCGACGCGACTTGTCCGCCTCGGGTTGCTGTTGAACAGGAGGTTTCTCAAAACCCTCACGTGTACCCAGCACGCTTTTCAGGCGCAGGATCAGGAAAACGGCAATTCCGGCCAGGACCAGCAACTGGATCATCGGTTCGTTCATTTCATCCTCTTTTCAGGCCGCGACTTTGTATACGCGGCCTCATGCCACTATGTAGGTGACAGATCGTGGCAAGTCCACAGCCCGGCCTAAGGGAAAGGATAACGCAGATGTACCTGTTCTTGGCATTTTTGTTGGTGCCGATCATCGAGATCGCCCTGTTCATTCAGGTCGGCGGCCTGATTGGCCTGTGGCCGACGCTGGCGATCGTCGTTCTGACAGCCGTAATCGGCACAGTTTTGGTCAGGACACAAGGTCGCATGGCACTGGCCAATTTGCAGCGGTCCTTTGCTGAACTGGATGACCCGACCGAGCCTTTGGCCCATGGCGCGATGATCTTGCTGTCTGGCGTTTTGCTGCTGACGCCGGGATTTTTCACCGATGCCGTTGGCTTTGCACTGCTTGTTCCGGGTATTCGAGTGGCTGTATTCAAATACCTGAAATCCAAGGCGACCATCACGCATTTCCAGATGGGCACCGGCGCGCAGTTCCGCACTAGTCCCACCCAGTTTGATCAGGATGACGTGATCGACGGAGATTTTACCGAAGTTCGCCCGCGTCAGAACCCCTCAAAGCCATCCAAATGGGTCGAAGGTCCACCCCAGCATTGAGGTGCCGCGCCCAACTTGCTAAGCAGTGGCAAATTTCATTTTCGGAGTAGATCCATGGCTGACGAAAGCCCTGCAGAAAACACCGCGGCACAGACCGCCCCTCAGATCCAGATGCGCGTTCTGGGACAGTTCATTCGCGATATGTCTTTTGAAAACGTGATGGCGCAAAAAGGCGTGTCTGGCGACGTTCAGCCCGAGATTGCCGTTCAGGTGAACCTGGACGCCAAAAAGCGCCCGACCGAGCATCAGTACGAAGTTGCCGTCAAACTGAACCTGACCTCCAAAGCCAAAGGCATGGAAGACGTTCTGTTCCTGTGCGAGCTGGATTATTGCGGTCTGTTCCACATCGAAGGCGTGGCAGAAGACCAGTTGCACCCGTTCCTGATGATCGAATGCCCGCGCATGCTGTTCCCGTTCCTGCGCCGCATTGTCAGCGACATCACCCGTGACGGTGGTTTCCCACCGGTCAATCTGGACAATATCGACTTTGTTGCGCTGTACCGCAACGAGCTGATGCGCCGTCAGGCCGAAACCGAAAAAACCGAAGCCTAATCGGTACGACCCGCGTCGGGCAGGGGCTCAGGCGCGGGTCCACAGGGCGTTTTCGCCCAGCTTCTCCACAAATGTTTCATGTGCTGCACGTTCTTCCGCGGTGATTTTCGACGCCAGCGGCGTCGGGCGCGCTGTTGGCCGCCAATCGTCCCCTCCGCCGCCGGCAGATGCCGCGCTGGTGGACAGGCCAAAGTCTGGCTGTCGCCCGCCAATCAGTTCCAGATACACCTCGGCCAGAATTTCTGAGTCGAGCAGCGCGCCGTGCAGCACGCGGTTCGTATTGTCGATGTTGAAACGTCGACACAACGCGTCCAATGACGCGGGCGAGCCCGGAAACCGTTTGCGCGCAATCGCCAATGTGTCCAGCGCCTGATCCATCGGCAGCTGCGGCAACCCCATCCATCTGAGTTCCGCATTCAGGAACTTCATATCGAATGATGCGTTGTGGATTACCAGTTTGGAATCCCGAATGAAATCAAGGAAGCCCTGACCAACTCTGGCAAAAACCGGCTTGTCTTTCAGCGTGACCTCGCCCTTTTCCGGGGGGCGCGGAGTGTCCAGCAGGTCGGGGCCGATGCCGTGCACGCCAAATGCCTCTTCGGGCATCGAACGCTCGGGGTTGATGTAGACGTGATAGGTCTCACCCGTGGCCATATGGTTCCACAGTTCGACTGCGCCGATTTCTACGATCCGGTCGCCGCTTTCGGGATCAAAACCCGTAGTTTCGGTATCGAGTACAATCTCACGCATTAGCCATCCCCGCCCGTATCTGTCTGACCACATCCTGCACCTGCGCGCGGGCGTGGTCCAGTGTGTCCGTCACGATCACAAAGTCCGACCGAGCGCATTTTTCGTCATTGGGCATCTGCTTGGCGCGGATCTGTTCGAACTGCGCCTCAGTCATCGTTCCACGCTCCATCACACGTCGCTTTTGCTCGTCCGTCGGGACCTGAACACAAGCAACCGCATCCATCGCCGCATTGCCGCCTGTTTCAAACAACAAGGGGATGTCGAAAACCAGAATGTCCGCCGTGGCGCTCTCCCGAAAACCCACCCGGTCGGCGGCCACCAAAGGGTGAACGATGCCTTCGATCACTTTCAATGTTGTTGGGTCCGCGGAAATAGTTTGTTTCAAAGCATCCCGGCTGACCGCGCCATCAACAATTGCCTCAGGAAAGGCAGCGCGCATCGGTTCTACCGCAGCGCCGCCCGCTGAATACAGCCGATGCACAGCCGCATCCGCATCCCAAAGCGCACAGCCTTCATCCACGAACATTTGCGCCGTCGTGCTTTTGCCCATTCCGATCGAGCCCGTCAGGCCAAGAGCAAAGCTCATTCCAGCACCGTTGCGCGCAACTCATCCGTTACCTCGGGTCGTTTTCCAAACCAACGCTCAAAGCCCGGAACCGCCTGGTGCAGCAACATGCCCAGACCGTCAACCGTTGTGCACCCGGCCTCTTCGGCCGCTTGCAGAAGCTTGGTTTTCAGAGGGGCGTAGACTAGGTCGGTAACCACAGCACCCGGCTGCAAACCATCCAACGGCACACGCAATTCGGGCTGTCCCTGCATACCCAGAGATGTTGTGTTCACCACCAGCTCCGCATTCTCGATCACATTGCCGGCCTTGACCCAATCAACCACTGTAATGCGCGGCCCAAATTCTTCTTTCAATTGGTCGGCCCGGGCACGCGTGCGGTTGGTCAGCATGATCTCGGGCACTCCGGCATCCACCAGTGCCTGCAAAACGGCGCGCGCAGCCCCGCCCGCGCCGAAGACCACGGCCGGCCCATCCTGTGGGTTCCAGTCGGGCGCCCCTGCAAGCAGGTTTTCCATAAATCCGTAGCCATCGGTGTTGTCTGCGTGGATCGAGCCATCGGGCTGAAAGACAAGTGTATTTGCCGCACCAATCTTTGCCGCCCGATCCGACACGTGATCCGCAATCTGCAAGGCGGCTTCTTTATGGGGGACGGTTACATTTGCGCCGACATACCCGGCTTTGGGCAGGGTCCGCAGAACACTCTCCAAATCCTCGGGTGCGACATCCATAGGGACATAGTGCCCGGGCAGCCGATAGGTCTTTAGCCAATGTCCATGCAGTTTAGGGGATTTTGAATGTCCAATAGGATGCCCAATCACGCCGGCCAATGGAATTTGGTTATCCGTCATTGATCAATCATCCCTTTCACAGCCAGAAAATTCAGCAACTCCAACAGGGGCATACCCAAAACATTAAAATAGTCGCCGTCAATGGTGGCGAACAGGCGCACACCTTCCTCCTCAAGCTTATAAGCCCCGACCGCATGGCGAATGCTGTCCCAGTTGCGGTCAATATAGTCGCGCAGATAGGTGTCCGAGCTCATGCGCATGCGCAGACGCACCTGACCAACATGGCGCCAGATGGGTTCACCATTCTGATAGATCACGGCCGCAGACAACAGCATATGCCGCTTGCCCCGCATTGCCTTCAACTGCGCCAGCGCGTCCTCGGGTGTTTCTGGTTTCGACAAAAGCTGGCCATCGAAGTCCAGCACCTGATCACAGCCCAGAACCATCGCGCCCGGGTTCTTGTCGCTAACCTTGCGGGCCTTCATTTCGGCCAAAGTGTCTGCGATATCCCGAGGGCGCGCGTCTTCGGCCAGCAAGGCGCGTTTGGCAGTATCCTCGTCCACGCGCGCGGTTTCCACCGTGAATGGCACGCACGCATTGCGCAAAAGCTGCGCGCGGATAGATGACCCCGAGGCAAGGATGATGGGGACAGACATGTGGAAAACCCCTGAGCAATTCGTTGAGCGTTCTAGGATGGTTTGTATGGTTTTCCGGTTGACACGCAACCCCGGGAATTTCGCCTGAAACTTCCCTGAGTCGTTCGAAGACCGTCCTTTTGGGACAAGGATAACTCTGCTGCGCGGGAAAACTGGGATTTCCTGTCTTACCCAACGAGTTATCCCCAGACAAGCTTGGATGAATTCTGTGTAATATACTGATTTTAAATCATAAAATCTGAAATCAACAGAATCACCTATTCGCGGCACAATTCTATCCACCTGGGGAAAACACATGCGTAAAAAAGTAATCCACGGAATTTACGCACCCTACAAAACCATCATCCTTTTTCTTTTCCTATTTTTTTATTAGGGAGGGTTCCAACCAACGTCCGGAGCCAGAATGACCGATCTTCTTTTCACGATTTACCCGTGGGTGAAGTCATTGCACATCATGGCTGTGATCTCATGGATGGCAGGTTTGTTCTATTTGCCCAGACTATACGTCTATCACGTTGAGAAAGCCCAAAAGGTCGAAGGCGCAGAAACCATCTTCTTTGAGATGGAAGAGAAGCTGCTGCGTGTGATCATGCGACCCGCGATGTATGTAGCGTGGCTCTGCGGTTTGATCATGGTGTTCACGCCCGGCATTGTCGGGTGGGATTGGTCCTGGCCCTGGATCAAGGGTGCTGCCGTAATCGGCATGACCTGGTTCCATCATTGGTTGATGGCGAGACGTAGGGATTTCCTGGAAGGCCGAAATAAGCTCACTGGGCGGCAGTTTCGCATGATGAACGAGGTTCCCACCCTTCTGATGGTTATCATCGTTCTGGCGGTCGTTGTGAAGTTTTGAGGGCCTGTTTGACTCCGACGGCCCGCGCGCTTATGTAGGAATCAACACGCCCGTCCGGGCGGCGTATCTTCCGTACTGAAATTCCACTTCGTGCCGCAATATCAGCGGCGAAGGTATATATCATGTCCACTGAATCCCTGAATCTGGCCGACCTGAAGGCCAAAAGCCCCAAAGACCTTCTGGCGATGGCCGAAGAGCTGGAGATCGAAAACGCCTCGACCATGCGGAAAGGCGAAATGATGTTCCAGATTCTGCGCGAACGCGCGGATGAAGGCTGGACCGTTGGCGGCGACGGCGTGCTGGAAGTGCTGCAAGACGGCTTTGGCTTTCTGCGCTCGCCCGAGGCGAACTATTTGCCAGGTCCGGATGATATCTATGTCTCACCCGACATGATCCGCCAGCATTCCTTGCGCACCGGTGATACGGTCGAAGGGGATATCAAAGCGCCTGATGACAATGAGCGTTACTTTGCGCTGATCAAGGTCACCAAGATCAACTTTGAAGAACCGGAAAAAGCCAGACACAAGATCGCGTTTGACAACCTGACGCCACTCTATCCCGATGAACGCCTGAAGATGGAGATCGAGGATCCCACCATCAAGGACAAGTCGGCGCGTGTGATCGATCTGGTGGCCCCGATCGGTAAAGGCCAGCGATCGCTGATTGTGGCGCCGCCGCGGACCGGTAAAACAGTGATCCTGCAGAACATCGCGCATTCGATCGAACAGAACCACCCAGAGTGCTATCTGATCGTTCTGCTGATCGACGAACGCCCCGAAGAGGTGACCGACATGCAGCGTTCGGTGAAGGGTGAAGTTGTGTCTTCAACCTTCGACGAACCCGCAACGCGCCACGTGGCTGTGTCTGAGATGGTGATCGAAAAAGCCAAGCGTTTGGTCGAGCATAAACGAGATGTTGTTATTCTTCTCGACTCGATCACAAGACTTGGTAGGGCCTTCAACACTGTCGTGCCATCGTCGGGTAAAGTTCTGACCGGTGGTGTGGACGCGAACGCTCTGCAACGGCCCAAGCGGTTCTTTGGTGCCGCGCGGAATATCGAAGAGGGTGGTTCGCTGACCATCATCGCCACCGCGCTGATCGACACCGGCAGTCGGATGGACGAAGTTATCTTCGAAGAATTCAAAGGCACCGGTAACTCGGAAATCGTTCTGGATCGCAAGATCGCAGATAAGCGCGTGTTCCCGGCCATCGACATCCTCAAGTCCGGCACCCGGAAAGAGGACCTGCTGGTCGACAAGGGCGATCTGGCCAAGACATTCGTCTTGCGTCGTATCCTTAACCCGATGGGCACAACCGACGCGGTCGAGTTCCTGTTGTCCAAGTTGAAACAGACCAAGACGAACGGTGAGTTCTTCGATTCGATGAACACCTGACACAGGTCTTAAACGACGCGAGGCCTTCGAATGGATACGATATTCGCCTTGGCCAGCGCGCAGGGCAAAGCCGGGGTGGCGGTCATCCGCCTCTCGGGACCACGCGCGCATTCCGCAGCTGCCAGCTTAACCGGAAGCCCGCTGCCATCTCGTGGCATGCAGGTCCATTCGCTGTGCGCCGCTGATGGCGCGCGGTTGGATGACGGGCTGGTTCTGACCTTTCAGGCCCCGGCCAGTTTTACCGGCGAAGACGTGGCCGAACTGCAGATCCATGGCAGCACAGCTTCGGTGAACGCAGTGATGCGATGCCTTTCCGATATGGACGGACTGCGGCTGGCGGAGCCTGGTGAGTTCACTAGACGCGCGCTGGAAAACGGCAAGATGGACCTGACACAGGTCGAAGGTCTTGCTGATCTGATTGATGCGGAAACCGAGGCGCAACGCAAACAAGCGCAAACTATTCTGGCTGGTGATTTGGGTGTATTGGCGGAACGGTGGCGACGCGATCTGATCCGTGCTGCATCCTTGCTGGAAGCCGTCATTGATTTCGCGGATGAGGATGTTCCAACAGACGTTACACCCGAGGTAAAATCCCTTGTGACGGATGTCATGGCTGATCTGCAACGTGAAGCAGATGGCGTACAGATTGCAGAGCGCATTCGAACAGGGTTTGAAGTCGCGATTGTTGGTCGTCCGAATGCCGGAAAATCAACCTTGCTAAATGCTCTGGCAGGGCGAGAGGCGGCGATTACTTCGGAATATGCCGGAACTACTCGCGATGTAATCGAGGTTCGAATGGATCTTGCAGGACTCCCGGTCACATTGCTGGACACCGCAGGATTGCGGGAAACTGAGGATCACGTCGAAAGCCTGGGAATAGAACTGGCTAGAAAGCGGGCGGATTCAGCTGATTTGCGTGTGTTTCTGACAGATGACCCGAAGGACCTGGGTGTTCAGATGATGAATGGCGATATACAGGTTTTGCCGAAATCTGATCTTCGAGATCCATCCGAAGGTGGAATATCCGGAATAACCGGGCAGGGTATTGATCAACTCATTTCCCAGATTTCGGATGTACTTAGTACCCGAACTACAAGCAGTGGTATTGCGACGCGGGAAAGGCACCGGGTTGCCTTGATCAAATCGCGGGAATCTCTGAATTCTGCTAAGGCGGTTCTGGAATCAGGTCCTGACTTGTATGATATCGCAGCAGAAGAATTACGCACGGCAATCCGTGCACTTGAAACCTTGGTTGGCAGAATCGGTGTTGAAGATCTTTTGGATGAGATCTTCTCGAGTTTCTGCCTGGGTAAGTAAGGAGTGTTTCACGTGAAACATTCAGATTTCGACGTGATAGTAATTGGCGCTGGCCACGCGGGTACAGAGGCAGCTCATGCGGCAGCGCGTATGGGTGTCAAGACAGCACTGGTCACATTGTCCGCGTCAGATATAGGCGTCATGTCTTGTAACCCGGCAGTTGGTGGGCTGGGTAAAGGCCATTTGGTCCGTGAAATTGATGCCCTGGATGGTGTCATGGGGCGTGTTGCCGATCAGGCCGGCATTCAATTCCGCTTGCTTAATCGACGCAAAGGACCAGCCGTTCAAGGTCCCAGAACACAGGCAGATCGTGCGCTGTACCGCGCGGCCATGCAGAAAGAGACGGAAAAACAGACAGATCTTTTCGTCGTTTCCGGGGAAGTTGTCGATTTCCTGATGGACGGGAACCAAGTTTCAGGTGTGAAACTGGCCGACGGTTCTGAAATCAAGAGTAAAACGGTTATCCTGACGTCCGGAACCTTCTTGCGCGGTGTCATTCATATTGGTGATGTATCTCGGCCTGGCGGTCGTATGGGTGATCGCCCGTCAGTCAAATTGGCAGAACGGCTCGACAGTTTCGAGCTACCCCTGGGGCGTTTGAAAACAGGAACACCGCCGAGGCTGGATGGTCGGACGATTGATTGGAGTGATCTGGAACAGCAAGACGGGGATGATGACCCAACCTTGTTTTCATTCTTGTCAACAAAGGTAATTGCCCCACAGATTTCCTGCGGAATCACGCATACAAACGCACGGACGCACGAAATCATTGAAAAAAACTTGTCTCGATCGGCGATGTATGGCGGACATATTGATGGGGTAGGCCCCAGGTATTGCCCATCCATCGAGGATAAGATCGTACGATTTGCTGATAAGGAATCACATCAGATTTTCTTGGAGCCCGAAGGTGTCGATGATCACACGATCTATCCGAACGGGATTTCGACCTCTTTACCTCAGGACGTGCAGCTTGAGTATGTGCGTTCAATCAAAGGTCTTGAGGCGGCAGAGATCCTGCAGCCCGGTTATGCGATTGAGTATGACTATGTGGATCCGCGTGTTTTGACATCGAATCTCGCGCTACCAGATGTCGAAGGACTATATCTAGCAGGGCAAATAAACGGAACCACAGGATATGAAGAGGCAGCTGCGCAAGGCTTGGTTGCGGGGCTGAATGCTGCGCTAAAGGTGCTTGGCCGGGAACCGCTGCATTTTACACGTGCAGACAGTTATATCGGAGTGATGATCGACGACCTGACAACACGCGGTGTTGTGGAACCTTATCGCATGTTCACATCACGCGCAGAGTTCCGCCTGTCTTTGCGTGCGGACAACGCAGACCAGCGCCTCACGCCAATTGGCTTGGATATCGGCTGTGTTGGCGGTGAGCGGAAGAGAGTGTTTACCAATAAAGTGGAGAGGCTGTCCGCCGCAAAGTCCCAGCTGACAGAAAAAACCTTTACTCCAAAAGAAGTTCGAGCAGCTGGTATCAATGTCAATCAAGATGGAAACCGCAGGGACGGGATGGCTATTCTGGCGTTCCCGGATGTTCACTTTGGTGATCTTGTTCCTCTGATGCCCGAGATTGAGAGTGTTGAGGAGGAGATCCGTCTGCAAGTAGAGCGGGACGCTTTGTACGCAAACTACATTGCCCGGCAACAAAAAGATGTTGAGGCGATGAAACGCGATGAATCATATGAGATTCCACGGGGTTTCGACTATTTTGCGATGGAAGGGCTATCTTCTGAAATGAAGCAAAAGCTTTCAAATGCAAAGCCGGAGAACATTGCACAGGCGGGGCGTGTCGAAGGAGTTACCCCTGCGGCACTGACGTTGTTATTGGCTAAGCTTCGTCGCGACCAGAAGGTCCGCAAGGTATGAATGGGACCACTATTGATGATTTGGATGTTTCACGTGAAACATTCGAGCGCCTCACAACCTATGTAGAGCTTGTGAAGCGGTGGAACCCGAAGATTAATCTTGTTTCACGGAAAAGCTTGGATGACATCTGGGTTCGACACATAAAGGATTCCGTACAAGTTTATAGATGCGCAGACTTATTCAAAAACTGGGTAGATTTGGGCAGTGGAGGCGGATTCCCCGGGATGGTTTGTGCCATAATGGCCATTGAAGACGCACCAGATGCTCAGTTCACCTTTATTGAAAGTGACCAACGAAAGTCCGCCTTTCTGCGCAACGTTGCACGCGAGTGCGGCGCGAAATGCACTGTTGTTTCCAAGCGAATCGAAGTGGTTGAACCGTTGAGCGCTGATATCCTTTCTGCGCGGGCTCTTGCTGATCTTCCTACGCTATTGTCTTTTTGCGACAGACATTTGAGCAAAAAGGGGCTGGCGCTGTTGCCGAAAGGCGAAAGGTGGAAAAAAGAGCTGGAAGAGGCGCGGGAAGAATGGAATTTCGACGTTGACCCGATTACAAGTTTAACTGAGCCTCAGGCCGTTATCCTTAAAATCAAAGGAGTATCACGTGGTTGATTTGTCTCGTCCCTCAGGGCCCCGGATTATTGCGGTAGCCAATCAGAAGGGCGGGGTTGGGAAAACCACAACAGCGATCAACCTTGCGGCCGGCCTGGCTGAGGCTGGATGCAAAGTTCTGGTTGTCGATCTTGATCCTCAGGGGAACGCGTCCACCGGGTTGGGGGTCGAGGATCGGGATTGGACGACGTATGATCTGATACTGGATGACGCGCCTTTAGAGGCGGTCGTTCAGGAAACCGAAATCGAGGGGTTGTTTGTTGTCCCGGCGACGGTTGATCTAAGCTCGGCGGATATTGAGCTGATATCCAATGAAAAACGCAGCTATCTGTTGCATGACGCACTGCGTCAAACCGCAATCGACAAGTTTGACCTGGATTTTGTGCTAATCGATTGCCCGCCTTCGTTAAACCTTCTGACCGTCAACGCTATGGTTGCTGCACATTCTGTTCTGGTGCCGTTGCAGAGTGAGTTCTTTGCGTTAGAAGGATTGTCGCAACTGATGCTGACCATCCGAGAGGTGCGCCAAACCGCGAATCCGGACCTTAGAATCGAAGGTGTTGTGTTGACCATGTATGACAACCGCAACAACTTGTCCCGTCAGGTCGAAAAAGACGCGCGTGACAATCTGGGTGAGATGGTATTTAAAACCAAGATACCCAGAAATGTACGGGTCAGCGAGGCTCCGTCATACGCGTTGCCCGTATTGCAATACGACTCGGGATCACTGGGGGCGATGGCTTACCGGCACCTGGCCCGGGAAGTCATGCATAAGAACAAGAAAGTCGCCGCCTAAGCGACAGTGAGGAGGGCACCGTGGCCGCCAAGAAGACAAAACCCAGAGGTTTGGGCCGGGGACTTTCCGCTTTGATGGCGGATGTGACGCAGGATACCGAAGGGCTTATTTCCTCGGATCCGCGCCGTCCGGATATGAAAGTCCCGATTGAAAAACTGCGCGCAAACCCGAACCAGCCGCGCAGAACCTTTCAGCCAGAGCGATTGGATGAACTTGCGGCCTCGGTCAAGGAAAAGGGCATTATTCAGCCGCTGATCGTGCGCGAGGTTCCTAGCGGTGACTATGAAATTGTTGCGGGCGAACGCCGCTGGCGTGCGGCTCAGATGGCGCAGCTGCATGATATCCCGGTTATTGTGCGGGATTTTGACGACACCGAAGTTCTGGAAGTCGCCATTATCGAGAATATTCAACGCGCAGACCTGAACGCTGTTGAAGAGGCCGCGGGTTACAAGCAGTTAATGGATCGTTTTGGCCATACACAGGAAAAGCTGGCCGAAGCACTGGGTAAAAGTCGCAGCCATATTGCGAACCTTTTGCGTTTGCTGTCGTTGCCGATGGACGTTCAGAAGCTTGTTGTTGAAGGAAAGCTGTCTGCCGGTCATGCCCGGGCGCTGATCACAGCTGAAGACCCCTCTGAGCTGGCGAAGATCGTCGTCAAGGACGGGCTGAGCGTGCGTGCGACTGAAGCGCTGGTGAAAAAACGACAGCAGGGGGATGCTCCTCAGGCGGCGCCGCGGTCCAGAAATCTGAATGCTGGCAAAGATGCGGATACGCGCGCGTTGGAGAAGGATCTTTCGGCCATTCTGGCGATGAAAGTAGCCATTAACCACAAAGCGGGATCGGAAACGGGGCAGGTCGTGCTGACCTACGAAAACCTCGATCAATTGGACGATCTGTGCGCCAAGCTCAGCCGTTAGGGCGGGTCCAGATAAAAATCATAACGCCGCTGAGGACGACTGCCTGAATGATCAGGACGTGGCTTGGAAGTGCAAGAATCACAGACAATCCAAAAACGGCGGCAACCGATAGGGTGGCCGCCTTTTTTGCGGCCGGACGAATGGCGCCCGAGCGTTGCCAATCCAAGATCATCGGCCCGAAGGTTCCATGACTGACCAGCCAAGTGTGCAGTCGAGAGGAAGATCGGGCAAAAAAGAACGCGGCCAGCAAAAGAAACGGGACCGTCGGCAGTAGCGGCAATACAATGCCGACAACAGCCAACCCGACGCAGATCAATCCCATTGCGGCCCAGAGGTACTGCATCGTTTATCCCAATAACTCTCGAATGACCGCATTCAGGACTGCGCGACCATCTTTGGTGGCGATCAATCGGCCGTTTGATCGGCGTATCATACCCAGCTCTTCCAGGTCTCTCAGTTTGTTTTCTGGCAGTGTGAGATCGGAAAGCGCATTGAAACGATCAACATCTAGTCCTTCAGCAATTCTCATACCCATCATAAGGTATTCACTTGCCTGATCTTGCGTAGATAGCAATGATCTTTCTTTCTCGCCGTTTCCTTTTTCAACAGCACTGAGCCAAGCGTTGGGTGACAGATAGGTCTCTGTCGCTATCTTCTGGCCGTCCAGCGTAATACGCCCGTGCGCGCCGGGACCGATACCGACGTAATCTCCGTAACGCCAATAGATCAGGTTGTGCCGAGATTCTGCCCCTGGACGGGCATGGTTGGAAACCTCATAGGCGGGCAGGCCGTGGGCTTCGCAGATTTCTTGTGTGGCCAGATACATGTCAGCTGCGTGGTCATCCTCGGGCAGTCCACGCAGCTTGCCAACTGCATACCGGTCCCCAAAGGCGGTGCCTTCCTCGATCGTCAGTTGATAGAGCGACAGGTGGTCGATAGCCATCGACAGCGCCTCAGTCAGCTCCGCTTGCCAGGCATCCGGGGTTTGATGTTGACGCGCATAGATCATGTCAAAACTGACGCGGTCGAAACAGTTGCGGGCGACATCAAACGCTGCGCGGGCTTCGGCGACCGTGTGGATGCGGCCCAGCCGACGCAGATCTTCGTCATTCAGGGCCTGAACGCCCATGGAAACGCGGTTAACGCCCGCATCGCGATAGGCGGCAAAGCGGCCTGCCTCGACCGATCCGGGATTGGCCTCAAGCGTGATTTCCATGTCATTGGCAGGGCGCCAAAGCTTGCGTGCCTCGTCGATAATGGCTGCCACCGTTTCTGGTGCCATAAGCGACGGCGTGCCGCCACCAAAGAAGATCGTGCTTAAAACCCGATCTGGGGTTTCAGATGCCGAGCGGTGCAGTTCAGCTAAATATGCTTTAAGCCATTGTTTTTGATCAATATTTTTCGAAACATGGCTGTTGAAATCGCAATACGGGCACTTAGCCTCGCAAAAAGGCCAGTGCACATAGAGGCCGAAACCTCCATGCCGCCAGTCATCCACCGAAACAGCCTTGAACAAAGGCGTTTACGGCGCGTCCGCGATGGCTGATTTTGTGCTTTTCCGCCGGAATCATTTCCGCACAGGTCACATCGTGCCCGTCCGGCTGGAACATCGGGTCATAACCGAAGCCGTTTTCCCCACGGATGGGCCAGACAAGCTGACCGGGCATGACGCCCTCAAACACTTCGTCATGACCATCGGGCCAGGCCAGAACCAGCGTGCAGCGAAACTGTGCTGTGCGTGGATGAGGCGCCTGTGCGGCCTCGAGCTCATCATGTGCGCGGGTCATCGCCATCAGGAAATCGCGGCCATTGCCGGTTTCTGCCCAATCGGCGGTGTGGACACCGGGCGCACCGTCCAGCGCGTCTATGGTGATGCCGGAATCGTCCGACAGAGCAGGCAGGCCGGTAGCTTGTGCCGCCGCATGGGCCTTGATCCGGGCGTTACCGACGAATGTATCTTCGGTCTCTTCCGGTTCCGGCAGGTTCATCTCTGCCGCGCCAACAACCTTCACGCCGAAGGCCTCAAGGAGATGGGTCATCTCCTCAAGCTTGCCTTTGTTGTGCGTGGCCACCAGCAGCCTGTCGCCGTCGAACTTGCGGGTCATGCGGTGGCTGCCTTTTGGGCCGCAACCAGCTCACCCACGCCTTTTTCTGCCAGATCCATCAGCTGGTTCATTTGATCACGGCTGAAAACAGAGCCCTCGGCGCTCATCTGCACTTCGATCAGTTTGCCGGATCCGGTCATGATGAAGTTACCGTCAACGCCGGCCTCACTGTCTTCGGGATAGTCCAGATCCAGGACCGGTTGGCCCGCATAGATGCCGCAGGATACTGCCGCGACGGGATCGACCAGCGGGTCGGAAATGACGTCCCCGGTTTTCATCAACTTGTTCACGGCCAGACGCAGCGCAACCCAACCACCGGTGATCGAGGCGCAGCGGGTGCCGCCATCAGCCTGGATAACATCGCAGTCCACGGTGATCTGACGCTCACCCAATGCAACCCGATCCACGCCTGCGCGTAGCGAACGACCGATCAGGCGTTGAATTTCTACGGTACGGCCGCCTTGCTTGCCACTGGCCGCCTCACGCCGCATGCGGGTATTTGTTGCGCGGGGCAACATGCCGTACTCGGCAGTAACCCAACCCAGGCCTGAGCCTTTGATGAACGGCGGCACGCGATCCTCAATCGTGGCGGTGCACAGGACATGGGTATCGCCTATTTTGATCAGGCAGGAACCTTCGGCATGTTTAGTAAACCCCGTTTCGATTGAAACGGCGCGCATTTCGCTTAAATCTCGTCCTGAGGGTCGCATGGAAAATCCTTTGTTTGCTGGGTTGGGGATAACGTCCCCGTGCCTTAGGAAGCAACCCCGATTGACCTTTCAGATGTCTGCGATTTAATGCCAATCCAGCAGAGGATTGCCGATGAGCGAAGCAAGTAGAGTTCTGGACGAAATGAATGACCGGTCACGCGAGGTGTTCCGGTTGATCGTCGAGAGCTATCTGGACAGCGGCGAACCGGTCGGAAGCCGCTCGCTGACCCGCACATTGTCGGAAAAGGTCAGCGCCGCCACTGTACGCAATGTAATGCAGGATCTCGAATTTTTGGGCCTTCTCGACAGCCCGCATGTCAGTGCAGGCCGTGTGCCCACGCAGATGGGTCTGCGGATGTTCGTCGATGGGTTGCTGGAAGTGGGTGATCTTGGTGTAGACGATCGGCAGAAGTTGGATGAGACACTAGGTTCTAACGCGGGTGATGTGGGCGGGATGCTGGACCGAGTTGGTTCGGCCTTGTCACACGTGACACATGGCGCATCGCTGGTTCTGACCCCAAAGCAAGAGTCTGAAATCAAGCATATTGAGTTCGTCTCGCTGGCCCATGACCGCGCTTTGGTGGTTCTGGTCTTTGCGGATGGGCATGTGGAAAACCGTCTATTTACGCCTCCGCCGGGCCAGACACCCAGTTCGATGCGAGAGGCGGCGAACTTTCTGAATTCCCTGATCGAAGGACGAACGCTCAGCGAAGTGCTGCGTCAGATGCAGACCCAGATTACCGCGCGCAGGCAAGAAATTGATGTTTTAGCGCGCGAGATGGTCGAAAGCGGCATGGCGGCCTGGGATGGGGACGGGACAGACTCGGCCCGTTTGATCGTGCGCGGGCGGGCGAATCTGCTGGGGGAGCCAGGCGAAGCCGAGGAATTGGACCGAATCCGAACGTTGTTTGACGACCTGGAGCGAAAGCAAGACATTGCTGAATTCCTCGAATTGACCGAAGAAGGCGAGGGTGTGCGCATTTTTATCGGCTCAGAGAACAAACTTTTCTCACTTTCGGGTTCCTCTTTGGTGGTGTCTCCATATATGAACGCTGATCGAAAGATAATTGGTGCGGTTGGGGTCATCGGACCCACTCGTCTGAATTATGGGCGGATCGTGCCGATCGTGGATTATACGGCGCAACTGGTTGGCAAACTGATTTCCGACCGGAGCTAGAGGGTAAGAGATGGCAGAGCCCAAAAACGAAGAATTTCTGGACGATATCGCAGCCGCCGAGGCGGAAGAGCTGGCCGAGGAATTTGCCGAGATCAGTGAAGAAGCGCTGGAACTTGATGCGCTGCGTGCTGAGCGGGATGATTTCAAAGACAAGTTCATGCGCGCGCTGGCGGATGCGGAAAACGCCCGCAAGCGGGGTGACCGGGCGCGCCGCGATGCGGAACAATATGGCGGATCGAAGCTGGCCCGCGACATGCTTCCGGTTTACGACAACATGAAACGTGCGCTTGAAGCCGCGACCGATGAGCAGAAAGAAGTGGCAGGACCCCTTCTGGAAGGCGTGGAACTGACCATGCGTGCGTTGAAGGACGTGTTCCAAAAGCATGGGATGGAAGTGATCACGCCCGAAGTTGGCGACCGGTTTGATCCCAACGTGCATGAAGCGATGTTCGAGGCCCCGGTGCCGGGTACCCGTGCAGGTGACATAATACAGGTGTCCGCAGAAGGCTTCATGTTGCATGATCGCCTGCTGCGGCCGGCGCAGGTTGGGGTGTCGTCTACTCCGGCAAGTTAATTGGCTTCGTTGAAGCCAAGCTTTGGGCGAGAGTATTTTTGAAATGATGAAGGGGCGGTCAGGTTTTGGCCGCCTCTTTCAGTCTGTAGATCAGGTCGAGTGCTTCTCGCGGGGTAAGCTCATCCGGCAGAATATCGTCCAGCATGCCGGTTACCGGAGAAGCTTTGGGCGCTGGTGGTGGCGGTGGCGGGGCGGCCGAAAACAAAGGCAGATCGTCGATCAGGGTCTTTTGCTTCCCCCCCTCACGTTCGGTTTTTTCAAGTTGGTCCAGCACGATACGAGCACGTTCAACGACCGAGGCGGGCAGTCCTGCCAATTGGGCGACTTGCACACCATAGGACCTGTCAGCCGCGCCTTTGTGAACTTCGTGCAGGAAGATCACCTCGCCTTCCCATTCTTTAACAGCAACGGTGGCGTTTTCCACGCCTTCCAGTTTGCCGGCAAGTGCGGTGAGTTCATGGTAATGGGTTGCGAACAGGGCGCGACATTTGTTGGAGGCGTGCAGATGTTCCAGCGTGGCCCAGGCGATGGAGAGGCCATCATAGGTGGCCGTACCGCGACCGATTTCATCAAGAATAACAAGAGCGCGGTCATCAGCCTGATTGAGGATGGCGGCGGTTTCGACCATTTCGACCATAAAGGTCGAGCGTCCGCGAGCCAAATCATCCGACGCTCCGACGCGGCTGAACAGTTGGCTGACTAGCCCGACATGCGCCTGTTCCGCAGGGACGTAACTGCCCATCTGGGCAAGCAGGGCAATCAGGGCATTCTGGCGTAGGAAGGTCGATTTACCGGCCATGTTGGGACCTGTCAGCAGCCAGATCGCCGCGCCTTTGTCAGCACTGAGATCGCAATCATTGGCGATGAAGGCGTCGCCGTTTTGCTGGCGCAATGCCTGTTCGACCACCGGGTGTCTTCCGCCCTGAACATCGAACGCGCGTGAGGCATCAACTTGCGGGCGACACCAGTTTTCACCACGCGCCAGATCGGCCAGAGCAGTGGTCAGATCCAGTTCAGCCAAACCGCGCGCGGCTTGGTTGAGCCGTGCGGCCTTATCCAGAATTTCGCAAGAAAGCGTTGAATAGAGCCGCTTTTCGATCTCAAGCGCCAAGTTTCCGGCGTTCAGAATGCGGGTTTCGATCTCGGACAGTTCGACTGTGGTGAAGCGCACCTGATTGGCTGTGGTCTGCCGATGGATGTAGGTTTCGCTGAACGGCGGGTTCAGCATTTTCTCGGCATGGGTGGCCGTAGTTTCGATGAAATAGCCCAGCACATTGTTATGCTTGATCTTAAGCGACGTGATACCGGTGTGTTCTGCATATTTCTGCTGATACCCGGCAATGACGGAACGACCTTCGTCGCGCAGGGTGCGGGCTTCGTCCAGTTCGGCATCATAACCCGGGGCGATGAACCCGCCGTCCCGGGCCAGCAATGGGGGTTCGGCCACAAGCGCTTGGTCAAGCAGGTTCAGCAGGTCGTCAAATCCGACCAGATTTTGCAGGGCGGTGGCTAGGACAACCGGCAGGTCTTGACCCGCGCAGAGTTCAGCGATTGCTGCGGCCTGTGTCAGACCGTTGCGAATGGCGGTCAGATCCCGCGGGCCACCGCGGTCCAGTGACAGGCGGGACAGCGCCCGATCCAGATCCGGGGTTTTGCGCAAAGCCTCGCGCAGGTCTGATGTGATCAGGCTGTCTTCGGCCGCAAAAGTTACCGCATCCAGCCGCCCATGGATGACGTCCAGATTGCGGGATGGGCTGGAAAGCCGTTGGTCCAACAGTCGTGCACCACCCGGTGTGACGGTGCGATCCATCACAGATAGCAGCGAACCCGCGCGGCCACCGGACAGGGATCGGGTCAGTTCCAGGTTGCGCCGTGTGGCAGCGTCGATCTGAACGACTCGGTCCTCAGATTCTTTCAATGGGGTTTGCAGAAGCGGCAGTTTGCCTTTTTGCGTGATTTCCAGATAGTCGATCAGCGCACCCATGGCCGAGGTTTCGGCGCGGCCAAAACTGCCAAACGCGTCCAGTGCGCCCACGTGAAACAGCCCGCAGATGCGCTTTTCCGCCGCAGTGCTGTCGAAGCTGGCACGCCCGATTGGGGTCAACGAGATACCCAGATCCATAACGGGTTCGTTCAGTTTGTCCTGCACACCATCGGCCACGATCAACTCGGATGGTGCCAGCCGGGCCAGTTCGGGACTGAGGCGCACTGAGGTCAAAGGCATAACGTGAAACGCGCCAGTTGAGATATCGGCCCAAGCCAGCGCGGCCTCATCGCGAACCTCGGCATAGGCGGCCAAGAAGTTGTGGCGGCGAGCCTCAAGCAGGGCATCTTCGGTCAACGTGCCAGGCGTAACCAGACGCACAACATCGCGCTTTACGACCGATTTAGAGCCTCTTTTCTTCGCTTCAGCCGGGCTTTCCATCTGTTCGCAGACGGCCACGCGAAACCCTTTCCGGATCAAGGTCAGCAGATACCCCTCGGCCGCATGGACCGGTACGCCGCACATCGGAATGTCGGTGTCGTTATGCTTTCCGCGTTTGGTCAAGGCGATGTCCAGCGCTTCGGCGGCGTTGACGGCGTCCTGAAAGAACATCTCGTAAAAGTCGCCCATGCGGTAAAACAGCAAGGCATCGGCATGCGCCTCTTTGATTTCGAGATATTGCGCCATCATCGGCGTGACTGTGGACAAGGCTGACCCCTTTTGGCGTATTCCGGTCGCGACCTTACAAACCCACCCATCTCGACGAAAGGTGAAAAGTATTCTCGTTGAGGCGCGCGCCTGCCTGCGCTATGAGGCAAAAGTCCCGCAGATGTAAAGAAACGACCCATCACATGCCCAAAGCGAAGATCACCAAAGAAGAGGCGCTGGCCTTTCACCTCGACCCGACACCCGGCAAGTGGGAGGTTCAGGCCACCGTTCCCATGACGACGCAACGCGATCTGTCGCTGGCTTATAGCCCCGGTGTCGCTGTTCCATGTGAAGCTATCGCCGAAAACCCAGAGACTGCTTACGACTACACCAACAAGGGCAATCTGGTTGCGGTGATCTCGAACGGCACGGCGGTTCTGGGCCTTGGAAATCTTGGCGCGCTGGGTTCGAAGCCGGTGATGGAGGGGAAATCAGTCCTGTTCAAACGGTTCGCCGATGTGAACTCGATCGATATCGAACTGGATACCGAAGACCCGGACGAATTCTGCCGCGCTGTGCGTCTGATGGGACCGACCTTTGGCGGCATCAACCTGGAAGACATCAAGGCGCCCGAGTGTTTCATTATCGAGCAGCGCCTGAAGGAAGAGATGGACATCCCCGTCTTCCACGACGACCAACACGGCACGGCGGTGATCTGTGCGGCGGGCCTGCTGAACGCGCTGCGTATCTCGGGCAAAAAGATCGAAGACGTGAAAATCGTGCTGAACGGCGCGGGTGCGGCGGGTATCGCTTGTATCGAGCTGCTCAAGTCGATGGGTGCAAAGCATGAAAACTGCATCGTCTGCGACACCAAGGGCGTGATCTACCAAGGCCGGACCGAAGGCATGAACCAGTGGAAATCGGCTCATGCGATCACCACCGAGTTGCGTACATTGGAAGAGGCGATGAAAGGCGCTGACGTGTTCCTTGGCGTGTCGGTGAAGGGTGCCGTGACGCAGGATATGGTCGCCAGCATGGCGGACAATCCGGTTATTTTCGCTATGGCGAACCCGGACCCGGAGATTACGCCAGAAGAGGCGCATGAGGTTCGTGTTGATGCCATCGTCGCCACCGGGCGCAGCGATTATCCAAACCAGGTGAACAACGTTCTGGGTTTCCCTTACCTGTTCCGCGGCGCGCTGGACATTCACGCCCGCGCTATCAATGACGAGATGAAGATCGCTTGCGCCCATGCGCTGGCCAATCTGGCGCGCGAGGATGTGCCGGATGAGGTTGCCATGGCCTATGGCAAATCTCTGACCTTTGGCCGGGATTACATTATCCCGACGCCGTTCGACCCACGCCTGATCCACCGTATCCCACCTGCAGTGGCAAGGGCCGGGATGGACACCGGGGCAGCCCGCCGCCCGATCATTGATATGGACGCCTATGAGCTGAGCCTGAAATCCCGCATGGACCCGACCGCCAGCATCCTGCGTGGCCTGAACGCCCGTGCACGTCAGGCGCAAAGCCGGATGATCTTTGCCGAAGGCGACGATCCACGCGTTTTGCGCGCGGCGGTGATGTATCAGCGATCGGGCTTTGGCAAGGCGCTGGTTGTTGGTCGTCCAGACGATGTGAAGGAAAAGCTGGAAGCCGCCGGCCTGGAGGACGCGGTGCGCGAGTTGGAGGTGATTAACGCCTCCACAACCACGCATCTCGAAGCCTATAAGGATTTCCTTTACAAGCGTCTGCAGCGCAGTGGCTTTGATCGCAAGGATATCCATCGTCTGGCCGCGCGGGACCGCCATGTGTTCTCTTGCCTGATGTTGGCGCATGGTCACGCCGACGGCATGGTCACTGGTGCAACGCGGAAGTCGGCACATGTGCTGGAACGCATCAATCATGTGTTTGACGCTGATGCCGAACATGGGGCCGTTGGTGTGACGGCGCTGTTGCACAAGGGTAAAATCGTTTTGATTGGTGACACGCTGGTCCATGAATGGCCGGATGAGCATGATCTGGCCAATATCGCCGAACGCTCAGCCTCGGTCGCGCGGCATTTGGGGCTGGACCCACGCGTTGCCTTTGTCAGCTTTTCCACCTTCGGCTATCCGGTATCTGAGCGGGCTGAGAAAATGCACGTAGCGCCCGAGATTCTGGATAAGCGCGGCGTCGATTTCGAATATGATGGCGAGATGACCGTGGATGTGGCGCTGAACGTGGAACAGCAGGAGGCTTATCCCTTCTCGCGTCTGACGGGCCCAGCCAATATCTTGATTGTACCCGCGCGGCATTCGGCCTCGATCTCGACCAAGCTGATGCAAGAGATGGGTGGCGCGAACGTCATTGGCCCGATCCTGACCGGTGTCGATAAACCGATTCAGATCTGTTCGACTGGCTCGACAGCAAATGACATTCTGAACATGGCCATTCTGGCCTCTTGCGATATTGGATAAACCGTGACGATCTGGAACCTAGGCTCGATCAATGCGGACATGGTCTATGCCCTGCCGCATCTGCCCACTGCCGGTGAAACCCTGGCCGCTTCGAACTTGGAGCGGTTTCTGGGTGGCAAAGGGGCCAACATGTCCGTTGCAGCGGCGCGTGCCGGATCGCGTGTGGCGCATATCGGTGGCATTGGGCCGGACGGGCGCTGGGCCCTGGATCGCATGACCGAATATGGCGTCGACACCCGGTTCATTGCCGAGGTCGACGTGCCTACAGGTCACGCGATCATTGCGGTGGACAAGCAGGGTGAGAACCAGATCATTCTGTATCCCGGCGCGAACCACGCCATCGAACAGGATCAGCTGGGACAGGCCTTATCGCAGGCTGTTCCCGGTGATCTTCTGGTCATGCAGAACGAAACCAACGCCCAGGTCGAGGCCGCGCGCATGGGCCGTGATCTTGGACTGACCGTCTGCTATGCCGCCGCGCCGTTTCAGGCTGATGCTGTGCAGGCGGTTCTGCCCTATCTGGACTTCCTGATCCTGAATGAGGTCGAAGCAGAACAGCTGCGCGAAAGTACGGGTCAATCCGTCGCTGAATTGCCTGTTAAGCATGTACTGGTCACGTTGGGATCTAAGGGTGCGCGCTACCTACCCAAGGATGGTGAGGCACTTGAGATTTCGGCACACAAAGTGAAAGCCGTGGACACGACCGGCGCGGGGGATACCTTCACTGGTTACGTTCTGGCCGGAATGGACCGCGGGTTGCCGATGCCGCAGGCGATTGCACAAGCAAATCGTGCCGCGGCCCTGATGGTCACGCGGCACGGTACGGCTGATGTTATTCCCGACCTCAAAGAGGTGCTTGAGGCCCGGTTCGGTTAGGATCCGGCGAATGGCGCGTTGCCGCCCCACAGCTGTTTGACCCGGGCGTCCCGACCGCAGGCTTTGCGGTAGGCTTTATATGCGTTTTTCTGGCGTTTCGGACCAAAGCGGGTGAACACCAGCTTGTCGCCCTTGTAGTAATCCTGATGGTAGGCTTCGGCTGGGTAAAAGGCGCCCGCGTTCAAGATGGGCGTGACTACGGTTTGACCCAACGCTTGCTGCGCATTGGCTTTGGCTCTCTGCGCCAATGCCTTTTCGCCTGTGTTAGAGACAAAAACAGCAGTGCGATAGCTGTTGCCGCGATCACAGAACTGGCCGCCTGCGTCGGTTGGATCAACGGAACGGAAAAACATGCTCAGCAACGTTTCACGGGAAACCCGCGCAGGGTCGAAGGTGATCTGAACAGCCTCGTAATGGCCAGTACCGCCTTTGGTTACTTGGTCATAAGTCGGATTGGCTGTCTTGCCGCCGGTAAAGCCGGATACTGCGCCAATCACGCCGGGAACCGATTCAAAATCGGATTCAACACACCAAAAACACCCTCCGGCGACGGTCAGGGTTTCGGTGCCGGCAGCTGGTGCGGGCAGGGCGCGCAACATCGCGGCCAGTGTGATCAGGACAAACAGAAGCGACGGTTTAACGAAACAGAGGTATGCGGTCCGGGTCATGGCAGATCTCCTTCTGAGATCAGGCTGCCCCGACTTTTCTGCCGTTGCAATCCGCTGACATGGTTTGTCACGCGCTGGTGAGACGAGTTTATCTGCGCTTAACCCAGCAGTTGGCCCAATTTCATAGCAACACCCATGTTGCCTGAAATTTTGAGCTTACCCAGCGCCACGCCGGTCATCGGGTTCAGCTTGCCGGTCAGCAGCTTGGTCAGGTTTTCCTGCGAAATTCGGATCGTGCAGTCGGCATCCTGATCCTGCGTCGTCGCTTGATTGTCGATCAGCACGATCACCCCGTCATCACCGCAATCGAACTTGAGAGAGCCGTCAAATGACTTGCCATTCAGGCCTTTTTGAATTCCGTCAGCGATGTCCTGAAGCATGGTATACCCTTTCCTGTTGGCCTTTGCGTAAAGAAAAACGGGCAAAACAGGCAAGGGTGACGCTACTGGAACTGACTGGTCAGCGAAGACAAAAAAACCCGGTGCCTTCTTGGACACCGGGTTCGTCATCCAACAATGGCGTGACTTACTTGGACAGACGCTTTTCGCGCGCGGCCAGCAATTTTAGGCGCAGAGCGTTCAACTGGATAAATCCGGCTGCGTCTTTCTGATCATATGCCCCGGCATCGTCTTCAAAAGTCACGTGTTCCTCTGAATACAGCGAGTGATCCGACCAGCGGCCAACGGTCGATGCCAGACCTTTGTACAGTTTCACGCGGACGGTGCCGGTGACGTGTTCCTGCGACTTGTCAATCGCGGCTTGCAGCATTTCGCGTTCGGGTGAGTACCAGAAGCCGTTATAGATTGCTTCCGCATATTGCGGCATCAGCTGGTCTTTCAGGTGCATCGCGCCACGGTCCATAGTGATCGACTCGATACCACGGTGCGCTTCCAGCAGGACGGTGCCGCCTGGTGTTTCATAGATGCCACGCGATTTCATTCCGACAAAGCGACCCTCGACCAGATCGAGACGGCCAATACCGTGTTTGCCGCCATATTCGTTCAGCTTGGTCAGGATGGTGGCGGGACTCATCGCTTCGCCATTGATGCTGACCGCGTCGCCTTTTTCGAAACCAATCTCGGTGAATTCGGGCTCGTTCGGCGCATCCTCGGGGTGGACGGTGCGCTGATATACATAGTCGGGCGCCATATCGGCGGGGTCTTCCAGAACCTTGCCCTCGGACGAGGTGTGCAGCAGGTTGGCATCGACCGAAAAGGGTGCCTCGCCGCGTTTGTCCTTGGCAATCGGGATCTGGTTCGCTTCGGCAAATTCCAGCAGCTTGGTTCGGCTGGTCAGGTCCCATTCGCGCCAGGGCGCGATCACCTTGATGTCGGGGTTCAGCGCGTAAGCCGCGAGTTCGAACCGCACCTGATCGTTGCCCTTGCCGGTTGCGCCGTGGGCAACCGCGTCGGCACCGGTGGCTTCGGCAATCTCAACCAGACGTTTCGAAATCAGCGGCCGCGCGATCGAGGTGCCCAGCAGATACAGGCCCTCATACTGCGCATTGGCGCGGAACATGGGGAAGACAAAATCGCGGACGAATTCCTCGCGGACATCCTCAATAAAGATATTCTCGGGCTTGATTCCCAGCATCTCGGCCTTTTGGCGCGCTGGCTCAAGTTCCTCACCCTGACCCAGATCGGCAGTGAAGGTTACGACCTCACAACCATACTCGGTCTGCAGCCATTTCAGGATGATCGAAGTATCAAGGCCACCGGAATAGGCCAGAACAACTTTCTTGGGCGCGGACATCTGACTTCCCCTTATTCATAAGACGATTGGCCCCTAACGGGTTTTGTGAGCGGGGGCAAGTTATCTGCGTTGACGCAGGGTCTGAATTGGGGTGAAACGGTCGGATAGAGAACAAGGATTGGTTGAGAGGGCGGTTCAAAGATGTTGGGTTGGCAGATTTTTGTCCATTCCGTGCGGATGGTATTTGGAAATATCAAACAGGTGCTGCAGATCACTGTAGGTCCTGCCTTGATCGCAACAGCGCTGATCGTAGCGCTGTTCATGGTGTCAGGCATTCCGTTGGAAGCTTTTGACGAAGGCGCAGGAGAATTGCCACCGGGAGCGTCGGTAGGCGGTATTTTTCTATTCGTTATTGGCCTGATCGCCGTGCTTCTTGTCACAATCTTCTGGATCGCGGTTTCTTGGCACCGCTATATTCTGCTCGAAGAATATCCCACTGGTATCTTCCCAACCTTTCGGTTCGATAGAATTCTCGCCTATCTGGGACGCGCCTTGATGTTGGGAATACTGATGGTAATCGCGTGGATGCCGATGGGGCTGGTCTTTGCATTGCTTGGGGAAAGCCTTGCAGGTTTGTCGATCATCCTGTTTTTGGTTTACGTGGTCTTTCTGTTGGTGTGCTTCTACCGGCTGTCGATTATCCTGCCTGCAGCCGCCATTGGGGACCCCATCACACTCGGCGAAGCATGGACCAAAACGCAGGGTATTGCTGGTTCGATATTGGTGCTGCTTGTTGTTTCGTTCCTGTTCCAATTTCTTGTGCAGCTTGTTTTTACGGCTCTGGCGATCATTCCGGTGCTGGGAATCTTGTTGACGGTGTTCTTTGGAACTCTGGTTCTCCCGATGATCAACGTCAGCATCCTGACAACCATGTACGGAATCTTCATCGAAAAGCGGAAACTCACCTGAGCGCGCCCGTACACATATGTATTCCTTGCCCTTTTAGTCGGGATGAGCCAGTGAAACGTTCATGACCGATTTCATGACCCGCGCCCGCGCCGCCGAACAGGTGATGCGTTCTGTGTTTCCTGCAACACCGCTGCAACGGAATGCCCATCTGTCCGACCGCTATGGCGCCGATATCTGGCTTAAGCGTGAGGATCTCAGCCCGGTGCGGTCTTATAAGATCCGCGGCGCGTTCAATGCCATGCGCAAGCAGCAAGGGCAGGATCTGTTCGTCTGCGCCAGTGCAGGCAATCATGCGCAGGGGGTTGCCTACATGTGCAAACATCTGAACGTACGCGGTGTCATTTTCATGCCTGTAACCACGCCGCAGCAGAAAATCCAGAAGACCCGGATTTTCGGCGGCGACAACATCGAGATTTACCTGACCGGAGACTATTTCGACGACACGCTGGCCGCCGCGCAAGACTGGTGCGCCCAGCAAGGTGGGTACTTTCTGTCGCCCTTTGATGATGGGGATGTGATCGAAGGTCAGGCGTCCTTAGCGGTTGAGATTGAGGAACAGCTTGGACAGGTTCCCGATCATGTCATCTTGCCAGTGGGTGGTGGTGGCATGTCGTCTGGCGTGGCCACATGGTTCGGGGATCGGACGCATTGTCTGTTCGTGGAGCCGGCGGGTGGCGCCTGTCTGCGCGCGGCTTTGGCGGCGGGCCATCCGGTGGCTCTGGATCACGTAGATACATTTGTCGACGGTGCGGCAGTGGGTCGGATCGGTGAAGAGCCGTTTGAGCTGTTGAAATCCCGCCATTTGTCCGACGTCTTGGTTCTGTCCGAAGATCGTATCTGTACCACCATGATCGAAATGCTAAACGTCGAGGGCATCGTGCTGGAACCAGCGGGGGCCCTGGCGGTTGAGGCTGTGGGCGACGTGCAAAGCTTTATCCGGGGTAAGACCGTGGTGTGCGTCACCTCGGGCGGCAATTTCGATTTCGAACGCTTGCCCGAGGTCAAGGAACGGGCGCAGCGTTATTCCGGCGTCAAGAAATACTTCATCCTGCGCCTGCCACAACGTCCGGGTGCATTAAAAGAGTTTCTGGGCATTTTGGGCCCCGAGGACGATATTGCACGTTTTGAATACATGAAAAAGTCGGCGCGCAATTTCGGGTCGGTGCTGATCGGTATCGAAACGCGAAAGCCTGAGAATTTTGTGCGCCTGTTTGCGCATCTTGATGATGCGGGTTTTACCTATACCGACATCACCGAAGATGAAACGCTGGCGCAGTTCGTGATCTGAAGCCACGATCAATTCGCGTGTCTCTCCGGCCTGTTCAATCTTCATTTCGGTTTCTGGAATTGCCGGGAAATGTAGCGTCGCGAACAGGAAGAAGCCGCGCTGACATTCGCTAAAAACTGCATAATCCCGCCTTGAATTCGGCGGTTGAGCGTTCAAAAATGCTGAGGATATTGGCAAAGTCGACCGCCTGGCTGTCCCCTTGTGCCGATTGTCGTTCCCCGTCTTGACACAGCTTGGCCACAGCCTCGAACCCAAGGCTCAGCGCGCTACCTTTTACGAAATGCAGGTTTTGTTCAAACTCGGTGCGGGCGGTGTCGTTCCGAAGCCGGGTAAGGGCTTCGTTCACCTCATAAAGGAAGATCTGCACCACCTCTTCAAACTCACTGGCGCCAACCTCGTCCCTTAGTTGTCGGACCCTGGACCAGTTGATCATACCATCCTCGCTTTATCTGCCCGGGGATTTGGTACCGCGGAACCGGTAAAGAGCAGGTTAAGCGGAATGAATTTCGGCTTTCACCCATTGTTAAACTGCGGCGCGATAGGGTCTTCCCATTCCGATAAGCGCCGCTGGGCAGAGGGTTAAGGTGACAAGGGTCAGTCAGGCAGACAGTGGATCAGATCTGGATTTTGGTGTGATCCAAAAGGTGCTAGTTGTCGATGATAGCCGCCTGCAGCGCCGTATTCTGGTCGCCTCGCTCAAAAAATGGGGCTTCGACGTGCTTGAGGCCGATAGCGGTGATGTTGCGATTGAAATGTGCGCGGCGGACCCGCCGGATCTTGTACTCAGCGATTGGGTTATGCCGGGGATGAGCGGGCTGGATTTCTGCAAGGCGTTCCGCGCCTTGGACAACAAGCAATACAGCTATTTCATCCTTCTGACCTCCAAAAGCGAAAAGCAAGAAGTGGCGCGCGGTCTGGATGCCGGTGCGGATGATTTTCTGATCAAACCGCTTGAGGCGGATGAACTGCGGGCGCGTATATCAGCCGGTGCGCGTATTCTGGATATGCAGCGCGAATTGTCCAAGAAAAACCAATTGATCGAAACCGCGCTTGAAGAACTGCGCGTCGCCCATGACGCGATCGACAAGGACCTGATCCAGGCACGCAAGATACAGGAATCGCTGGTGCCCGAACTGACGCGCAATTTCGGCAAGTCCCGGGTCAGCATGTTGCTGAAACCCTGCGGTCATATCGGCGGCGATCTGGTGGGGATGTTCTCTCCGGGTGTGAACAGGCTTGGGTTCTACAGTATCGATGTGTCCGGACATGGCATCACGTCTGCGATGATGACGGCGCGTTTGGGGGGCTATCTGTCCAGCAATCATTTTGATCAGAACGTGGCGATGGCGCGGCGGTTCGACAAGTTTTATGCTCTGCTACCGCCGGAAGAAGTTGCCGAAACCCTGAACTCGCGACTGATGGCGGATACGAGGATCGAAGAGTATTTCACGATGGTCTATGCCATCGTAGATCTGCGCAACGGGCATGTGAAAATGGTGCAGGCCGGGCACCCTCATCCGCTGTTGCTATGTCAGGACGGCAGAACAGAATTTCTGGGCGACGGTGGGTTGCCTATCGGATTGCTACCGGACGCCGCCTTTCAGCGGACCGAGTTCTACATGCAACCCGGCGACAGGCTATTGCTGTATTCCGATGGGTTCACGGAATGCAGCCTCGCCGACGGTGGCCTGCTGGACGAGGATGGTTTGCGACAGATGGCGCTGGATTGCGGGCCGGATCGAAACGGAACGGAATTCCTGGACGATATGTTCTGGCGGCTGACGCAAGCGATGGCACCTGGCCGAGGTATGGATGATGATGTTTCGGCTGTTTTCTTTGAATACAATGGACACTAAAGCCGCTGTTCATGCAGCCCGGCAAAGTGGCGATCTCCGTCATTGCCCAGCAATTGGACCGCATCGCCGGTGTCCATCCATATGGCTTCATGGAACGGCTCAGACGGTGGACCCATGCGCTGGATGGGACGCGCGCGATAGATATGGCACAGCTTTTCGGCCCACAAATCGTATTCGGGCATATAAGTGAAGCGACGAAAAGCGCCGATGCGGCGGGGCGACGCGATCAACCAGCCGGTTTCTTCGAACACTTCTCGGTGCAGGGCAGTGATGGGTGATTCGCCCGGATCAATTCCGCCGCCGGGCAATTGCAGATCGGGTCCGGGTTCTGTCTGACAGGTCAGCAAAAGGCTGCGGCCTCGGGGCAGCAACGCATAAACCCCCACCCGGCGTGTATATGTTCGCCCGGCCTGAGGGGTTTCACCAAACCGTCTGATCATGTATGGCCCCTTAAAACCCGAATAGTTCGACCTATATGCTGGCGGTATGCCAACCTGTGGCGTGTAAGGAAACCCCATGTCTCTTGGAACAAAAATCGCGTGGGACGACACCGTCCTGCCCTTTCAACTTGATGTATCGGATATGCGCGGCCGCGTGGCCCGCCTGGACGGTGTGCTTGATGGCATCCTGAGCCAGCATGACTATCCAGAAAAGGTCGAGGCTCTGGTGGCCGAGATGGCCTTGCTGACCGCATTGATCGGCCAGACTGTTGCGCTGCGCTGGAAGCTGTCGCTGCAGGTTCAGTCCAAAGGTCCGGTGCGCATGATTGCGACCGACTATTATGCGCCTCAGCAAGAGGGGGAGCCGGCCCGCATTCGCGCCTATGCCAGCTTTGACCGCGACCGTCTGACCGATGGTGCGCCGTTCGATCAAGTGGGTGAGGGGTATTTTGCCATCATGATCGATCAGGGTGAGGGAACCCAGCCGTATCAGGGGATCACCCCCCTGGCCGGTGGGTCGCTGAGTGCCTGTGCCGAGGCGTATTTCGCCCAGTCGGAACAGTTACCGACCCGGTTTTCGCTGAGCTTCGGCAAATCGACCGAACCCGGCGTTGGCGAACATTGGCGCGCCGGTGGTGTCATGCTGCAGCACATGCCTAAGGCTTCGCCCTTCGTGGCATCCAGCGAGGGTGACGGAAACATCCTGACAGCGGATGACCTTGTCGATGGTGAAGAAGGTGAAAACTGGGGCCGCGTCAACATCCTGCTGGATACGGTCGACGATTTGGAACTGATCGGTCCGTCGATTGCACCCACGGATCTGTTGGTCCGGCTGTTTCACGAGGAACAGCCGCGGGTATACGATGCGCAGTCAGTGCAATTTGGCTGTACCTGTTCAGAAGACCGTGTTCGACAGAGCCTGTCGATCTATTCGGCCAAGGACATCGAAAAGATGACCACGCCCGAAGGCGACGTGACCGCCGATTGCCAGTTCTGTGGTGCGCATTACGTGCTTGATCCCTCCACGGTTGGTTTTGATGCGGACAACGCCTGATCCAACGGATCAGCTGCGGGCGGCCTTGCGTCGCCCCGGCAACGGGTCCAGTGATTTTGACCTGAATCCCGATTTTGCCCTGCCTGAGGGTCGCAAACTGCGCGCTGCCGGTGTTTTGGTTCCGATTTCGGTAGCAGATGGCGCCCCGCGCTTGATTTTGACCAAGCGATCCTCGGCGCTTAAGCATCACCCGGGGCAGATAGCGTTTCCAGGCGGCAAGCAGGATAACGGCGATGCGGACGTGACTGCCACTGCATTGCGTGAGGCGCGCGAAGAGATCGGACTGCCGCAGGAAATGCCGGAAATTCTTGGCCACTTACCGACACATGAAACGGTGACCTCCTTCACGGTCACACCTGTGGTGGCGATCCTGCGGGAACCCTTCCAACCGGTACCGGAACCGGGCGAAGTGGCAGAGGTGTTTTCGGTTCCGCTTGCACATGTGCTCAACCCCGCGAATTATGTCGTTGAATCGCGCCGCTGGCGGGGACAAAGGCGGTATTACTTCACGGTACCTTTCGGCCCTTATTACATCTGGGGCGCAACAGCCCGAATTCTGCGGGGATTGGCAGCACGGATCAACGAATGACGCAAATCACAGAAGACTGGGTGACGGAACCGGCAACACAACGGGTCTGTGCTGCCCTAACCGATTCCGGGTACCAAGCCTTGTTTGTGGGTGGATGTGTACGTAACGCGCTGTTGGGCGCCACGGTATCGGATATCGACATCGCCACAAATGCGCGGCCCGACACAGTGGTCGAGCTGGCGCAGAAAGCAGGGCTTAAGGCCATACCCACAGGGATTGATCACGGTACAATCACCGTGGTTAGTCAGGGTATCCCGCATGAGATCACTACCTTTCGCCGTGATGTTGAAACGGATGGCCGTCGCGCCGTCGTCGCCTTTTCCGACAAGGTCGAAGAGGATGCCGCACGTCGCGATTTCACGATGAACGCGATATATGCACGGCCCGACGGGACAATCTTGGACCCTCTGAACGGTTTGCCAGACCTGCAAGCGCGCCGCGTCCGGTTCATCGGCACTGCAGCGAACCGCATTCGCGAGGATTATCTGCGTTCGCTGCGCTATTTCCGGTTTCACGCCTGGTATGGCGATGTCGAGGCAGGGTTCGATCCCGACGCTCTGGCCGCCATTGCGTCCAACCTGGACGGTCTGGCCGGCTTGTCCCGCGAACGCGTGGGTGCTGAGCTTTTGAAGCTTCTGGGCGCACCAGACCCCGCGCCGTCCGTCGCCGCAATGCGCAGCGCCGGAGTACTGGTGCAACTATTGCCGGGTGCTGATGATCGTGCATTGGCCCCGTTGATTGCATTGGAACAGCAGGCAGGCGCTGATCCGGAACCGGTGCGGCGACTGGCGGCGATTGCACCGCCGGAAGTCGCAAAAACCCTGCGCCTGAGCCGCGCACAATTGCAGCGCCTGACCCGAATGCGGGATGAGGCGTCCAGCCCGGCCAGCTTTGCCGAATTGGGATTTCGGTACGGTGAAACAGACGGGCTGCACGAAGCGCTGTTGCGATGTGCTTTTTTGGAAATGCCTTGGTTAGACTCAATAACGCACGATCTCCACGTTGGTGCGGGCGCGACCTTCCCGATTAAGGCAACCGATCTGATCCCCGAGTTCACCGGTCCTGCGCTGGGCAAGAAACTGGCCGATCTTGAGGCGAAGTGGATCGCCTCGGGGTTCACACTGGGCCGCGAAGATCTGCTTGGCGGATAAAGGAAGTCTCAAAAGGGGATGACAAGTAAAAGAGTTTATGATTATTTGCCCCTGTCACATGAATGGAGGGATGCGAATGTATTACGGGATCTGGGACAGCTAAGGCTGGAACACGTTGACCCGTAGGGGTGGTGTTCTGGCGCCATCTTTCTTCGCATGACTTACTTTTTGCTCAACCGGAGCACTCTCCATGTTTCGCTATTTCGAAAACCTCGTTGACCCTTTTGTTGCCTACAAGGAAACCGACACGCCGCCGACGCGGTTGTGGCCATTTATGCTGGATTACTCGCAACCGTTCATGCGGGTGTTCTTCTGGGCTGGTTTAATCTCTGTCGTTGTTGCGGCGGTTGAAGTTGGCTTGATTTACTACATGGGCCGGGTGGTTGACCTGTTGTCGGGCTCTCCGGCCGAGGTCTGGCAGAACCACGGCACCGAATTCATCTTGGTGGCGGCGTTTGTGCTGCTGCTGCGCCCGATGCTGCATGTCGTGGATGTGCTGTTGTTAAACAACACGATCCTGCCGAATTTTGGCACCCTGATCCGCTGGCGCGCCCACAAACACGTTCTCCGCCAATCCGTCGGTTGGTTCGAGAATGATTTTGCCGGTCGCATTGCCAACCGGATCATGCAAACGCCGCCTGCCGCAGGCGAGGCTGTGTTTCAGGTGTTTGATGCCATCTCATTTTCAATAGCCTATCTGATTGGCGCGGCGATCCTGTTGATGGCGGCGGATCCACGGTTGCTGTTGCCGCTGCTGATCTGGTTTGCGCTTTACGCCATTCTGGTGCGCTGGACGGTGAAAAGGGTGGGTCCTGCATCTCAGGCTGCATCTGATGCACGCTCGGCTGTGACGGGTCGGGTGGTGGACAGCTATACCAACATCCACTCGGTCAAGATGTTCGCCCATAACGACCAAGAGTTGGACTATGCCCGCGAAGCCATCGAGGAAACGCGTCGCACCTTTCAGGTCGAAATGCGGATTTTCACCATAATGGATGCGGTTCTGGTCGCGCTGAACGGTTTGCTGATCGTCGGCGTAGTTGGTTGGGCCATTTCCCTGTGGATGCAAGGGAGTGCATCTGTGGGTGTCGTTGCGGCGGCGACCGCTTTGACCCTGCGACTGAATGCGATGACCGGATGGATCATGTGGGCGCTGACCAGCTTCTTCCGCCAGCTTGGTGTCGTGGCCGAGGGCATGCAAACAATTGCCCAGCCGGTTGACCTGCTGGATGTGCCGGACGCCAAGCCATTGCAGCTGAGCAAGGGCCAGATCGACATCCGTGATCTGTCACACCACTACGGTCGCAAGACTGGGGGGCTGGATTACATCAACCTGACCCTCCATCCGGGCGAAAAGATCGGCCTGATCGGGCGGTCCGGTGCGGGGAAATCGACCCTAGTTAAGCTACTTTTGCGGTTTTACGACGTTGAACAGGGCGCGATCCTGATTGACGATCAAGATATCGCCAGGGTCACGCAGGACAGTTTGCGCAGCCATATCGGTATGGTTCAGCAGGACAGCGCCCTGTTGCATCGGTCGGTGCGCGACAACATCCTCTATGGTCGCCCCGATGCCACCGAAGAACAGATGATCGCCGCAGCTAAACAGGCTGAGGCGCATGAGTTCATCCTTGATCTGCAAGACCCAGAAGGGCGCACGGGGTATGATGCGCATGTGGGCGAGCGAGGTGTTAAGCTCAGCGGTGGTCAGCGGCAACGCGTGACGCTGGCGCGGGTAATCCTGAAGGATGCTCCTATTTTGCTGTTGGACGAGGCGACATCTGCCCTAGATTCCGAGGTCGAAGCGTCAATTCAGGAAACTCTCTACGGTATGATGCAAGGAAAAACCGTGATCGCCATTGCCCACCGTCTGAGCACCATCGCGCAGATGGACCGTATTCTGGTCATGGATGGTGGTCGGATCGTTGAACAGGGCGGGCATTCCGAATTGCTGGCGCAAGGTGGGCTTTACGCGCAGTTCTGGGCACGGCAATCTGGGGGCTTCTTGAATCCGGAGGCCGCTGAATGAGGATTGCCGACCTCATAAACCCGTTCAAGAACATCGAAACGCCCCCGCCGCAAACGCTGGGGGCGTTCATTCGCTGGTGCCTCTCGGGCGCATGGCCTATGATCTTCGTCGCGGCGTTTTTCTCGGCCACCGCGGGTGCGATGGAGGCGGGCACTGCGTGGATGTTGGGCCTGGTCATTGACGCAGCAACCACAAGCGGGCCTGGGAACTTTCTGACCGCCAACAACGTCTGGATGATCCTTGGGGTCGTTGCGTTTTTCATGCTACTGCGCCCGGCCCTGTTCGGACTTTCGTCGCTGACCAACAACTACATTGTCATGCCCAATATCACGCCTTTGGTTCTGGCTAAGCTGAACCGGTGGACGCTGGGGCAGTCGGTCACATATTTCGACGACGATTTTGCGGGCCGGATCGCGCAAAAGCAGATGCAAACATCCAACGCGATGGCGTCGGTCGTGTCCGAGACGATCAGTGCGATCGTGTTCGCCTTGGCCTCGCTGGCGGGTTCATTGCTTTTGTTAGGGTCTATTCATCCGCTGGTTATGCTGCCATTTGCGGCTTGGCTAGTCGTGTATTTCCTGCTTGTCCGCTGGTATTTGCCGCGCATCCGTAAACGCTCAGCGGCGCGGGCAGGCGCTCGCGCGATGGTGTCCGGGCAAGTTGTCGACACGATCACAAATATCAAGACCGTTAAACTGTTCGCTCATTCGGAATTCGAAGACCAGGCCGCGCGGAATTCCATGGTTGATCTGCGTGAAAAGATGTTGGCGTTCGGAAGCCTGTCGGCCAATTTCCGCTTTATCTTGATGCTGTTGGCCGGGGTTCTGCCGGTTTTGCTGATAGGTGCAACACTGTGGCTGTGGCAAGTGGGGTCCGCGACGGCCGGTGACATTGTGGCCGCTGGGGCCATTTCGATCCGCATTGCCCAGATGACCGGTTGGGTCAGCTTCACCCTCATGGGTCTCTACGCCAATGTTGGCGAGATCGAGAACGGCATGAATACGCTGGCCAAGCGTGAACGGGTTGAGGATCAAACGGGCGCGATGGAACTGTCCGTGCCCGAAGGCCAGATCACCTTTGATCATGTCAGCTTTGCCTATGGTCGGGATGTCGGTGGCGTATCGGATGTAAACATGACCGTGCACCCCGGCGAGAAACTGGGCATTGTCGGCGCTTCAGGGGCGGGGAAATCAACCTTGGTTTCGCTGTTGTTGCGCCTTTATGACGGCGAAAAGGGCGCGATCTTGATCGATGGTCAGGACGTATCCGGAGTAACCCAGGATAGCTTGCGCCGTCAGATCGGCATGGTCACGCAGGAAACCGCGATGTTCAATCGATCTGCGCGGGAGAATATTCTTTACGGTCGTCCAGACGCCTCGGAAGAGGAAATGTTCGAGGCGGCAAAAAAGGCCGAGGCGCATGAATTCATCCTCAGCCTTCAGGATGCCCATGGCCGCACCGGATATGACGCGCATCTGGGTGAGCGCGGAGTGAAGCTTAGCGGTGGTCAGCGTCAGCGGATTGCGTTGGCGCGAGCCATCCTCAAGGATGCGCCGATATTGGTGCTGGACGAGGCAACCTCGGCACTGGATTCCGAGGTTGAGGCCTCGATCCAGACAGCGTTGCATCGAGTAATGCAGGGCAAGACGGTTCTGGCTATTGCGCATCGGTTGTCCACACTCAGTGAGATGGACCGGATTATTGTCCTGGACCAGGGGCGTATCGTTGAGATCGGAACGCATGTTGCGCTGTTGGAGCAGGGCGGGCTATATGCGCGGTTCTGGCATCGCCAATCGGGTGGGTTCATTCAGGCCGAGGCTGCGGAATAAGGGTTTTGTTGCGGGCCAAGCCCCGGTATCAGGCACCCCATGACGCAAACCTACACTATTACCCGCCTTGGTCATCAAGGCGACGGGATCGCTGATGGCCCCGTTTACGCTCCGCGCACCTTGCCGGGTGAGGTCGTCAGCGGCACGCTGCTGGATCAATTCCTGACAGATATCCGTGTCGAGACGCCCTCGGACCAGCGGGTCAAGGCACCGTGTCGTCACTACAAATCCTGTGGTGGATGCCAGTTGCAGCACGCGGCAGATGGATTTGTTGCGGATTGGAAGGTCGAGGTGGTGCGCACCGCGCTGGCCGCGCAGGGGTTGGAGGCGTCGATGCGCCCGATCCATACGTCGCCAGAACGGTCCCGCCGTCGCGCGACGATCGCGGTACGACGGACCAAAAAGGGCACTCTGGCCGGTTTCCATGGCCGCGCGTCAGACACGATTACCGAGATCCCGGATTGCCATTTGCTCGACCCGGCCCTGATCGCGGCCATTCCGGTGGCCGAAGCACTGGCGATTCTGGGTGGCAGCCGTAAAGGCGTGTTGGCGGTGACGCTAACCTTGTCCGAAGCCGGGCTTGATGTGGCGGTCAAAGGCGGCAAACCGCTGGACGGCCCGCTTGAGTTGGCTTTGGCACAAGCGACCGAGAAACACGGTCTTGCCCGGCTCAGCTGGGATGGTGAAGTAATTGCCATGCGCCAGCCACCCGTTCAGCGTTTTGGCCAGGCAAATGTTGTTCCGCCGCCCGGCGCGTTTCTGCAGGCGACAAAGGACGGAGAACATGCTCTGTTAAGGGCCGTTTCCGAAGCTGTGGGCGGTTCCAAACGCATTGTGGATCTGTTCGCCGGCAGCGGCACATTCTCTTTGCCCCTGGCAGAGGGGGCCGAGGTCCACGCCGTCGAGGGCGAAGCGGCGATGACGCAAGCGCTGGATCAAGGATGGCGTAGGGCGCAGGGCCTCAAACGGATAACGACCGAAGCACGGGACCTGTTTCGGCGACCGCTGATGCCGGATGAGCTAAAGTCTTTTGATGCTGTGGTGATCGACCCGCCACGCGCCGGGGCCGAGGCGCAAGTGACCGAACTGGCGCAGGCACTGCGCCCGGTGATTGCTTATGTGTCCTGCAACCCGGTGACCTTCGCCCGCGATGCGAAAATTCTTGTTAATGCGGGCTACACCCTTGAATGGGTACAGGTTGTTGACCAATTTCGATGGTCGTCACACACCGAACTTGCGGCACGGTTCACCCTGAACCCTTAAGACTTACAGGAGACTACCCGAATGGGGATCACACAACGCCTGCTGACCCTTGTCGAAGCACCAGCTTTCGGGAAGTTCATTACCGGTGTCATCATCTTCAACGCCGTGCTGCTGGGGATGGAGACATCACCCACCCTTATGGAAATTGCAGGTCCATTGATCGTAACACTGGACAGCCTTTGCCTGACCATTTTCGTTGTTGAAATTGCGATTAAACTGCTGGCTACAGGGCGCAGGTTTTTCACCAACGGCTGGAATGTCTTTGATTTCGTGATTGTCGGCATCGCTCTTGTACCGGGTGGGTCCGGCCTGTCGGTGCTGCGGGCATTGCGGATTTTGCGGGTGCTGCGTGTCATCTCGGTCGCGCCACGCCTGCGCCGCGTGGTTGAGGGTTTCATTTCGGCCTTGCCTGGCATGGCCAGCGTGTTTCTTCTTATGGCGATCCTGTTTTACATCGGTGCGGTGATTTCAACCAAACTGTTCTCGCAGACTTTCCCGGACTGGTTCGGCGATCTGGGCCTTTCAGCCTATACGCTGTTCCAGATCATGACGCTGGAAAGCTGGTCCATGGGGATCGTGCGCCCGGTAATGGAGATCTATCCTTACGCCTGGCTGTTCTTTGTGCCATTCATCATGGTGACCACTTTTGCGGTGGTAAACCTGCTGGTTGGTCTGATCGTGAATTCGATGCAAGACGCGCACCATGCCGAAGACGAAGTCAAAACCGATGCCTATCGTGACGAAGTGCTGGAGCGGCTTGAAAGCATCGAACGTCGCCTGACAGAGCAGCAAAACATCAAAAAGTGATTTCAGTTTTCACATTTTCTGGCATAATACAGAAAAAAAGAGCAGCAGGCAGTGAACATGGATCGTCGAGCATTTGGATTGGGTGCAATGGCAACGCTGAGCCTCTCAGCTTGTGCCTCGGCCAACCCCAGAATTCTAACTTACAACGGACCCGAAGTGACCTCTCTGGTCATCAACAAGGGCTCACGGAAACTATATCTTCTGCACAATGATAAGATCCTGAAAGAATACAGGGTTGATCTTGGATTTGCGCCCAACGGCACCAAAGCAAAGCGAGGCGATGGGCGTACGCCGGAAGGCAGCTATCTGATCGATCGGCGCAATCCCAATAGCCGCTATCATCTGTCGCTGGGGATCTCGTACCCGAATTCTGAGGATGTCGCGAAGGCGAAGGCCATGGGTGTTGATCCCGGCGGCGATATCTTTATCCACGGACAACCGAACCGTCGCAAAGAGCGTAAGCGCGCCAAAAAGACGTCGGATTGGACTGCGGGCTGCATCGCCGTCAAGAATGATGAGATCGAAGAGATCTATTCAATGGTAAACCGGGGAACGCTGATTACTCTGCGTCCCTAATCGGTTTCCAGGGCCCAAATCCGAACTGCATATAGTCACGCTGGTACGCCTGGGCGACCAGCGTTTCCAGTTTGTCGTCATAAATCTCAGCCAGAGTGAACGGGGTATCCGGTTCACTGAGTTCGGGTAGGGGCGGTGTGCTATGCCCCATCCGGCGCGCCAGGTCGGGCAGGGCTGTCGTGACCTCATCCTCCCTCAGGATCAGGTCGGGCAATGCGAAGGGCGCCATCCCCTCAAGGGCCTGCGACTGACTGCACCATGCCGCATCCACGCGTATGGCTGTCTGTTGGGCAAGATTCTGGCGCAGGAATGTCAGGAACGCCGAAAACGCCTCGTAATGCTGCTCAACCGGGTAATTGCCATCGCGCAATTGCCCGGGGATCGGAATCTTTAACCGGTTGCGCAGGACGTGTCGGATTTTCGGATAGGCGCCGGAACCTGTGTTGAGGATATGTCTGCAAAAGGCCCGATGCGCGCGCGCCAATGGGTGTTGCAGTACGGCGAACTTTCGATGCCCGGGATTGGAAAGAAACCACTGACGCGTCTGTTTCCTGTTCTGATTGGTCAGCAATTGTTCAACATCAACATGGTCCAGCGCGGCCATCCACCTTGCTACCGGGCTTTCCATTCCCCCGCGGATCGGCATGTACATCAGCGGCGTCTTTGGTGTGGCAACGTAATTCGCCACCAATGGACGTCGGCGTGGCTCAAAATTCGGAGTGCTGTGCAGGTTGAAGCTATCGATTTGTGACAACGCCTGCTCCATCTCATCAGGGTTCGTCACCTTTGCCAGCGCCGGCTCGGGGTTTTGCGGTTTGAGTGTTTCGTCGATTGCCGACAGCCTGCCGGACACACCCAGCCAAGCGGCAAGACCATTCAGAAGGTGCACCTGGTTCAGGTCTTCATAGGCAATGTAAAATGGGGTCTGGCCGCTTTGCTGCAAACGCTGCGACAGCATCAGATGATATTCATGCTGCCGGTTCAGGTATTTCATGAACGCTTCGGCATCGAACTCAACCTGTGCTTCGCGACGACGCTTGATGTTCTTCAGCTGCCACTGCTTGGTTTCGCGCGCAATCTTCAACGAGATGAAACTGTCCAGAGGGTTTCGGGTCAGAATGATCTTGGCGCAACGTGGATCGCCTAAAGCAGGCTCTAACACACGCGGATCATGTCCCTGAAAAAGGCGAAACCCGTTCAGTTCCCCTGGTGCCTGCCGGATCGCCTCAAGCAATGCGGAAGGGTCACGATCCCGCTCTTCCACCGAGATGCCCAGCAGAGTGTCGGATTTCAGGCGCCCTATGAAATGGGGATTGAACGCCTCGCCATGGCTGGTGACCCCTTCGATGGCGTTCAGGTTTGCCTCAAGCAGGTTAGACCCGGTCCGCATGGCTGCAAGAATGATGAAATAGTCAAATTGGGGCGTCATTTAGCTTTACTGCACCAGATAGGGTTTTCGATATGGCCGGACCCGGTCGGTAAAACTGTCATCCGGTGGGAAATCGCCCATCAGATAAGGGTGCATGCCCTGGTTCTTTAGGTTTTGCAGGAACTGGCCGAACCCGGACAGATCCACCATTTTCGGTGCTTCGGTCAGGTGGCTGGTTTGGGTGGTTCCGGTATCCTCGACCGCGGTCTGTAAAGGCTCGACCGGAGATTCAACGAATTCTGCCAGTGTCCACCTGCGAACCCGCGCCTTGGTCCAGACAGAAGACAGGATTTCCAGTTGCTTGGTTTCGATCTGCTGCAAGCGGGCGGCTTCAGCCCGGATATCGGCAAAGTTTAAGTTTGATCGAAACAGCGGGATCGCCCAGGCCCCGGTTATGACTGAAATCAGCGCATTCTTGTCCCGAGCCAAGAGCCAGTTGATCTCTTGCGTGTCGGCGGGGCCGAACTGAAAACACTGTTTTTCGCCGCGTGTGTTCCAGATCAGGTTCGAAAGGAAAGCCGTTGGGTTGTAGTCCCGCAGCTTTGCGCAGTCGCTGAGGCCGCCGTTGACGATGGTTTCTCCTCCAGCGAATTCAGCGCGCTTAGGGTCAAACAGGTGCCCGTGGACACGCGCGCCCGTGATGTTGGTCAACCAGGGTTCAAAATCTTCGAACACTTCAGTAAAGCCCTGAAAAACTGAATACGGAGAGGACGTCAGCCCGTTTTCGTTGCCGTGCCGTGGAAACCGGCTTTGCATGTACAACCCGTCACGCCCACGTGTGCGCCGTTCGACTGCTTTGGAAAACACCCGGTCAATTTTGCTTGGGTTGGGCTCTGTGGGTTTCATGGCACCGGCCTGATCGGTCAGAAAGGCCTGATACAGGCGATCCGCGTTAGGCCAGGCTTTGCGGGCAACAAAACAGTCGGATCTGCGCAGCAGCTGCAGGTGATCGTCATAGAAAATATGCGGACGACCCTGATAGTCGAATTTGGACAGGGTCAGAGACCGACTTTCGATATGGGTGGAATACAGGCGCGCCAGCGTCTGGAAGTAACTTTCGTCGGGAATCCAGACGCGCCGGAAATACCGGTCATAGGTCTCGCGTTTTGGATCCTGCAATATGGCTGACAGGGTTTGGCGGGTCAGGCACCACCATTGACTACCCATATGCGGCACCAACCCTTCGGGTATGTAGCGTCGAATGCGCAATGCACGCTGCAGTTTCACATAGGCATCGAACAGTTTGCGGTTCTTGCGCCACGAGAACGGAAATCTCAAGGTAAAGCGTTCCTGATCCAAGCCCCCCATAGTCCAGCTTACATCAGAGGTTGTGGCGCTTTCGATGAAATCCACGCGTGGCCGGTCCGCGAGGTAGTTGACCAGTTCATCCACTGGCCGCAACGGAAGGCAGGAGCCCGAAGTCAGGAAAACATGGCGGACATCTGGAAACGTCTCAAGCATCAGCGTGGCGGCAGATTGCGAGGCGGCAACGATTCCCCACCCACCCCAGTTGCAGACATGACGGTCAGAAAACCGGATCAGCGGGTCATTCGCATAGGCGGCAACGAATTCCGCATAGACCTTGTTTGGCACTTTGCGATCCACATGGATCACCACCGGGCACCCCGAAGAGGTCCAGTGTCGAGCCACTTGGCCGGCCCGGTTCAGCGCGGTGTGAACCAGCATAATGATGCCCAGATCGCTCATGCCCAGTTTCCTTTCGACATGAGGCCCAGAATCTCAAGCTGTCGCCAGTTGATGTAGGTTTCGGATTTGTCGCACCAAAACTCGGGCATGTCTGCCAGATGTTCGGCATAGGCGCGATATTCGTCAGAGCTGCGGTAATGCTGGCCGCGCTCCATCTCTTCCTGGGCCTTCTCGCCCAATGTGCTGATAAGTTTGGCGTGCAACAACGCACCGCTTGTTTTTTCGCCACCCCATTCATCAAACACCTGGTTCAATCCGCGTGGAAGCAGCGCATGGGTCGAGCTGACATAGACATAGCGCTTGTCCCATTTCACCAATGGTATCTTGTTTAGCGCAGGCGCTTTTTTCGGCGTGTCCTTAAAGAACACACGCGCGCGGGGTCCGCCTTGAATCCAGAGATTCCCGTAGGTCGGGTTCTTTGTGATCGTATAATTGCCTGCATCAAACCATTTGGCGATTTCGAACGGGTTTTGGCCCTCGGAATAGATGGCGTCTTCGACTGGTCCTTCGGGATACATGTCGATCAGCATTGCACTGAAGCTGCGCACGGCGCAGCCGTCCAGCCAGTCAGTCAGGGCGCGGATCGGCCGGGTATCGCAGAATGGATAGATGAAGAATTCGTCCGGATCGACGGTCAGAACCCAGTGGCGGTGTGCATATTTGCGCAGCAGGTAGTTTGTCCAGTCCACCCCAAACGACGCACGCTTATAGCTTGCATCGGCTTGCCAGACCGAGACGTCGGGTTGACCCGCCAGATATTCAAGTGACCCGTCATTGCTGGCGTTATCAACGAACAGAAAATGGTTGATGCCTAGCTGCCGGTAGTAGGTCAGAAAATATGGCAGACGAATTTTCTCATTCCGTATGACGCTGACCAGCAGGACGTCTTTCCGTGTTATCGAATTTACATTTACGGAAACGGGATTAAGATCGCGCCGCTTTCGAAGGCAACGCAATATACGGCGCTTGCGCCGCAATCTCATTCGGTATGAATCCAATAGGCCCACGCGACTGCCCAACCTTTGTTATTTACGCGAGCGTGCCCGGAGGCTGTACAAGCCAGAGTGGTACCGGACAATTGCCGTTTTATGCCATTTTTCCATCTTTCGAAGCAACGACTTTAAAAACCGTTAGTTTGAGTTGTGGCTTTCCCAATCAATTGTTCCCATCAGACCCAGTTGCTGCAATGAGTTCCAACCGGTGTATCGCTTGGACTCTGGCGCCCACATGACCGGGCGATCCGTGATGCCGTCATAGTAGTCTGCAAACTGTTCGGGATCATGAAAGTGTTGCCGGCGCTCTTTCTCGATCTTTGATTTTTCCACAACTTCGGGCAGGAATTTGGTGTGTAACAAAACACCAGATGGTGCCGTGCCGCCGGGCCCTCCGTAACTGGCGTTCAGATGTCGTGGCAATGCGGAATGGCACGAATTCACATAGGCGTAGCGCCGCGACCACCGGACCAACGGGATTTTGTTAAGCGTCGGGGATCGGCGTGGGGCGTCGGCAAAGAACATACGCTCGCGCGCGCCGCCCTGCACCCAAAGGTTGCCGAGCGGGCTTTGCCGTTGTGTCCGGTAGGGCGCGGCATCAAACCAACTCACCACCTCGGTCGGGTCGGTTTCAGGATCGTAGCCTTGTTCCCCCAACGGGCCTTTGGGATAAAGATCCAGCATCAGCGCGCCAAACGCTACACGTCCCTGATCATCTAACCATTTCGTCAGGTCCGGTAGGGGCCGGGTGTCATGATCGGGGTAAATCAACAACTCATCCGCATCGACCATCAGAGTCCAGTGGTGGTGCCCATAGCGCATTTGCAACCAAGTCAGCCAATCCAACCCATAGCGCGACGTGCGATAGCTGTCCCGGGTCTGCCACAGTGACACGTCCGGCTGTTTCCTGAGAAAGGGCACCGAACCATCGTCGCTGTCGTTGTCGACGATCAGAAAGTGATCAACCCCCAATGCGCGATAATGGCGCAGGAACCAGGGCAGGCGGGTGATTTCATTGCGCAGTGTGGTGAACGCCAGAATGCCACCGGCTTTGATGTTCGCCGTGCGGTCGTTCAGGCAAGACAATTGATGGCGGCTGCGAAAGGACCGCCACAACAACCGCTGTCGTTTTAGCCGCAACTTGTACATTTGCACCCATGAGATGGGCGGAAGCGTATCTTCCCCTGTACCAGTCACAATAAGCTCATTTTTCGTAATGGCCGTTCTGATGCCAGCGCCATGCATCGGCAATCATTGTCTCTAACGTTGATCTTTCCGGGGACCAGCCAAGCTCGTTACCCGCACGAACAGAACCGGATACCAGCTTGGTGCAATCGCCCGCTCGACGCGGTCCGATCGCGAAAGGCACGTCGCGGTTGGTGACGGCCTTGGAATGGCTGATCACATCCATCACCGAAAACCCCGACCCGGTGCCAAGGTTGAACACGCGGCTGCCCTTGTCTTGCTCCAGCCAGTTCAGCCCCAAGACATGGGCGTCGACCAGATCGCAAACGTGTACATAATCGCGGATGCAGGTGCCGTCTGGTGTGTCGTAGTCCGTCCCGAATACCGTCAATCCGTCGCGCTTGCCGTCGATGGCATCCAGCATCAGAGGCACAAGGTGGGTTTCCGGGCGGTGGAACTCACCCACCTCGCCATCAGGGTCGGCACCGGCCACGTTGAAATACCGGAAGATCACATGGTTCAGCCCGTGCGCGGTCTCGAAATCGCGCAGGATATCTTCGATGGCACGTTTTGAGGCGCCGTATGCGTTCAGCGGCAGTTGCGGCGTGTCTTCGTCCAGCACCACATTGTCATGCTCGCCATAGGTGGCGCAGGTGGACGAGAATACAAAGTTCTCACATCCGGCGGCCACCGTGGCTTCGATCAAATTCAGCGAACCGGTCACGTTGTTGGACCAGTATTTGCCAGGCTCGGACATGGCCTCACCCACTTGGCTGAGGGCGGCAAAATGCATCACGGCCAAGGGTTCGTATTTGGCGAACACCTCATCCAGCCGGACACGATCCAACAGATCGCCCTGTTCGAACGGACCAAATTTCACTGCATCCTGCCAGCCAGTGACCAAATTGTCGAAGGTCACAGGCGTGTAACCCGCTTGAGAAAGCGCCTTACAGGCATGAGATCCAATGTACCCGGCACCGCCAGTGACAAGAATGTTTTTCATAATCGTTCCAAATTGCGGTGCCATGCCCGGTTAGATGTCGTCTTGACAGGAGTTCAGGTGAAAATGGGTCAATCCAACCCCATAGCGGCCATCATCTCTTCGAGCTTCGGAACATCTTGCGGGTTGTTCAATTCCCAGAATTGACGGCCCTTGGCCTCAACCTCAACGCACAGAACCTTGCGACCATTTTCCATGAAGCGCAGCTGTTCCAGCCCTTCCAATTGCTCCAAAGGTCCCACTGGCCAGGTTGGATAGGCTGACAGCGCATCGGGGCGATAGGCGTAGACGCCGACATGGTGAAACACCGGCGTCGGTTCGGTGCCAGCAAAAGTTTCGGCGGTAAAAGGCACGACCTCTTTCGAAAAATACATTGCGCTGTGATCAGTCGCAAATACGGCTGTTGTGCCGCCGACCCGCCCGTTTTTGCGATCGTTCAGCAGGCTGTTCAAAGCATCTCCGTCACACCGCAGAACCGGCGTGGCGACACCTGCCTCGGGCGCGGCGCGCAGACCGGCGATCAGGTCTTCGACAAACCAATGTGGTGTCAGTGGCGCATCCCCTTGCAGGTTCACCACGATCTCATAGCCCGCGCCCAGAGCAGTATGGGCCTCGGCGCAGCGTTCGGTGCCATTGCCGCAGGTCTCGGATGTCATCACCACCTCGGCCCCGAACCCTTCGGCCACGTCGCGGATGCGGTCGTCGTCGGTGGCGACAACAACCTTGTCCACGCCCGATACGGAACAGGCGGCGCGCCACGATCGTTCGATCAGGGTCATCGCGTTGCCGCTTGCCCCGGTCAGCGGAACCAGCGGCTTACCGGGGTAGCGGGTCGAGGCATAGCGGGCGGGGATGGCAATCAATATGGACATCAGGCCTCCTTCAGGTCAACGCCCGGAGCGTAGGCGATAAAGAACGGGTTTGCATAGCCGTCCTTGCCGTAGGTCAATGACGAGTGGTCATCGAAACGAACAACCTTGCCGCCCGCCCCAGCCAGCACGGCATGACCTGCGGCGGTGTCCCATTCCATTGTGCGGCCAACGCGGGGATACAAATCCGCTTCTCCGGTCGCGACCAGACAGAACTTCAGGGACGAGCCTGCGCTTTTGCTGTCCTTGACCTGATATTTGTTGATGTAATCCTCGGTCGCCTGATCGCGGTGCGATTTTGAGGCGACGATCAAAAGTGCCGAATTGTCCGGCTCAGACACCGAAATCGGGGTCACGTCGCCGGCCTGCGCTTTGTTCAGCGCGCCGGTTTCCTCAACCGATTGACCGTCTGCTTGCGTGTAGAACATGCGCCCCTTGGCCGGTGCATACACAACGCCCCGAGTTGGCACTCCGTTTTCGACCAATGCGATGTTCACCGTGAAATCACCGCGCCGGTTGATGAATTCCTTGGTGCCGTCCAGCGGATCGACGATCAGGAATGTGTCGCCTTTTTCGGAATGTGATGCGGCCTGTTCTTCGGTCACCAGCAGAATATCCGCGAACGCGGCGCGCAAGCCTGCCGATATCAGGGCATCGGCTGCCTCGTCCGCTTCGGTCACGGGGCTGGCGTCGGATTTGACTTTGACGTCGAAATCATCCGACTCGTAGATCTGCATGATCGTGTCCCCGGCTTCCAGCGCCAGACGTCTGATTACGGGAATAAGGGCGTCGTAGGTCACAAAAATGCTCCGTTGCTGTAGTTTGTTGATCGAAATCCTTGTGGGCCTTATGATGCGGCGGTTACGGAACGGCAAGAATTTCGTGGCAGTTTGCAGGCAGTTCAGCGGGAAAGAGTGTACTGAGTGTTTTATTTTAAGCGAAAACAGACGCTTTTGGGCAGCGCTTTCACGACCGCTGAGCTTATCTATCATGCGGTTGTGCACGGGATACGATCAAAACACGCGAATGCCGTGATCGCGATCATCATCAATATCGTGCAAATTCTCGCACTTGTGACCGTTTTTTATCTGATCTTGTCGATGTTGGGCACACGAGTGGCCAAGATCCGGGGTAACTTTATCCTGTTTCTCTTATCAGGTGTCTTTCTGTTCCTGACTCACATCAAAGCCGTCTCGACCGTCGCTGGCGTGGCTACAGGAAACAACCCGATGATGCTGCACTCTCCGATGAATATGATGGTCGCATTGTTGGCGACCGCCTTCGGATCGCTTTATACGCAATTGGTTTCGATCCTTGTGATCCTCTTCGCCTACAGCGTCATAATTGAGCCGCTGGAGATCCAAGAGCCCGGCGGCGCGTTCTATATGCTGATCCTGGCCTGGTTTACGGGATGTGCGGTGGGTGTTGTTTTCATGGCGCTCAAACCGTGGTTCCCCGGGACTTCTGATATTCTCAGAAACTTGTACCGACGCATGAACATGATTTTTTCGGGCAAAATGGTTGTAGGGAATGCGCTGGGTGGCTTCTTGCTGAGTTTCTTTGCCTGGAACCCGTTGTTTCACATAATTGACCAATGCCGTGGCTTTGTCTTTCGTAACTACTATCCGCGAAACTCCAGTTGGGAATACGCGCTTTGGGTTGGGCTGGCCTTGCTGACAATTGGATTGCTGGGGATTTTTTACACCCGCCAGCATGTGTCGGCCAGTTGGGGGGCGCGCCGCTAACTCGCCACCCGTAGGGTCAGGTTGATCCGCCCGCCTTTGGGCAACAGCTTGGATGAACCGAAACGGATGCGGTCTACCCCGTGATAGGTCAGGCGGGCGGGGCCGCCCATAACCAAGACGTCGCCGGAGTTCAGCCAGATCGACTCGGTCTTGCCGCCCCGGGTTTCGTTTCCGATGCGGAAAAGGGCATCGTCGCCCAGGGATATCGACAGGACAGGCCAGGAGAAATCGGCCTCGTCCTTGTCTTGATGCAGCCCCATGCGCGCACCTTCGCCGTAATAGTTGATCAGACAGCAATCCGGATCGCGTTGGGTACTGGCAAGCTTGCGCCAGATGCCCAGTATCGTATCAGGAATGTCGGGCCACACCATTCCTTTAGGGTGCTGCGCCTGATATCGGTAGCCCCCTTTGTCAGTGACCCAACCAAACGCTCCGGCTGAGGTCATGCGCACCGACATTTCCTTGCCCGAGGGCGTAACCGGCCGGAACAGCGGCGCCGATTTCAGAATCGGGCGCAACGCCTCAATCAGTTGCGTTTGTGCCGCAACGTCCAGATAGGCTTTTCTGATGTCAAATCCGCGCAAGAGCAGCCGCGCCATTGAAGATTCCCCAATCCTTGCCAAAACCTTGTCAAAAAGGCCGCAGATTCCCAAAACCTGCCTTTTACACCGCTTGCAGGCCTCTGATCTCGCCCTTATATACGCCGGGACGCGCGATGGTGTAGTGCTGTTGCGCAAACCAGATCGGGACCGGATGCCATAACGGGTCCGGACCTCGAGACATCGCCTTGAAGAGAAAGGGATTGAACATATGGGAAAAGTAATCGGTATTGACCTCGGCACCACCAACTCGTGTGTGGCCATCATGGACGGCTCTCAGCCAAAGGTCATTGAAAACGCAGAAGGGGCGCGGACCACGCCCTCGATCGTCGCCTTCACCGAAGATGAGCGTCTGGTCGGTCAGCCTGCAAAACGTCAGGCGGTCACCAACCCCGACAACACGATCTTTGGCGTCAAGCGCCTGATCGGTCGTCGTGTGGATGATGCAGAAGTCCAGAAGGACAAGAAAATGGTGCCGTACGCCATCGTGGATGGCGGCAACGGTGACGCGTGGGTGGAAGCCCGCGGTGAAAAATACTCCCCAAGCCAGATTTCGGCCTTCACTCTGGGCAAGATGAAGGAAACCGCCGAGAGCTATCTGGGTGAAGAAGTCACGCAGGCGGTCATCACCGTTCCCGCGTATTTCAATGACGCCCAGCGTCAGGCCACCAAAGACGCAGGCAAAATCGCCGGTCTGGAAGTGCTGCGGATCATCAACGAACCGACAGCGGCTGCGCTGGCCTATGGCCTGGACAAAGAAGAAACCCAAACCATCGCGGTCTATGACCTTGGTGGCGGTACTTTCGACGTGACCATTCTGGAAATCGACGACGGCCTGTTCGAGGTCAAATCGACCAACGGTGACACCTTCCTGGGTGGTGAAGACTTTGACATGCGCATCGTCAACTACCTGGCGGATGAGTTCAAAAAGGAACACGGTGTCGATCTGTCCAGCGACAAGATGGCCCTGCAGCGTCTGAAAGAAGCCGCTGAAAAAGCCAAGATCGAACTGTCTTCGACCTCGCAGACTGAGATCAACCAGCCGTTCATCTCGATGGGCGCCAACGGTCAGCCGCTGCACATGGTCATGAAACTGACCCGTGCCAAGCTGGAATCGCTGGTCGGCGATCTGATCAAGAAGTCGATGAAACCCTGTCAGGCCGCATTGAAAGACGCCGGTCTGTCGGCGGGCGACATTGATGAGGTTGTTCTGGTCGGCGGTATGACCCGCATGCCCAAGGTGATCGAAGAGGTCACCAAATTCTTCGGTAAAGAACCGCACAAGGGTGTGAACCCGGACGAAGTTGTTGCCATGGGTGCCGCCATTCAGGCCGGCGTTCTGCAAGGCGACGTCAAAGACGTGGTTCTGCTGGACGTAACCCCGCTTTCGCTGGGTATCGAGACGTTGGGTGGCGTGTTCACTCGTCTTATCGACCGTAACACCACGATCCCGACGAAAAAATCTCAGGTCTTCTCGACCGCCGAGGACAACCAGAACGCTGTGACCATCCGCTGTTTCCAGGGTGAGCGCGAAATGGCTGCGGATAACAAGATCCTGGGTCAGTTCAACCTTGAAGATATCCCGCCCGCACCGCGCGGCATGCCTCAGATCGAGGTGACTTTTGACATCGACGCCAACGGCATTGTCTCGGTTTCGGCCAAGGACAAAGGCACCGGCAAAGAGCAGAAGATCACCATCCAGGCATCGGGTGGTCTGTCGGACGAAGATATCGACAAGATGGTCAAGGACGCCGAAGAGAACGCCGAGGCGGACAAGGAACGCCGCGAGTTGATTGAGGCGAAGAACCAGGCAGAAAGCCTCATCCACTCGACCGAGAAGTCGATGGAAGAGCATGCCGACAAGGTCGACCCGACCACCATCGAAGCCATCGAGTTGGCGATTGTCGCGCTGAAGGACGAGCTGGAAACCGAGAATGCCGACAAGATCAAGTCAGGCATTCAGAACGTGACCGAAGCCGCCATGAAGCTGGGCGAAGCCATCTACAAGGCGCAGTCTGAAGAGACCGAGGATGAGCCTGCGGCGGCGGATGCTGCTCCGGCTGGTGAAGACGATATCGTCGATGCCGAATTCGAAGATCTTGACGACGAAAAGCGTAAGTAACGGGAAACCGGGCCAATTCGGGCCGGTCCGGTCACCGGGCCGGCCCGATTACGTTGCGGCAGAAGGAAATACTGATGTCAAAACGCGACTACTATGATGTGCTCGGCGTGTCCAAGGGCGCATCAGCGGACGAGATTAAGAAGGGCTTTCGCACGAAAGCCAAGGAATTGCATCCCGACCGCAACAAGGACAACCCGGATTCCGAGGCTCAGTTCAAAGAAGCGAACGAAGCTTACGACGTCTTGCGCGATGCCGAAAAAAAGGCCGCGTATGACCGTTTTGGTCATGCCGCGTTTGAAAACGGTATGGGCGGCGGTGGCCGTCCCGGCGGCGGATTTGGCGGACAGGGCGATTTCTCCAGTGCCTTCTCGGACGTGTTCGATGACCTGTTCGGCGATTTTATGGGTGGTCAGCGCGGTGCTACCGGGGGTGGTCGACGGGCCGCGCGCGGGTCAGACCTGCGTTACAACCTGCGTGTAAGCCTGGAAGAAGCATTCTCTGGCCTGCAAAAGACGATCAACGTGCCTGCTGCCGTGGCCTGCTCGGCCTGTGACGGCTCGGGTGCGGAAGGCGGGGTTGAGCCCACAACCTGCCCGACCTGTTCGGGCATGGGAAAAGTGCGGGCGCAACAGGGCTTTTTCACAGTTGAACGGTCGTGCCCGACATGTTCGGGTCTGGGTCAAATTATCAAGAATCCCTGTAAATCATGCGGCGGCGCCGGGCGCGTCGAAAAAGAACGCGCGCTGTCGGTCAACATTCCGGCTGGTGTCGAAACCGGCACACGCATCCGGCTTGCGGGCGAAGGTGAGGCCGGGATGCGCGGCGGCCCCCCGGGCGACCTGTATATTTTTGTCGAAGTTTCGGACCACAAGCTGTTCGAGCGCGACAGCGTAAACCTGTATTGCCGCGTTCCGGTCAGCATGGCCAAGGCAGCGCTGGGCGGTTCGATCGAAGTGCCCACCATCGACGGTGGCCGTGGTCGCGTGCAAATTCCGGCTGGCAGTCAGTCAGGACGTCAGATGCGCTTACGCAGCAAAGGCATGCCAGCCCTTCGCGGCGGTGGCGTCGGCGATATGTTCATCGAACTGGCCGTGGAAACCCCGGTCAATCTGACAAGCCGTCAAAAAGAGCTTTTGCGTGAGTTTGACGATCTGGGCGAAGATAACCACCCGGAATCAAAAAGCTTTTTCTCGTCCGTCAAGTCGTTTTGGGACGGTATGAAGGGCTGAACCTGAACACCTGAACATCAAACAAAAGCCGGTCCGTTGAGGCCGGCTTTTGCATTTTATAAGTCCAGTTTGACCGTGATCTGCCCCAAAATTGGCCCTTGATTCCCCCGCCATCCCCTGAGAGTGTCGCCCCAACCGTTGGGGTGCCCTGCTTGGGGGCTGAGAGGCGTGAACGCGCTAACCCATCGAACCTGATCCGGGCAATACCGGCGTAGGGAACGGTCTTATAGTGCTTAGACGTTTTCCATGCCCGTTGCCCATTTTGAACCGGAGCAACGACATGGCACCAATTGCCTTAACAATCGCAGGATCTGACAGCGGCGGCGGGGCCGGAATTCAGGCAGACCTCAAGGCCATGTCCGCGCTTGGCGTCTACGGTGCCAGCGTAATTACCGCAGTGACGGCGCAGAATACTCGTGCAGTTACGGCCGTGCATGGCATCCCTCTGGACGTCATTGCAGCCCAGATCGAGGCTGTTCTAACCGACCTGGATGTTGGTGCGATCAAGATCGGAATGCTGGCGACCCCTCAGATCATCCAATGTGTCGCAGACAGTATCGCGGATTTTGACGGGCCGGTGGTTCTGGATCCGGTCATGATCGCGAAATCCGGCGATGCATTGCAGGCAGAAGAGGCGATCCAAACGCTACGCGACGTATTGTTGCCGCGCGCGACCGTGTTGACGCCAAACCTGCCAGAAGCGGCCCGTTTGCTGGGCGCTGAACCAGCGGACAGCTTCGAGCAGATGATTACACAAGGGCGCGAGTTATGCGCATTGGGTGCGGGTGCGGTCCTGATGAAGGGCGGTCATGGGAAAGGCGACATCTGCCACGACGTACTGGTCTCAGATTTTGGCGTGATGGACCAATTTCAAGCGCCGCGCCGACAGACAAGCAACACCCACGGAACGGGATGCACGCTGTCCTCATCCATAGCGGCCGGATTGGCCAAGGATCTTTCGCTGCCCCAGGCCGTGGCGCAAGCACATGACTATCTGCAGGGCGCCATCGCTCAGGCTGATGCTCTAAAAATCGGACAAGGTCACGGGCCTGTTCATCACTTCCATCAGGTTTGGTCCGCGTGACCGTCTGTTCGATCATAGGGGCAGGCGTGGTCGGGTTGGCCGTTGCTTCCGAACTTGTCGCGCGCGGGGCCAAGGTTCAGGTGTTTGATCCCGGTGGTGCACCGGGGCCGCATGGCTGTTCCTGGTGGGCGGGCGGAATGTTGGCACCTTGGTGCGAGTATGAAAACGCCGAGGAACCTGTCCTGCGTCTGGGGCAATTGGCAATCGACTGGTGGGCCAAGCGCACTCAGGTCCACAGGCGCGGCACATTGGTTGTTGCTAACCCACGAGACCTGCCGGATCTGCGTCGTTTCGCCCGCAGAACGGAGGGGTTTTCTGAAGTTGATGACAGAGAAATAATTTTATTAGAGCCTGATCTGCATGGTTTCAAAAAGGGTCTCTACTTTGCTGCGGAAGCCCATTTGGATCCGCGTCAGGCCTTACTGGATCTGTCGCACCAGCTTCAGGATCACGGTGTTGAATTCCATCATGCGCGCGCTCCGACGGGATTGGACAACGCCATTGATTGCAGAGGTCTGCACGCGCGCGAATATCTGCAGGACTTGCGCGGCGTGAAGGGTGAGATGCTGGTGATACGGTGCCCAGACGTGACACTGACCCGGCCTATACGCCTGCTTCATCCACGCGTGCCGCTGTATATCGTTCCACGCGGCGACGGCGTCTACATGCTGGGCGCGACAATGATCGAATCCGAGGATAGCAGCCGAATTACCGCACGCTCGATGCTTGAGTTGCTGAGCGCAGCCTACGCCCTGAACCCCGCCTTTGGTGAGGCTGAAGTGTTGGAAATCGGCGTCGATCTGCGCCCCGCTTTCCCCGACAACCTTCCACGTATTCGACGGCTGGGACCGACAATCTATGCCAACGGCCTCTACCGCCACGGCTACTTGCTGGCCCCTGCACTGGCCAAGGGCGTGGCTGACCTAGCGTTGGACAACAAACATTCGGAGATGGTCGATGAAGATCGTACTTAACGGCGAGATGCGCGACGTGCAGGCCGAAACTCTTTCCGGCCTTTTGCAGGAATGCGGGTTTTCGGGCCGGGTGGCGACGGCTGTGAACGAGGGTTTTGTGCCTTCGAGCCTGCGCAAGGCCCGTAAAATCAAGGATGGCGATCGGATCGAAGTCGTCGCCCCGATGCAGGGGGGGTGAGCGATGAAGACCGTCTACGGCACATCACTGCCGAACCCGCTGATGCTGGGCACCGCGCAATATCCAAGCCCTGCAATCTTGGAACAGGCATTTCGGGACAGCGGGGCCGGGGTGGCCACCGTATCTTTGCGACGCGAAGCAGGCGCAGGACAAACCTTTTGGCAGATGATCCGCGATCTGAGCGTTCTTATCCTGCCCAACACAGCAGGTTGCCATACGGTGAAAGAGGCTGTGACCACCGCCCATATGGCGCGTGAGGTGTTTGACACCAAATGGATCAAGCTGGAACTGATCGGGCATACCGACAGCCTGCAGCCCGACGTGTTCCAATTGGTCGAGGCCGCGCGCATTCTGAGCGAAGACGGGTTCGAGGTTTTTCCGTACACCACGGACGACCTGATCGTGGGTGAGCGCCTTTTGGCGGCAGGGTGTGAAGTTCTGATGCCTTGGGGGGCCCCGATTGGTTCGGGCCGCGGTCTGAACAACGAATACGCCCTGCGCGCAATGCGCGCTGAGTTTCCCGAAATACCACTGGTGATTGACGCTGGTATCGGCCTGCCCAGCCACGCCGCACATGCGATGGAGCTTGGGTATGATGCCGTTCTGCTGAACACCGCGGTGGCACGGGCCGGCGATCCCGCCGCAATGGCCAAAGCGATGAAGCTGGCCATCGAGGCCGGGCGACTGGCCTATCAGGCCGACCCGATCGAAGCGCGCGATATGGCCGAACCCTCGACCCCTGTTATTGGAAAGGCGTTTTTGTCATGAACCTCGACCGGTTTTATCCAATCTTCGACCATTCCGACTGGCTGCACCGGACGCTGCCTCTGGGCGTGAAACTGGTGCAGTTGCGGATCAAGGACCAAGCGGATGCGGTCGTGCGTGAACAGATCGCGGTTTCGCGGGATCTGTGCCGTGCGCATGGGGCTGTTCTGGTGGTGAATGACCATTGGCAGGTTGCCATCGACGCAGGCTGCGACTGGATTCATTTGGGACAAGAGGATCTGGATGACGCAGATCTAAAGGCAATCCGACGCGCAGGGTTGAAACTGGGTGTCTCGACCCATGACGATGACGAGCTTGAGCGTGTTTTGGCCATGAACCCCGACTATGTCGCGCTTGGTCCCGTCTACCCGACGATCCTGAAAAAGATGAAATGGGAACAACAAGGCCTGCCGCGTGTCACTGAATGGAAAGCGCGCGTGGGGGAAGTCCCTTTGGTCGGTATTGGCGGGATGAGTGTCGAGCGCGCGCCGGGGGTGCTGCAGGCAGGGGCGGACATTGTCTCAGTCGTGACAGACATCACCTTGAATGCAGACCCAGAAGCCCGCTTACGTGCGTGGATCGAGGTCACCAGATGAGCCGCTACGCCCGTCAGATGATCCTGCCGGAGGTCGGCGCGCGTGGACAGGCCCGCCTATCCGGCGCGCGGGTTCTTGTGGTGGGGGCCGGGGGGCTGGCAGCGCCGGTTTTGCCTTTGCTGGCTGGTGCTGGGGTCGGATATTTGACCATCGTAGACCCCGATGAAGTCGCCCTGTCGAACCTCCATCGCCAGACCTTGTTTGCCGAAGGGGACTGTGGCCGCCCCAAAGCCGAAGTCGCGGCTGAGCGTTGTCAGGCCTTAAACTCTGAAATTACGATCTCGACGAAAAATCAGGCTCTAACTAAATTAAATTCGCAACGTTTCGTCTCACAAGCCGACGTCATTCTCGATTGCGCAGACAGTTATGCTGCAAGCTATTCATTGTCGGACACGTGTCGCGCGCTTGGCAAACCGCTGATAAGCGCCTCGGTCCTAGGGTTGTCGGGTTATGTCGGCGGTTTCTGCGGCAGCGCTCCATCTTTGCGGGCGGTTTTTCCCGACGCGCCGGGCAGTGGTGCAAGCTGTGCCACGGCTGGTGTGTTGGGTCCGGTCGTCGGAATGATTGGCGCGATGCAAGCGCAAATGGCGCTGAGGGTTATTCTCGGGCTGGACCCTTCGCCACTCGGGCAGATGATTCAGTTCGATGCCCGCACGATGCGAAGCAGCACGTTTCGCTTTGACGATGCGCCCGAGCCCAGCCATCACTTCCCGTTTGTGTCGGCCTGCCAACTGACCACGGATGATCTGATCATCGAGTTGCGCAGCCCGGATGAGGCCCCTGAACTCATTCATCCCAACGCGCTCCGCGGGTCTCCTGAATTGATAAAATCAGAGACTAACAAAGGAAAAACGTTGGCACTTTGCTGCGCCACTGGTCTGCGTGCGTGGCGTGCTGCCGAAAAATTGCAACCGGATTGGCCAGGCGAGATCGTTCTCGTCGCGGCCTCAACCTCGTGAATGAAAAGGACACGCGAGATATGAAAAAGCTGATGACAGCAATTGCCCTGCTGGCCGCCGCGCCAGCCTGGGCCGAAGACAAGATGACCGTTCTGCTGGACTGGTTCGTCAACCCCGACCACGGGCCCATCATTGTGGCGCAAGAGAACGGATACTTTGCCGACGAGGGGCTGGAGATTGAGATTGTACCACCCGCCGACCCATCGGCCCCTCCGCGTCTGGTTGCCGCCGGTCAGGCTGATCTGGCGGTGTCCTACCAGCCGCAACTTCACCTGCAAATCCATGAGGGCTTGCCGTTGAAGCGCGTCGGCACTTTGGTCGCGACGCCGTTGAACTGCCTGCTGGTGCTACAGGACGGTCCGATCAAAACGCTCGCCGATCTGAAGGGCAAAAAGATTGGTTTCTCGGTCGCGGGCGTGGAAGAGGCGGTGCTGGGCGCTATGCTGAACGCCCATGATGTCGCGCTGGACGATATTGAAATGGTCAACGTCAACTTCTCGCTGTCGCCTTCGTTGATGACCGGTCAGGTGGATGCGGTGATCGGAGCCTTCCGGAACTTTGAGTTGAACCAGATGGACATCGAAGGCGTCGCGGGCCGGTGTTTCTACATCGAGGAAGAAGGGGTACCGTCTTATGATGAGCTGATCTATGTCGCCAATCCCGACACGATGGATGCGGACAAGGTCGCCCGTTTCCTTTCGGCGACCGAAAAGGCGACCCAGTTCATCGTCAACAACCCCGGAAAAAGCTGGGAAATCTTCGCCGCCACCTCACCCGAACTGCAGGATGAGCTGAACGCGCGCGCATGGGTGGATACACTGCCCCGTTTCGCGCTGCGCCCGGCGGGGTTTGATGCAGGTCGCTATGCCCGTTTCGAAGCGTTCCTGAAAGACAGCGGCATGATCGACAGCATCAATCCGGTCAGCGACATTTCAGTAGATGTGACCGTGCAATGAGCGACTATGGCAGAGCATTCGCGTTGATGCGCGGGGCCGCAAAGGGGCCGTGGCGGGATTACACCTGCCACGCTTTTGTCGAAGGGATGAAGGACGGCTCGCTGCCGCGCGCGGCGTTTCTGCACTATCTGCGGCAAGACTATGTGTTCCTGATTCATTTCTCTCGCGCCTGGGCGCTGGCGGTTGTGAAGTCGGAAACGCATGAGGAAATGCTGGCAGCCTCGCGCACCGTGAACGGGTTGATCAGCGAAGAGATGAAGCTGCATATCGGGATCTGCGAGGCCGAAGGCATCCCGCAGGACCAACTCTTTGCTACTCCGGAACGTGCCGAGAACCTAGCATATACGCGTTTCGTGCTTGAGGCTGGGTATAGCGGCGATCTGCTGGACCTGCTGGCGGCTTTGGTACCTTGTGTGATGGGCTATGGTGAGATTGGCATAAGACTAGCGGCTGAGGCGACGTCTGACACCTATCGCGATTGGATCGCCACCTATGCCAGCGATGACTACCAAGATGCCTGCGTGGCGGTCGGGGAATTGCTAGATTCGGCTCTAACAAGGCGTATTGGCGAGGATTTCGAAGCATCCCCGCGTTGGACTCGTCTGTGCCACACCTTCCGTACCGCGACCGAGTTAGAGGTCAATTTCTGGCAAATGGGCCTGACCCCATGACCCCAGCCCCCGATCTGACCGTCCGTGGTTCGGCTGCGATTGGCGACGCGTTATTGTTCGCGCCGTTGACCCTGACGCTGGCGGCTGGGCGGTGGACGTGTTTGCTGGGTGGATCGGGGGTCGGCAAAACCACCATTCTGCGCCTGATTGCTGGCTTGGACACCGGCGCAGAGTTCACCGGTCAGATTACTGCAAGTGACGGGCAACCTGTGCCTGAACGGGTTGCATATATGGCGCAAGACGATTTGTTGCTGCCTTGGGCGACTGTGGCGCAGAACGTCCTGTTGGGTGCGCGGTTGCGCGGAGAAAAGCCAGATTTGCGCCGCCGTGATCAGCTGATCGAACGGATGCACCTGCAGGATCATATGACCAAGAAGCCCGGCGAACTCTCTGGTGGCCAACGTCAACGCGTGGCTCTGGCCCGCACGTTGATGGAAGATCGGCCCATCGTTCTTTTGGATGAGCCGTTCTCGGCGCTGGACGCCCGCACCCGCGCGGATATGCAGGACCTTGCGGCCGAAGCGTTACAGGACCGAACCGTTCTGCTGGTCACCCATGATCCGGGCGAGGCTGCCCGGTTAGGTCAATCCATCGTGGTCATGACGCAGAATGGCATAACGCCTTGCCAGCCCCCACATGCACCGGCCCCGCGCAGCGTCGATGATCTGGAGACGCTTGAGGCGCAGGGCGCCTTACTGCGTATGCTTCGTGAGGAAGCGGCATGAAATTGTTGTCAGCTCTTGCTGCGACTGTATTTGCAATGGCGATCTGGCAGGGGATCGTTTCCCTGACCGAACTGCCTAAATTCATTCTTCCCGGCCCGGCTTTGGTGGCCGAGACCTGGTGGCAGAACCGCTGGGTTATGGCGGAACACACTTGGGTTACCGCGGTCGAGGTCGTTATCGGCTTGGCTTGTGGAACGATTCTTGGCGTTTTGACAGCATTGCAATTGGCTAATTCCCGCGCCGCGCGGGTGCTGATGCAGCCGATGCTGGTGTTTACGCAGGCGCTGCCGGTCTTTGCTCTGGCTCCTTTGTTGACCCTTTGGTTGGGTTATGGGCTGTGGTCCAAAGTCGCGATGGCGGTTTTGATCATCTATTTCCCGATCACCTCATCCTTCTTCGACGGGTTGATGCGGACCCCACCGGGATATCTTGATCTGGCACGCACCATGCAGGCCAGCCGGCGCGCCGTGTTGTGGCACATTCGTATCCCCGCAGCTTTGCCCTCATTGGCTTCGGGCATGCGGCTGGCGGCCGTCTATGCCCCGATCGGAGCGGTGATCGGCGAATGGGTCGGGTCGTCGCAAGGATTGGGGTACCTAATGCTGCTAGCCAATGGGCGGGCCAAAACCGATTTGATGTTTGCGGCGATGCTGACTCTGGGGGTGTTTTCGATCCTGCTGCACATGGTTGTCCGACGGGCAACTGCAGGCATTGCAGGTGAGATGCGTTAACCATTCAGAAACCGATTCTGCGGCACGGTGGTCCCATGACTCAGGACGCCTTTGCCGAAGCCCCGATGCTGTTTGAAACCGACGAAGCCCCGGTGCAGCCGCTGCCGACGGGTCGCTTGCCGTCGTATATCAAAGATCACCGCAAACGTTTGCGCGAACGGTTCATGTCGGGCGGATCTGCTGCAATGCCGGATTACGAATTGTTGGAACTGGCCCTGTTCCGCTCGATCCCTCGGCAGGATGTCAAACCCCTGGCCCGTGCGCTGATGGATACGTTCGGCGACTTTAACCGCGTGCTGACCGCACCCGAAGAACGGCTGCGACAAATCAAAGGCGTCGGCGATACGGTGATCACCGACCTGAAAATCCTTGAGGCGTGTGCGCATCGGATGACTCGCGCGCGGGTCATGCAACGGCACGTCGTATCAGGCTGGGACGCATTGCTGGATTATTGCCATACGACGATGGCGCATCGTGAGACTGAGCAGTTCCGCGTGTTCTACCTAGACCGAAAGAACGTTCTGATTGCGGATGAAGAACAGGCCAAAGGCACTGTCGACCACGTTCCCGTCTATCCGCGCGAGGTCGCCAAACGCGCGCTGGAGCTGAATGCCTCGGCGCTAATCTTGGTACACAATCACCCATCGGGCGATCCGACACCGTCGCAATCGGATATCGATATGACCAACCGAATTCAGGATGCCTGCGTCGCGCTGGGCCTGACGCTGCATGACCATCTGATTATTGGCAAATCGAATGAGTTGAGCTTTCGGTCCGAGGGCTATTTGTAAGGGTTACTGAACCCAGACCTCGACCCTGCGATTGACTTTGCGGCCCCAGTCCGTGTCATCACAGGCCATGGGCATTGCCTCGCCAAATGCGTCCACGGCGATCTCGACACTATCCGGAATGGCTGTTTCTACCGCCGATAGCACCGCGTTGCGCACGGTTTTTGCCCGCAGCAAAGCGATCCTGGCATTGGATGAGGCCGCGCCGTCACCATCACTGAAACCGACAAAGGTCAGTTTGCGCGCGTCGATGGCTCCGGTTTCAAGGGCATGGGCCAATTGCCGGATGTTTGAGCGTGACTGCGCATCGGGTCTTGAGGAACCTGCCTCGAACCGGAACGACAGCGACAGGCGCGATTGTGGGCGCAGCGTGTCGATCATGCGCTGTAACTCTTCCAACCCGACCTCGGCACCACCTGAAACCACTGCGTTGGCCAGACGATCCCCTTGCAGCCCGATCCGCATGGTTTCGGGTTCTTGATCCACAAATCCGGCATCGCGGATCGCCATCTGTGCCTCGGCGCTTTGCGAATAAGCCAGGAATTGCCGCGCGATGCGGGGCAGGCGGATTTCCGGCAGATACAGGAACATCGGCGATGTCAGCGGATAGTCTTCGGTCTTGATGGATTGCCGCGTGGCGGTCAGCGCGTGACCGCAACCGCCGGTCAAAGGCAGGCCCCGGGCAGGCCCGACCTCGGCATGGCTGGCGATACCGATGGCAAAGGGGTCGTCAGCAACAGCGCGAACCAGATCGCTGCTACGGGTGTGACGGACGATTCCCTCGGCCAGCGTGGATTGAGCGGGGGCCAGCAACCGATCCTCAACCCCTTGCGCCAAACCGGAACCCGCGTCTGGTAAGTGCAGGGAAACGGGTGCATCAGGTCCTCCTAATTCAGACCAGTTTTGGATCTCGCCGGAAAACACGCGCACCAGTTCTGCTGGCGAAATCTGCCGCGCCGGGTTTTCCCGGGCCACAATTGGGACCAGCGCGTCCAGCGCGATGACCCGGGATCGCCTGGCATCTGCCAGATCACCCAGACCAGCGGTCTGCGCGGCCTCCTGTTCCGATGGGCGAATTTCACGTAGTGCCATGACGATATCGGTCTCATCGGCGATCAGATCCGCAAAGCCGCCACCTGTGTTGTTGGGGGCGAAATAGAACCGTCCCAAAGGGGCATCGCGCCCGGTCTGGTGAAGCTCATAGGTGAATGCACCGGAATCCAAACGCTGCGGCGTCGCCGACATCCCCTCTTGCTGGGCGAATCCGACGATCAGGGCTGGTAGTACCTTTTCGGCCATGACGGATGAGCCTGAGAACCGAACCTCGGCCACGAAATCCGTAAGGCTGGGGCAGGCGGGTCCTTCGCAGGTCACACCCGACCCATCCACGGTCAGCTCACCGAACTGCGTATCCACGCGATAAAACTCGCCATCAAAGCTCAGCAGGTTGCCTGTGACCTCGACCTTGCCGTCTTGCGAGGTCAGCGTGATATCCTGTGCGTGCACATATGACGCCAGAGTCACCGAAATCAGTGTGGCCACTGCCACACGAAAAAATGTCATAAGAAAGTCGAGCCTGCCTGCGGTTTAATTTGCCGCGATTGTCAGGTCTTGGAGCAGATTATTCAACACCAGAAAATCACCGGCCTGCGTGCAATCCGGCATGGGCAGCGTCAAATCGCGAGACCGCAGGCGGCGATCGCCACGCAGCTCGAGTGATTGAACGGCCAAATCCCGGCCGCAATTTACCTCGGTCACTTCGGCCTCGACCGTCAGTTCGATCGAACCGGTCTGGCTGGTTTCGCCTGCAGGGAAGGAATAAATTTCGATATTCTGCGCATCGCCGAACGCCTGTTGGCCCAGATGCACGACCTTACCCGCACCTTTCGCGTCAGGGTTCGACGATACATGTCCGGCGGTTCCATAGCTGGCCCCAAATTCCAGCGCATGGATCTGCAGGTCTGTCTCACCCTGCCATTGCAGGGCGATGCGGTTGTAGTTGGCCAGGTCGGGGATGTGAGTGGTGGCTACGGTTCCGGTCTGATCATCTACCGAGATCAGAAAGATCGCATATTCCGACAGGGCCGGGATCGTCAGATCCAAAGCGCCGTTTTTGTCCGTTCGTTGAGTAACTGTTAGTCCGCTGTGATGGACTTCGATCCGTTCATTGCCGTGGCAGGGTGCTTTGACGGTCAGGCGCGCCGCAGCGCCAGGGACGGACTTTGCGCGGGCACTGAGAGTGCAGCTTTCCTGATCAGAGGGGGTCGATCGGGTGGGCTCCAGGGCGCGCCGCGATGCCTTGATGTCGGTGGTTGCATCAGCGGCCGGAAGCGAGGAGGTCAGAACAATTCCTTCCAGCCCGGCAATCACCGAGGACTGATTGGCGGCAGCCACAGTTACAGGAGCCTGCGCGCCATCCGATTGCGCTGGCGATCCATTTTGCATCAGGTAACCAATGGCTAAGGCACAAGCGACGGTGCCGCCAGTGGTCACGTAATTCTTTATTACAAACAAAACACCCTCCCCAGTTGAAGGAGCGAGTCGCATCCTGAAGTTGAATCACGGCCAATATGTGGCCGTGAAACGGACTCAATGTGTTTTGATCAAGGTGACGTCAGGTCAGTCGGCCGTGGCAATGTTTGAATTTCTTGCCCGATCCACACGGGCAGAGATCGTTGCGCGACGGGTTCCCCCAAGTCGAGGGATCGTCTTCGACAAAGCCCGGGCGTGCATCGCCTGAAGCCTGAGCTTCGGCCAGTGCTTCGGCCTTGTCGGTGGCTTGATCCACTGCCTGTTTTGCCTGTGCTTGCTGTGCCTGCATCTGGGCCAGCATTTCGCGCTGTTCCTCTTCGGTCAGCGGACGGACGCGCGACAATTGCTGAGTCACGGTTTCGCGCAAACTGTCGAGCATGGATTCAAACAACTGGAAGCTCTCATTCTTGTATTCGTTCAGCGGGTCGCGCTGGGCGTAACCGCGGAATCCAACGACCGAGCGCAGATGTTCCAGCGTCAGCAAGTGCTCACGCCATTTACTGTCGATCGTCTGCAGCAGAACCTGCTTTTCGATGTTGCGCATATTTTCGGGACCAAAGGCCGCCGCCTTTTGCGCCATCATCTCATCGGCAGCATTGACCAGACGCTCGCGGACCTGTTCATCATCGACGCCTTCCTCGGCGGCCCAGTCCTGTACGGGCGCATCGATGGTCAGCTTTTCCTTGATCGCCTCGTGCAGGCCGTCGGTGTCCCACTGATCGGCATAGGTTTTTGGCGGCATGTGTTCGTCGATCAGATCGTCGATCACCTGTTCGCGCATGTCCGAGACGATCTCGGACAAGTCATCGGTCGACATGATCTCGCGCCGCTGGCTGAACACCACTTTACGCTGGTCGTTCATCACGTCGTCGAATTTCAGAACGTTTTTGCGCATGTCAAAGTTGCGACCTTCGACCTTGGACTGTGCGCGTTCCAGCGACTTGTTCACCCAAGGATGAACAATTGCCTCGCCTTCTTTCATGCCCAGCGTGGTCAGAACCTTGTCCAGCCGCTCTGATCCGAAGATGCGCATCAGGTCGTCTTCGAGGCTCAGGTAGAACACTGTGCGGCCCGGGTCACCCTGACGGCCCGAACGACCGCGCAGCTGGTTGTCGATCCGACGGCTTTCGTGACGTTCGGATGCCATGACATATAGACCACCGGCCGCCAGAACCTTTTCCTTTTCTTCGGCGTGGCGGGCCTCTTCCTTGGCTCGCAGCTCGGCAGGATCGGCCTCGGGGTTTTCGGCCAGCGCCTGCAGCACATTCATCTCGACATTGCCGCCCAGCTGAATGTCGGTGCCGCGGCCAGCCATGTTGGTGGCAATGGTCACCGCACCATACCGGCCGGCATCGGCTACGATCTGTGCCTCTTGCTCGTGCTGGCGGGCGTTCAGAACGTTATGTTCGATGCCTTCCTTTTGCAGCAGCTGGCTTAGCAGTTCGGATTTCTCGATCGAGGTTGTGCCCAAAAGAACCGGCTGGCCCTTTTCCTGCGCTTCTTTGGTCTCATTGATCATCGCGCCGTATTTCTCATCGGCAGTGCGATAGACCTGATCGTCTTCGTCAAGACGGGCAATCGGCCTGTTGGTCGGAACCTCGACCACACCGAGACCGTAGATTTCGGCGAATTCTTCAGCCTCGGTCAGCGCGGTGCCGGTCATGCCGCCCAGCTTGTCGTACAGGCGGAAGTAGTTCTGGAAGGTCACACTGGCCAGTGTCACGTTTTCAGGTTGAATCTGCACGCCTTCCTTGGCTTCGATGGCTTGATGCAGGCCTTCGGACAGGCGGCGACCTGGCATCATCCGGCCAGTGAATTCGTCGATCAGAATAACGTTGCCGTCACGGACGATATAGTCTTTGTCACGTGTAAACAGCTTGTGTGCGCGCAGACCCTGGTTGACGTGGTGCACGACCGTGGTGCTTTCCGGGTCATACAAAGTATGGCCTTCCGGGATCAGACCGTTGGCGTTCAGCTGTTGTTCCAGGAATTCGTTTCCCTCATCCGTAAAGGTCACGTTCCGGGACTTTTCGTCAACCGAGAAATGGTCGTCCTGTAGCGACGGGATCAGGGCGTCGATGGCGGTGTACAGGTCCGAGCGGTCCTCGGAAGGGCCCGAGATGATCAACGGTGTCCGCGCCTCGTCGATCAGGATCGAGTCGACCTCATCCACAATCGCGAAATTGTGGTATTTTTGGTAAATCTGATCCAGTTCCGCTTTCATATTATCGCGCAGATAATCAAAGCCCAACTCGTTGTTGGTGGCATAGGTGACGTCACAGGCGTAGGCAGCTTTTTTCTCGGCGTCCGGCTGACCCGACCAGATTACACCGGTGGTCATTCCAAGGGCGCCAAACACCTTGCCCATCCATTCGGCGTCACGCTTTGCCAGATATTCGTTTACCGTGACCACGTGCACGCCTTTGCCGGTCAGAGCGTTCAGATAGGCAGGGAAAGTGGCAACCAGCGTCTTGCCCTCACCCGTTTTCATCTCCGAGATATTGCCCTGATGCAGGAACGCGCCGCCCATCAGCTGTACGTCAAAGGCGCGCAGACCCAGCGCGCGTCTGGCACCTTCGCGAACGTTGGCAAAAGCTTCTGGCAGCAAGTCGTCCAGCGCCGCACCATCAAGTGCGCGTTTGCGCAATTCGGCGGTCTTTTCGATCAGGCCCTCATCGGACAGCTTTTCGAACTCAGGTTCCAGCGCATTGATCTTTTCGACCAGCGGGCGGGTCGCCTTGATCTTGCGGTCGTTCGGTGTTCCGAACACCTTTTTGGCGAGCGTTCCGAGTCCCAGCATGTTCACTCCAGCGGATCTGTTCTTGTCTTGGTTGCGACAGGCTTGCCCACCTTGCTTGCAACCCATAGATACGGGGGATGAAAGGCGGCCCTGTCCAAGGCTTCAAAGCGATGTAAGCGGCAGGTCCCAGAGTGTCAACGCCACGCCCCGTCGCGGCAAAGAAATAGGATGATTCCATGCCCAAAGGCCTCACTTTTCTGCCATCGCTGGCTCTGGCTGCCGTGATGGCGATGCCGCTTACCGCCGAAACCAAGCCGGACGCGGATACGGTTGTCGCCAATGTGAACGGGGATGAAATCACACTGGGTCACGTTATCGCATCTGTCGCGGCGCTGCCGCCGAATTACTCCGAGGTCGAAGATGATGTTCTGTACGAATTCGTCATCGAGCAATTGATCCAGCAGCAATTGCTGGCGCAGCAGCAGGACGATCTGAACCGGCTGAACCAGTTGGGACTGGAAAACGAAGGCCGGTCCATGCGGGCGGTGCAGACAGTAAATGCGTTGCTGGGCGATGTCGTGACCGAAGAGTCAATTCAGGCAGCCTATGATGCGGAATTTGGCAACTTCGAAGGCGAAGATGAGTTCGACGCCAGCCATATTCTTGTTGCCACCGAAGAAGAAGCCAAGGAAATCAAAACTCTGCTGGATGACGGCGGCGATTTTGCCGAGACGGCCAAGGAAAAGTCGACCGGCCCATCGGGCCCGAATGGCGGATCATTGGGATGGTTTGGCAAGGGCCAGATGGTTCCGGAATTCGAAAACGCCGTTGTTGCGCTGGAAAAGGGCCAGATCTCGGATCCGGTGCAAACACAGTTCGGCTGGCACCTAATCATTCTCAACGACACACGCAAATCCGAAGCGCCGGGGCTTGATGCCGTACGTGAACAGCTGGCCCAGTCCCTTCAGCAGGACGCGATTCAAGCCAAGATCGACGAGTTGACGCAGCAGTCGCAGATCGAACGCCCTGCTTTGGACGGTGTTGGCCCCGAAGTCATCCGTCAGATCGACCTGATTCAGGAGTAACCCCAGTGGCCGCGATCACCAAGGTTTCGCCGCTCGCGCCAGCGGGTTTTCCCGATTTGCCTGCCATTGACGGTGTGCGTTTCGCCACCGTCGAGGCTGGCGTGCGTTATCAGGGCCGGACCGACGTAATGTTGGCGGTTCTGGATCCGGGCACATCTGTGGCCGGGGTGTTCACCCGATCGGCCACACGCGCAGCCCCCGTGCTGGACTGTCAGGACAAGATCGGCGGGTCCAGCGATGGGCCTGCGGCGATTTTGGTGAACTCGGGCAATGCCAATGCCTTTACCGGTCACTATGGCCAGACCTCGGTGGCTGAGGTCACGCAAGCAGTGTCCAAAGCGACCGGCGTTGCAGTCGAACGTGTCTTCACCTCTTCCACCGGCGTGATTGGTGAGCCGCTGCCCCATGACCGCATCGTGACACAACTTGAGGCGTTGAAGATGGGCCTCAGCCGTCATGCCATCGAGGATGCGGCGCGGGCGATCATGACCACGGATACCTTTCCAAAAGGGTCCAGCGCACAGGTCGAGATTGATGGAAAAACAGTCTCTATTGCAGGGATTGCCAAGGGCTCCGGTATGATCGCGCCAGATATGGCGACCATGCTGGTCTACATCTTTACCGACGCACAGGTCGAACAGACCGCCTTGCAGGCTATGCTGGGCGCGCAGACCGACCGGACGTTCAACTGCATCACCGTCGACAGCGACACCTCGACCTCGGACAGCCTGTTGCTCTGTGCAACCGGGGCCTCAGGCGTGGACGCAACCGACAATGCGGCGTTTGCCGAGGCACTGGAAGGCGTGATGCTTGACTTGGCGCAACAGGTGGTGCGCGATGGTGAGGGCGCCACGAAATTTGTGGAAATTCGTGTAACCGGTGCCGCCTCGGACGCGGACGCAAAGGTGCATGGTCTGGCCATCGCCAACTCACCGCTGGTGAAAACGGCCATTGCTGGCGAAGACCCGAATTGGGGTCGCATCGTCATGGCTATCGGTAAATCCGGTGCCGCCGCCGACCGCGACCTGCTGAGTATTTCCTTCGGGGATATTCTGGTTGCCGAAAAGGGCTGGGTCAGCCCGGATTACCGTGAGGATGACGCCGCCGCCTATATGAAAGGTCAGGACCTTGTGATTGCGGTCGATCTTGGGCTGGGCGAAGGCAATTCCACCGTTTGGACCTGCGATCTGACCCACGGCTATATCGAGATCAACGCGGATTATCGCTCGTGAAGACCTTACTGGTGTCCGCTGTCGCCCTGATCGATATCGAGGGCCGGGTGCTACTGGCCCAACGCCCCGAGGGTAAATCTATGGCCGGTCTCTGGGAATTCCCCGGTGGCAAGATCGAACCCGGCGAAACCCCCGAGGCCGCCCTGATCCGCGAATTGCACGAGGAACTGGGCATCGACACCTGGGCCTCATGCCTCGCCCCGCTGACCTTTGCCAGCCACAGCTATGACGATTTCCATCTGTTGATGCCGCTGTTTGCCTGCCGCAAGTGGGAGGGTATCCCGCAGTCTAAGGAAGGGCAGGCGCTTAAATGGGCGCGCGCGAATGAGTTGCGGAACTATCCGATGCCTGCGGCGGATGTGCCGTTGATCCCGATTTTGCGAGATTGGTTGTAGGCAAAGGCCTTTTGAATCGGTTTTTGGAATTGGAAGGTTAGTTGAAGTGACTACAATAATTTACGCTCTTCTGGCTGCGGTATTGGTCGGGATGTTCGTGACATTTTATTGTTTCATCAAGTTTCTCGCTTCATTCGCTAGCTTGATTTCTGCAACGAACCAAACCGTCACTGAGCAACCTTTGGACCAAGTATTTACGGGTGGATTTCTGTCGATGTTTCGGGTTTTGCGCCACCGAGGTAACAACCATGCGCGAAGCACTCTTTTAAAAAACACTGTGTTTTTCTTTGGGTCGTTCGCGCTGACATTGGGAGCAGCGCTGCTTTTGATCCAGCTGAACTCCAAGCATTGTGCTATTCCTATGACAACAAAATCTTCGAGCGGCGAAGTCACGACAATTTGTGACCCATCGGAATAGAACTTCATGGGGCTGACAGAGATTGCAAACTAACCGAATTCCGCGCATCCAAATCTCTGCTGACCCTGTTACAATTCGTAAGAATTGAGAAAACATCAGGAAAAAGTTGACGCTGATCGTGCAAGCGTCCCTTAATCGGGGCGTTGGCGTCCGGGGTTGATCCTCGGTCCGCCGTTTCCGGTCCACGGGAGGGGTCGGATGGGGAGGAGAAAGAGATTGGCTCAGACGCAGTCGGGCGCTGAAGGGATGCACTCTCTTCCGGCGCTGCTACACCGCAATGCGACCCGGTTCGGGGACGCCCCGGCCTACCGGGAAAAGGAATTCGGAATCTGGCAATGCTGGACTTGGGCCGAAACGGCTAGGGAAATCCGTGCGATTGCCCTGGGCTTTCTGGAACTTGGCGTTGAAAAAGGCGACCACATCGCAGTGATCGGGCGCAATCGTCCGGCGCATTACTGGTCGATGGTTGCGGCTCAGATGGTGGGTGCCGTGCCGGTGCCGCTTTATCAGGACGCAGTCGCCGAAGAGATGGCTTATGTGCTGGATCATTGCGGCGCAAAATACGTTGTGTGCGGTGATCAGGAGCAGGTCGACAAGGTCATCGAGATTCAGGAGAACCTGCATCAGGTCAAACACATCCTCTACACCGATAAGCGGGGGATGCGGAAATACGATCACAGCCAGATGAACGCATTGGACGATCTGATGGCCGAGGGCAGTGCCGGTCACGCGCGTTTTGATGCGGAACTGGACCGCCGGATTGCCGAGATCGAATACGACGGCACCTGCGTCATGTTGTATACGTCGGGCACCACGGGCAAACCCAAAGGCGTGGTGCTGTCGAACCGGAATGTGATCGAAAGCGCCAAGAACTCCGCCGAGTTCGATCATTTGAACCGGAACGAAGACATCCTGTCTTACCTGCCGATGGCTTGGGTAGGCGATTTCATCTTTTCCATCGGTCAGGCCTATTGGTGTGGCTTTTGCGTAAACTGCCCCGAAAGCGCCGACACGATGATGACCGATCTGCGCGAAATCGGGCCGACTTATTTCTTCGCTCCGCCGCGGGTTTTTGAGACTCAGCTGACTAACGTGATGATCCGGATGGAGGACGCGGGTAAACTGAAGCAGCGGATGTTCCATCACTTCATGGCGCACGCCAAGAAAGTGGGTGGCCTGTTGCTGGACGGTAAACCTGTGGGCTTTGGCGACCGCATGAAGTATGCGCTGGGCAATAAGTTGGTCTACGGGCCGCTCAAAGATACGTTGGGTTATGGCCGCTTTCGCGTTGGCTATACGGCGGGTGAGGCGATCGGGCCGGAGATTTTTGATTTCTACCGCTCGCTCGGCATCAACCTGAAACAGCTTTACGGTCAGACCGAAGCGACAGTTTTCATCACGGTTCAGCCGGATGGTGAAGTGCGCGCCGACACCGTTGGTGTGCCTGCCCCGGATGTCGAACTGAAGATCGACGACAAGGGTGAGATCCACTATCGCTCACCCGGTGTGTTCGTTGAGTATTACAACAACCCGGACTCAACCGCCTCGACCAAAGATGCCGAAGGCTGGGTGGCCACTGGGGATGCGGGGTTCATCGAGGAAAGTTCGGGGCATCTGCGGATCATCGACCGCGCAAAGGATGTGGGCAAGATGGCCGACGGGTCGATGTTTGCGCCGAAATACGTCGAGAACAAGCTGAAATTCTATCCCGACATCCTCGAGGTTGTCCTGTTCGGAAACGGCAAAGACCGCTGCGTCGCGTTTATCAATATCGACCTGACGGCTGTTGGGAACTGGGCAGAACGCAACAACGTGGCCTATGCATCCTATCAGGACCTAACAGCGAATCCCCGTGTATTAGAGACGATTCGTAGCCATGTCGAAGAGGTGAACAAATCTGTAGCCGCTGATGAGATGTTGTCGGGCTGTCAGGTGCATCGCTTTGTGGTTCTGCACAAAGAATTGGACGCGGATGACGGTGAGATGACCCGTACGCGGAAGGTGCGACGCGGATTTGTCGAGGACAAGTTCAGTGACATCATCGATGCGCTTTATGACGGGTCCAAGCAGGTCTCGACCACGACCGAAGTGACTTATGAGGACGGGCGAAAGGGTTCGATCAGCGCAACGCTTGAAATTATCGATGCACCGGTCGTGCCGGTTGCTCAGCACAAGGTGGCGGCGGAATGAGGGCCGGTCGTGCGCCGCTCGACCTGCGGTCATCGCCCCGCCCACCGTCCCGTTTTTCCGCAAGTCAGGGAGTGACTGATGCTGGATAACTCCGAAGGATATGTCACCGAAGATGGCCGCAAGATCGGCGGCGTGGTGATGGAGATGAAGAACATCACCCTGCGTTTTGGCGGTGTGGTGGCGATCAAGGATATCTCGTTCGACATTCGTGAAGGCGAGATCCGCGCCATCATCGGCCCGAACGGGGCCGGTAAATCCTCAATGCTGAACGTGATTTCGGGGTTCTACATCCCGCAGGAGGGCGAGGTCTGGTTCCATGGTGCCAAGCGTCCGCAGATGCGCCCTTATGAAGTTGCGCGGCAAGGTATTGCTAGGACGTTCCAGAACATTGCCCTTTTCGAAGGCATGAGCGTGCTGGACAACGTCATGACCGGGCGGCTGAACTATATGAAAACCAACCTCTTTCAGCAGGCCATGTGGAAGGGCAAGGCTGAGGCGGAAGAGGTTGAAAACCGCGAGGCGGTCGAGAAGATCATCGACTTTCTTGAGATTCAGCACATCCGCAAGACGCCGGTTTCCCGTCTGCCTTACGGGTTGAAAAAGCGGGTCGAGTTAGCCCGCGCTTTGGCGGCCGAGCCTAAGCTGTTGCTGCTGGACGAACCTATGGCCGGCATGAACGTTGAAGAGAAAGAGGACATGAGCCGCTTTATCCTCGACGTGAATGACGAGTTTGGCACCACCATTGCGCTGATCGAGCATGACATGGGCGTGGTGATGGACCTGAGCGACCGCGTGGTCGTGATGGATTACGGCAAGAAGATCGGCGACGGCACCCCGGATGAGGTGCGCAGCAATCAGGAAGTCATCGACGCCTATCTGGGGGTGAGCCATGACTGAGCAACTGACAGACATGAGAGGGGGCACACATGCCTGATCAGCTGATTTTCGCGATGGAGGTATTCCTCAACGGTCTTATGGCCGGTGTGCTGTACGCTCTGGTCGCGCTGGGCTTTGTTTTGATCTACAAAGCGTCTGGGATTTTCAACTATGCTCAAGGGGTTATGGCCCTGTTTGCCGCCATGACGCTGGTGGGGATCATGAACGGGCAGGTCCCGTTTGCCCACCTGATCAACGCGACTTTCGGGACGCATATCCACAAGTTCGGATGGAATGTACCTGCGTTTGTGGCGATTATCCTGACGATGGGTGTCATGGTTCTGCTGGCCTGGGCGGTGCAGCGCTTTGTGATGCGGCATCTGGTCGGGCAAGAGCCAATCATCTTGTTCATGGCGACCATCGGTCTGGCTTATTTCCTTGAAGGTGTCGCCGACCTGATGTGGGGATCCGAGATCAAGACGCTGGATGTCGGTTTGCCGCAGGGTATCAACCTGTGGATCGATGAGACCACGTTCAACATTTTTGGCTACGGCTTCTTTATCGACAATCTGGACCTTGTGGCGACGGTGATAGCCGCGCTGCTGGTGACCGCACTGGTCGCGTTCAGCCAATACACCAAGCAGGGCCGGGCGATGCGCGCCGTGGCGGATGACCACCAAGCGGCTCTGTCGGTCGGCATCTCGCTGAACTTCATCTGGATCATGGTGTGGTCGGTTGCGGGTTTTGTCGCGCTGGTTGCGGGCATCATGTGGGGTACCAAGTCGGGCGTGCAGTTCTCATTGTCGCTGATCGCGCTCAAGGCGCTGCCGGTGCTTATGCTGGGTGGGTTCACCTCAATCCCCGGCGCTATTGTCGGTGGTTTGATCATCGGTGTCGGTGAGAAACTGTTCGAGTTCGCCATAGGCCCATTGGTAGGGGGCGCGACCGAAAACTGGTTTGCGTACGTACTGGCGCTGATCTTCCTCGTGTTCCGGCCACAAGGCCTATTCGGCGAGAAGATCATCGAGAGGGTGTAGGGCGTGACCAAGCTGATCGCCATCATCAACGTGATCGCATGGGCCGGGTTCTGGGCTTTTGGCTACATCGCGCTCACTTCGGATGATTTAACCGAAGGTCAGTTGGTGATTGCAGCAATTCTGGCTTTTGCCGGGCTCGCCATGGGCATCCTGGCTTACATGAAACTTGTGCGCGCCTCGGAGGCGAGCGGATATGCAAAAGGCTCCAAGCAGCTGAACGCCGAGGCCCGCAACCGGGCGCAGGAAGAATGGGGAAAGTAAGACATGTTTTATCGTGAGGCCGGGGATTTCAAAACCTCCTACACAGATGACAGCCAGACCTTTCCGATCAAGTTTGACCGGTACCGGTATTATGCAGTGCTGGCGGTGGCCTTCGGGATAATTCCCTTCGTCATCAATGACTACTGGGCCAATGCGCTGTTACTGCCCTTTTTGATTTATGCCATTGCGGCGATCGGGTTGAACATCCTTGTGGGGTACTGCGGGCAGGTATCCTTGGGTACCGGTGGCTTCATGGCTGTGGGTGCCTATGCCTGCTACAAGCTGATGACCTCATTCCCGGATGTCAGCATGTTCATCCATGTCATTCTGGCTGGCGGCATAACGGCCATTGTCGGTGTGCTGTTCGGCCTGCCAAGCCTGCGGATCAAGGGGTTTTATCTGGCGGTGGCCACGCTAGCGGCGCAGTTCTTCCTTGTGTGGCTCTTTAACCGGGTGCCGTGGTTTTACAACTATTCGGCCTCGGGTCAGATCAATGCGCCGGAACGGGATGTGTTTGGCATCATCATCACCGGTCCGAATGCCCCTGCCTGGGCCACCTATCTGTTCTGCCTGATCTTCCTGGCCGTCAGCGCCCTGATCGCACGCAATCTGACGCGCGGCACCACGGGCCGGACATGGATGGCGATCCGCGATATGGACATCGCAGCCGAGATCATCGGGGTGAACCCGCTAAAGGCCAAGATGAGCGCCTTTGCCGTCAGCTCGTTCTTCATCGGCATCGCAGGAGCACTGTTCTTTGCAGTCTATCTAGGCGCGGTCGAGGTCGGCGAAGTATTCGGTATCCAGAAATCGTTCCTGGTCCTGTTCATGATTATTATCGGAGGGTTAGGGTCTATTTTCGGATCGTTCGCCGGTGCAGCTTTCCTTGTTTTGCTGCCGGTGGTCCTGAAGGTTGTCGGCGTTGACGTGTTGGGCTGGCCCACGGATATCGTGGCACATCTGCAGCTGGTGATCGTCGGCGCGCTGATCATCATGTTCCTGATCCTGGAACCGCACGGGCTGGCACAACTGTGGCGCGTGGCGAAAGAGAAACTCAGACTATGGCCGTTCCCGCACTAAGGGGTCGGCCCAATGAAAAAACGGGCGGCACAAGCCTGAATGCAACATCGGACTAACCAAGGGAGGAGACACCCGATGAAATTGAAACTGGCAACCGCGGCGCTAAGCGCCCTGATGGCTGCAGGACCCGCTCTGGCGGATCTTGTGATCCCCGATCTGAGCTATCGTACCGGGCCTTACGCCGCTGGCGGCATTCCGTTCTCGGATGGCTATAACGACTATTTCACCCTGCTGAACGAGCGCGATGGCGGCATCGGCGGTGTTCCGATCCGAATGGTCGAATGCGAAACCGGCTACAACACCGAAAAAGGCGTTGAATGCTATGAAGCCACCAAGGGCGAAGGCGCTTTGGTGTATCAGCCGCTGTCGACAGGCATCACCTATCAGCTGATTCCGAAAGTCACCGCAGACGACATTCCGCTGCACACGATGGGTTATGGCCGGACCTCGGCCAAGAACGGAGACGTGTTCAGCCATACCTTCAACTATCCGGCCAACTATTGGGACGGGGCCTCGGGTGCGGTCAACTATTTGCTCGAGGAGAACGGTGGTGATCTGAGCGGCAAGAAAATCGCGCTGGTCTACCACAACTCGGCCTATGGCAAGGAACCGATCCGCACCCTCGAGGAGCTGTCCAAAAAGCATGGCTTTGAACTGGTTGCCCTGCCGGTCGATCACCCGGGTCAGGAACAGAAGTCGCAGTGGCTGCAAATCCGCCGTGATCGTCCCGACTATGTCCTGATGTGGGGCTGGGGGGTTATGAACCAGGTTGCTGTGCAAGAGGCCGCAAACATCCGGTTCCCGATGGAAAACTTCATCGGCATCTGGTGGTCCGGTTCTGAGAACGATGTGCTGCCAGCGGGCGAAGCCGCCAATGGCTATAAGGCACTGACCTTCCACAACGTTGGCACGGATTTCCCGGTCTTTGACGATCTACAGAAACACGTTGTCGATGCAGGTAAGGCTGCTGGCGCTGGTGATCAGGTCGGCACGGTTCTGTACAACCGTGGTCTCTATGCGGCTGTTCTGGCTGCCGAAGCCATCAAGAAAGCCCAGGAAATCTCCGGCAACGCGGAAATCACCCCGTCAGAGATGCGTGCCGGTATGGAAGCACTGGAGATGACCGAAGAGAAGATGGCCGAATTGGGCCTGGCAAACTTCGGTCCGACCTTCTCGGTCTCCTGCGAAAACCACGGCGGCGACGCCCTTGTGGGTGTGACGCAATGGGATGCAGCAAACAAGACCTGGACGCTGATCTCGGACTTCAAGCAGACCGATGGTGAAGTGATCGGCGCGCTGATCGATGAAGATTCTGCGGCCTATGCAGCAGAAAACAACATTGAAGGGCGTTGCTGATACAGCGCTTTGAACAACCCGGGGCGGCGGCAGACCGCCGTCCCGAACCCCACACTCGCTTAAGGACACGCGCAGATGCTGGATGCGGCACAAACCACTGACACCAAGTCGGAAACCCTGCTTGAGGTCAACAATATCGAGGTTATCTACAATCACGTGATCCTCGTTCTGAAAGGCGTCAGCCTGACTGTGCCCAAGGGCGGTATCACGGCCCTGCTGGGCGGCAACGGCGCGGGCAAGACAACGACACTCAAGGCGGTGTCGAACCTTTTGCATTCCGAGCGCGGTGAGGTCACCAAGGGTACGATCGAATATCGCGGCTCCAGCGTGCATGAAAGCGATCCTGCCGATCTGGTGGAAAAGGGCGTCATCCAGGTGATGGAAGGCCGCCATTGTTTTGAACACCTGACGGTTGAAGAAAACCTGCTGACCGGGGCCTATACCCGCAAGGATGGCAAGGCCGCTATCCAGCAGGACCTTGAACTGGTCTACACATATTTTCCCCGTCTGAAGGAACGCCGCCGGTCGCAGGCAGGCTACACCTCGGGTGGTGAGCAACAGATGGTTGCAATGGGTCGGGCTTTGATGTCGCGGCCCGAGACGATCCTGCTGGACGAACCCTCGATGGGTCTGGCGCCGCAGCTGGTCGAAGAGATTTTCGGTATCGTGAAGGACCTGAACGAGAAAGAAGGTGTTTCTTTCCTGTTGGCCGAACAGAACACCAATGTGGCTCTAAGGTTTGCGCATTACGGCTATATTCTGGAATCCGGACGTGTGGTGATGGACGGCCCCGCCGCCGATCTGCGTGAAAATCCGGACGTTAAAGAATTTTATCTGGGCATGTCCGACGAAGGCCGCAAAAGCTTCCGTGACGTGCGGTCTTACCGCCGCCGCAAGAGGTGGTTGTAAGCGAATGGAGGATCTGGCGATGACCTATTTCGACGCTCTCGAAACCCGATCAGCCGATGAACGCTCCGCTGATCAGGCGCAGGCGCTGCGTACTCAGATTGACCGCGCCTTGTCCGCACCGGGCTTTGCTGCGCATCTGGCGGATGCGGATACCAGCGCGGTGATTTCAGCCGACGATCTGGTGAAACTGCCGGTATTGCGAAAATCCGATCTGGCGCAAGCACAGGCGTCGCGTCCGCCATTCGGCGGATTTACCGTCAAACCGGCCCGGCATTTCCATCATGTGTTCCAGTCTCCTGGTCCAATCTATGAACCTGGCAGCACGGATCATGATTGGTGGCGCATGGGGCGTTTCCTTAACGCCGCCGGAGTTGGGCCCGGCGATATCGTTCAGAACTGTTTCGGCTATCACCTGACGCCAGCGGGTATGATTTTTGAAAGCGGCGCACGCGCAGTAGGGGCAGCTGTGCTGCCAGCCGGTACTGGCCAGACCGAATTGCAGGTGACAGCAGCGCGCGATGTAGGCTGCACGTCCTATGCGGGCACACCGGACTATCTGAAGGTCATTCTGGACAAGGCGGATGAGATGGGCGTGGCCCTGAACTTCTCGAAGGCTGTCGTGGGCGGCGGCGCGCTGTTCCCATCGTTGCGTCAGGACTATGCTGATCGGGGTATTTCCTGCCTGCAATGCTATGCCACGGCCGATCTTGGCAACATCGCCTACGAGAGCGCCGCCATGGAAGGGATGATCATCGACGAACATGTCATTATCGAGGTCGTCACCCCTGGCACCGGAACACCGGTAGAGCCGGGTGAGGTGGGTGAGGTTGTGGTGACCTCTCTGAACCCTGATTACCCGCTGATCCGCTTTGCCACGGGTGATCTGTCTGCGATCATGCCGGGCGTGTCGCCCTGTGGGCGGACCAACCTTCGGATCAAGGGTTGGATGGGTCGCGCGGACCAGACCACCAAGATCAAGGGCATGTTTGTGCGTCCTGAACAGGTGGCCGCGTTGGTCGACAAACACGAAGAAATCGTCAAAGCCCGTGTCATCGCTGCCCGACAGGGTGAGATGGACACGATGACCGTTCAGATCGAAAGCGCAGGCGGAGACGACATGGCCTATGCCAAATCCGTGGTCGAGGTGTTGAAACTGAAAGGCGCAATCGAGGTTGTAACCCCCGGGTCGCTGCCAAAGGACGGGTTGGTGATCGAGGATCAGCGCGTTTACGAATAACCCCGAGCCATGTCTGCGGCAGTATGTGCCGCAGATTTGTTTTTCCTGCACTGGTGTTTCTTAGCTTTTTGGTCGATTAAAGGCTGATCAATAGCCAACGCCAGTCACAATCCGGGTCCATGGCCGAAATCGACTATTCAGAACACGGGAAACGCAATCGCGGCGCGCTGGGCACCCGGTTGGTGGCGACTGTGGCCTATATGGTGGCAGCGGCTTGTCTTCTGCCCATGGTTGCGGTTGTTCTGGCAGCGGTGACGGGCGGTACGGATACGGTCTCGCATCTATTCGAGACGGTTTTACCCGGCTATGCGCTGACAACCGTGATCCTTGTCGTTTTGGTGGCTATCGGCACGTTCTCTATCGGCGTCGGCGCGGCGTGGCTGGTGACGATGACACGCTTTCCCGGTGTGCGCTTTCTGGAAATTGCACTGGTCCTGCCGCTGGCCTTCCCGGCCTATGTCCTGGCTTATGCCTATACGTTCATTCTGGATCATCCCGGTATCGTGCAGACCACGCTGCGCGACGTGACGGGTTGGGGGCCGCGCGATTATTGGTTCCCGGAAATCCGCTCGACCGAGGGCGCGGCGGTGATGCTGATCCTTGTGCTTTATCCTTATGTCTACCTGCTGGCGCGGGCCGCGTTTCTGCAGCAGAGCGCCACCGCCTTTCTGGCCGCCCGTGCGCTGGGCAAAAGTCCGTGGTTGGCGTTCTGGCACGTGTCTTTGCCGATGGCCCGCCCGGCCATTGCCGGTGGTGTCCTGCTGGCCATCATGGAAACCATCGCCGATTTCGGCACCGTCGCCTATTTCGGCGTTCAGACATTTGCCACGGGCATCTACACAAGTTGGTTCTCAATCGGCGACCGGGCGGCTGCGGCGCAGTTGGCCTTGTGCCTGTTGGGCTTTGCGCTGGTCATGGCCGTGGCCGAGCGGACGCAGCGCGGCAAGGCAAAGTACTATCAGGCAGGCAAAAGCCATGCATCCCTGCCTTCGGCGCAGCTTAAGGGCTGGCAATCCGCAGCAGCCATTACCTTGTGCGTTATTCCAGTGGTGCTGGGGTTCTTGTTGCCGGTATTTATCCTGATCCAGATGGGACTGACCTCGGAACAAAACCTGCTGTCGCGGCGATATCTCGGGTTCATTCAAAACTCGCTGACACTTGCAGGAGTGGCCGCCGTGGTTACGGTCTGCGCCGCGATCTGTGTTGGGTTCTTTCAGCGCCTTCGTCCGGGTCGAGGATCATCGACCACAGGCTATCTGGCGCGGTTGGGCTATGCGGTGCCCGGCGGCGTGATCGCTGTTGGCCTGATGGTACCCTTCGCCAGATTCGACAACGCGCTGGATTCGTGGATGCGCCAGACGTTCGACGTCTCGACAGGTCTGCTGGTGACGGGTTCGATCTGGTTGCTGGTGGCAGCTTACATGGTGCGCTTTCTGGCGGCAGCGCTCAGCGCGTATGAGGGTGGGCAGAGCACAGTGCACGCCAATATGGATGCTGCGTCCCGGTCTTTGGGCCAATCGCCGCTGGGCACCTTGCGCCGTGTGCATTTGCCAATCCTGACACCCTCATTGCTGACGGCCTTGTTGATCGTGTTTGTGGACGTGATGAAAGAGCTGCCCGCGACCCTGATCATGCGCCCATTCAACTTTGATACGCTTGCGGTCCAGGCCTATCGTCTGGCCTCGGACGAACGGTTGGAGGGGGCAGCGGTACCCTCGCTTGTGATCCTGGCCGTTGGGCTTTTGCCGGTGATTCTAATCTGTCGACAAGTTGGGCGACGGTAAGGCGAAACGATTCAAAATTACCACACCTGTTGGCACCGGACTTGATTCAAATGCGTTTTCCGGCAAGGCTGAGGGTATGAACATGCAGCCTCCCAGCCGGTTTTCTGCAAACTCGGCCCAGATGCCCGTCGCGTTCGACCGGCGCGAGATGTCACATATCCTGTCCGTCTATGGCAAGATGGTCGCCGCCGGAGAATGGCGCGACTATGGTATTTCCAACCTGCGCGACATGGCGGTTTTTTCCATTTTCAGACGCACGGCAGAGCATCCGATCTACCGGGTTGAAAAACACCCTCGTCTGCGATCCAAACAGGGGATGTATTCAGTGATCGGCATGGACGGGCGGATCCTGAAGCGAGGCCATGACCTGCGCAACGTGCTGCGCGTGTTGGAACGCAAGCTGATCCGGTCTGTCGACCTTGATTAGAGCCTTTTGTGGGAAGTTACTGGCCCGTCGCCCTGCTCCAGAATCCGTGTGATTGCTTGATCCATCGGCTCGAACGTCACATCCATGTGGTAGGCGTTGGCGTGAAGCAGCATGTTCTCACCATAGACCCATGCCACGTGACCTTTCCAGAACAATAGATCCCCGCGCTTTGGTTCAGTTCCGGCAGGCAGCGCCGTACCCAGTTCGCGTTCCTGATCACTGCTATCACCGGGGCAGGGTATGCCGCAGGCCAGTAAACCGGCCTGAACCAACCCAGAACAATCAATACCGAAGCAACTGTTTCCCCCCCAAAGATAGGGCGTGCCCAGAAATAGCTCGGCCACCGCTACGGGGTCGGTCAGGTGCGTTGCTCTGAGTTTGGCGTGAATCGCCGGAATGAACCCCAGTTCAGTTTCCAGAAATCTATTCTGTTCCGACAGCACGCATAATTTGCTGCCAAAACTCAGCGATACGCGGTCCGGGCTTTTCATGTCGGGCCGTTGATAGGCATGTGTCGCGGGCGCGGTGACCCAGTGGGTCTGTTGCGCCTCAGGCCCCAGTTGATCGGACCTGACCCAACCGGGATAGCCATCCTTGACCGAGGTGATCCAGCTCCACCCATCGGTATCGTCAACAACATCTACCGGGTCGCCAAACAACAGCTGCCGATCCCTTGGGCCATTCGGGCTGCGCAACAAATCAACAACCGGCTTTATGACGCGCAGGCGGGTCATAGGTTCAGAATCTCGGGCAGGGCGGTCAGCACGGCACGCGGCCCTTGGCCCAGACCGCCCTTGCTGCGTCCGGGGGCTTTGCTGGGCTGCCAGGAATAGATGTCGAAATGCATATAGCGGCTGTCACCCACAAAGCGGCGCAGGAACAGGGCCGCGGTGATCGAGCCTGCGAACCCACCTAATGGAGCATTGTCCAAATCAGCAATGCCGGGTTCGATCATCGCCTCATAGGGTTCATGGAAAGGCATCCGCCAGACAGGGTCGGCCGATTGCCGACCAGCGTTGGCCAGCGCGTCTGCCGCGCCATCGTCATCGGTGTAAAAGGGCGCCAGATCGGGGCCAACCGCCACGCGCGCGGCACCGGTCAGCGTCGCCATCGAGATGATCAGGTCAGGTTCACCCTCATCCGCCAGCGCCAATGCGTCGGCCAGAACCAGCCGCCCTTCGGCGTCGGTGTTGTTAATCTCCACCGTCAGACCTTTGCGCGACGTCAGAATATCCCCCGGACGGAAGGCATTCCCCGCGACCGAGTTCTCGACCGCCGGGATCAGCACGCGCAGTTGCACAGGCAGCTTTGTTGCCATGATCATCCGCGCCAAACCCAGCACATTGGCCGCACCGCCCATGTCCTTTTTCATCAGGGACATCGAATTCCCTGGTTTCAGATTCAGTCCGCCGGTGTCAAAGCACACACCCTTGCCGACTAGGGTCAGTTTGGGCCCGGTGTTGCCCCATGTCATCTCGATCAAGCGCGGAGCTTGCGCGGCGGCGCGTCCGACCGTGTGAATTAGCGGGAAATTTTGATCCAACAGGTCGTCGTCTTTGATTACCGAACAGGACGCGGCGAATTCCTGCGCCAAATCCTCGGCTACCGCCTGCAGCTGATCCGGTCCCATGTCCGAAGCCGGTGTGTTGACCAAATCGCGGGTCAGCGTCTCGGCACTGGCCAGCGCCTCAATTCGCGCGGCATCGACATCTTCCGGTGCGACGAGTCGCGCCTTGGCGGGTGATTGATTGGCGTAACGGTTAAAGGCATATCCTGTGAGCAACCACCCAAGGCACTCGTTGCTTATCGCATCAGCGGGCAAACCTGATGCGATGTGATAGGTTCCCTTCCGCAAGGTTTCGGCCGCCGCTGCCAACGGGAACCGTTTGCGCGCGCGCTTGTTGCTATTTCCGTAACCCGCCAAGGCCATTTCGGGCGCACCATCTGATTGCGGGATCAGCAGTGCCTGTCCCATGGCCCCGGTGAATCCATTGGCCTCGACCCACGATGCGATGTGGCTTGGCTGGTCTTGCAGCCAATTGTCGAGATCGGGTTGCGAAATGACATGCAGCGGAACAGAGGGTTCTGACGGCGAAGCGAAGGACAGGGTCATGTGTATCTCGGCTGGTTCGAATTGCGCCCAGCCTAGCCGCCCACGATCCGTCCGCAAGCCCCGTCAGAGGGAAAGATCCTGCTGATCCCAGACACGGTCAGCGATTTCTCACCTACACGGATCAGGCGCGACAGGGTGGCCCCCGTCGCGACCGCATCCCCAACATCCACAGATTGCGCCACGTCACCGGCGACTCGGGCCAGCGCGGTCATGCCAATCTGTTCCGCAATGGCCACCAGTGACCGCGCGCATTTGCGCAGCTCGGCCCAGTCGCGTTGACGCCAAAACCGCTCGCAGTTTGACAGGCGCACGGCCAATTCCTCGACCGTACGGCACAAAACATCCAATGCATTCTTGTCGCCCAATTGGTGATACAGCCCGTTCAAGCGATCCGTATCCAGCCGAACGGTTTCCTTTTGTTCAAGCGTGACTATTTTATCCACCACATCTACCCCAATTCTCTACGCCCCCACGGCATAGCTGGACATTGACGGTAGAATCCTTTGCAAAACCTTGCGTCGATGCTGGAAAATGGGTCGAATTTTCTGCGAATTCAGGTTACAGCAGCCGACAGACAAAAGAACGGGGACATGAGAATGGACTTAGCCAAACCTCTGCCGACCTATCTGGTCAAGCGGTACCACGGATGGAAAGCCACCACCTATTCGGAAAACCAGGTCTGGTATCGCCGCCTGGCCACTGAAGGGCAGCGCCCACGTGCGATGGTGATTTCGTGCTGTGACAGCCGGGTTCACGTGACATCGATCTTCGGTGCCGATCAGGGCGAGTTCTTTATTCACCGCAACATCGCAAACCTTGTGCCGCCTTACGCCCCTGATGGCGATCACCACGGCACCAGTGCGGCAATCGAATATGCGGTCACGGCACTGAAAGTCGCGCACCTGATCGTTCTAGGCCACTCGCAATGCGGAGGTGTTCAGGGCTGCATCGACATGTGCAAGGGCAAAGCCCCGCAACTGGAAGCAAAAGAAAGCTTTGTTGGCCGCTGGATGGACATCCTGAAACCGAAATATGAATTGGTTGCCGATGTTGAAGACAGCGTCGATCAGGCACGGCAGTTTGAACGGCAGGCAGTCGTGGCATCGCTGGAGAACCTGATGACCTTTCCCTTCGTTTCATCTGCGGTAGATGACGGCTCGCTGAGCTTACATGGGCTGTGGACCGACATCGGTGAAGGTGGCCTGCAATGTTATGACCCGGCCGAGAAGAAATTCGTGGTTGTCTAAACGGGCTGACATCTGAGAATTTTCGAATGGCGCGGATCAGGCCTCTGATTTCGCGCCATTTTTTGTTATGATCGAAACCATAGTTATTTTATCAGGAGCGTGTCATGCGATTCATTAAACGTATTCTCGTTACTCTGCTTGTTCTCATTCTGATTCTGGTTGGCGTATCTTACCTTTTGCCGGGTAAGGCCGAACTGTCCCGCAGCATAACGATTAACGCGCCCGCCAACGCGATCTTTCCATACGTGAATTCGATGCAGGAAACTGAAAAGTGGTCGCCTTGGCTGACGCGTGATCCGGAAACGCAATTGTCCTATAGCGGGCCCGAAGCGGGCGTCGGCAACACCTTGAACTGGACATCTGAACACCCGCAGGTTGGCACCGGATCACAGGAAATCGTAGAAAGCGTTCCGGACCAGACTGTCAAAACAGCGCTTGATTTCGGCCCGATGGGGACTGCGTCGGCATCCTTCGAGCTGACGCCTGAGGGAGAGCAGACTCAGGTGACCTGGGAGTTTGAATCCGATCTTGGCATGAACCCCATGTCACGCTGGATGGGCCTGATGATGGATAAATGGGTCGGCGGAGACTATGAGCGCGGTCTGACCAACCTCAAGGCACTAGTCGAGGGGCAGGGCTAGACTGTTTGCGAAAATCTACTTTGCAACAAGTTGACATTACCGGTTCTCGGCGGATTGAGGAGACTGTTGTGCGGTCTTGAGCTGAGATAAGGGATTGGATGAAACCCAGCTCCATGCTCTTTTCAAGATTGCCCTGTATTGCTTCAGGGGTCGCTCGAAAAGTGCGGCAAACCCGAAACAGATCATCAGTGTAAGACCAAGTAGCCAGAGATCGTATCCGGGCAGTTCTTCTGGCAAAACGGCATCGAGAAGATGCAGTGTCGGGTAATGCACGAGATAAAGCGAGAAACTGCCCCCAGCGATCCAGCGGACACTGCGGGCGACAAGACTATCGTCGGGCATCGGCAAGTCTTCGGTAAGCACGCGGACTCCGTACAGGTGGACCGCAATACAGAAGGCTATAACTGAGTTCCAAAGTACTTCGTCGGAGTAGACGAGTATTGCGTGATAATTGTGTGGCTGAAACAGTTGAAACGTGAAGTTTGCTAACCACTCGGGTACATTGGTCACCTTCAATGCAACCAACAACAGGATGCCGCCAACGGCCATAGACCAAGCTTTTGAACGCGCATGAATCGAATGGGTGTCCGGAGCCATTTTCCAAACCAAAACCCCTATCAACCAAGCTGGTAACATTGCTAACACCGGTATTCCAACCAGTAAGGCAATCAAAGCAACGATGACAATGCGCAGTGGGCCTTTAAGGAAGATGATGCTGCCAAACAGCAAGTAAAATCCGACTTCGTAACTCAGAGACCATATTGGTCCGTTTGTTCCCAACCTTACCCAATCGGAGATGCCGGTCCAAAGGTTAGTGACAGTCAAACCTCGCCATAAAAACTCGCTCAATGGCAGAGATGAATAGTACAAATCCGGATAGGCGGTCATGTCGACCCGCGTACCGATCGCGTCAAAAACAATTGTCAGGATAAGTGCTGGAATGAGCACTGAATAAATCCTAGTCATGCGATTGAATGCGTATCGTCCAAGAGTCCGATCCCGACCTGCCGCATAGGCGATCACGACGCCAGACAGAACGAAGAACACTGCAACAGCATCGCTGGCAACGTTCCAATCCCGCAAGAAGTAATAGTCCCCACGGGTGAATCGTATGTGAGCCATATGGCCAAACAGGACGGTTAGCGCAGCGCTCGCGCGCAGAAAGTCCAGCCATAGGGAAAAACCTGGCTGTATCGCTTCTGTGTTTGGCGCGACGGTTTGCGTCATGCCAGTGCCTGTACTAATCCGCCCCTTGATCGCATCCCAACTCTCTTTGAAAGGAAGGACGAGTGCCGCAATCAGCGAGGGATAAGGTTGATCGATTGGCTTTCCGGTTCCATCCGATACACCAAATGTGAGCTTTTCCCGTTCTGTTGGGATGTACAGCGTCCCAAACATCCAATCCCAAAGCGCGAAAATAGAGCCATAGTTTTTGTCGTGGTGTTTGATGGCAACAGAATGATGGATTTGATGTTGTGCCGGTGAAATTAGAATATGCTCGATTACGCGGCCGTAGCTTATCCAGATATGACTGTGTCTAAAGTTCGCGCTCAGTGCGTTGAAAACGAAGTACAGCGCATTGGCGCCACCGATCGTCAAAATATTGATTTCTCCAACAAAAACGTAAAGGCACAATCCCTGAACGATGCCCACAACAATTGAAATCAGGAGGATTCGAAATAAGGGCTCAATGGGGTGTACCCGCTGAACTGTAAGCGGAGTAAGAACATCCGCCGAGTGATGTACTGCGTGGAACGGCCACAGAAACTTCATCTCATGGTGAGCGCGATGCGCCCAGTATTTACAGAAATCACTCGAGACAACAATTATGAGGGTAACCAGAACAGTTTGTGCCCAACCAGGCTGAGCTGGCTCAAATTTGGAACCGCCCAGCAAATTGAGCAGGGCATAGGCCATAGTTGTTGGAAAAAACAACGCCCCAAAAACGCCTAGCGCAGCAACCGCCCGGCTGGCAAAAAATAGCTTGATATCAAGCAGGTTGGACCGATGCGAATAGACATGTTTAGGGGCAAGCCACTTTATGAAACTTTCTGAACCGCCACGGCTACGCCAGATGAAGTATGCGATGATCACAGAGCAGCAGATGTAAAAGATAGAATACCGCACGTTCAGGTCGATCGGTGCGCTAAAAACACTCTCAAGAAACGAATTTAATGTGTCCAAAACCAGAACTTTCTTAGCGTTTTTGAGAAAATAGTTTCACAATGCGGCGTTAATTGGGCCTTTCGCAGACAGAACGCAGGCGACATAGCGCGTTGTATCTGGTGTCTAAGTGACTTGAAAAATTTAACAAAAAAACCCCGCCTACAATATGACGGGGTTTTTGAAGATTAATTCTATGAAAAAGTTTTAGCCCTTCTTCAGAACCTCACGGCCCAGCAGTTCGGCAATCTGGACTGCGTTCAGCGCAGCACCTTTGCGCAGGTTGTCGCTGACGCACCACAGGTTGATGCCATTCTCAACTGTCGAGTCCTGACGGATACGGCTGATAAAGGTGGCAAAGTCGCCCGCGCATTCGATCGGCGAGACGTAGCCGCCGGGTTCGCGCTTGTCGATCACCATGATGCCCGGAGCCTCGCGCAGGATGTCACGGGCCTCGTCTTCGTCCAGGAATTCCTCGAACTCGATATTCACGGCCTCAGAGTGGCCAACAAAGACTGGAACGCGGACGCAGGTGGCTGTGACCTTGATCGACGGATCGACGATCTTTTTAGTCTCAACAACCATCTTCCACTCTTCCTTGGTCGAGCCGTCTTCCATGAAGACGTCGATTTGCGGGATGACGTTGAAAGCGATCTGCTTCTGGAACTTGTTCGGCGGCACGTCCGTGGTGGGGTTGTAGACCGCTTTGGTCTGATCCCACAGCTCGTCCATGCCTTCCTTACCGGCGCCAGACACCGACTGATAGGTCGACACGACGACGCGCTTGATGCGCGCGCGGTCATGCAGCGGCTTCAGCGCGACAACCATCTGCGCGGTCGAGCAGTTGGGGTTGGCGATGATGTTCTTGTTTTTGTAGTCGTGGATCGCCTGCGGGTTACATTCCGGCACGATCAGCGGAATGTCCGGGTCATAACGATAGAGCGACGAGTTATCGATCACCACGCAGCCAGCTTTGGCCGCTTTGGGGGCGTACACTTTGGTCGCTTCGGAACCCACGGCAAACAGCGCCATGTCCCAGCCGGTGAAATCGAACGTGTCCAGATCCTTGGTAGTGAGTGTCGTGTCGCCAAAGCTTACTTCGGTGCCCAGCGAACGACGGCTTGCCAGAACAGCAAGTTCATCGACGGGGAACTGGCGTTCAGCCAGAATGTTCAGCATTTCGCGGCCCACGTTACCCGTGGCGCCGACGACTACGACGCGATAGCCCATTTCATGTCTCCAATGTTAAGGACGCGCGTTCATAGCCGCGTTGCAGCAAAGAAAAAAGAGTTTTCGGGGTTTATTTCGCGCAATGACACCGATTTGACGTGGCGCATCGCCTCAGGTGTCGGTCAAAAGGCGTTCATAGAGCGCGACAAGCGTCTTTGCCTCACCACTGATGTCGAAACTCTGCTCGACATGGACGCGGGCGACGGCTCCAGAACGCGCAAGGGATTCGCGGTCGGACAGCATTTCGGCGGCGGCTTCGGCCAGCGCGGGGATATCACCGGGTTCGACCACGCGGCCCAGCGACGGGTCGGTGACGATCTCGGAGAACGCGCCTACATCGGTCGCAACAACCGGCACGCCGCAAGCCATTGCTTCCAGCGGCGTCAGGCCGAACCCTTCCCACCGTTGCGGGGCAATGAACAGGTCCAGCACCTGATACCATTCGGCGATCTGATCGACGGTCACCTCGGGCATGAACAGAATGCGGTCGGACAGGCCCGCCTTGGCGACCTTGTCTTTCAATTCGGTCAGGAAGCTGGTGTGCTTTTCCGTGGCGCGGCCCATGACGATGCCATGGACGTCGTCGAAGCGGCCGCACAGGTCGATCATTGCGTCGACAAAGGCATCGGTGCCCTTCTGGTGACGAATGCGGCCATAGCAGCCCAGCAATAGACCATCTGGCAACCCCAGTCGCGCCCGAACTGCAGCTTTGTCTTCGGGCGGTGTGAAATCCTGCAAGTTGATGCCATGCATGATGACTTGCGCATCTCTCTCCAGATACCCGGCGGTTTTGCGCGAAGTCGCGACGACCGCGTCCATTTTGTCGATCAGCCATTTGGTGTAACCCGAATGCGCGCGTTGCGAGGCACTGGTGAACAGCAGCTTCAACCGCAGCCGCAGCACATTGCGCAGGATCAGGCCCAGCAGCATCTCGGTATTGCGGCGCGCGTGCCAGACGCGCAGTGTTTTGCGCGACAAAAAGGGCAGGCGGCCCAGCGGGATATGTGGGATGTCATCTGGCAGACCCGGCCCGGTGGCCGCAATGTCGATCCATTGCACCTGCAGCGGCACCAACCTGGCAATCGTCGCGGTCACACCCGAAAGTCTGCGTTTGAGGTTGGGGGCAATGACGCGCGGGTCGGACATGGACACTCCTGGCAGTTCCAGCGTCAGTCGACGCTGTCGCGGCTGAACAAGTAGATCACGCAGCCGATGGCCAGCGTGACCGCAAAAAAGCCGAATATCGCTGTGTAGGGCGCGGTCGGGCTGATGTCCACCGTGGCGGCATGGATGCGGCCGGTGACGAATTGCGCCAGTCCTACACCGCCAATGCCAAAGAGGTTCAGGAGGGTCATGCCGCGCCCAACCAGATGCGGCGGCACAAAGGCCCGGCCATGAGCCATGATGACCGGGAAGCTGGCCCCCAGAAACCCGATCGCTGCCATCAGGACAACCGCCAGCCAAACTGCGTTGTCGACCCAAAGGCACATCAGAACCAGCCCCACTGTGCCCAGCGCGTTGCCGCCAAAGATCACCCACTTTCGCGTGCCCAGCATTCGATCGAGCGGCCCATACGCAAAGGTACCTGCAATCATCGCCGCCCCCATGATCAGGGTCGCTGTCCCGATCTGGGTGGTGCTAAGGCCGAAGATATCGCTGAGGTATGGCCCGGCCCAAAGGCCGCGCGTTGCCGCCGACGGGGCATAGGCCACCAGCATCAGCGGCAAGATCGCCCACAGCGCGGGTTCTTTCAGCAGGTCCAGCACCGATCCCCTGTGTTCGGTCTCGACACGTTTGGGATCATGCACGCTGAACCAGATACCCAACGCGATCGCGGCAGAAAAAACGGCCAGCGTCCCCATCGTGGCGCGCCATCCCATCAGCTCGACCGCCAGCGCAGTAGGGTACGAGGCAACCAGATTGCCGACCGATCCGACGCCCAGCATGACAGCCGCCAAAGTGGCGAAGCGGGCAGGTGGGAATTCGCGGGCGAAGATATAGTAAGATGCCATCAACACCGGTGAGCAGCCGACCCCGATCAACCCCATGGCGATGGCGATGTGAAAAGGGGAGCTGGATAGGGCAAACAATGCCGCTCCGCCGGCACCACCGACCAGCAGCAAGACCGCCGCCGTCAGGCGCGGTCCAACTCGGTCCAGTGCCCAGCCTACGGGCAACTGCATGGCGGCAAAGATCAGAAACCAAAGACCGGACGCAAAGGCCAGATCCTCAGGTGTGGCCCCGATATCGCGCCCCAGATCAACACTGAGAACCGCGAGAAAGGCGCGAAAGAACTGGCTGAGCACATAGCCCAGGCACAACACCACCAGACCTGCCTTCATGAAAACCCTCTCCCCCAAACCGGCGAAGAAATGCTTGGCACGTCACGGTGCCACACACAAGCGCGTGTGCTATACTGATTTTGCCGGACAGTGATCACATTCGGGCTATCCTTGTCCTTACCGATTATCCGAGGTGCCAATGAAAGACGCCCAGGCCGCGTTCTATGACGGTCTTCCCCTGTTGCGGGACTTTACCCGTTTGGTGGATCCGGCGCGTTTCTCTGCTGTTCCGGGCGATTGGGCGTTGGGCGTGGCAGATATCGTCGACTCCACGGGTGAGATTGCAAAAGGGCGATACAAGACGGTGAATATGGTCGGCGCGGCGGTGATCTCGGCAATGATAAACGCGCTGCACGGCAAGGAGTTTCCATATGTTTTTGGCGGCGACGGCGCAGGGTTCGCCGTGCCCGCAAGTGAGATCGACACCGCCAAAGCGGTATTGGCGGACCTCAGGCGCTGGGCGGAAGAAGAATTCTCGATCTCGCTGCGCGCGGCGTTGGTGCCGGTTTCCGAAATTCGTAAGGCAGGAAAGGACCTGAGGGTCGCGCGTTATGCGCCGTCTGATGGGGTGGATTACGCCATGTTCTCGGGTGGCGGGTTGGCCTGGGCCGAGGCGCAGATGAAGGCAGGTACCTTTACGGTGCCGCCTGCCAAACCTGGTGCACAGCCCGACCTAACCGGTTTGTCCTGCCGGTGGTCCAACAGCAAGGCACGCAATGGTCAAATCGTCTCGGTCGTCGTTCAGCCCACAGCAAATGCGACCGAGAGTGACTTTGCGGATTTGGCCCGCTCAGTTCTGTCAGCTTCGGAGGGGTTGGAGCGTTCGGGTCATCCAGTACCAGAAGATGGCCCGCCGATCAGCTGGCCACCTCCGGATGTTGGCCTGGATGCCCGCGTATCACGAGCTGGGAACAATTTGTTGCTGCAGCGGATCAAATTGCTGGGCCAGAACTTTTTGATCGCGCTGTTGTTCACATCGGGCAAACGGTTGGGCAATTTCGAACCCGGCCATTACAAGCGCATGGTTAGCCGCAACGCCGACTACCGTAAATTCGATGATGGGCTGAAAATGACGCTGGATTGTGACGCTGCCACGTTGACGCAAATCCGGATGATGCTTGAGCAGGCACGCGGACATGGCAAGATCCGCTATGGGCTGCATGCGCAGGACGAGGCGATGATGACATGTATCGTCCCCTCGGCGACGCGCGACGATCATGTTCACTTTGTGGATGGGGCTTCGGGTGGTTATGCGCAGGCCGCGGCCACCATGTACGCCTGACGCGCTATTTCGCCTTCCATTTCGCCGCCAGCGCCCGGGATGCCTGCGCCAGCAACATCACATCAATGCCGACCGCAAGAAACTGTGCGCCCATTTCATAATAGGCTTGGCTGGCCTCGTCATTGGTGCCCAGAATGCCGGGCGCTTTGCCCGCGGCCCTGATCCTTGTGATGGCGTCCGCAATGACAGCGCGTACTTCCGGCGCTGCGCTGTTTCCTTGATATCCCAGGTCGGTGGACAGATCCGCTGGACCGATAAACACCCCGTCGACGCCTTCGACCTTCAGGATATCATCCAGTGCGGCCATCCCGGTGCGGTTTTCCACTTGAACCAAAAGACAAATTTGATCGTCTGCAGATTGAATGTACTCGGGGATCGAGCCGTACATTGTCGCCCGGGCCGCACCGGCCCCAACGCCACGCACACCCGTCGGGGGATAGCGGCAGTCCCGAACCAATTGTCGCGCCTGATCGGCGGTTTCAACCATCGGTACCAGAACGGTTTGCGCACCGGCATCCAGCACCATCTTGATCAAAGCGGTGTCGCCAACCGGAACCCGCACCACCGGATGCGAGGAGCTGGCAGCCAACGCCATAAGCTGATCACGGATTGATCGGATATCGTTCGGCGCGTGTTCACCATCAATGACCAGCCAGTCGAATCCGGCGGTGCCCATAATTTCGGCAGTGATGGATTCGGCAAAACTCATCCAGCAGCCTATCTGCCGATCACCCTGTATTAGAGCCTGTTTGAAGCTGTTTTTTGGGACTGGCATGGCCGGACCTCCTGTTTATGTCAGTGAGCGGGCGATTTCGGTAATGACGTCATAGGCCATTCGAACATCGTCTTCGGTGGTTTCGAACTGACCGGCCTGGAACCGGATCACCAGATCGCCATCCACGCGGGTTTGCGTCAAATAGATGCGGCCGTCGTCATTGATGGCGTTCACCAAACGCAGGTTCAGGTCGTCCAGATCCGCATGACCTTCCGGCGCATAGCGGAACGTCCACAATGACCACATGGGCTGGGTGACGATCTGAAAATCCGCCTCGCTCGCGAGTCGATCATGCAGCGCTACGGACCAGTTCACGTGATTGCGCAGCCGCGCGCGCAGCCCTTCCAGACCATATGCCCGGATCACGAACCAAAGCTTGAGCGCCCGGAACCGACGGCCAAGTGGCACAGACCATTCCGAATAGTTGATGATACCGTCCTTGCCATGGGTCTTGAGGTATTCAGGGCTGATCGCCAACGTCTGCACCAGATCATCGGGGTCTTTCAGGAAATGCGCACAGCAATCGAACTGAACGCCCAGCCATTTATGCGGGTTGAACACGATGCTGTCGGCCTGATCCACGCCGGGCCAGTACTGGCGGTATTCCGGGCAGATCATCGCCGATCCGGCCCAGGCCGCATCTACGTGGGAGTAAAGCCCGTACTTCTGGGCAATCTTCAAACATTCATCTACGGGATCGGTGGCCCCCGTTCCTGTACCGCCAACGCAAAGGATGACGCCCGCCGGATGCAAACCAGAGTCTAAATCGGCCTGGATCGCTGCCTCCAGTGCTGCGGGATCCATCCCGCGCCAATCTCCCTTGATCGGAATCCGAACCAGATTGTCTTGCCCGATCCCCGCAACCCAAATGGCACGATCGACTGACGTGTGCACTTCGGCCGAGCAATAGACGCGCAGAGGTTTTTGCCCAAAAAGACCCTGTTGATTTCCCTGCCACTTCAACGCCTTTTCGCGCATCGTTAGCACAGCTGCCAATGTCGCTGACGAGGCGGAGTCTTGAATAACGCCAGCGAATCCTTCGGGCAGGTCCAGCGCGTGGCGCAACCAGTCCATCATCCGTGTTTCCATCTCGGTCGCAGCCGGTGACGTTTGCCACAACATACATTGCGGTGCGATGGCGCTGGCCAGAAACTCGGCTAGGACCGATGGGGCAGAGGCGTTCGAATTGAAATAGGCAAAGAACCTTGGATGTTGCCAATGGGTGATCCCCGGCATCACGACCTGTTCGAAATCCTGAAACACGTCCTCTAGCGGCTGTGCCTGCTCGGGTGGCCGCGCGGGCAGGGCGTTGAGGATATCCCCCGGCTCAGTCCGGGCGCGGACGGGTTTGTCACCTACAGTCAGGTGGTAATCCTGCGTCCACTCGGCAATTCGTTTGCCCCAATCCGAAAACTCATCCCACTTCATCGCAACCCTCAGATTTCTGCCAACCCCGGGATCGGACCGGGACTTAGTTTCTTTGTGCGTCCAGTGATCGTCATTCTGAAGAAAACGTCAATATTAATTGCTTTGTTTACTAATTTTGAGATGAGGCTCGAAGCTGCGATATGCCTAAAAGGGTCATATAATACATGGTCAAATACTTGATATAATTAGTGAAATTCTTAGCCAGTTGCGGTTTGATCCAATTTGGGCAAAAATTCTACTATGACCAGAGACCTGCCTAATACGTCCCGCTCATTGCCGATTGCACTGCTGCGGGCGCGCGAAAGGGTCATGGGGCCCATTCGAAATATGCTGGCTGATGCGGGTGTTACGGAACAGCAATGGCGCGTTCTGCGTGTTCTGAAAGAAGAAGGTCCTCAAGAGCCAACGCATATAGCGGATCGATCGTGCCTTTTGCTGCCCAGTCTGACGCGCATTCTGCAAAAACTGGAAGCCAAGGATTTGATCCGGCGCCGGGTCCATCCCGAGGATAAGCGTCGTCAGATCATCGATATCACGGCCAAAGGCGAAAAGATCATCCAAGACAACATGCAGGTGACACTACGTTTGGCTGAAGAGATCAAGACCCAGCTAGGCCCGGATCGGCACGAAGCGCTGCTGGACCTGCTGAACGATCTGCATGATCTGAAGACCTGATCGCACGTTGCGCATGCAAAGGCTTTTGTCCCCGCCAGAGAAGTATGGATATCCTCCGGCGGGGTGGCCAGACTTTGACTGGACTGCGTGTCTGGCCCGCGGCCGGATGGATTTATCCGGCTCACACCTCAGAGAAACAGCCACCTGAAAATAAGCGGACATCCGGACGCAAAGACCGTGTGGGGGTACAGGTCTTTGGCCGTCGCTCTCTGATTCAGTTGCACTCGCCTACAGGCAAATCACCTGATCAGCGACGAGTGGATTTCGGATATCGCCAGGGAATGAGTGTCAGAACGATGGTGGCGTGATCCATGATACAACCAAAGGTAGCGCGCACCCAAGGCTTTCCAAGGCAAAACTTTGAATTGTGAACAGCCGGCCACGGGGCTAGTTCGCGTGATGGTGATGCCTGGCGCGAACCTACATGGCTTGTTCAACTGGTCCCGCCAACTTAGAAACAAGCTGCAAGTTGCAGTTAGGGGGCTTTGATGCCGGACAATCTGTTTTCCTTACCCGAACCGATTTCGATCCCGGTTGAGGGTGAATTGTCGACCTATCCCGTGGGACGCATTTTTTGTGTTGGTCGCAATTATGCCGCCCATGCGGAAGAAATGGGAAATGAGGTCGATCGTGAGGCGCCTTTCTACTTTACAAAATCTGCCCCGAACGCGGTTCTGTCGGGTGAAACCGTGCCTTATCCGCCTGGAACTGAGAATTTTCACCACGAGATGGAACTGGCGGTCGCGATCGGCAAACCCGTTTTCCGTGCGACGCGTGCCGATGCGTTGGATGCGGTTTATGGCTATGGTTGTGCGCTGGACATGACGCGCCGTGACCTGCAAATCCGCGAGCGGAATAAACAGCGCCCGTGGGATTTGGGCAAGGATCTGGAAAACGGCACTGTGTTGGCCGCTTTGACCCGCGCGGCAGATTGGTCCCCGGACGACAAGAAACGCATCTATCTTAACGTGAACGGGGAAACGCGGCAGGACGCGACGCTGGAAGAGCTGATCTGGAAGATAGATGAGGTCATCTGCCATTTGTCCGGATATTATCACCTACGGCCCGGTGATCTGATCCTGACTGGTACACCGGCTGGGGTTGGCCCGGTGTTGGCGGGCGATGTCCTGGAAGGCGGGATAGACGGGTTACAGTCTATCAGCCTGAGTCTGATCTGAAAAAGACCCTATTTAGGATCTTTTAACCAATCACGGGCGAATTCCACGTTGTCCAGCCCGGCAAATCGTCGGACTCGGTCAAGCTCTGACTGCAACCTTTTGGTTCTGGCATCGGACCAGCGCACGGATCGTTCCGGCCATAAGGCGCTGATTTGCAGCGCCCCGCAATCCCGGTTGGCTTTCATGTCAATCCGCCCGATCAATCGGTCGCCCTCAAGCAGCGGGAACACGTAGTAGCCGTAAGTGCGCTTTGGGGCAGGTACAAAAACCTCGATGCGATAGTAAAAGCCGAACAACCGTTCGGCCCGATTGCGGTCGCGCAGCATAGGGTCAAATGGGCTAAGGACCCGAATGCGGCCCGAGGGACGGGGTGCAGCCTCTGCATCCTCGGAAATGGATGGTCGGGCGATCACTTTGCGTAGCCTTCCGTCCGCGCAGGTCACCTCGATCTCTTCCAATTGTCCTTGAATTAGACCCTGTTCACACCAGGATTTTGCTTCGCTTGTCGTGACAGTGTCCCAAAACGCAGCCAATTCGCCCGAGGTTGCAAACCCCAACCGGTCAAGCGCCGCGTTGCACAGCCAATCCACTGTCTCCTCGGCATCACAGGGCATATTGCCCAGGCAAAGATGCGTTTCGATCACCCGCTCAGTCAGATCATACCGCTTTTGAAATCCTTGCCGCCCTATGACCGTCAGTGCGCCCGAGCGCCAAAGAAACTCCAGCGCCGTTTTTGACGGATGCCAGTCCCACCAGCCGCTGGACCCCTTTTTCTCGTCCTTGCCAACATCGGACGAGGAAACTGGCCCGTGATCCCGGATATGTTGCAGAACGGTTTCAAATCGCTGCTCGAACCCGTCGCGGCGCCAGTTTTTCCATCGGGATTTCAGCAGATCTGCATCGCGCTGAAACCGCAAATGCCAGTGCGGATAAAACGCCATCGGAATGACTGCTGCGTCATGGGTCCAGTGTTCAAACAGCGCCCTGTCGCTTTCGTACAAGCGTTTGAGATTGCCTGCGCGATAGGATGGGCGCCGCGAAAACAGGATCATGTCATGGGCGCGCGCAACCGTGTTGATGCTGTCCAATTGCACAAAGCCAAGACGATGGATCAGGTCCAGCAATTCCGCGCCTTTTGCGCCGCCCGATGGCGGCTCGGCCAATGCATGACGATCCATGAACAGCGCGCGGGCTGTTCGGTTGTCCATCCGTTGCAGCGCCACGCGTTCAGCGCCGCTTTAGGGTGTCGCCAAAGCTGATCTTGGGGGTCAGGGTCACACGCGTGTCGACCTCGGCATTGGGATCAGCCAATTGCGCCGCGATGATCTCTGCGGCTGTGCGTCCGATCTCCAACCTGCAGGCGTCCATTGTGGCCAGCTTGCGCGGCAGACCCTGCAAAAGCTCGACGTTATTGAACCCGGCCAGGCCGATCTGTCCCGGCACATCAATACCCTGATCCAGCAGGTACAGCAGCCCACCTGCACCGATCATGTCGTTGGAGTAATAGAGGAAATCCAGATCGGGGGACCGTTCCAGCATGGTCTGAGTCATCTCACGCCCTTTGGCCAGAGCCGATCCGCCAGAGTAGAATTCGCGATCCTCGATCTCAACCCCGTGTTTGCCCAGAACTTCGGTGAAGCCTTCGAATCGTTTGCGCGCCCGGTGATCCAGCGGCATTTTGGTCCCCATGAACCCGATATGCTCATAGCCCGCCTTCAGGATCGCCTGCGCCATTTCGCGCCCGGCACGGCGATGGGAAATCCCAACCATCGCGTCGACCGGTTTGCCGTCGGTATCCATGATCTCGACCACCGGAATACCAGCTGAATCCAACATGGCGCGCGCGGCCTCGGTGTGTTCGAGGCCAGCAATGATTACTCCGGACGGCCGCCACGAGAGCATCTCGTACAGCACTTTTTCTTCTTTTTCCGGCATATAGTCGGTGACGCCCACAACCGGTTGCAGCTCGGTGTCTTCCAGCACCTGGTTAATGCCGGTCAGAACCTCGGGGAAGACCATGTTCGACAGCGAGGGAATGATCACCGCCACCAGATTTACCCGGCTGGATGCCAATGCGCCCGCAATTTTGTTGGGCACATAACCCAGTTCTTTCGCGGCGGCTAAGACGCGGGTGCGCGTGGCGTCCGAAACATCACCCCTGTTGCGCAGAACCCGACTGACCGTCATTTCCGACACTCCGGACGCTTCCGAGACATCACGAAGGGTAAGCGGGCGTTTGGTATCTGTTGTCACTGGGGCACCTGCGATGTTGTTTTGTCCGATGGTAGCGTGAACAGCGCAAGTTTTACAACCACCGCCTAAAGGCGATGACAACCCCGAAAAAGCAAGCTACAGAGAGCCTTGCGCGGCCCCGTGGCTCAACTGGATAGAGCAGCCCCCTCCTAAGGGGCAGGTTGCAGGTTCGAATCCTGCCGGGGTCGCCAAAATTCCAAAGGTTTGTAGGTTCTTCTGTGGTTTGACTTGCAACCCAAGACGGCAACCGCTCTTTCCGTCCGGTTGGATATCTGTAGTTTTGAGACTATCTGCGGTTGCTGAGGCGGCGCAGGTTTTGTCTCGGAGTTTCGTGACTAAAGCCACCATCAAGTCAGCATTGTGATCGGAAGCCCAAAAAAGAATACGTTGCTTGCCATTAACTTGCGCGAAGACCTCATAGAAATAGTAATCCATACTGAAAAGGCGCTCATGTGCCGGGACACCAGAGCGCCGTGCCGCTCAGACCGACAGGCTTGTTGCTCGGCGTGAACTAGTCGGTGACGGTTCCGCCGAGAACTTTCGATAGATCAATCCATTGCAGCGCCCTCTCCGCCTGCTCCGGGTCGTCGCCCTTGATGTCCGCGAGCCATTGCGGCTTGCTCCGCGCACCGCTGACGGCTATCTCGTTCGCTCTGTACGGTGGACCAACTCTTCTGGGAGGCTCTAGTGAGTTCGTTCAAATGGCATCAACCGCGGGATAGTACGCAGTCCAATCGGGAGCCTGCTCCGGCCTAATTGCCTTTTGGGCGGTGCGGTTCCGGTAGGTTACCTCGCCCCGCTGATCCTTGGTGAAGTAGGCTTGAACCAAGACGGGCTTTACGACACCGGTATCCAGCATGATTTCATTTAAGTCGGCGATCATCCTGATCGTCCGAACGTCGTCTTCATCTTGTGGATCGAAGCCGTGGCCAAACCCGCGGTCCACAAAAATGTCGATGAGGCCCCCGGATCCGAGGAACTTATAAGCGTGGAACTTGTTCATAATCAACGGAAGTATATCTTGCGCCCGAATCCCTTCAAAGCCCTCGGTTGAGCAGTCATGGTCCATGAAGACCTCGTTCTGCCGGGCGAGAAGGTGATGGTACTTGTGCTTTTCTTTCAGCGTAGGCCAGATTGCGTCTATCATGGCCTTGGTTTCGGGCCAGCGCATGTGACCATTTCGACCGATCATGTCATTGGTTACAAATATTCCGCGCTCCTTCAGTGAATCATAAACAAGGTCAAATAAAGCCTCAAGCTCAACAATATGGTGTAGAGAATGGTTCGCCATTACCACGTCAAATTCGGCGTCGATCGTGAATTTGTTGAGGTCAACTTCAAGTAGCTTGAAGTGTTCGCCAATACCAATTGCCTCGAGCTGCGTACGCATGTTTTCCAGAAGGATCGGACTCAGCTCAGTGCATGTTAGTGTGAAATTTCTATAGCCGCTATCGATCAGAAATTTTGCAACTTCGATCTCTACGGATCCGTCTCCAGATCCAATGCTCAGGATGTCTCCATGTACGTCATCGCCGCCGACGGCTTCGATGAAAGCTCTCGCAAAGAACTCCGGAATGGTGGCGGATTCAAAAACATCTTGTATTTGTGGGCCTAGATAGTGGTGCGACCAGACATGAAAGATGTCGGGCAGTGCGTGAATGTCCTTGGTCTCGGCATATTGCCTGATTTGGGCTTCGATTCTGTCTTGGTAACTGTTTTCTGACATCGTAACTGCTCGCAGATGATCACATGAATCCTGACCCTAACTCAGCATGGTTTGGCTGGCAATTCCGATTGGCTCAATGGCAGTGCCAATTTTCACAGAAACGCATAACGAAGCTTCATGAACGCTGCAATTGCCGCCTGGGGTCATCTGGCAATGGCATCACGATGGATGTGTGAGCGCGCAGTTCCAGAGAAATTCATTGTGTTGAGCGAGACTATTGAAACCACATCATCGTCTGAGATTTTAGGCTTGGCTGTCTTGATGCGAGATAGGCACCGAATATTCGTTCCGCAATATAGCCGTAGACGCGGAACACATGCGCATATTGCTTGAGTTCTTTGAGAATATAGAACAGAAATTCGTTGTATTCTTTGAAGTGTTCCCACGTGGTCACGAAACAGTTGTTGAAGTACCCGGTGTTTGAGTCGAGTGAGCGTGCAACTACCTCTTTACCCAACTCTCTTTCTAGTGCGACACGCATATCATACCAGATGCTGATGTACTCTGGTTCGTTCTTAAACATGTGGCTGATCGCAAACAGATATTGCTCTTCAACGGTCTCATTCTCGATGCACCAGCGGTTTACTACGAAGTCGTGCCCATCCAGCTCCCGCTTTAGTAGGCGATCTGATTGTTTGGACAAATATCGAAGGTAAACATCGCGTAGCTGCATTGGCGCAATAACAAAGCCAGAGCTTGCTTCGCCAACAGCATTACGAAGTTCAAGCAACGTCGAGTTTTCCTTGTGGGTGCCCACGCCAAGGCCGAATCGCGACCGGGGTTTGTCGAAAAAAAAGGCACGCCTGTATTGCATAACGCAGACATATTGGCTTTTTGTAGCGTAAGCTTTCAAAATGTAGTCAAAAAGACGAATATCAGCATATGCCTCGCAGGTAGAGAGACTACCGGCGACCGTCGTGTCGGGTTCCAATCCGGTCTGACTAGCCAAACCTGCGCCAATGTGAATTGGTCTCAAAAATGAGGATTGTTGCTCAAGAGTTCCGGTGTGATCGGCGACAAAAACAGTCATCAGATGTTGTTTTCTTGCAAATACTGCGAGAGGACGGGCCAAGTCCCGAGATCGACGTAACTGGAAATGGCAAAACCTGATATAGATAAATTCAATGCGTTTAGGTCAACCTTTTCCCGCGCTACGGAACGCATCATAAGATTAAGAACTTCCTTCCCGCAGTGTTTTTGAAACCCGAACGAGGCCCAAAACGCATTGAATTGGCTGGTTTCTTCGGCGACGGGCTTATCGCAGAATTTTGTGATCAACCCGTCACGTAAATGCAGCGCACCAAGCCGTATCAACCGATCTGCAGAGGTCTCTGGCACATACGCGAAGGTAAGGTCGCGCCCGTTGTCAAAGTGCGACGCATACTCTGTGAGCAGTGTTTTTCCGTGGCAAGGTTGCAACCGAGAATCAGGCAGCAGCACGACGTTTCTTGCTCCGAATGAGTGTTCCGCCGAAAGAATGCTGCCAGGCCATTCTGAGTAGTCCTCATTAAAATAGACCTGCTGGACCTGACAATCTAGGTCAGCCAAGCGGTTTGACACGTATTCATAAACGACCTCTTTGCCTGGCGTAACCACAAGCACAACCGTCGAAACCAATTCGCGATTAGCGAGGATGTGATCGAGGCTAAGATCAATCAAGCTTTTGCCCGGCGCTATACCATGGATTTCTTTTGGATAAGGAAGATTTAGGCGGGTCCCTTTGCCAGCCGAAGGAAGAATTACTGTCAGCATCTACAATCCAGTACTTGTTGCTAATGTAATGGGCGCTTTTCAAGCAATGTATGGTCGGCGCGTCGCTCAGCTTCGACGCACAGCGTGCCGACGATAGCACATTCGGGTAGGACATACCGGTCAGATCGTACAGCAAAGCCATAGGCTTCAAGTCTTTCTACCAGGTCTGCAACAAAGGGCACCAATGTTCTGCTGTGCGGTAAACGCGCTGAGCTTGAACTGATCGCAAAGGCTGCATACTCTACATCCCCGATCAAATCAGATGCTTCAATGTTTCGCCAAACGGAGTCAAAATCGTTTTCGGAATCCAACTTTGCCAGGAGAACTTTGCCAGCGGCCGCGTCCCTGCTATTTCTTGATGAAACGAGTGAACCTTCAAGCGCTGCGCTACAATTGTAAAACGATATCTCAGGAAGTGGGGTCACCCACCTGTTGACTGCTGTCGAGTTTTCTCCCATCCGCCCTGACAGTACCTTCAGTAGCACGCGGTCGGATGTGTCGGTGCGGTCAGATCCTGCTGATAAGCTGTCGATCGCTCCGTTAAACATGCGGCGTTCCTCGCTACCTGTTATAGGGCAAGTTCCCGAAAACGGTGAAATGCCGGCACGCGATAGGACGTCTAGTAGTGATTTAGCTGTGACTGAGGGAGAATAATTTTGCTCTACGAATTTTTGACCGTTTACTGAGAGCTTGTTCCAGAGCGCCGTGTCTGTTGCAACCTGCTCAATCGCTTCGGCGATGCCTTCCGGGCTGTCGGAAATAAGAACGTCTTGCTCATTCGTTAGAGACATTCCTTCGGCTGCCATCGAATTACAGACACATGGAACGCCCGCTGCAAGTGAACTCCCAATCTTGCCTTTGATACCCGCGCCATAGGTCAGCGTCGCTACAGTTGCGATCCGGGCATCCAGAAAAGAGTTTAAGTCCTCAACGAAGCCTACAAAGACAACGCCGTCGCCATCCAGATCGCGAACACTTTTGGGCGCATGTGATCCTACGATATAGAAATTTAAGTCCGGCATTCGTTTCCGAACCAAAGGCCAGACTTCACCGACGAACCATTTCACAGCTTCAACGTTAGGAAGATGTTGGTAGCCGCCCACAAAACAGATACCTTCTCGGTTTTCGCGGGGAGGCGGCGAGCCAGCGTTCTCAAGGATGAGCGGCAAGTAATGAAGACGCGCCGCAAGGCCATAACTCTTCAGGATTTCAATCTCAGCTAGAGATAGTACAATCGAGGTGTCGCAGGAGGAAATTAGTTCCAGTTCTCGTTGCCGCAGAAACGCCACCATTTCTCCGTTTTCCGCAAAGCTTGCGCCAGTTTCCTGAGCGCGTTGACCTCGAAGAAAATGAATGTCGACTGTGAAGTATACCTGCGGTGTATTTGGCTGGAGCTTCCGCAGCTTTGCGGAAAAATCACCGCCAGCCGTTGGTCTATACAAAAGAAACCCATCAAAGTCCTTGGCGTTTTCCGTAAGATACGCGTTGATGTCCGTTACATCAGGCCAGCGAATAACCTCCACACCCAAACCAGCCAGCTCGCGTTCGTTTTCCGGGTCGGGGCGCAAATCATGAGCTAAGAATGTGACATCATAGCCAAATTGCGACAGGATTCTCATGACCCAAACAGCCGTTAACGAGCCAGCGTCCTCGTTAGGCTTTGGTATCTTGTGATCAATGATCAGCAAACGTGGTTTGTCGTGACGGCGCATCGCCTGACCCGTCAAATCGCGCGGCGCATGATGCCGCTCAAGTGTAAACGCCCACTTTTCCTTTAGCTTTTCAGAATTTGTAACCTGATAGGCTTTGATTCCACTTCCTGTATCCGTTCCGTTTGAGCGTCCTTCAAAGTGAACGATCTTCGAGTTTGGCTGCACTACCGTTCTGTAACCCATCTGTCTTACTCGGAAGGCAAGATCACTGTCCTCACAATATGCTGGGGCGTACCTCTCATCAAATCCACCGATCCGATTCCAAAGTTGGGTCCTGACCATGATACCCGCGCCCGATACATAATCGACGTCGCGCATCGTGTTGTATAGCGGGGGCACCAACTTCTGAGTACGTCCAAGATTTGCACCCGATCCGTCCCGCCAAATTACCCCTCCCGCCTCCTGCAGCACGCCATCAGGGTAGAAAAGCATCGAACCGGCTAGCCCGGTATCTGAGTCTCGATCCATCACCTCGACAAGTTCAGTCAGCCAGAGGTCAAGTACAGCTGTGTCGTTGTTCAGAAAGTAGATAAATTCACCGCGCGCAGATTTCGCTGCTTTGTTGCAGGACCGGACAAATCCAAGAGTGGGATCGTTCCTGATATAGCGAACGCCAACGAGGTCAGAGAAGAATTCTTGTGTATCATCTTCGGACTTATCGTCGGAGATAATCAGTTCCAATGGCACAGCCTCTTTGGCCATCACTATCGACCAAACACAGCGTAACGTAAAGTGGAACTGGTTGTGCACTGGCACGACAACCGACACTTTGGGTTTAGTTGATCCGTACAATAGAGTGTTTTCAGTTCCAAGAGCTGAACGAACATCGACCAGCGCCTGCTCCCAGTTCGCAAAAGGGTCCTGCCACATAGGCACAAGAAGAGTTGGCATTGCGCCGGGATGATATGAGTGATTATGGGTGTCAGCTCTGTACAGGCGCAAGTACTTGACCAGTGGATTCTTCCCGTTGTCCAAATCTTTGTCACTTACTGCCGCAACTAATTCGTCTGGAAATCCGGGGAACGGTCGTAACCGCCGATCAGTGACATGCTTAATGTAGTGGACTATAGGGTCTTCCTGGGCGGAAAGCCCAAACTGACTTCGATACCAATTCTGATCAAAAACACCCGACTCTCGAATGATCTTTTCATAACGTCTACGACGCCAACTGCGTGCAAGGCGCCTCACTGTACAATCTCCCGCTCGACTCCAAAAGGGCCTGGAAACAAGGCGGACGCATTCACCATTGCTGGTGGGAGAAAATAGAATATTCCGCCTTCAATAATCTTTTTGCGGGTCATGTCGCCGCCCAATGCAAGATGCAATTCCAATCGTCGAACGCGAGCAAAATTTACCATAATCGCCATTGGATTTCCCGTTGAATAATCCCGTTGAGACGTACAACTGCAGAGTGAAGAAGACAAGCAGTCTTAGTCACTTTGGGCGGTTCAAGCGTGTAAACTCACATATGCGCATCTTTTCGATCACGTGCTGCATCGCCGTCGATGGCACTGCCGCCACGCCAGGTCACATCTCCATCCGCTTTGACTTGGCATTGTAATCCGACATCAACCGACTTAAGCCTCGTGAAAAGGGTAAGCCTTTGACCCAAGTGCCAGTAAAATAAGCAAACCTGCTTTAGTGCTCCGGGTTCAATCACATTGCAAGCCAATCTCATATCTCTTTGGGCTAATGGTTACCCGCATCGAAACGGCGTTCTGGATTTCTCTTTGCCATACTACGGCGAAAGCGATCAATTCGTTTCTGTGTAAAGGGGAGCGGTGACTTGATGAAAGCACTCAGTGCATAAAACGCTATCAGGTCAAAAAGCTGCTTCAACGGGCGGAAGCGCAAACTAACAATTTCGGTGTCCCGTTCGCCGATTTCACGCGCGAGATCTCGCTCTTTATTAGTAAACTCGGTGCGCAGTTTTTCGATATCTTCCCTCTTTTCGAGCAGTTGAGCCTGAAGAGCCTCTTTCTCCTTGGCCGCATCCATATACAAATCAAGATAGGATTCCAGTCGGGGTGAATTCGGGCCATAGGCCGCTTCAGTTTCGTCAGTCACTTTACTCTGCGTACCCGAAAGCGACAGGAGGTGATCAGTGACAATCGCTTCTCGTCCACTCACCACCCGAGAGCCAAGGAAAGTGGCATCGGGATCAGATTTTTGTACGACGACAAGAGAATTGAGAAATGCGACCTTTTGGATTGTTTCAAGGTCAGATTGGTTGAACGAAACATCCCAAACATCCGAGAAAAACGAAAGAGCTTGGTGATCGGCTATTTTTGCGCCCCAGTGCTGTCTGTTCACGAGATCTGTTAGGCGTTTGAAAAAGTTGATTGAAGAAAACGGCGCTTCCATACCGCCTTCAAAGACTGTCTGATAGCTGCAGTGCAAGTCTTCGGCGACATAAAGACCGTCCTTGGATAAAGCCGGATAGTACTTTGCAAAACTACGTACGATATCGCTCGACATGTGGGATCCATCATCAATTATGATATCAAACTCCGGTGCTTTCTTCAGAATCTCCGATTTTGTTGCTTCATTATTTGCATCACCTACTACAATGGAAATCCTCGGATCCGAGTAATCTAGTTCCCCGCACTTCTTAGTGATGTCACATCCCACAATTAATTCTGCATTGGGGAAGTACTTAGCCCATATTTCCAATGAGCCGCCATTCTGAACGCCAATCTCCAGAAAGCGTATCGGACGTTCTCGAAATTCGCCGAACAATCGATCGTAAACTCTCAAGTAACTGGCCCATTTGTCCGACAACTTCCCTTCATGGGTTTCATATAGAGAGATCAGGGAGGTCATAGTAACTCCAAAGATGAACAGATACTGAGATTACGCAGCAACTCCACGCGGAGCACTGCTTTTTGGCTTTCGCCGGATAAAGCTAAGTAAGTGGAATGTCCAGTTCATCCGCGGAACTTCGTGGTCGTTTAGCTATTGCCGAACGTGAACAAGAGAGCTGTGTTCAGACCGAAACGGTGAGGAGCTTTTTTCTGTTTCCCTTCATACAGTTGAATGTGGCCTAAACCTTCGATTGGAGCTCAGGCGCAGTTGGCTCGAATGGGCAATGAAATCAATAGCTGACGTAAAAGGCGAACTCCGAAGAAACGACACAGACCCAATTGACCAGCAAGTATCGAACACAACTGGCAAGCGCCGCAGCAGTCATGAAGGCTTCTCTCAAAGAACCGCAAGCAATAGTTTGAGTTGGTAAGTGTTGCAGCTGGGAGCTAAACCTTTACGGATCGCGAAGTGCATTCCTGGAAGAGATTTACACTTTTCCTGCAATGTTGTGCGTTGAAAAAGGAGTCGTTTCGTTTCTTATGCCGAAACTGGACATGAGCGTATCTGGTGACGAGGAGAGCGTTAGAATACCTATTTCAGAAGGTGAAGAATCGGAAATCCTTTGCGAGCCGCAGCGCGTAAAAAAAGCCGTTGAGCGCCTCGGCGTCTCTGTTTGTTTTCCGAGTTGTATCTTGCAACATGGTTCTTTTGGACTTACTGCATGCATATGGTGACAAAGAAAAAAAATGGTGTATGCGCCGTTACTGGTGCCTCTGGTTTTTTGGGGGGGTACCTACGACAGGCATTGGAGAAGCTTGGCTGGCAGGTGATTCCTATGTCTCGGTTAGAAGTGGACTATTCGTCCACAACGTCGTTGAGCGATTTTTTGAGTTACCATCAAGTTACAGATTTAATTCACTTGGCCGCAGAGGCGAACCCTGCAGCAGGGGATCATCGCGCTTTTTATGAAAACAATGCTTTCCTGACAGAGCGCCTGTTGCAGTCTGCGATTGCCAGCCGGCTCTCAGGACGCTTTGTACTTGTGAGCGCTACTAGCGTTTATGGGGAAAGTGGGTCAACGGTGCAGACCGAAAACACCCCAAGGCGTCCAATGAACCACTACGGGGCTTCCAAACTACTTGCTGAGGTATGTTCCGATTGGTACCGCGACAGGCTTGATGTAACAATTGCGCGGCCATCTAACTGTATCGGGGCTGGTCAAAACGAAAGGTACCTTGTCCCGAAGCTCGTGGCGGCTTTTGCGAAACAAGAGCCAGTAATCGCAATGGGAGACACGGAAATCGCTCGCGATTTCGTGGACGTTCGCGATGCAGTCGACATTCTGTGTCGGGTGTTGTGTGCAGATTCGGGGGCAGTACGCGAAGTTAACGTCTCAAGCGGGCGCGCGACATCGATAAGATCCATCCTCGAAACACTGGCAGACCTCAGTGGCTATTCACCGGAGATCCAACGGGACGAACGCTTTATTCGAGCCGGTGACATGCGTTATCAGGCATGTTCCAATGATCTGGCAGTCGCGCTTGGCCACCGCCCGCAGTTCACTCTGAACGATACACTTTCTTGGATGCTATCCAATCGTTTGAACAAAATTGGGCGCGATTGACGCTCTATACTTGCCCCGTGAATATGCCTTGCTTTTGACCACATATCGCGGTGTGGAGGAAACGCATTTGTGCCCTAAGTCCCCAAAACTGTGCCATTATACTGACCGAGAAAGGGTGATTGGTAATGGCGAAGAACCGAACTAAGGCGTAGGTGTTTTGATGCTGCTGCGTAAAACCTGGTTGAAACTGACGGCAGGCGGCGGAGTGATCTTGGCAGTCCGTATCGTGGGCAACAGCGATGCCATGTACTACAACTGAAGAAAGTGCAATGGCGGTATAGGCGAGCATAGTTGTCTGAGCAGAAAAGACTGGAGAAAAAGAACGTCCGGTTAGAGGCGTTCGTCGCAGAACTCAAGCCTATGCGGAACACTTATAGTTGCTCAACAAAGTATCCTGGTGGGCGGATGGAAGCTCGTTGGCTAATGCAGTCCGATTTCGTTGTCCGAAATACGGTCCCATGTCGAATTTGCAATTGAACTCCTGAAAGTATTGTTAAAAAAGAAGAATTGGAGCATCTTCAAAAATTTGCGTTGGTTCGCAGATTGCAGAAATCGAGTGAGCAGCCTCATGTGACTGGTCCAAGTTGATTGTTAGTGCATCATCGGCCTGTGATCCATCGTGATGATGGTTTCGGGCGCTGGCGGGCGATAGCCCAGTGCACTGTGAGGGCGTTTTGTGTTGTAGTGTTTCCTCCATTGTTCGATCAGAATTTGAGCTTCGCGCAGGCTGTAGAAGATTTCACCTTTGAGCAGTTCGTCCCTGAACCGGCCATTGAAGCTTTCACAGTATCCGTTCTCCCACGGGCTGCCAGGTTCGATGTA